>CAZCBE010000121.1:0-21065 GCA_964496695.1 uncultured Klebsiella sp.
AGGTGGCCGCTGCGGCCCGGAGGGCCGCGCTCCGGGGCAAGCGAGGACGCTTGCGACACGGCCGGCCGGAGGCCGGCGCTACGGAGCGCCCGTGTCCCGCAGGCCGTATCGCCGGCATCCCCGCCGGCTCGGCTTCGGGGTCAGTGTCAAGCTGCGCCAGTCACCTCGCCATCCTGCTGGTTGGTGCTTGCTGGATAGCCACCGGTGGATTTCTACGGTGGCATGTCCGAAACCCCGCTGGCACACTGGGCGTCCACACAGTCATGCACAGGCCCCAAGCTTCAAATCCAAAATTCCAAGTTCCAATCGGCTTCGGGCGCACGCGGCTTTGGTTGGGGATTTGGACCGTGGGGCTTCTTTGGAGTTTGGGCTTTGGGATTGGGAATCTCCCCGCCGCGGCCGCCCCGGCGAAGCCGAACATTCTCTACATCCTCTCGGATGACATGGGGTTCTCGGACATCGGGTGCTATGGCAGCGAGATCGCCACGCCGAATCTCGACGCGCTGGCGGCCGGGGGCTTGCGCTTCACGCAGTTCTACAACACGGCGCGCTGCTGTCCCACGCGCGCGTCGCTGCTCACCGGGCTTTATCCGCATCAGGCCGGGGTAGGCCACATGGTGGACAGCAAGAAGGGCGGGGCGGGTTACCAGAACGACCTGAACCAGAACTGCATCACCATCGCGCAGGCGCTGAAGCCCGCCGGTTATCGCGCCTACGCCGTCGGGAAATGGCACGTCACACCCATCCCCAAGGATGGCACCGAGCCACCGCGCCACAACTGGCCGCTGCAACGCGGCTTCGACCGCTACTACGGGACCATCCACGGCGCGGGCAGTTTTTGGGACCCCAGTTCGCTCGTGCGAGATAACCGGATTGTCACCTGTGTGAGCGACTCGGAGTATCAGCCCAAGGAGCCTTACTACTATACCGATGCCATCAGCGATCACGCGGTCCGGTTCATCCGGGAACACGCGCAACAGTCGGCGGACCAGCCGTTCTTCCTCTACGTGGCCTACACGGCCGCGCACTGGCCGATGCACGCAAAGGAAAGCGACATCGCCAAATACAAAGGCCGCTACGACGCCGGCTACGAGCCCATCCGCGCCGCCCGGTGGGCGAAAGCCAGGCAGCTTGGTCTGGTGGATGCGAAGTGGGACATCACGCCCGCCTCCGGTGCCTGGGACAACGTGCGGAACAAGGCCTTTGAGGTGCGCTGCATGGAGGTGTATGCCGCGATGATTGACTGCATGGACCAGGGCATCGGCCGCATCGTCGCCGAACTGAAGGCGCGCGGGCAGTTCGAGAACACGCTCATCTGTTTCCTGCAGGACAACGGCGGCTGCGCCGAGCCGATGGGGCGGGGCACGAACTTTTCCGTCCGTGCCGACAAGCCCTCCCTCCCGCCGATGGCTCCGACGGATCTTCAGCACGGCAGCACGCCGAAGCAGACCCGCGACGGTTTTCCCGTGCGCATGGGCTACGGGGTGATGCCCGGTCCGGCGGACACCTATATCGGCTACGGCCGCGAGTGGGCGAATGTGAGCAACACCCCGTTCCGAGAATACAAGCACTGGGTCCACGAGGGCGGCATCAGCACGCCGCTGGTGGCACACTGGCCGGCGGGCATCACGGCCCGCGGCGAACTGCGTTCCCAGCCCGGCCACTTGATTGACCTCATGGCCACCGCCGTGGACCTGGCCGCCGCGAAATATCCGGCCGAGTTGAACGGGGAGAAGATCACGGCGATGCAAGGGGTCAGCCTCCGCACGGCGTTCGCGAATCAGCCGCTGCCACGCACCGAGCCCATCTTCTGGGAGCACGAAGGCAACCGGGCCGTTCGTGACGGCCAATGGAAGCTGGTCGCCAAAGGCCCGGGTGGAAAATGGGAACTCTACGACATGCTGGACGACCGCACCGAGACGCGTGACCTGGCCAGTGCCGAGCCGGGGAAGCTCAAGGAACTGGTTGCGAAATGGGAAACGTGGGCCAGGCGTGCGAATGCCATTCCGTGGCCGCACACGCCGCAGTATGGCGAAGCGGCGACGGATGGTCCGACGAAGAAGCGGAAACAATAACCCGCAGAGAAAAGCCCGCGGATAACGCAGCGGAAGGAAGATTTACGCCCGGGATTCTTTGCCCGTCACTCCGCAGCATACGCAAGGATGGAAATAACCGGCCAGCCACTTGTTGAAGCGCGACGCGCGGCTTTTCCTGGTCGGTGATGAACTGCCATCTTGGGGGCGGGGTGGGCCCTTGGAGAGGAAGCGCGCTCGGGCCATGGAGGCTACTGCATGTCCCACAGCGCCCGCGGATCACCGGCTGGATACTGCATGCCCGTATCGCTCGGCTTCATCAGGTCGGCATGTCCGTCCACGAAACCAACCGGAGCGCGCTTGTTGTGGCGGGCGACCAGCCGGACCGCGTCGGAAGAGAAATAGGTGCCATTGGATGGCATCCGCATGTAGATGGTCGCCGCCTGTGCTGTCTCAGTCCACAAATCCGGGTCGGTCTGGGCGGGATTGCTGATGAGTGCGGCGTCCGAAAAAACCAGGGAAGCCGAAGGCTGGGCCACTTGGATTTCCCGCACTCTTCCCGTCGCCCCGGCCGCGAGGGTAACCCCAAAATCAGGATGGCTCATGGCGATGCCGAGCTTGTTGGCGTTGTTCGCCGTGCCACCGGCGTTGATCGTGGCGGGATAGACCAGGGCGGAGCAATCGAAGGTTTTGGGATTGTTCGGGACGTAGCTGTTCAGCTTGTCAGGCCACCAGATGGTCCCGGCGCCACTTTGGACCAGGCTCAACGCGGAGGAAACCTCATCGGCCTGCCTCGGCTGCCGCCATAGAAAAACAAACGTGGTGTCATTGTCGTCCAGATACATCTTGGACGCGAGGGAGACCTGCCGGTTGTTGTTGAGGCATTGGATGCCCTTGGCTTTCGCCTTGGCCTTGGACAACGCGGGGAGAAGCATGCCCGCGAGGATCGCAATGATCGCAATCACCACCAGCAATTCGATCAGGGTGAAGCCGCGTTGGAGCAGGGCAGGGTGGGGACGTGAACGCTGGGTCAAGGTCATGGCAACGGTCTATTTGAGCCACACGAGGCACCGGCTGTCGAGGGGCAAACCAGCGGCGGACGGTGGTCGTTCAGCCCAGGATGAAGTCCATTTCCCACAACTCGTAGTGGGTCGCTTTCAGGCCGAGGCGGGCATAGACACCCTTGGCCTGGTTGTTGTGCGCGTCCACGTAGAGGCGCAGGCCGCAGACATCCGCACGCTTTCGCGCGAGTTGTTCGATGTGCGCGTGGAGTGCCTTGAAGACGCCGCATCCGCGATGCTTAGGGGCGACGAACACGCTTTGAATCCACCAGAAGTTGCCGTTCCGCCAGTCGCTCCACTCATAGGTGATGAGGAGTTGGCCGATGACCTTGCCGCTGGTCTCCGCGACGTAGTAGGCGCCTTTGGTCGGGTCGCTGAGCAGCGCGGTGACCCCTTTCAGCACTCGCTGTGGATTCAGTCTGCGAGACTCCGTTTCCAAGGCCATGGCGCGGTTGAAGCGGGCGACAACAGCAGCATCGGACGCGCGGGCGGAACGTATCGCGTAGCCGCCGACGTGGGGAGGCGGACGGACGGCCAGGCGCGAGGAATCCGCCTCCTCACGTCGGCGGCTGCGGGGCTTGGCTGTTGATCGCTCACTCATCGTTCTTCTCATTGCCGTTCCGGGTGCTGACAAGGGCAATGACGATGATGATGGCGACCAATATGCCGATGGCGAGGAGACCTAGGAGGGAGAAGCCCATAAGCAAGGTGCCCGTCCTGGGCGTTACTCATCTTTCTTCTCGTTCGAATTGCGGCTGAACGCCAGCCAGCAGCCGATGCCCAGACCGACCAGCACGGCCAGAATCAGCAACTCCAGAAGTGAAACGCCAACCACGCCAGTCATAGGCCTAGGATTTGATGTCCCGCATGTGAAAGTGCGTCGCGCCGATGACGAAGGCGGTCACGTTCACGCCCGCCAGCACGCACAGCGATTCGGTGATCTGCGCCAGCGGCATCGGCTTGGCGAACACCATCACCCAGGCGCGGAAGTGGTGGGTGAGGGCGAACTCGCGCCAGTCCTCGAAGAATGGCATCGCCTCCATGACCAGGCTCAGGAGCAGGAAGGAGAGCGCGAGGACGGTGGCGGCGGCGGGCTTCATGTTGAAGCATGAGAACATGAAGGCGAGGCTCAGCATGGTGCAGGCATTCACCGCCATGAGAAGATGCGCCACCAGATACAGCTTCAGGCCCTCATCGGCGGACAGGACGCTGAAGATCTGCATCGGGATGGGCGTGACAAAGAACATGCCCTTCCACGGAAACCAGAGCCGGGCGAAGAACAGCGCCATCGCGCCGAGGGAGATGACCAGGATGGCCGCGAAGATGACGCCCGTGAGCCACTTGGTGAAGAGCAGCCGAAAGCGCGAAATGGGCCGTGACAGGATCATCCGCAGCGTGCCGTCCTCCGCCTCCTTGGCCACAAGATCGCCGCCCACGAGCGTGACGTAGAGCGGCAGCAGCAGAATGATCTGCGGCAGCAGCATGATGAGGGAGACGGTAAGCGCCGAGATGAACTCCGCCGCCAGATAGCCATTGCCCTCAAGCAGGCGCACAGTGCCTTTGCGCCAGCTTGAAAAGTGCAGGGCGATCAGCATCAGGTTCTGGGCGAGCAGGAACACGCCGAAGCCGATGTAGGTGCGCTTCTTGCCGAAGAGCTTCGCGAGTTCGCTTTTGAGCTGAAGGAAGAACATGCGGCTGAACCGTGGTTGGAGAGTTGAAAGGTTAAAGGGTTGAAGAGTTAAACCGGAGGATGGGTGAGGGGCTTTTCAACGCTTCAACCTTTCATCCCTTCGACTGCCTTCGCCTGATTCCGGCTGTCCTGCATCAGGTTCAGGTAGAAGCTCTCCAGCGTCTCTTCTTCCTGGGCGATCTCGAATACCGGGATGTCCAGCGCCACGAGGCGGCGGACGACGGCATCGGTCTTGACCCCGTCGGCCAGGGCGATGAGCGAGCCATTGCGCGTATCAGTGATGAGCTTGTCCTGCGACAACCCCATGGCGGCCTTGGCGAAGTCGCCGACCTTCAGGCGGACCCATTGCTTGGTCTGCTTGGCGTCGGCCAGCGTGCCTTCAAAAACTTTCCGCCCCTGATTGACGACCGCGATGCGCGTGCAGAGCTGCTCGACCTCGTTCAACAGGTGCGAGGAGAGCAGGATAGTGAGGCCGAGCTCCTTCTGGAGCCGCTGGATGGTGAGGCGCATCTCGTGGATGCCCTCGGGATCGAGGCCATCGCTGGGTTCATCAAGGATGAGCAGTTCGGGGTCGGGCAGCAGCGCCTGCGCGAGGGCGAGGCGGGTGCGCATGCCGTGGGAATACTTGCTCACCTTGTCGTGCTCGCGGCCGGTGAGCCCGACCCAATCAACGATTTTCTTGATGCGATCGGACGGGGTGGGCGCAGTGTAGTGGCTGAGGATTTGAAGGTTTTTCCAGCCGCTGAGGTAGTCGTAGAAGACCGGCGTCTCGAAAATCGCACCGACGCGGTGCAGGGCCATCGCGCGATCACGGGTGATGTCGTGGCCGCAGATGCTCAGGGTGCCGGTGGTGGGCCAGACCTGGCCGAGCATCATGCCGATGGCAGTGCTTTTGCCGGCCCCATTGTGGCCAAGGAGGCCGAAGATTTCCCCGCGCGGGACGGCAAGATCGAGATCGCGCACGGCCCAGCGCGCGCCAAATTGTTTGCTGACGCCCCGCAACTGGATCACAGGGTGCCCCCCATCTCGAGGAGCTTGTTGATATGGCCGTCCGCGTAGATGAAGTTCACCTCCTTGCCCGGGCCGCGATCCTTATGGAAGTTGTCCTTGTCATAGAAGACCGGGATCACATGCTGGCCGAAGGCGATGTTCATGACCACCAGCCGGTCGGCATCCTGGCCGTTGAGCAGTGAGTTCCACGCATAGCTGGACCCGGTCTGCTGGAAGGCATCCAGGCGGTCCGAGGGGCAGCGCCAGACATTCGAATTGCCGCCGGTGTAGCGCAACAGGACGACGTCCGGGGCGGGGAGGACGATGGTGTTGGTGGGGGGGATTGAGTTGGTGCCGAGCAGCGCGTCGCGCATGAGGGGCAGGCGGTTGTTGTTGTCCTGCACATAGAGCTGCAGGCCGAGGCCGAGCTGGCGGAGATTGTTCAGGCAGACGGTGCCGCGCCCAGCCTCCTTGGCCTTGCTCATGACCGGCATGATGAGGCCGGCGAGCACGGCAATGATGGCGATGACGACGAGGAGTTCGATGAGGGTGAAGGCAACGCGCTGGCCGGGTGCCGATGGCCGATGGGTGATGGTTTGCATGGTTACTTTCCCGGACGCAGGAGGCGTCCGCCTTCCATAGAACGCTGAATTTCCTCCAGCAACGGGGCGAGTTCCGCCTTGGTCTGCGCGGAGCTTTGCGAATAGAACGCACCCAGGCCGGCGGCGGCGGCGCGCTTTTGAAGGTCCTCACTGAGCGGCGGCGGGGCATCCTTGCCCGGCGGCGGGCCGCCGAGGCGCGGGTCGTTGCGGGCCTCGCGCAGGCGCTTCACGCTGTCGTCCACGGCCTTTTGGCGCTTCTCCGGCGGGAGCTGCTCGAAGGCGGTGAGCATCTGGACCACGCCGCTGGGCATGGTGGCCTCGATGAGGTCGCCCTTCTCCGCATCACTCATTTCCTTGAACCACTTCGCCCATTCGCGGTCCATGCGCGTGGTGCGGCGCTCGTCTTGCGGAAGCTGGTTCATGTAGTCCGCCAGCTTCTTCAAGGCGGCGGCGCGGTCCTTGGCACTGAGCTTGGACAGATCGGTGCTCGCCAGGTAGGCGCGGACTTTCTCGCCGGTCACCTTCGCGTTCTTCGCAATGACATAGCCACCCATGGCCAGCATCCAGACGGCCGCCAGCACGCCTGCGGCGACGGCGATCGGTTTGTGACGTGGATTCATAGTGGTGGTAAGCCTAATGGGAGAACCCGGCCTCGCCAAGTCCGTTTCAGCGGGAGCTTTGGCGAAGGGTTATTCCCGGCGAATGGTCAAAAAACCTGCAATTCCGGTGCTTTTCTGCTTGCACGCACCTTGAACGAGGGCTTCCATACGGGGCAAGTCGCAAGACGCACTACCTAACCAAGTCAAAACTCAACACTACAGACACACGTATGGCCAAAGCCCTCTCCAAATCCCAGATCGCCTCTGAAGTCGCCGCCAAAGCCGAGATCTCCAAGAAGCAGGCCGCCGGCATCCTCGAACATCTCGCCGAGCTCGCCTACAAGAATGCGAAGAACACCTTCACGCTTCCCGGCATCGGCAAGCTCGTGCTCGTCAACCGCAAGGCTCGCATGGGTCGCAACCCGGCCACCGGCGAGGCCATCCAGATCAAGGCCAAGAAGGTCGTGAAGTTCCGCGTGGCCAAGGCCGCGAAGGACGCGATCCTCGGCGCGAAGTAATTCCCGTCTCCTTTCTCAAGCACCCCGGCGCGAGCCGGGGTGCTTTTTTATTGCCCCGGCTCAGGGCTGCAGCCCGTAGAACTTTGTTGCGTTGCCGCCGAAGAGCTTCGCCCGCGCCGCTGCGCTCAAGGAGCGCGTGTAGTCCGCCACCAGCCCGTGGACTTGCGCGTAGCTGCCCGCGAGGGTGCAGACCGGCCAGTCGGTGCCGAACATCACGCGGTCCTCTCCGAAGGCCTCGAAGGCGACGTCGAGATACGGTTGGAAGTCCTCGTGCTTCCACGCACTCCAGTCAGCTTCCGTGACCATGCCGGAAACTTTGCACCACACGTTCGGGGCTTTGGCCAGTTCGCGGAACTGCTCGCGCCACGGCGAGAGCGTGCCCGCGCGGATGAACGGCTTGGCGATGTGATCGAGCACGAAGCGCTGTTCAGGAAAATTTGCCGCGAGCTGGATTGAAGCGGGCAGTTGCTTGGGGAAGACGAGGAGGTCGTAGGCGAGGTTGAACTGCCGCAGCTTGCCGATGCCGCGCTGGAAGGCGGGACGCAGCATGAAGTTGTCGTCCGGCTCATCCTGCACGACATGGCGTGTGCCGACGAAACGCGGATGCCGCGCGAGTTCCGCAAGCTGCTCCTCCACGCGCTCGCTCTGCAAGTCCACCCAGCCCACGACGCCCTTGATGAACGGGTGCGCGTCCGCGAGCGAGAGCAGCCAGCGCGCCTCCTCCACCGTCTGCTGCGCCTGCACGGCCACGCAGCCATCCATGCCGGTCTGTGCAAGTTCGGGGGAGAGATCGGCGGGAAGGTAATCGCGCCGCAGCGACGCGAGCTGGTCGGTCATCCATGCATACTTCGCCGCGTCGTAGCTCCAGAAATGCTGGTGGGAATCAATGTTCATGGATTGGGTTTCCGTCGATCAACGGGCGACTGCTTCAAACTCCACCCAACGAGTCTGCACGTTCTTGGCGGGGCTGATGGACCACTGCTGGGATTTGCCGCATAGGTTCGAGAGCTCGCGCGGGCCAGTCGCATCGGTCCAATTGAACGTCACCTTGGTTGCGTCGAACTTCTCCGCCTCTTGGACCAGGTGCGCTTCGGCACGGAGGTAGCGTTTGCCGCTGTCGTTGCGAAAGCGCACCCGCACCGTGCCGCTGGGTAGATGGCCTGCCGGGATTTCCGCAGAGCCGTAACAGAAACTTTGCGACCAGAAATCCGCCGGCTCGTTGCCACGCCGAGTTATTTGCCAGTCCTTTACGACGGGCCGCCACGTCGCGCCGCTGTCAGTGGAGAATTCAATGTGGCTCTTGACCTCGGGCCGTGGCGGATTGCCCGTGGCTGTGTGCGCGGCGGCGAAGACCTGACGCGCCGAGCTGCCCGCTGGCGGGCGCAGCTCCAGCGTCACGGTGGGAGAGTCGAACGCCCCGGCCACCACATGCGCCTGCGCCTCGGGTTTTGTCGGTCCGGCGGAGACAACGCTCCGCCCCGAAGCAGAGAAGTTCACAATCGTGCCGTCGTCATGGAGGCGGGGCAGCATTGCCGGGTTCAACTGGCAGACGGTGGTGAAGACGAGTCCGGCGTCCACCAGTTCCTTCGCCGGCGCGTGAAGCCGTAGTTGATAACTCTGCCGACCTTTCACAAAGTCTGTCAGGTCGAGTTTGTCGAAATACTCGCTGGCCCCCACCCAGGTGCGTCCGTCGTCCACGGAGATTCCCACTTTGCACGTGGCTTTTCCCCGCAGCACAAGGCCGTTGCGACCGCCCGGCTTGTAGATTCCCCAGTCGCTTTGGTCCGGCGGTGTCGCGCCGATGACGTAGGGCGTGCGGAAGGCGAACGTGACGTGCTCCGGGCCTTCGTCCACGACCGCTTCACGATAGTCACCGTTCGCGAAGTTCGGTCGGTAGGTGTAAACCGCATTGCCATAGCGCGCCTGGCCGGTGCGGAAAGGCGTCCCGTTCTTGGAGCCGTGCATCTGCTCCGGCTGGTTCACCCAGGTGAGCGAGCGCTCGGGGCCGGGGATGCCGCCGACGTTGTAGTTGCGGCCCCAGAAGACGAACGTCTTCCCATCCTCCAGGCCGGGCTGGAAATAACGGCGCAGCTTCTCGCCGCGCCGCAACTGCACCATGGGCGGCGGTCCAGCGTAGCCCGGCAGATACTCGGCGACGTTGTAGCTCGCGTAGGAGGAGCCGTCGCCCGGGTGCAGGCCGCAGACGAGCCAGCCCTGCTGCCGCTGCGGGGCGAACTTCCGATCCGTGAGCTGCTTCCAGTCGCGTTGCACGTCTGCCAGCCCGAGCAGGGCGGCCCCGCCGGTGTCGAAGATGATGGTGGAGATGTCGTGGTCCAGCAGTGCCCACTTGCCCGCTCCATAGGCCCCGCCGGTCAGCCACACCTCGAAGGAATTATGGCCCTTCACCCCCACGCCGCGACCGCGCCCGTGGCCGAGCAGGAATTCCATTTCCGCCGACCACTGCGAGTGCGTGGTGCCGCACAGGCCGAACCCATGCGCAAACAAGCCGGTCCAATACTCGCGATTGCGCAGGTCGCCGCCCGCCTGAAAGCCCTTGCCCCACCAGTCCATCGCGCCTTCCTCGCCGTGGGCGTAGTGGGTGTTGCGGAAGAACCAGGAGGCGAGCGCGCGCTGCTCATCGGTCACGGGCTTCACGCCGGTGGCGCGCTGATACTGCTCGGCTTGCGTGGCGAACAGACGTTCAAACGTCGAGAGCGCCAGCTCGCCGGGATACCAAGGGTGGTCGGTGCGGAGCTGCGGGTCGGGGACTACGGCGGGGAGGGAGGTGGAGAAGACGAGCGCGAGGGACAGCAGCAAGACCCGCTTCAACGCAGAGGCGCAGAGGGCGCGGAGGAACGCAGAGGAGGAAAAGCAAATCCACCATGCCTCTCTGCGGTTCTCCGCGCTCTCTGCGTCTCTGCGTTGACCAAGCCGCTGGTCAATCGTGGCTTCGCTCAAGTTCAGGTTGCTCATGGGGCGTTGAGTTCACTCCATCACAAATTCCACGTCGCAGCGGTAGCCGGGCGTGCGGTCCAGCTTGCGCCGGTGCTCGCGGGCTGCGGGGTCGTTCCAACGCGACAGTTGGAGCAGTTCCTCCAGTGAAGCCTTCGGCACGCGCCGCCACTCGGGCGGCAGCACGGGCAGTTCGAAGTCGGGCACTTCAATTCTTGCGGCCGTAGTGTCGCTGGCAGTAGTCATACAGTTCGGTGGTTCCGTATTTGTCGCACAACTCGCGGAATTCGGGCGTCGTCACATCCACGCGGTTCACTTCGATGAGCGACGCCACGTCGCCCATGTCCTTCATGCCGCGCGAGCCGTGCGTGTGGCGGATGGCATGAAACTTGAGCGCCAGCAGATGGCTCAAGCTCGGCAGCGGCACGGACACGCCTAGCACCGTCCGGCGCACGGCCCCGGCGTGCAGTTGGCTAAACGTGTCATCGTTGGTCAGCATGATGTCGAGCGGCATGCCTTTGCCGGTCGTCAACTCGAACTGCATGAACGAACCGCCATCCTGCCACGGGCGATAGTTCAAGGCCGCGAACAGCTCAACCCAAGCCGTCTGGTCCGCCCGGCGAATCATCAAATCCATGTCGTCCGTTGTGCGCCCGTAGCCGTGCTCCACCACGGCCAGCCCGCCGATGAGCAGATACGGCAGGCCCCGCTCCTCAGCCGCCCGGGCAATGGCCCCGAGCAGTGCGGACGCTTCCTCGACATTTCGCAGGCCGGTCATAGTCCCGCGTCCCAATCCACATTGTTCTCCTGCCGGCCCACACGCCAGAGCACGTTCCGGGTCGGCTCCAGCAAGCGCATCACCTCCGCGATCAGCTCATGATCCACCGGCTCGTTCATCCACTGGAGTTGTTTCGCCATGTTGTCCGGGTTGGCCGTGCCGGGGACGGTCGTGGCGATGTCGGGATTCTGGAGGCAGAACTGCAACGCGATCTTCGCGATGTCCACGCCCTTGGCGTCGCAGAATTCCACCGCCTTCCGGCACTGCGCCTTGAGCGAGTCTGGGGCATGGTGCCAGCTTGGCAGGGGCTGGCGGGTGAGCAGCCGCTCGCTGAAGGGCGATGCGCTCATGATGCCCACGCCCTTGGCCTTCAGATACGGGATCAGGCCCAGCAGCGACGTGTTGTTCAGCGAGTAGTGGCAGTAGCTCAACATGCAGTCCAGCTCCGTGCGGTCCAGGATGTAGCGGAAGATGTTCAGCGGAAAGCCCGTCACGCCGATGAACCGGATTTTGCCCTGCTCGCGCGCCTTGCGCAGGGCGGGCAGCGCCTCGTTCACCACCTGCTGCATGTCCCCGAACTCGATGTCGTGGCACTGCATGATGTCAATGTGGTCCACGCCCATGCGTTGCAGGCTCTCGTCCACGCTGCGCAGGATGCGGTCATGGCTGAAGTCAAAGCCCGCGACGTCGTAGCGGCCGCACTTGGTCCCAAGGATGAACCGGTCGCGCTGGATGTCTTTGAACGCCCGGCCCAGCACCCGCTCTGACAGCGTCCGGCCGTAGTAGGGTGAGGTATCAATGAAGTTCACGCCGCCGTCCAAGGCCACATGGAGCGAGCGGATGGCGCGCGCCTCGTCCGTGGCATTGCCATATTCGTTGCCAAGGGAGGCGGCGCCGTAGCTGACTAGGGAGAGGTTGAGGCCGGTATTGCCGAGGGGACGATATTGCATGATGAACGTGGCGGATTGGTCGGTTGGAAAACTTTAGGCAGGGGGTCCATGGGGGCGCAACGGAAAGTTCAAGGGACAAATCCCAAGCTTCAAATTCCAAGTTCCAAAGAAGCTCCCAAGCTCAAACTCCAATCCGTGCTCTGGAATTGCGGTGGCCCGGCGCGACGGGCAACTGAAGCTTTAAGCACGGAGTTGCTTGGATTTTGGAACTTTTGCCAGAGCGTGACATTGGTCTGACAGTGAACGCCGTGCACTCCTCGCTTTCCGCGCGGTGAAGTGCCCGCTAGACTGCGCGCACCGATGGGCTTCTACACGCTTATCCACTGGGTGTCGCTGCTGCTGGCGGGGGCCACGCTGGCCATCCTGCTGGTCGTGGTGGTGCGCCAGTCGTTCCGAAACCGCCGCACCAAGCGCGATGCGAAACGGTGCGAATCCCTCATGGAGCTGGCGCTCGAGTATGTGGAGGAGCCCCAGTTTCTTCCGGCGTTCAAGGCCCAGCTCAAGGCGGAGGACCAGCGGCTGCTGGTGGAGCTCTTCGCCGAGTTGCTGCCCAAGGTGCGCGGCGACTACGCGGACAAGGTGGTGCATCTCATGCGGGAGATGGGCCTGCGGGACCGCTGCCTCGCGCAAATGCACTCGCCCAAGTGGTGGAAGCGGGCGGATGCGGCCGCTCTGCTCGGATGGTTCAAGGAACCGCAGGTCATCACCGTGCTCGAACGCGCGCTGGACGACCCGCAGATCGAGGTGCGACTCGAAGTGGCCCGGGCACTGGCCCGGCTCGAGGCGGTTCAGTCCGTCGCCGGTCTGGTCGCGCGGCTCGCGGTGGTGGATGCCTCGCATTCGCTGGGGGTGCAGGAGGTGTTTCGTTCGCTGGGCCCGGGCGCGGTGACTGAACTGATCAGCGTGCTGGAGAGCGACGTGGCGGATCACGTCAAGCTGCTGGCGGCGGATGCGCTGGGCCATATCGGTGATCCGCGGGCCGTCCCGGCGCTTCTGCGCCTGTTCCATCGGCCGGGAAAGAACACCAGTGAGACCGTTCACGAACACAAAGCCCGCCGGGGCCGGGCTTACGCGGACCGCAGCCAGCCGGCCAACGGCTCCGTCGCGCTCCGGCTGGCGGTGATCCAGTCCCTCAGCGTGCTGGTGGACCCGCGCTCGCTGGACGCGATTCTCGGGGCGCTGGAAGATCCGATCTGGGAAGTCCGCGCGCAGGCCGCGCATTGTGCGAGCCAGCTTGGCTCGCTGGAGGCCATTCCGCGCCTGGAACACCTGCTGGAGGACGAGCATTGGTGGGTGCGGTTTCACGCGGCGGAAGCGTTGTTCAAGCTCGGCGAGGCCGGGGTGCAATCGCTGCTCAAGGCCGCGCGCAGCACCTCGGCGCGCACGGCGGAGATTGCGGGCGGGCTGCTGCGGGAGAAGGGGGTGGCGGTTTGAAATTCCAAATCCCAAGCTCCAGATTCCAAAGAAATTCCGAGTTCCAAGGCCTAAGGCGCAACGGGGACTCGGGAGGCGCTGAAATGGGGAGCTGCCCCTTGGAAGCTCGGGATTTGGAGTTTCTTTGGAGTTTGAGGCTTGGAATTTGGAGCTTCTCCCCATGAGCTTCCTCTGGCCCATCATCAAGTTCTTCAACGGCTGCGTGGTGGCGCTGCTGCTGGTGCAGAGCGTGATCTACCTCGTGCAGTTGGTGGTGGCCTTTCTGGAACTCCGCCATCACCGGCGGGGAGCTTCCCGGGCTGATCCTTGGTGGATGCTGACGAGCGGCGTCGCCCTGCCCATCTCCATTCTGGTGCCGGCGCACAACGAGGAGGACACCATTGTCGAGAACGTCCGGTCCATGCTGGCGCTGCATTACCCGGACTTCGAGGTCATCGTCATCAACGATGGCTCGAAGGACAAAACCCTGGCGGTGCTCATCGCGGCGCTGGGCCTGACCAAGGTCGAGCGGGTGTGGCATCCGGAAGTGCAGCACAAGGAAATCCGCGGCCTCTACGGCAGCCCGCGTCATCCGCGCCTGCTGGTGGTGGACAAGGTCAACGGCGGCAAGTCCGACGCGCTCAACGCCGGCATCAACCTCTCGCGCTTTCCGCTTTTCTGCGCCGTGGATGCGGACTCGCTCCTCGATCACGACTCGCTGCTCCAGGTGATGCGGCCCTTCATCGAGGAGCCGGAGGAGATGGTGGCGGTGGGCGGGCGCATCTGCATTGTGAACGGCTGCACGGTGCGCGCCGGGCAGGTCGTGGAGATTGCGCTGCCCACGCGCCCCCTCGCGCTGCTCCAGAGCATTGAGTATATCCGGGCCTTCCTCATTGCGCGGCTGGCGTGGAGCCGGCTCGGGGCGATGCTGATCATTTCGGGTGCCTTCGGCCTGTTCAAACGCAGCGCCGCCGTGCAAGTGGGCGGCTACAGCCATGACACCGTGGGCGAGGACATGGAGATCGTGGTGAAGCTTCACCGTCATTTCCGTGAGCGCAGCCAGAAGTATCGGATGCGCTTTGTCGCGGACTCGGTGTGCTGGACGCAGGCCCCGGAGTCGCTGGGCATCCTGCGCCGGCAGCGTTCGCGGTGGCAGCGCGGCATGATGCAGACGCTCTCCAAGCATCGTGAAATGGTCTTCAACCCCAAGTATGGTCCGGCCGGCACGCTGGGCATGGGCTACTTCTTCCTCTTCGACATCATCGGCCCGATTGTGGAGCTGGCCGGCCTGCTGCTGGTGCCGATCTCGTTCTACATGGGGGAGGTGACACCGCAGTTCTTCCTCGCGTGGGTGGCGCTGACATTTACTTATGGTGTCTTTCTCAGCGCGAGTTCACTGCTGCTGGAGATGATGGTCACGCACACCACGCGCGCCCGGGACCTGGCCTTGCTGGCGATGAGTTCCGTGCTGGAGAACTTCGGCTACCGGCAGCTCAACAACATTTGGCGGCTCGAAGGCATCTGGCAGTTCCTCCGCGGCACGCAAGGCTGGGGGGCGATGCAGCGGACGAAGTTTCAGAAGTCTCCGGGAAAGTGAGTGCGGAAGGCGGGAGGCGAACTGCGGAACACTCTGGCCGAGTGACCGCTGGGCACGGAGTCCCGGCTTCAGCCGGCGGAACGCGGCTCAGTTCCAGACGCTGCGCGCGCAGCGTATTAGACACATGGACGCCATGCCGGCTAAAGCCGGGACTCGGTGCGTGGGCCACGCGCGGTCCAAAGGAGGATGGTCACGAAGTCAGTCACGCTTCCGTTTGGCCCAACTATTTTCGTAGTGGGCCTCAGGCGGTGCGCGGGTGGCGCAGGAAGCGCATCCATGAGTCGCCGTGCTTCATCAGCTTGCGTTCCTCCCAGGCAGGTGGGAGGTCGAGGGTGTCGCGCTTGGCGTGGCCGAGGATGAAGAGGCCTTCGGGGGCGAGCAGCTTGGGGAGATCGGCATCGTCCAGCAGGCGTTGGGCGAAGGACTCGGAGCGCTGGCCGACGTTTTTTTCGCCATAGGGCGGGTCGGCGAGGATGAGATCGAACTGCGCGCCCGTCGCCACAAGCTGGGGCATTGCCACGAAGACGTCCTGCACCCGCAGGTGGAATCGTTCCCGGGGCAGGTGGGCATCGGTGACGTTCTGCTCGATGAACCGCGCGTGCCGGGTGGAGAGCTCGATGCACACCGCGTCGGTTGCGCCCCGGCTGAGACATTCCAGACTGAGCGCGCCGGTGCCGCCGAAGAGTTCCAGCACGCGGGCATCAAGCACGCGGTCCCCGAGACTGTTAAAGACCGCCTGCCGGACCAAGTCGGGCGTGGGCCGCACGTCGAGGCCTTTGGGGGCCTTCAGCAAACGGTTTGCGGCGGTGCCGCCGATGATGCGCATGAGGGGAGCGTGCCGGAGAGAGCGGGGGAAGTCAGGGAAGTTTAACCCGAACTCCGCAATTGAACCACGGATGCACACGGATGGACACAGATCGGGGAAGGGCCGAGCGATGTCTGTCCGACTGATAAGGAGGTAAAGAAACTCTCGCCAGGCCGGCGTGGGTTTTATCCGTGCGTTGGTGTTCATCCGTGGTTGTAAAACTCCTGTTTCGTAATTCGGGCTTAGCCATAATGCCTTTCGGGAATTCCCGAGTTGAATCCCAAACGGATTCAAACCGCACCGAATGCCGTCGGCTCCAGGGCTGAAAGCCCGTCCGGTGACAGCCCGGGCTGGAGCCGAGCATCGCGAGGCGGAGGCCCGGGTTCGCGGTCCATCTCGTCACCGCCCTGAAAGGGCGGGCCTCAGCACGGTGCCGGAAAGCGTCCCGCCCTTTCAGGGCGGGCAGGCTGCCTTGGTCGCGTTACCCGGGGCTTCACCCCGGGCTGTCACTGGACGGGCTTTCAGCCCTGGTTTGCAGCCCATGCGGGGCTTCGTGCTCGTTCTTGTCTGTGGCCATCCGTGAATTCCCAAAAGGCATTAGGCCTAGCCAAAGGGCAGGGGCGGGCAGCTTGTAACACGGCCGGAGCGTGGTTCGGCATCACTTCCCCGGAGTCATCCGGCGCAGTTCTTTCACGTCGGTGAGCGGGAGGAGAAACTTGCCGGCGCCGCGTTCGCGGCCGGCGAGGCCTTCGGCACGCAGTTCTACCTGATCGGCCAGCAGCCGTGAACCGTCCTGGCATTGGATTTCAAATTCGCCGCCGGTGCCGTCCACGGCGTGCAGATGCACCCCGAGCACGCTGCTCTCGGCGGCGTAGGTGCGCAGGCCGAAGAGCACCGAACTGATGGCGATCCGGCCCGGCTCGCCCGCAGTCAGGTCTCCGTCCACGAAATCCCCGCTGGCCAGCAGCGCCCCGGGCCGCCCAGCGCCCTTCTCTGCGAGCCGTGATTCCGCGCCTGGCTGGAGCAGCAGGCGGCTCACGTTCACGAGCGAGACGCTCCATTCCCGGCCCAGGCCGGCCCAGCGCACGACGGAGCCGTCCGAGCCGAGGAACCTGCCTGTGAGCACGCCGCCATCGCGCAGGAGCAGTTGCGGCGGGGCGATGGGAGGCGTCCCCTCGTGATGCAGGGCCACATGTGTGAACGCCACCGTGCAGCTTGAGCCTTTCTTCGAGCCGGCCAGCAGCAGCCCGAAGTGCGCCTGCTCCGGGAGCGGGATCATTTCGTTGCCTACCTGCTGCCAGACCCGGCCCTCTGCGCTGGTGTAGGCGGTCACCTGCTGGCCGCAGCGCTGCAGCCGGAGCCAGACGCCTTGCTGCGGGATGGGGGTGGACTTGGAATGCTCCTTGCCGGTCGCGAGCCGCCACTGGGTCATGCCGGTGCGGCCGGCTTCCGAGAACAGGCGGTAGCACGGCCCGTCGCCATCCAGCCGGGCACGGATTTCCAGCCCGGCAGACTTGTATCGTTCCCCGTCGCGTCGTTCTGTGATCTGTGGTGGGACGAAGGCGATGAGTTCGGCCAGGTCACCGACATTTCGCCAAACGAATTGGTGGCCATCGTCCACGCGGCTCACGGTGCCGATGGTGGAGACTTGAATCGCGCCGTTGGTCTCGACGAATTGTCCCGACGCGGAAGCGGAGCCGATATTAGCCATCTGCCAGTTGGCCGGGACCGGGGCGACCACGATGCTGGCGGCCCGGAGGAAGGTGACCAGCCGCACTTGGGCCAGCGGCACGCGGGCGACGGCGTCGTCTGCCTGCCGGATTAGAAACGCTTCGGCAGCCAAGGAAACCTTTCCGGTGAAAGATTTGCCATCCAGCGTGTCGAGCGAATCGGCGCCGGCGAACTGCCCGGCGAGGCTGAGCAGCAGGGTGAGCCAACCACGTTGGTTTGGCCTGAAGGCCGCGCTCCGGGCGAGTGGCGTCGGTGGCGGGCAGACGGAGGGGGCGCGGCTCACTCGGACTTCCGGTTCAGTTTGCAATCCAGGCATTCGGCGATGCCCAGCTCGTGAAGTTTCTCCAGGGCGCGGTGGAAGAAGGCCGCTTTCTCGGCCGCGCTGCCTTCACCACTGCCACCGCCGGAGAGCGCGGCGACTTTCTTGGCTTTGGCGATCAGGTCAGTGCGTTCCTTGGCCAGCGTCTCCGTGCGCGTCGCAGCCGCGGTGCGGTCGAAATATTTCCGGCCTTCGATCCAAGTCTGCTCGCAGACGGTATTGTAGGCCAGCGGGGAGTGCGACCAGATGGCGAAGTCCGCGTCCTTGCCGGGCTCCAGCGAGCCGACCCATTTGTCCACACCGAGCTGTTTCGCCGGATTCAGCGTGACGAACTTGAGCGCCTCGATCTCCGACGTGCCGCCGTATTTCACGGCCTTGGCGGCTTCGAGATACATGCGTCGCGCCAGTTCGGAGGAGTCGGAGTTGAAGGAGACGGTCACGCCCCGGTCGCGCATGAGGCTGCCGGCGTGGGGGATCGCGTCCCAGACCTCGAACTTGTAGCCCCACCAGTCCGTGAAGCACGAGCCGCCGGCGCCGTGCCTGGCGATCTCATCGGCCACCTTGTAGCCCTCGAGCACATGCTGAAGCGTCGCGACGCGCACGCCGAACTCTTCGCAGACGCGGAGGAAGGCGATGATCTCGTCGCCGCGATAGCTGTGGCAGTGGATGAGCCGCGTGCCGGCGAGGATTTCACCAAGCGCCTCCAACTCCAGGTTCCGGCGCGGGGGCACGCCGCCCTTGCGCTGATACTCGGTCCACTCGTCGAGATACTGGCGCGCGGCGGTGAAGCGGTTCGCGTAGAAGGCCGGCACGCCCATGCGGGACTGCGGGAAGCGGGTGGTGTTTTTGTCGCCCCAGTTGGACTGCTTCACGTTCTCGCCGAGGGCGAACTTGATGCCGGCCGGGGCGTTGGTGAACTTCAGCCCCTCGGGCCCCGCGCCGAAGCGCAGCTTGATGACGCTGTTCTGGCCGCCGATGGGATTGGCCGAGCCGTGCAGCAGGTTCGCCATGGTCAGGCCGCCGGCAAGCTGCTGGAACAAATTCTCCGTCTCCGAGTTCACCACGTCGGCAATGCGGACCATGGCGGTGGAGGGCAGGGAAGCCTCGTTGACGCCGCCGAGAATCGCGGTGTGGCTATGGCAGTCAATGAGGCCGGGGGTGACGTGTTTGCCGGTGGCGTCAATCACGATGGTGTCCGAACTCACATGCAGGCGGGCGAGTGCTTCTTTGCTCAGGGACGGATGCTGGCTGATGGCTTCCAGCTTGCCGTTGGTGAAGCGCAGGTCCACGCCCTCGCGGCGGCCGGCGGGGCCGCAGGTCCAGACGGTGGCGTTGAGGAGGATGACGGTTTTGGGCCAGGCCAGCCAACTGCGCGAGGCATTGGGCGGCTGCGCGATCCGCACTTTCTGAAGCGCGGCGAGGTCGGCCTTCTTCGTGGCGGGGATACTCTTGTCCCCTTTGAGTCCGGCCTCGCCCGGCGGTGCGGTTGCCGTGCCGGCGGCGGGACCGGGGGACAGGAGTGTCCCCTTCACGATGGCTTTCGCTGGCTGCACCTCGAAGACCTGGCCGTCAATCCACACCTGTTTCACCTTCGCCTCGGGGTCGAAGTAGCCCTTGCCTTCGACCACGGTGAGATTGGCGATTTTGCCTTTCTCGATGGAGCCGAGGCGGTCAGCCAGGCCGCAGAGCTTGGCGGGCACGGTGGTCAGCGCGGCGAGGGCGTCGCGCTCGGAGAGGCCGCGATCCATCGCCGAGCGGAGGTTCTTGCGGAAGACTTTCCGGTCCGCGAGCGCGTGCGTGGTGAGCGCGACTTCCAAGCCCTGCTGGCGCAGCACGGCGGCGTTCTCCGGTGCCCAGTCCCAATGGCGAAGCTGGTCGAGCGAGACATCCAGCCAGTCGTCTTCGTCGGGGAGCTTGGGGGCGGAGGGCAGGTTCAGCGGGACGATGAACGGGGCGGCAACCGCTTTCATCAAGTCCGGCCGCCGCCACTCGTGGCCGCTGGCGCAGAGGGCGAAGTTCAGGCCCAGCTCGCGGGCCAGGTGCGCGGCACGGTCACACATGAGCACGCTGCCGGGCTCGAAGATGACGGTGGTTTCCTTGTTGAAGACGGGGGTGAGGGCGTCGAGCGCGGGGTTTAGATCGGGGCGTTTGCGGGCGGTGGGTTTGGCACGGTAGTCAGCTTGATCGAGCACGTAGTGACGGGCGTCCGCGAGGCTCTGGCGCACCACGGCGATCGTGCCCATGAGGGACTTGGGGTAAACCTCCTGCGATTCGAAGGCGATGTGCTGGTGAGTGTCGGGGCGGAGGATGGCTTCGTTCGGCGGGGCGTCGCTGAGATTTACGAAGGCGCTCGTGCCGCGGATAATGCCTTTGTTCGGCACGACGTTGCCGGCGGTGAAGCCGAGTTCGCGCAGGCCTTCGAGGGTCTTGGCGGCCGGCGTGTAGCCGGTAGCCACGCGGGCCTGCGGGGTGACGCTCGTCACTTCGTAGCCCGCGCCCGGTTGGAGCCGGGCCTTCTCCTGGCTGTCCACGCCGAGGAAGTTGATGCCGCTGGCCAGGCCGTCAATCGGGTCAATGTGCGTGGTGGCAACCGGTGCGTTGGTGCCGGTGATGCTGAGGTAGGGGTCAATGAAGCCGGCGTAGATGACGGTGTTGCTGGCGTCCCAGATGCGGGCGTCGGCGGGGGGCTTGAGATCGCGCCCGACGGCCTCGATCAAGCCATCGCGGATCACGACCGTGGCATTGTTCCAGAAGTTGCTGGGGTTGACGTGGATCTGGGCACCGACGAGGGCGTGGACGCCGGGGGACTTGGGGCGGTGTCCGGGGGCAAGGAGGTCGGCGGCACGCGAACAGGGCAGGGCCAAAGTCAGGATGGCGAGCAGCCCTGATCGAAAGGAAACGGCGTTCACGCAACCTTGGATACTCTCGAACAAGGTCAGGACACAAGCCGAGAACCGGGTGTGACGCTTCGGGGGGCGCATCTCGACACTGCCCCCGGAGCGCGGGTCTGCGACCCGCAGCGGCCAC
>CAZCBE010000122.1:0-20509 GCA_964496695.1 uncultured Klebsiella sp.
CCCCCCGGCGCCCCCCCCCCCCCCCCCCCCCCCGGGGGGGGGGGGGGGGGGCCCCCCCCCCCCGCTCCGGGGGGGCAGTGTCGAGATACACCCGTTACGTGGCGCCACGGAGGAGCACTGTTGACCCGCCGGGGGCCATTGGCTTGAATCGCCCGCACGAACCAAACCCCCGCTTGTCCCGCCCCCTCACACCGCTGCCGTATCACCTCGAGTTGAGGGACTACCTCAAGTCGCAGGAGCGCGAGCTGTGGCGGTGGTTCGCCTCGGCCCGGGCGCGGGCGGACTACACCGCGTCGCTGCGGCTGGACTTGTTGAAGTCCGCCTATCGGCTCGCGGCGGACTCGCATGCGGAACTGCACGCGGCGATTGCCGAGGTGCAGAACAAGCTGGGGCTGGATGTGCCGGTCACGGCCTATCAGGCGCAGGACTCGCCGTCACTGAACGCCACGCTCTGCTACATCCCGGGCGAGGCGCATCTCGTGTTCTCCGGACCCGTGCTTACGCTGCTGCACGGCGATGAGCTGAAGTCCGTCATCGGCCACGAGCTGGCGCACTACCATCTGTGGGCGGCGGAGGGCGGCGAGTTTCACATCGCCGACCAGTTGCTCCAGACCGTTGCGCAGGACCCGCGCGCGGGCGCGAGCCACGAGCAGAGCGCGCGCTGGTTCCAGCTCTACACGGAGATTTTCGCCGACCAAGGTTCGCTCGCGGTCACGGAGACGGTGGAGCCGGTGATCGCCGGGCTGGTGAAAATCCAGACCGGCCTCGCGAACGTCAGCGCGGCGAGCTACCTGAAGCAGGCGGAGGAAATCTTCCGCCAGACGAACACGCCCACCGAGGGCGTGACGCACCCGGAGACATTCATTCGCGCGCGGGCGCTCGACCTGTGGGCGAAGGACGACCCGGCGGCGCACGCGGAGATCCGCCGCATGATCGAAGGTGTGGCCTCGGTGGACGAACTGGATGTGCTGGGCCAGCGTCGGCTCACGCTGGCGACACGCCGGTTGATCGGGCAGTTGCTGCGGCCCCGGTGGTTTCAGTCCGAGGCGGTGCTGGGCCATGCGAAGTCCTACTTCCCGGACTTCACGCCAGACGACGCAGCAGGCGACGCCGCGTCGGAACCGGCGTTCAGCGAGGCCGGCCTCCAGCGGTATTTCGCATTCGTCCTGCTGGACTTCGCCGCCGTGGACCCGGAACTGGAGCGGCTGCCGTTGGCCGCCGCGCTGGAACTGAGCCGCCGTCTCGGCTGGGAGGACACGTTCGACAAGCTTGCGGCCAAGGAGCTGCGGCTCAAGGCGCGCGAAGTGAAGAAGCTGCGTGAGTCCGCCGCTGAGATGCTCGCCCAGGCGGAGGCCGCCCCATGAGCGCGTTCGCCGATCACCCCTTCCGACTGCTGCTCGCCCGCGTGGCGGAGACGGGCGGCATGGAGACCGACGACGCGCTCGCCGCCGTGCTGCCGTTGATGCGCCAGGTGCTCGCGGTGCATGAGGCAGGCCGCGTGGCTCCGCTGCGTGGCGTGGCGGCGCTGCAGGTCAGCGCGCGCGGCGAGCTGAGCTTCGACCCCGCGCAGGCCACCCCGCCGCAGACCAACGCCCGCAAGGTCGAGGCGCTGCAGGTCCCGGTCAGTGCGGCGGTGGAAGTCGTGGGGAGCTACCGGCAGACCACGGACCTCGACTCGGCCCACACCGAATCGTCGGACCTTTCGGTCAGCGCGACGGGCGAGGGTTTCACCGAGCCGGTCTATCTGCCGGGCTACGTGAGCTGGGAGCACGCCATCGGCCATCACGACGCGCTGACGGACATCTTTTCGCTCGGGCTGCTGCTCGCGAGCGTGGCCTGTGGTTTGGATTTCACCGGGCCTGCCGAACTGGAGCAGTTCAGTGTGCGCCGCCGGAATCTCTTCGCCCTCAATTCGCGCCTCAATCCCGTCGTCGCCGGGGCCATCGCGGAGATGACCGAGTTGAACCGCCACCGCCGGGCGCAGGACCTGGCCTCGCTCATTCGCCGGTTGCAGAACTACCGCGAGCAGGTGCTGGACGCCGATGTGGCCTTCGACCGCATCGCCGGTTTCCGCGAGTCGCCGGTCTCGGGCAAGCGCCGGCTCATCCAGGCGCGCCTGCGCGATCGGCTGTTTGAAATCTCCCGGCGCAACCGGCTCATCTACTTCCGCCCGAGCCTCCACATGCTCAACCTCACCGTCGGCTCCGTGCCGCTGGTGCTGGACTACCGGAACATCCGGCTGGAGCAGCTCTTCGTCTGGCATCCCGAGCTGGCCGCCGCCATCACCGAGGGCGCGCCGATGCCGCTGGGCAAGTATCTCCGCTACGAAGACTCGCCGTATCTCGCCGGTTCGCTCGACGGCATCATCAACGAGGCGCGGCGTGACCGCGCGGAGTTTGGCTTCGCGCAGCTCCGCCTCGTGCTGGCCTTTCTGCGCTGGCACAACCTCAAGGAAGCGCCGACGGAGCGCATCCACTCGCCGCTGCTCCTGCTGCCGGTGGAACTCACCAAGAAGAAAGGCGTCCGCGACAGCTACGTGCTGGACCCGACCGCGAGCGTCGCCGAGGTGAACCCCGCGCTGCGCTTTCACCTCAAGCAGCTCTACAACCTCGACCTGCCCGAAAGCGTGGACCTGCGCGAGACGCCGCTGGCGCAGTTCCACGAGCAGCTCCGCGCGCAGATCCAGGCCACCGAGCCGGGCGTGACGCTCCGGCTCGTGGAGCGCCCGCAGATCGAACTCATCCAGGCCCGCGCGAAGCAGCGCGTGGACCAATACCGCAAGCGGCTGAAGGTCCGCACCCGCTCGACGCAAAAGCGCGAGCCGGCCGACTACAGCTACCAGCGCGAAAACTTCCGTCCGCAGGGCCTGCAGCTTTTCCGGCAGAAGGTTCTGCCCACGCCCATGCCCCTGCGCGACGTGGCGGGGGCCGCACCCACGCCCCGTGCACCGAACATCGTTGAGCCGCTCCTGCCGCGTGGGGAGGGCAAGGTGCTGGAGACGAGCCGCGAGATGTTTGCGCTGCGCGAAGGCGAGAACTCTCCCGATGCGAATCCCTACCTGTGGGACTTCGATCTGTGCAGTCTCACGCTCGGCAACTTCAACTACCGCAAGATGACGCTGGTCCGCGACTACGCGAACCTGATGGAGACCGACCTCGGCAGCGCGTCCTTTGACACGATCTTCTCGCTCACGCCCAAGGCTCCGGAGGAGGCCGCGCCCGCCACGCCCGAACTGGCCGACCAGCATCCCGTTGTCCTCTGTGACGCCACGCAGACGTCGGCCATCGCCCGTGCCCGCACGGGCCGCAGCTACATCATCCAAGGCCCGCCCGGCACCGGCAAATCGCAGACCATCACGAACCTCATCGCGGACTACGTGGCCCGCGGGCAGCGCGTGCTGTTCGTGTGCGAGAAGCGTGCGGCAATTGACGTGGTGTTTCACCGGCTCCGCCAGCAGGGCCTCGACGAGCTGTGCTGCCTGATTCACGACTCGCAGACGGACAAGAAGGCCTTCATCCAAAACCTGAAGCAGACCTACGAAAAGTTCCTGAGCCTCGCGGGCCAGGAGGACCACGCCGAACGCGACCGCACGGCAATGCTGAAGGCGATGGAGCAGGAGCTGGCCGGGCTGCGGCGTTTCTCCGAGTCCATGCGGCAGGTGCATGAGATTGCGGGATTGCCGCTGCGGTCGCTGCTGCGCCGGCTGGTGGAATTACGCAGCCACACGGTCGAACTCAGCGCGGCGCAAGAGGAGCTGCTGCCCGATTACCAAGGCTGGCTCCGGCATGGCGACATCCTGCGGCGGCTGGCCACGGCGCTCACGGACCTGGGCGTGGAGCCGTGCTTCGCGCGGCATCCGCTGCGGCTGCTCAGCCCGCAAGTGGTGCAGGCGGACCGGCCCCTGGAAATGCTCAGCACGCTGCTGGACGATGCGGAGGAGCGGCTCGCCGCCGTCGAGAGCGCGCTGGAGCTGTCCGGGCTGCCGGCGGAGCTGTGGGACACGTTTGAGGAGATCGGGACGATCCTGGAGTTCGCGCTCGCGGTGCTGCCGCTGGCCGAAGGGAATCTGCTCGGGCTGCTCGATCCGAAGACGCCCACCGCCACGACCTTCGCCGCGCTCGGTAAGGAGTTTGATGAGCGGGTCCGCGCCCATCAACAGGCCTGCGCACGCACAACGGGCTGGCGCGAGAAGCTGTCCCCTGAGGACACCGACAACGCCCTTGCGCAGGCACGCGGGTTTGAGCATTCGTTCTTCCGTTTCCTGAGCCCGGCCTTCTGGCGGCTGCGCAAGGCGCTGCGGCTGCGCTACGATTTCTCCACCCACGCGGTCGAACCAAGCTGGGTGAAGCTGCTCGAAGACCTCGCGGCCGAACATCGAGCGGCCGCCGCGTGCGGGCTGATGCGCGAACAGTTCCGGCGTGAGCTGGGGATTGCCGATTTTGAGGGCACGCGCGCATTGAAGGACGCGTTGCTGGCCCGGCCCGACCAGGCGCATCCCTCCGTGCGCGCATTGACCGCGCGGCTCGTCAGCGACGAGGCCGGGAGCGAACTGGTGCGCAGCCTGGCCGCGCTGCACGGGGAGTTCGCGCGGCTGCAGGAAACGCTCGCCGCCCTGCTCGCGGAGTTCGACAGCTTTGATTTTCCCGCCCTCACCACCGCGCTCGACAGCCTGCGCGCGGAAACCGCCACCCTGCCCGAGCTGCTGCCGGTGCTCACCGATCTGGCGGAGGTGCCGGAAGCCTTCCGCCGCGCCGTGTGCCAGACGCCGCTGCACGTTGAACCCTTCGAGGCCGCCACGGGACGCAAGAGCCTAAACCACCTCTACCGGCTCGACCGGCATCTGGGCCGCTTCGACGGCCGGCTGCTCACGCAGAAGCTGGACCGGCTCGCGAGCCAGCAGCACGGCTGGCTGGCGCAGAATGCCGCGTGCATCCGGGCGCGCGTGCGCCGGCAGTTTCTGGAGCATGTGAACGTCAGTTCGCTGCCCGCCTCGCAGCTCACGCCGGAGCAGAAGGCGTTCAAGAAGGAATACGCCGCCGGCCGTCGCGACCTGGAGCATGAGTTCGGCAAGACGATGCGTTACAAGTCCATCCGCGACCTCGCGGCGGGCGAGACCGGCCGCGTCATCCAGGACTTGAAGCCCATCTGGCTGATGAGCCCGCTGAGCGTGTCGGACACGCTGCCGCTGGACCCGGACTTGTTCGACGTGGTCATCTTCGACGAGGCGAGCCAGATCCCGATGGAGGAAGCCATCCCGGCGGCCTATCGCTCGCAGCAGGTCATCGTGGTCGGGGACGAGATGCAGCTTCCGCCCACAACCTTCTTTGCGTCGGGTCGCGGCGAGGACGAGGCGGTGGTGGTCGAGGAGGAAGGCGAGCGCATCGAGGTGGACCTCGACGCGGACAGCTTCCTGACGCAGTCCGCGCAAAACCTGCCGTCCACGCTGCTGGCCTGGCACTACCGCAGCCGCTACGAGGCGCTCATCAGCTTCTCGAACGCGGCCTTCTACGGCGGCCAGCTCTACACCATTCCGGACCGCAAGCTGCCGCCGGCGCAGCTCGCCGAGCTGCGCGTGACCGACGCCGCGCAGGCCGCCGCGCACACGGACGCCCTGCTCGCGCGCAGCATCAGCTTTCACTTTCTGGAGCAGGGCCTTTACGCGGAGCGCTGCAACCCCGCCGAAGCCGCCTACATCGCCCAGCTTGTGCGCGAACTGCTCGCCCGCGACACCAAGCTGAGCCTCGGCATTGTCGCGTTCTCGGAGGCGCAGCAGTCGGAGATCGAGGGCGCGCTGGGCCGGCTCGCGGAGGAGGACGCGGAGTTTGCCACGCGGCTGGAGGCGGAATACACGCGCGAGGAGAACGACCAGTTCTGCGGCCTCATCGTGAAGAACCTGGAGAACATCCAGGGCGATGAGCGGGACGTCATCATCCTGAGCATCTGCTACGGGCCGGATGCGAACGGCCGGATGCTGATGAACTTCGGCCCCATCAATCAGCGTGGCGGCGAGAAGCGGCTCAACGTGATTTTCTCCCGCGCCCGCCACCACATGGCCATCGTCAGCTCGATCCGCCACCACGCCATAACCAACGACTACAACGACGGCGCTAACAGCCTGAAGAACTTCCTCCACTATGCCGAGGCCGTTTCCCTGGGCGACCACGCGAGCGCCCGTCGCGTGCTGGAGAATCTCAACCCGCTCAACCGCAAGACTCTCGCCCCGGCGGCGGAGCGCGACGCGGTGATTGAGGAACTGGCCCGTGCGCTCCGGGCGCGAGGCCATGCGGTGGACTTGCATGTGGGCCAGTCCAAGTTCCGCTGCGACCTCGCCGTGCGGGACGCAGCCGACGGGTTCTACCGCCTGGGCCTGCTCGTGGACACCGACGCCCACTACGCAAACCCTGACCTCGTGGAACGCTACCTCACCCAGCCCGGCATCCTGCGCGCCTTCGGCTGGCGCATCGCACTGGTGCTGACCAAGGACTGGTATCACGAGCCGGAAGCCGTGGTCGCGCGCATCGAGCGGCTGCTGGCCGGTGACGCGGCGGCGAGCGAAGCCGTGGAGGCGGCGATCGAGGAACTGATTGAGCCGGAAGTGTCGGTGGCGGCCTCGGTTCAGAACAGTTCCGCCAGCCAGCCGTTCTCTTCAACGACCGTCCCACCTCCGGCTCTTCCCGCTGCCGCAGGGCCGGTTGATTCCGAAACGCGCCGGTTCGAGTTCGTCGGGGGCGGTTCGAGCAAGTTCTGGGAGGTCACTTTGAGCGGCCCGACCTTCACCGTGCGTTTCGGCAAGATCGGCACGCCGGGGCAGTCGCAATCCAAGTCGTTCGCTAACGCGACCAAGGCCCGGAGCGAGATGGAGAAGCTGATCGCGGAGAAGGTGAAGAAGGGTTATGCCGAGCGAGCCGGATAAGGCAGCCCCGCCGGTGGCCGGACACCCCGCCTGACATTTGATGTCAGGAAATCCGGCGGCAGGGTGTCTTGGTATTGAACGGCATGAACGTGCTCTCACAAGATGACCTCATTCGCACGCTGCTCGCACAGCGGGCGCGCCTCAGTGCGGGGGTATGGCTCGTGGTGCGGGACGTGCATCTGGCGGAGGATGTTTTTCAGGAGGTGATGGTCAAGGCGTTGGAAAATCAGCGCCTGTTCACCAATGAGGCGCAGTTGCTCTCGTGGTGCCGCGTCACGGCGCGGAACACGGCGCTCAATCTCCTGCGGAAGCGCAACCGCGAGACGACGACGCTGAGCGGGACGGTCATGGAACTGCTGGAACAGGAGTGGGAGGCGGAGGGGGCGGCTCCGGCGGCGCGGATCGAGGCCTTGCAGGAGTGTCTGGAAGCCCTGCCGGCGTCATCGCGGGTGCTGCTGGACCTGCGCTATTTCCAAGGGCGCTCCTGCACGGAAGTGGGGAAGGCGCTGGGCATGGGGCTGGACGCGGCCTATCAGCGGCTCGCGCGCCTGCACCGGGCCTTGCGGGAGTGCGTCGAACGCAAGCTTGGCCCCACTGCGGAGGCAGCACCATGAAGGACGAGCAACTCGACGCCCTACTGCTGCGTTATCTGGATGGCACCTTGGAGGCGCCGGAGGAGGAGCAGTTGTCGGCCGTGCTGGAGCGGGACGCGGCGGCCCGCGCGCGTCTGCGCAGCCTGGCGGAGCAGGCCTTTGCCGTGGGCGAGGCTGGGCGTTGTCGTGAAGCGCGGATGCCGCTCCGGCCCGCCCCGGTTGAATCGTTGGCGGAGCCGGCCGCGTGGTGGCGGGGAGCGGTGCCATGGGCGGCAGCGGCGGCGGTCGCGCTGGGCCTGTTCCTCGCGTTGCAGCGGCAGTCACCCAGGCCGCTGCTGGAAGTCCTGACGGTGCGCGGGGAAGCCACATGGAGCGACAGCGGACAGCGCCTGCCACTCACGGCGGGGGCGCGGGTCGCCGCCGGCACGATTGAGACGGAGAGCGAATCAGCGACGGTGGAGGTTCGGTTTGCGGACGGGACGCGGTTTGCGCTGAGCGGCGGGGCGGAAGCGGTCTTCAGCGAGGGCGACCGCAAGCAGGTGCTGCTCAAACGCGGCTCGCTCACCGCCGCAGTCGCGCCGCAGGCTCCGGGACGGCCCTTGCGGGTGCGGTCGTCCGCGGCGGAAGCGGAGGTGCTCGGCACCGTTTTCACGCTCGATGCGATGCCGCAGCACACCGATCTCAGCGTGGCGGAAGGCCGTGTCCGGCTGAAGCGCCTGGTGGACGGGCGGGAAGTGGAGGTCGCCGCCCGGCAGCGTGTGACCGCGTCGCTGGTCGCCACGGAGCGCTGGGCGCCGGAGCCGTTGCAGGTCCCGGCCACCGAGTGGCAGCTCAATCTTTCCGCGCCGCCTGAACACCTCACCGGCGTCTGGCAGGCGGCCACGGACCACGAGGTCGCCTTCATCGGGGCGACGCCCACGGTGGAGACGCGCAGTGCGGACGGACGGGTGCATGTGCATCGCAGCGTGATCATCCGCGCGGCCTCGAACTCGCCCGCCGACGCCTTTGCCCTGCTGACGGCGGACTCGGTGCTGCGGCTGAAGCTCCGGCTGAAGCGGGCGTTTCCGCTGCAACTGATGATCTCCGCGCGCCGCCTGGACGGCAGCTATGCGGGCAATTTTGAACTGGTAAAGCAGCACCCCGAACTTCCGGGCGATGGCCACTGGCACACGCTCGAAGTTCCCTTTCGGGACTTCAAAGCGCTGCAGCCGGAGCGCGCCAGCGTGGCGGCGGGCAACCAGGTGAACGTCGTCATCATCACCACCTTGCACGAGCCGGTCGGTCTGGAGGTGGCCGCCATCGCGATCCTGCCAAGGGCGAGCGGGCGGCTGGCGACGGCGGAAGCCGTCGCAACGAAACTCAAATGACCGGCGAACTGAAAATCAGTTGCCTGCTCGCCTTGGCCCGGGTTCCGAAGGCGGAGAACACCGACGGCGCGGAGCGCGGCCTTCAGGCCGCAGCAACGGTAGCAGGTCCAAAGTGGTTCCAGCGCACGGTTGCAAGCGCAACCTTCTGCGGCGTCAACGCCGTGCTCCGGGTTTGCCTGGGGCTGCTGCTGGCTGCGGCGGGCGTGGTGCCGGCGGCCGAGCCGACGCCGGTGCGCGTCACGGTGACAGACACGGTGCTGCGGACCAGGATGCCGCGCATCGGGTTCAACGTCTGCCAGAACCCCATGGATGACCGGTCCACGCTGCTGCAGAACTGCCTGAACGTGAATCCGGGCCTGGAGAGCGGGGTGCTCGCCCGGCGCCTGTTCATCGCCAGCGCCGGTGATGGCCGGACTTTCGAGGAGCCGGCCGGAGGCGATGCAGAGTATCAGAAGGCGGTGCCGGAAAGCTTCTGGGTGGGGGCGGAGTTTCATGTGTTGGACGGCAAGGCCGCCGGGCGCAAGGGCCGCATCGCTGCGTGCGCCTATGGCGGCCGGGCGAAGACGGTCTTCACCGCCGAGGGCGACGGCCCGGCCTTCGCCGCCGGCGATCTGATCTGGCTCAACCAGCCCCGGGGCAAGGGCCGCCTGAACGCCGGCTGGGGCTCCGGCACGGATTACTCGGCGCATGTGGCGGAGGATGAGCAGGGGCCGTTTCACGGCGGCCAGACCTGTCTGAAACTCGACGCGCAGACCTTCAAGCGCGATGCCTGGAACATGCTCCACATCTGGCTGCCCAGCTTCAAACGGTGGGGCGGCGGGCGCAGCGCCAACCGCGAGGGCAACGCCGACCGCTTCATGCAGGAGAAGACCTATCGCATTTCCTTCTGGGCCAAGGGAACGCCCGGCGGCAAAGGCTCCGTTCGCTTTGTCGCCAGCAGCGAGCCGGGCCAGGCCGAGCCGGACGACTTCACGCTCACCGACACCTGGCGCAAGCATGAACTGATTCGCAAATCGCGCCCCATGGTCAACCTGCTCCTCGTCCTGAGCCGGGGCGAGCGGATGCTCATTGATGGCTTCGTCATCAGCGAAGACGACGGCGGCGAGCCACTGGCCATCCTGCCGCGCGTGGCCGACGCCCTGGCCGACCTCAAGCCCGGCACCCTGCGCCTGCTGGGCGGCGCCCGAGGCGAGAGCCTCGACAACTGGCTCGCCCACCCCTTGGAGCGACTGCGAACGTTCGAGCGTTCCATGACCTCTTCTTCCGGCGGACCCTACCGCGATCCGGATCAGCCCAATCTGCCGGACAGTCTGAACCTGTGCGAGCGCGTCGGCGCGTCGCCCTGGCTGGTGATGGGGCTGGCGATGACCGACGAGGAATGGGACCACCTGCTGGAATACCTGGCCGGCCCGGCCGACAGCCCCTACGGCGCGAAGCGGGCGCGGCAGGGCCAGCCGGAGTCGTGGCTCAAGACGTTTGACACCGTGCATCTGGAACTGGGCGACGAGGTCTGGAACAAGGGCAAGTCGCCGTGGAACCTGGAGGACGCGGCCCGCTACGCCGCCTGGGCCGAGCGCGTGTTCAGCCGCGTCCGGGCGAGCAAGTATTACAGCGAGAAGATTCGTTTGGTCGCGAATGGCAATGCCCGCGACCCCAGGTGGAACGAGGCGGTGTTGAAGGGCTGCAAGTCGCTGGACGTGCTGAGTTGTCCGGCCACGATTGGCGGGGCGGATGCCTTCGGCGGCAAGCACGCTGCGACGGCGACGATGCAGGCGCGGTTGCTGGCCTGGCCGGCGACGCAAACCCTGCCGCAACTGGCGGCCGCCTCCCAGTTGACCAAGGACGCGGGAAAATCGTTCGCCCTGGGCGGTGTCGAGACGGTCTCGGCGGAACCGAGCTTTCTCGGTCCCGAGCGCTCGCTGCTCCGCAGCCAGACGGCCGCCGTTGCGGTCCTCGACGAACTGCTGCTGGCCTTGGCCGGCGGCAGCGAGGCCGTGCAGTTCTCTCGCTTCGCCCAAGGCTCCGACAATGCCACGCATGTGGATGCCCATAAGCTGGCGTTGCACCCGTCGGCGCTGGCCGTGCGCCTCTTCAATCTTCACGCGGGCGGCATGGATTTGGTGAGCTGCTCAATCACGTTCGCGCCGCCAGATTCCCTGGCCCCGGGTGTGCCCGCGCTGGTGGCCTATGCCTTCAAGGGGCAGGGCCGGTCCAGCGTGCTGCTGCTGAACCGCTCGCCCGCGACGGCGTATCAGGCCACGCTGGCGTGGCCGGCGGGCAGCGGCAAGGTCCGGGGTTATCGGATCGCAGCGGAGAATCCGCTGGCCAACAACCTCAACGAGATCCAGGTCAAGACCGAGGAGTTCGATGTCGAGCCGGCCAGCGGGATAGCCGTGCCCGCGCACTCCATCGTGCTGGTGGAAACCAAGGAGGAGAGGAAATGAGCTTCTCCAAGCACCGCCTGTTTCCCGGCTTAATTCTGGCGCTTGTCCTGAGCAGCCCGGCCGTGGCGCAGGACTGGCCGCAGTGGCGCGGGCCGGAGCGGACGGGGGCCGTCGCTGGCGGCGTCCGGCTCATCGAGGCGATCCCGGCGACGGGGCTGCCGGTGTTGTGGAAGAGCGAGCCGATTCCCGACACGGAGAGCGTCAGTGGCGATGGCAGCAACGTGGGCTACAGCACTCCGGTGGCCGCAGGTGGCCGCGTCTATCTCTATCTGAACCAGAAGGTGAAGGATGAAAGCCCGCCGCGGCTGCCTTGGGGCATCCTGAACCGGCTGGGTTGTTTTGACCGGCCTTTGCCTCCGGAGCTCGCGCAGAAGGTGGAGGCGGCGAGGATTTCCCCGCAACGCACGGCGCTCAAGATGGACGAGGCCCCGGCCTGGGCGGGCGATTGGGCGGCCCGCAACCTCTCCCATGCCCAGCATGTGACGCTGGCCGCAAGGATCGAGGACCGCCTCATCCGCGGCGCTGCGGCGCTCGACTTGGGGACACTGGAGAAGCTGACGGCCTTGCGGGGCAAGCCCTTTGCCGATGAGGAGGCTCTGGAAAAGGCGCTGGGCGAAACCGGTCTGGACCAGAAACGGATCGCGGCCGTCGTCGAGGAATTGACCGGGCATCGCATGCGCGCCGTGGATGTTCTCTTCTGCTTTGACGCGCAAACCGGAAAGACGCTCTGGCGGGTCGAGTATCCGGGGGCCATGCTCGAATACGGCACGTCGAGCACGCCCTGCATCGTGGGCGACCGGATCTACGTCAGTGGCGGCGAGACGATCTATTGCCTCAGCTTGAAGGATGGAGCCGAGCACTGGCAGGCGCCCTGTCCGGCCAAGGAAGTGTCGTCTTCGCCCATCGTCGCCGACGGCGTGCTGGTCATCCAGGCCGGCGCGCTCTGCGGACTCGACGCCAATGACGGCAAGCTGCGTTGGGCGCGGCCGGAATTCAAAGGCACCCATGCCTCGCCGACAATTTGGCGGAAGGACGGCAAGGCCTACGCCGTGCAGAACTGCGGGCTGGTGGACCTGCAGACCGGCGAACTCAAGTGGTCCATCGGCCAAGGCGGCGGCGGCGGCCACGATTCGTCGCCGGTGGTCGCGGGCGATTTCCTCGTGACCGCGGACGGCGGCAACATCCGCTGCCACCGCCTGGCGACCGACAAGCCACGGGAACTCTGGAAGCTGGACTATGGGATTCAGCCGTCCACGCCCATCATCTTTGAGAACCACGTCTATGGGGCCAAATCGCAGAGCGGGCCGCTCTTTTGCGCGGGGCTGGCGACCGGCCAGGTCAAGTGGACGAGTCCGGAAAAGGACAACTACGCCGGCAACGCCTTCAACAGCGTCTCGCTCATTCTGGTGGACGGCAAGGTGCTCATTGACGGACACCCAGACCGGCTTTCCATCGTGCGCGCCACGCCGGAGCGGTTCGAGCCGCTCGGCAGAACCAAAGTGGCCCCCGGCAACTTGCGCGCCGCCACCCCGGTGGTCGCCGATGGCAGGCTCTTTCTGCGCGGCAAAGCTGCGCTGGTCTGCTACGATCTGCGCGCAAGATGAACGGATTTCCGGCCAACATTATTACGGGGCTGCTGGTGCTGGGCGCGTGCCTTGGGGTGCGCCGGGCGGACGGTGCCGACGCGGTGCCGGGCGGATTTGAAAAGCAAATCCGCCCGCTGCTCGAAGCACATTGCTTCAAGTGCCACAACACCGAGAAGCACAAGGGGGGCGTGGACTTCTCCGGTGTCACGGAGGCGACCCTCGCCCGGCAGGTGAAACTCTGGCGGCTGGCGCAGGAACAGGTCAGCACCGGAGAGATGCCACCGAAGAACGAGCCGCCGCTCGGTGCCGCTGAGCGGAAGGCCTTGCTGGACTGGCTTGGCCACGTGGCCAAGGTGGATTGCAACGACCCCGCCAGCCGCGATCCCGGTCCCGCCCTGGCGCGCCGGCTCAATCGTGCCCAATACAGCAACACCGTCCGCGATCTCGTGGGCATCGAGTTCGATGCGGTCGCGGCGGTTGGCATGCCGGACGACGGCGTGGTTACGGGCTTCGACAACTTCGCCACCGGGCTGAACCTGCCGCCCACGCTGTTCGACAAATACTTCGCGGCGGCGGACATGATCCTCGATCGGGTGTTTTCCGTCGTCCTCACCAACTCGCCGGTGAAGCTGGACGCCAACCGGAAGCGGGAGGCGCAGAAGGCTTACGACGCCATCGTGTTCGTGAAGCCCGGCGCGGGGCTGTCCGAGCGCGACGCGGCCCGGCAGGTGATTGCGAAGTTCGCGCGCCGGGCGTATCGGCGTCCGCTGGCGGAGGCGGAACTGGAGCGGTTGATGAAGCTCTACGAACGTTCGGCGGCGGCGGGATTCGAGCCGGCGCTCCGCATCGCGCTCAAGCCGGTGCTGGTCTCGCCGCACTTTCTCTTCCGGCTGGAGCAGGATCGCGCGAAGCCCGGTGCGTTCGCGCGTGTGAGCGACTTCGAGCTGGCCACGCGGCTGTCCTACTTCGTGTGGTCGTCCATGCCGGACGAGGAGCTGTTCACGCTCGCCGAGCAGGGGAAGCTCTCCGAGACCGCCGTGCTGGAACAGCAGGTGAAGCGGCTGCTGGCGGACCCGAAGGCGCGCGCGCTCACCGGGCAGTTCGCGGTGCAATGGCTGCAACTGGGCAAGCTGGCCAGCGCCCGGCCCAGCACGGAGTTTTTTCCGACCTTCACCTCGAAGCTGCGGCAGGCGATGCGCGAGGAGGCGATCACGTTCTTCGACACCTTGCGCGTGGAGAATCGCAGCGTGCTGGAGCTGCTCGCGGCGGACTACACCTTTGCGAACGCGGACCTCGCCAAGCACTACAAGCTCCCGGCAGTCGAGGGCGACAAGCTGCAGCGTGTGAGCCTGCGGCCGGAGGATCATCGCGGTGGTCTGCTGGGCATGGGCGGCGTGCTGGCGATGACCTCGCACACCCACCGCACCAGCCCGACGCAGCGCGGCAAGTATGTGCTGGAGGTTCTCTTCGGCACGCCGCCGCCCCCGCCGCCGGCCAACGCCGGGCTGATCAAGGAGGAGCGGAACAAGAAGGACCCGCGATCCTTCCGCGAGCTGCTCGCCCAGCATGCGAGCGATGCCACGTGCGCGGGGTGTCACAAGAAGATGGACCCGCTGGGCTTCGCTCTGGACAACTACGACGCCATTGGCGGCTGGCGGGAGAGCCAGCCGGACAACCCGCTCGACACGACCGGCCAGTTGCCGACGGGTGAGAAGCTGGCCGGGGCGGACGACTTGAAGCGGGTGCTGTGGCAGCGACGCGACGAGTTCGTGCGCAACTTGACCGGGCAACTGCTGAGCTTCGCGCTGGGCCGGGAGCTGGACTTCTTTGACGAGTGTCCGGTGAACGAAATCCAGACGGCGCTCGCGCGCGATGACCATCGTTTTACAACGCTCGTGCTGGGTGTGGTGAAGAGCCTGCCCTTTCAGAACCGCCGCGGCCCGGAGCAGAATCCGGTTGCCACCCGGCAAAACTCAGCCAAAGACTAGACCATGAACGCGAACCAACTGTCCCGCCGCGCGATGTTGCGCGGAGCCGGCGCGCTGCTGGCGCTGCCCTTCATGGAGTCGCTCGTGCCGCGCGCGGCGTTTGGGGCGGCCACGGCGGTCAAGCCGCCGCTGCGGATGGGCATCTTCACCGTGGCGGGCGGGACGGTGCTGGAATCGTGGCGGCTCAAGGAATCGTGTTCGCTGGCGGACACGAAGCTGCCCTCCATCCTGCGTCCGCTCGAATTCGCGAAGAGCGAGCTGCTGCTCGTCAGCGGGCTATCGCACTCGGGCCGCAGCGAGAATCTCAACGGCCACGAGCACTGCGCCTACATGCATTTGACGGCAGCGGACGTGGCGAAGAAGGAGGGCGGCAAGCCCTTCGCCGGCGTATCGGTGGACCAGGCGGCGGCCCGGCTCGTGGGCGATCAAACGCTGCTGCCCTCGATGGAATTCGGCCTGGCCGGGCACGAGAATGTCTATTCGTTCCGCGATGCGAACACGCCGATGACCTTCGAGTCGGACCCGCGGCTGGTCTTCGAGCGGATGTTCCGGGGCCGCAAGCCAATCGCACCGAACTGGCAGCGCCGCGGAGCCACACAGGCCGAAGTGGCACGGACCCCGGCGAGCCGGGACTCCGTGGACCAAAGCGTGATTGATGTCGTGCTGGAGGAGGCGAAGAGCCTGCAGGGCAAGCTCGGCCGCGCGGACCAGCAGAAGCTCGACCAGTATCTCACCGCCGTCCGCTCGGTCGAGCAGCGCATCGAATTCATGGAGGCCCGCCGTCGGCTCGACGTGCTGGATGAGAAGAATCCGGGGCCGTCGAAGGTGGTGATTGATGGCCGGTTCACGGATGAGAAGACCCGCTACCTGTGGAAGAACACCGAGGCCGTCCGGCGCGATCCCGAGCGTCACGGGGAATACATCTCTCTTCTGGCGGACCTCATGGTGCTGGCCTTCCAGACGGACACCACGCGGGTGGCGACGATTGCGGCGGGCAGCGACGAGGCAATGTTCCCCGGCGTGGTGACGGTGGGCTACGAGAAGCACTGCCACACGCTGGAGCATCAGGGCAACGCCGGCCGCGTGGAGGATGCCGACCCGATTGCGCGCGAGGCGTGCCGGCAGATTCACGCGTGGTATACGAGCCTGTTCGCCGAGATGATCCGCAAAATGCAGGCGATTGACGAGGGCGGCTCGTCGCTGCTCGACAACAGCATGATCCTCTACACGAGCTACATGGCCGACGGCGGCCACGGCACGCGGGATTACCCGGCGCTGCTGTGCGGCCGCGCCGGTGGCACGCTCAAGACCGGCCAGCACCTCGCTTTCGACAAGAACACTCCGATGGCGAATTTGTATGTCGAGATGCTCGACCGCATGGGGAACAAAGGTGGCGAGTTTGGCAACAGCCGGACCTCGAAGAACGCGGCATTCAACGGACGACTGCCAGGGTTGGTTTAGCGGCACGCCATATGAGTCCTGGCAGAACATGCACTGGTAATCGAACGGTGCTTTCCCCCTCACCCCGGCCCTCTCCCCCGAGGAGAGGGAGGCAGTCAGCCTGTCGTGGGCCAAGGCACGCGCCTGTGAACCAGCAGCGTGGAGGATGCCTCTCCCTCTCCCCAAGGGAGAGGGCTGGGGTGAGGGGAACGCGCGCGGGCGAACTCGACGGTCGCTCGGTTCGACTTCGCCGGAATTTAGCCTGACGTTCCATGCCCGCGCTTTTCGTCGCCGTCGGCCAGAACGGCCAGAGACTCGTGTCGGAGAACGGCACCGAGTGGAAGCAGCTTCAGGTGGGCAAGGAAGGCGAAACCTACCGCGCTGTGAGCGCCGGGCTGGGTCGCTTCGTGGCCGTCGGCAGCTACGGCGGAGACAACATTCTTGCGGTCACCGAGGACGGCGCGAAGTGGCAGACCGGCAAGCGTGAGGCGAAATATGTGAAGTATCTGCGCGGCCTCGGTTTCGGCAACGGGGTCTTCCTCGGCATCGGTGGCGATCCCGGCAGCGTGGGTCTCTCAAAGCCGTTCGTGAGCACTTCGACGGACGGGCTGAATTGGAGCGAGTTCACCGAGATCGGCGGCAAGCACATCGTTCGACGCATCGCCTGGGGCAATGGTCGCTGGGTCGGCGTGGGCGACCGCGGGCGCCGCTCCACCTCGTCGGATGGCAAGGCGTGGCAGGACGCGCCGGACACCAGGGCGCTGGACACGCTCGTGGACGTGGCGTTTGGCAACGGCGTCTTTGTCGGCGTGGGTTTGCACGGCCTGCGCATGATGACCGAGGACGGCCTCAAGTGGAGCACCCCCGCGCGCGGTGAGGAGGGCGAGCATCTTAATTCGGTCGTGTGGGCTGGTGGCCGCTTTGTGGCCGTGGGGGCGGGCGCGACGTGGTTCTCCCCGGATGGCACGAATTGGAAACGTGAGCCCAACCGCAACGCACCGGTGATCGTGGCCTCCGGCAACCAGATCTTCGTCGGCGCGAACTGGAAGGGCCGGCTGCTGCGTTCCACCGATGGCGTGCAGTGGGAGCAGGTCCACCAGGCGGAGCACCATGTCGAGGCGGTGTGCTTCGGCGGTTGACCTGAAAAGCAGTTGGAGCAGCGCAACTGGCTTTCTATGCCAGAGAGAAAGCTGCGTGGCCACACGACCGTTGGGATGTGGAGGGGGCAACTGCTCGCCGTCGAGGTCTGGGGATTCACAGTGCTCGTTCAACTCCGGGCTGGCGCAAGCCGGAAAGTCTTGGTGGAACCGGACCTGCTCCGGCCTTTGACGGCGACAAGTCGCCTGCGGAAAGCGGTGACAAGTCACCGCACTCCAAAGCGCGCTCGCACCGTTCTCGCTCTGATCCGAGCCCTTCTGGAATTCGGGTTGGCGTTCGCAGTTCCCAAACCTGCGCCGCCTTCGGCAGCTCACGCAGCGAGCTGCCAGACATGGACGAAGCCGGCCATGTCCGCCGCGGCGAGGCGGGTGCCGTCGGGCGAGAAGGAGAGGGCGTGGAACCAGTCCTTGAACTGGCCGCCGCGCGACTTGCCCAGTTCCTTCACCAGCTTTCCGTCCACCAGATTCCACAGGCGCACGACCGTGTCGCGCCCGGTCGAGGCGAGGTGCCGGCCGTCGGGATGGAAGCAGAGGTCGGTAAGGCCGGAGAGATGGCCGGGGGCCAGCTCGCGCTGCTTCTTGCCGGTGGTGGCATCCAGCAGGAAGACCTTCCCGCTCAGACCGTCGGCTTCGCCGCCCCGGCCGACGGCCAGCAATTTGCCATCGGCGGAATAGGCGGCGGCGGCGATCTGCATGTCCTTGAAGTCCTTGCTCAAGTCCTGCTGCACGGTGCCGGTGGTGGCATCCCACAGCTTCACGCCGAGGTGCCGGCCGGAGTCGAACACGATCGGATAGCGTTCCGAAACACAGGCCTGCTTGAGGTTCGGAGAGAGGGCCACCGCATAGGCCCAGCCCTTCACCTGCCAGCGCTTCAGCTCGGTGCCGGCGGAGCGGTTGTAAACCACCACCTGCCCGGCGTCGTCACCGGCGATCAGGGTGGACTGGTCGTGGCTCATGGAGAGGCCCACGATCCACTCTTTTCCTTGGATCGTCTTCGCTGACGGCTGCGTGCGGACCTCGGCCTCGATGGGCGGCGGTGGTTTCCGACCGGAACCTTTGTTGCGGTTGATATCGTCAATGGTGCGGGCATTGAGCACCAGCTTGGTGGCGGCACCCGGAGCCGCCTGCAAATCCCAGTAGCGCAGCGTGTGGTCGTTGCTGGCGGAGATGAGCCAGCGGTTCTCGGCGCAGAGCAGGCGGTTGATGACGTTCGAGTGGCCGAGGAACTGGCGCGTCGGCGGCACGGCGCTGCACAACGGGCGTTCGCCCTTCTCAGTGCTGCCGCCTTTGCTCTTCTCCGGGGCCGGCTCAGGGGCGGGCTCCGGCTTCTCGGGCAGTTCCCAAAGTAGAATATCCCCCCGGTTGTTGCCCGCCGCGACGTGCCTGGGTCCGACGAAACTCACCGCCGAAACCCAGTCCGCATCCCACGGCAGCGACCAGAGCAGTGTGGCCTTGTCAAAGTTTGCGCCGCCCGCTTCCGCCGGCTTGCCCGGCGCTGTCGTTGCGCTGTCGGCACTCATGCCAGCAGCTCCTTGATGGGCTTGGCCCCTTCCGGGGTGGCCCAGATCGGCCGCGTGCCGGCGTAGTGCTTCATGCGCGGGTTGATGCCCAGCGTGGTGTAGATGGTCGCGAACAAATCGCCTTCGCTCACGGGATTTTCCGCGACCTCGCGCCCGTCGGCGTCAGTCGAGCCGTAAACCACGCCGCCCTTGATGCCGCCACCGGCCAGCACAATGGTCCAGCCACGGATGAAATGATCACGACCTGCGCGGTTGTTGATGTTCGGGGTGCGGCCCACCTCGCCCATCCAGACGACGAGCGTATCCTGCAACTGCCCCGTGCGTTCGAGGTCAATCAGCAACCCGGACCACGCGGGGTCAAGCACCTGCATGTTCGCCTTGTGGCACACGAAGTTGTCGGCGTGGCTGTCGTAGTTGTCCTGCCCGACCTCCACGAACGGCACGCCCGCCTCGACCAGTTTGCGCGCGAGGAAGCAGCTCCGGCCAAACTCGGTCGAACCGTAAAGCGCCTCATGCGCCGGCCAGTCCTTCGTGGTGTCGAACAATGACTTCGCACGCAGCAGCCGCCACGCACGCTCCTTGGCGATGCGGTGGCTCTCATACGCCTCAGCGCCATTCGCCTTCTGGTGCTCCGCCTCCATGAAGCGCAGCAGGTCGTTGCGGCGCGCCTCGTTGGCCGCTGGAAGATACGGGCTGGTGAAGGACGGCAGCTTGCCACCGCGATCAATGCTGAAGGGCTCGCAGCTTGGCCCGAGATAGCCCGAGCCGGCGTTGCCCGTCGGGCCCATGCGCACGAAGCTGGGCAGGTCGGCATCGGCCTGGCCGAGATACTTGGCGATCATCGCGCCCAGCTCCGGGTGCGGCACGCGCTCGGACTGCTTGTAGCACGTGTGCATGTGGTAGATGCCGTCGGGATGATCCGGCGACTGCGTGCGCATGCTGCGGATGATGCCGAGCTTGTCCACCTGCTGCGCCATCTTGGGCAGATACTCGCAGACGTGATAGCCGGGGAGCTTGGTCTTGATCTCGCGGAACGGGCCGGCGGTCGGGCGGCCCGGCTTCATGTCGAAGGTGTCAATCTGGCTCGCGCCACCGTTCATCCACAGGAGGATGCAGCGCTTGCCGCGCTTGGCCGCCTCGGCGGCAACGGCCTGGGTGTTGAACAACCCGCCCCAGTTCGCGACCGTGGCCCCGGCGGTCGTGGCCAGCGCGCCCTTGAGCAGCGCGCGGCGGGAGAGGTGATCCTGGGGCCTGCATTGGCCGGAGTTGGGGTGCGGTTTCATGTCACTTCAAGAGGAGTCTAGCAGCAGGACGTGCGATCACGACGCACTCCGGCTCCCTCTCCCTTCCTCGGAGGAGGGGAGAGGGCTGGGGTGAGGGGTGACGTGCGTCGGCGTTGGTGGCCCCCCCCCGCAAACCGCCGGCGGCCCCCATATCCCCAACTCCGAGGAAGGGAGAAGGCGCGCTTAGCGGCGGTTGGTTGGCAATGAGAAATGCTAAC
>CAZCBE010000123.1:0-20481 GCA_964496695.1 uncultured Klebsiella sp.
ATGGTCTCTTCCTTCCGCACGCCCCATTCGTCCGCACGACGCCCCCTCACCCTTCCCTCTCCCCCGATGGGGGAGAGGGTGGTCGCCGTCGGGCGGTTCGAGAGCTGCTTCATGCCGTGGGCTGTCGTTCGACTAGCATCACGTTGAGCTTTTGCCGGGGCTGGCTGGTCGGTCATGCAAGCGCGATTCCAAGATGTTCACACGCCGCCATAGTAATGGGCAGCCCGCGCCCTTTTTCATTCCGAACGTAATTCCGGAGCTGATCGATAGTGGTCAGCTGATCCAGCCACGGAATGGCCCATCGCAAAACAATTGCTTCCAGTTCACTTTGGCGCTGCTGCTCCGGAAGTTTCTGCACGAAATTGGACAGTTGGATGAGGCGTTCTCGGTCCGGAACAATAGAATCGAGGCGTTCTCGGACGTGGCAGTGTGGCTCTGGTGGGCGATCCAAGGTGCCCAGCGCAGTGATGTAAATGCCGAGATTGAAGTAAAAGCTGCGGCTCCACTGAGATCCTTGGATGTGGAAGACATGGATCAACTCTGGCGTCGGGCGGTGCCATGTCGCACCGGTCTTCTTGAATCCGGCGGCCTTGAAAGCCGGTGCGAACCAAGCCTGCAGAAGTTTGTTTTCTGGGGAGGGCACGGCTACAGGCTTAGGCCAAGGGTGAGCAGCAAGAAAGGGGCATTAGCTTCACAGCGCCTTGCTCACCCCTTCATCACTTCCTGCTCGCTCACCTGCTGGGCGATGACGGCCACGCAGTCGCCTTGCTGGGTCAGGCAGGGGGCGCGGATGGTGATGAGGAAACCGCTGGATTGGGCGACAAGCGGCTCGGGGGCGCGGTCGGGGCGTTCGAGGTGGTGGATGTAGCCGACGGTCTGGCCGCGCTTCACCTTCGCGCCGAGGTCGAGGCAGATTTCGAAGATGCCGGACTCGGGTGCGAGCAGGTAGTCCTCGCGGTGCAGCGCCTGGGTGAGGATGACGGGCGGCAGGCCGAGCTTGGCGCGGGTCTGCGCGCGGCCTTTGAGCGCGCCGAGGTGGATGAGGACGTTGCGCAGGCCGCTCTGCGTGATGCGATGCACGTCGGCGGGGATGCATTCGCCGCCGCCCATTTCCGTGGTGACGACGAGCTTGCCCTGGTTCTCCGCCTCGACGGGCAGGAGGCCCGTGCCGGCGATGTCCGCGTAGAGAAAGGCGAAGTCCGAGTTCCACGCGAGCATGGCGTCGAGCATGGTGCGGCGCTGCGCGCGGTCGGCGACGAGGTGCATGGTCGAGCACGGGACGAACTCCATGCTGCGCCCGCCGGAGTGGATGTCGATGACGACGTCGCTCATGGGGAAGAGCACGGTGGTGAGGTAGTGGGCAATCTGGCTGGTGACCGCGCCCTCGGGCTGGCCGGGGAAGGCGCGGTTCATGTTCATGCCGTCCACGGGCGAGAGGCGGGTGGCGGCGCGGGCGGCGGGGAAGTTCAGCGACGGGATAAGGATGATGCGGCCATTGACCATCTCGGGCGTCAGCTCACGCGCGAGCTTCATGATGGCAATCTGCCCCTGATACTCGTCGCCGTGGTTGCCGGCGAGGATGAGGACGGTCGGCCCCGTGCCGTGCGCGACGATGGTGCAGGGGATGAAGATGTTCGCCCAGCCGCCGAGGTTGTGGGACCAGGGGACTTGCAGGAAGCCCTGTTGTTTGCCGGGGGCGGTGAAGTTGAGGGTGGTGTTTAACATAATGCTGCTACCGAATGTTGAGCCACGGATGGGATGAGGATGAGCCGAAGAATTTTCCCCGCAGATTCAAGACGACCGCAGATGGGGAAACCAATCCTTGGCACCGCAGAGCCGGGACGGGCGCAGAGTCCGCGCTTTTGGACTGCGGTGGCAGAGCGGAGCGGCGACACCGCTTTGGCTTCCCGCGGAGCGGAACGCAACGGGATACGCTTGTCCTCGAGTCCGCGTCGCCGACTGATTTGGGCAAAGGGGACAGGAGTGTCCCCTTCACGACCGCTCCGCGGGACGCCAAAGCGGCGTGGCGCTGCGCTTCCCGCCGCAGTCCAAGATGTCGCGGGCTGGCGCGGCGGTTCGGCCTGCAGGCGATTGGATGCCGGTTCACGCGATGATGGGGTGGACGACTTCGCCGGCGACGTCGGTGAGGCGGAAGTCGCGGCCGGCGTAGCGGTAGGTGAGGCGCTCGTGGTCGAGACCGAGCAGGTGGAGCATGGTGGCGTGGAGGTCGTGGGTGTGAACCGCGCCCTCGGCGGGGAGGATGCCGTGCTCGTCGGACTTCCCGTAGGCCAGGCCGCCCTTCACGCCGCCGCCGGCCATCCAAGAGGAGAAGACCAGGTTGTGATGCTCGCGGCCCATGTGGTTCGCCTGCTGGTGGAAGGGCGTGCGGCCAAACTCCGAGGTCCACACGAGCAGCGTGCGCTCCAACATGCCGCGCTGCTTGAGGTCCGCTATGAGCGCGGCGATGGGCTGGTCAATGGCCTTCGCGAGGCGCTCGTGGTCGGCCATGTTGCCGTGCGAATCCCAGTTCGCGCTGGAGCCGACGTCAATGAGTTCGAGGAAGCGCACGCCGCGCTCGGCGAGGCGGCGGGCGACGAGACATTGCCAGCCGAAGCCGGTGTTCGCGCCGCGCGTGAGGCCGTAGAGCTTGAGCGTCGCGTCGGTTTCGCGCGAGAGGTCGAAGGCGTCCGGGGCTTCGCGTTGCATGCCGAAGGCGGTCTCGAAGGAGCGGATGCGCGCGTCCAGCGCCTCGTCCGCGGCACGCTGTTCGAGGTGCGCGCGGTTGAGCTTGCCGAGCAGGCCCAGCTCCATCGCCTGCAACTCGGCGGCGGGTGTGTTGGGTTTCAAGTTCGGCAGCGGCTCCTTGCCCGGGATGACGTGTGTGCCCTGATGGCAGGCGGGGAGAAAGTCACTGCCCCACGTCTGCGCGCCGGCGTAAGGCGCGGCTGGCGCGAGAACCATGAAGGACGGCAGGTTGCGGTTCTCCGTGCCGAGGCCGTAGCTCACCCACGCGCCCGCGCTGGGGCGGATGGCTTGGTCGGTGCCGACGTGCGCGGCGAGGGTGGCCTTGTCGTGGCCGTCGCTGTCGCAGTGCATGGCGTTCAGCACGCAGACATCGTCAATGACGCCGCCGATGTGGGGGAAGAGGTCGCTGACCCAGGTGCCGCTCTGGCCGTATTGCTGGAAGCCCCAGCGCGACTTGATGAGGAAGCGGTCGAACTTGCCGGGCTTGTTGAGCCAGCGCGAGGCGGTGACGGCCTTGCCGTGGTCGCGGGTGAGCTGCGGCTTGTAGTCGAAGGTGTCCACCTGCGACACGCCGCCGGTGGAGTAGAGGAAAATAACGCGGTCGGCCTTGGCAGGGAAATGGCCGGAGCGCGGGGCGAGCGGGTCGGTGGGAGCGGCCTGGGTTTCGTGGCACAAGCCTGCGAAAGCGAGCGCGCCGAAGCCGCCAGAGGCGCGGCGGAGGAAGTCGCGGCGGGAGGAAAAAACGGTGGAGTTCATGGGCAGCAGCGCGAGTTTGGAGTGCGGTGGCAGAGCGCAGCGGCGACACCGCTTTGGTGTCCCGCGGAGCGGAACGCAATGGGGTGGGGATGCTCTTGTGCTCGAATCCAGGTCACCAGTTGGTTTTTGTAAAGGGGACAGGAGTGTCCCCTCCACGACCGCTCCGCGGGACGCCAAAGCGGCCTGGCGCTTCGCTTCCCGCCGCAGTCCAAGACGCTGGCGCGAGTGCGAGCGTGCCCAGGCTGGTCGGATGGTTGAAGCCATGTGCCGGCGGCTTGCAGCCGCCGAGTTGTGGGCTCGCAAGCTGGGAGCGCCTCGAACTGCTGTGGGCCACGGACGGCGGCTGCAAGCCGCCGGCACGGGGTTTTGGCGGATCGGTCAGTCCACATAGAGGAAGGCGTTGCTGGTGAGGAGGACACGGGCGAGGCCGGCCCAGGCGAGTTCGGTGTCGTTGGTCGGGGGCTTTTCCAGGGCGGTGAGTTTGGTGCGGTAGGCGGTGAGGAAGGCGAGGGCGTCGCTGACTTCGGCGTCGCTCGGCACGCGCGCGTGAGCCATCGCGAAGGCGAGGCGGATGCGTTTGGTGTCGGCGGCGGATTCGGCGAGCAGGCGGCGGGCGAAGGCCTCGGCTTGCTGCTGCACGAAGGGCGAATTCATCAGGTAAAGCGTCTGCGTGGGCGTGGTGGTGGGGAGGCGCTGGGCGACGCTGAGGTTCGGGTCGGCGGCGTCGAAGAGCGCGAGGAAGGGATGACGGCGATTGCGCTGCTGCATCAGGTAAAGGCTGCGGTGGTCACTGTCGTAAACGGCGAAGAACGGGTTGTGGATGGTGAAGCGCCAGGTCGCCATGTCGGGGAAGGGATGCGGGCCGGGCACGGCGCGATTGAGCCGGCCACTCACGGCGAGCATGGCGTCGCGGATGGATTCGGCGTCGAGCGGACGGCGGGCGTGCCGCCAGAGCCAGACGTTCGCCGGGTCCTTTTTTAGATTCGCGGCATGGTCATCGCTCGCGAGCTGGTAGGTCTGCGAGCGCATGATGAGCCGGTGCAGCGCCTTCACAGACCAGCCGGACGCGATGAACTCGGACGTGAGCCAGTCGAGCAACTCCGGGTGCGTGGGCAGCTCGCCGCGCAGGCCGAAGTCGCTGGGCGTGGGCACCAGACCCTGGCCGAAGTGCCATTGCCAGACGCGGTTCACGAACACGCGGGCGGTGAGCGGATTGCTCGGGCGCGTGAGCCAGTTCGCGAGTTCGAGGCGGCCGCTGTTGGTCGAGCCGGCGGGGAGCTGGTCGCCGCCGAGCACTGCGAGGAAACGACGCGGCACTTCGTCGCCGGGCTTCTCCGGTTCGCCGCGAAGCTGGATGCGCGCGTTGACCGGCTTGTCCTCGCTCACGCCGTAAGCCACGGGATACAGCTCCTTCGTCGCCTCGGTCTCGCGGAGCTTCGTCGTGGCGGCGATGTCGGCATCGAGTTTCTTGAGGCGCTCGGCGAGGTCGGCGGGTGGTGCGGTTGGCACGACGACGGGACCGGTGCCCGGCTCGGCGAAGGGCGTTTCGAGCAAGCCCACGTTGTCCAAATCGCGCTCGGGGGCCGGGCCGCTGACGTGGCCGATGGCGTCGCAGATGAAGGTGTCGGCCACGCCGTCCCAGTTCGCGCCGAGCGGCTTGTCCGCGAATGTCGTGAGGTCGCCGACCACGCCGACCGCGCCGGAGTAAGTCTTCTTCGCGGGGTCGAGCGTGAGGCGGAGCGTGTGCCAGGTGCCGGGCTGAAGTTTGCGGAGGACTTCCCACTTCGCGCCGTCGCGCAACGCGATTTCCGTGGCGGTCACACTCACCTCGACTGCGAGGGACGCGATGACGCCGCGTCCGAGGTAGAAGCGATACGCGCCGGATTTGTCCGTCGGAGCGACGGTGCGGAAGTCCAAGGTGAAGTGCATTTGCTTGCCGGGCGCGGCCTTGAGGGGGCGGGCGAAGACGTAGCGGACCCCGTTGTTGGCCTTCCCAGTGCCGACCCGCACGCCGCGTGTGCCGACGGGATGGATGTGCGCGAAGGGGCTTTGGGCCTGGGCCAGCACTTTGTTCGGCCCTTCGGACAGCCAGGGCGCGGTGGGCGGCTGGCCGACGGTTTGCAGTTCGAAGCCAAGGTCCGGTCCGCCGCCGATGGACTTGGTGTCGAGCGCGATGCGGTCGGCTTTGAGTTTCGCGAGCGATGCGTCGAGGCGGGCGAGTTCGGCGGCCTTCACCTTGTCGAGGCGGGCGGCTTCCTCACGCGAGACGAGCGGGGGAAAGTCCGACGGGCGCTTCTGCTCCTCGCCGCCGGGGAACGCCCACTTCGTGCTCTGGAAGATGCCGTAGAGCGAATAGTAATCCGCCGCGCTGACGGGGTCGTATTTATGGTCGTGGCAGCGCGCGCAGCCGAGCGAGAGGCCGAGGAGCGAGCGGCCCACGGAGTCAATCGCGTCGGCGAAGTCGAGGTGCTGGTAGTCGGGCGAGGGCTTGTAGCCGTAGCGCTTGCCAATCGCGAGGAAGCCGGTGGCGGTGATGCGGCGGGCGTATTGGTCGGGCGGACCTTGCGCGGCGAGAATGTCCCCAGCGATTTGCTCGCGGATGAACTCGTTGAACGGCTGGTCGGCGTTGAGGGCGTTCACGACCCAGTCGCGATACTTCACGGCCTCGCGCACGGGGTAGTCCGCGCCGTCGCCAGCGGTGTCGGCGTAGCGGGCGACGTCGAGCCAGTGGCGGCCCCAGCGTTCGCCGTAGGCGGGGGTGGAGAGAAGGCGATCAATGGCATTGGCGATTGCCGATTGCCGATTGCCGATTGGGGAACAGGCGCGCTCGAACGCCTCGATTTCTTCGGGTGTCGGCGGGAGGCCGGTGAGGTCGAAGGTCATTCGGCGGATGAGCGCACGCGGGTCGGCGGGGGGATTGGGCGCAAGGCCTTGCTGCTGCATCCGAGCGAGGACGAAGCGGTCGAGGGGCTGCTGGCTCCAAGGGTTGGGCGCGGGGGCGGGCGGCTGCGGGTGGGTGAGGGGCTGGAAGGCCCAGTGTTTTCGCACCGCGGCGGGATCCACGCCGGCGGTGACGGCGGGGGTGCCTTCGCGGGGGTCGGGGGCGCCGAGTTTTACCCACTGTTCGAGCGCGGCGACTTCTTCGGAGCCGAGTGCGCGCTTGGGGGGCATCTGCAGGTCCTTGTCCTTCCGGCGCACGGCCTGGATGAGGCGGCTCTGGTCGGGGTTGCCGGGGATGATGACGGGACCGTGGTCGCCGCCTTTTTGCCAGCCGGCTTTCGTATCGAGGCGGAGGCCGCCTTCCTGTTTCTTTTCGCCGTGGCACTTCTGGCAGTGCTCGATGAAAAGGGGGCGGATTTTGGCTTCGAAGAAGGCGGGGCCGTCAGGGGCGGCGGACGAGCGCATTACCAAGAAATGCAGGCAAGCAGCCACGGCGACGAAGGCCCGCAGTGTCTTGGACTGCGGCGGGAAGCGAAGCGCCACGCCGCTTTGGTGTCCCGCGGAGCGGGCGTGAAGGGGACACTCTTGTCCCCTTTGAAAAGCACGAACAAACCAAGGAACAGGGGACAGGAGTGTCCCCTTCACTGCGGGTTCCGCTTCGCGGGAGGCCAAAGCGGTGTCGCCGCTGCGCTCTGCCACCGCAGTCCAAGACGTCGCGGGCTGCTCACGGCTTTTTGACATATCGGTGCTCATGGGTTTGCTCGGACCATTCACGCGACGCGGTGTTTGCGCACTTGTTCTTCGTCGAGTTCGAGGCCCAGGCCGGGGGCGTCGGGGACGGGGAGGAAGCCGTCTTTCATGCGGACGTGGCCCTTGGTCAGAAACTCGCGGAGGCTCGTGTTCTCCTGCACGACGAACTCGGCGATGAGGGCGTTGGGGATGGCGTTGAGCCAGTGCAACGCGGCGTGGACGTTGATGTAAGTGCTGAAGCCGTGGTTGGCCACCTTGAGGCCGCGGTCGGCGGCGAGGCTGGCGATCTTCATCGCCTCGGTGAAGCCGCCGCAGCGCGTGAGGTCCACCTGCGCGATGTCCACGCGGCCCTTGTCCATCAGGTCGAGAAAGGACTGGCGGCCGCTCTCCTGCTCGCCGGCGGCGATGTGGACGGGACTCGCGGCGGTGAGCTTGGCGTAGCCTTCGTAGTCGTCGGGCGGCAGCGGCTCCTCGAGCCAGAAGATGCCGAACTCGGCGAAGGCCTTGGCGCGCTGGATGGCGGTGCGCGCGTCCCAGACGAGGCCGGCGTCAATCATCACGTCGGCATCCGCGCCGAAGCCTTTGCGCGCCTGGCGGACGAGGTCCACGTCGGTCTTGGCGTTCTGGCCCATGGGTGCCCAGCCGAATTTCACGGCGGAGAAGCCCTTCGCGCGTATGCGTTTGGCGAGTTCGCCGGTGGCCTTGGGCGTCGCGCCGAAGAGGGAGCTGGCGTAGCAGCGGATTTTCTTCTGGAAGCCGCCGCCGAGGAGTTTCCAGACAGGGAGACCGAGGGCCTTGCCCTTGATGTCCCAGAGCGCGAGGTCAATGCCGCTCATCGCGTGCAGGCCAATGCCGCGCCGGCCCGAGTAAATGGTGCGGTGATACATCTGATGCCAGAGCCGCTCGGTCTCGAAGGGGTCCTGACCGATGAGCAGGTGCTTGAGGCCGGTGCTGATGGTGTGGCTGAACGGCCCCTCGATGACGGCCTTGGCCGCGAGCGGCGCGGAGTCCACCTCGCCGATGCCGGTGATGCCCGCGTCGGTGCTGACCTTGACGATGAGCGCGTCCTGGCCGCTGTCACACTGGGCGCGGACGATTTTCTGGGAAACGTAGATGGCCTCGACGTCGGTGATGATCATGTTGCTCATGACTCGACGCCGGGCGGCAATTACTGATTCGGCTTTATCCCGCGCAGGTGCTGGTAGAACCGGTTCGCAGGGTCGGGATTAGCGGGCCGAACTTCGTGGCCGCTCTCTCCCCATGAACCCGTGCCGGCGGCTTGCAGCCGCCGTCGGTGGGCCACAGCAGGACGAACCGGCTTGAAGCTCTCCACCCGCAACGCGGTGGCTGCAAGCCACCGGCACGCGGTTCAGGGGTTCTCAGCACGAGGCTTTCGTTCCGGGAATTCTCGCCCCGGGCCCTCTTCCAGCGGGAGAGTCATTCATCGCGGTGCAAGGGGGCGAGGGAGGCGAGGAATTCGGGGCCGGGGCCATAGACGTGCAGATACCCTTCCGCATCGGACACGACGCGAAGCTCCAAATGGCTGATGAAGGCATGAATCCCTGCGGCGAGACAGACAACGGCTCCGGACCAGAGCAGGATTGGCTGGCTGTAGATTATTCCCACCAAAGTGACCGGCAAACCGGCGGCGACAAGGCCGATGGAGATCCAATCGCGACGACGGCGTTTCGCATAATGCTGAGCACACATGCCGACGTCCATTTGATCCCCGTAGGCTTCAACCGCCAGGGCGGCGTGCCCAATCAACAGATGCAGCAGCACGCGCTTGCAGAGCTGTCCGACATCCAAAAAGGAGTGTCGCTCCCTCGCGTGACCGGGGATGCGCACCTGAACCCAATGGGTCGCCGGATGGTTGCAGACCACACAGCGCGGTGGCAGCAGGGTGTCGGGGACCATGATGACATGGCTGCCCTGTCGCCACACGCGGAAGGCTGGGGACGGCGCGCTCAGCGATGGACGGCAGGTGTCACACACCCAGCGGCCTTCCAGATGGCTGACGGCGGCCCGGGGGAAGCTTTTCCGGCACACGAAGCAACAGATTTCTTCCGTCCCATCCGCCCGCGGCGGGGCGGCTACCTGAAAATGCTTCTCGTAGGGAATCCATTCCTTGTCGTTGAGCTGGCGAACCAAGGCGTCGGGAGCCAGGCAGCGCAAGCGCACCTGCTCGTGCAAGGCCGACTCGGTCACTGGTCCGCGCTGCTTCCGGTAAAGCTGGTAATACCACATCGGCACCTTAGGACCGGTAGTCATGCGGGGGAGGAGGGAAACCACGAATGAACACGAAGGGACACGAATGAAGAGGTGATAAGCAAGTGCTGGGCGAAGGGGGACTCATTGTCCAGGCTTTCCCCATGTAATCACACGCTTCTGTCCGGCGTCAGAATAACACTCCGCCTGCCTCTGACCAGACACCAGCACGGAAAAATCTACACGAGCGTATGGCTCAAGCTGCACGCGAGCATCTGTTTGGCGTGACACGAACTGAGACAGCTCGGCGTAGTCTCGCGGCACTCTACCCTTGTCCTCTCGAAACCTGTCCGTCCAATACGGGATGTCCATCATCCTTCCAAATATGCTCTGCGTAACGGAGTAACCGAGATTGTTGGAAGCACGCTGGGTCATGCACCCGCTCAAGAGCAAACTCGTGCTACACACGAGCAGCAGCAAAGCTCGAAATGAGAACAGCCGAGTCATGATGCCTAACAGGTGACTGACGCGCGGCGAGTGCCGGGCGCCTTGCATTGTTTCACCCCAGATTCGTGTTCATTCGTGTCCATTCGTGGTTCAGGGCTTCGCCTTTAGCCCGCGCAGGTGCTCGTCGAACCAGTCGGCGAAGAGCTGGATGTCGGTGCCCATTTCCGGCCAGCCGTGGACTTTGCCGGGGCGGTTGATCAGCTTGGCGGTGGCACCGGCGTCCGTGGCTTTTTTCACGAAGGTCTCGGCCTGCTGGTAGGGGACGAGTTTGTCGGCGTCGCCGTGGATGATGAGGGTGGGCGGGAGCTTGGGGGTGATGAAGTAGATGGGAGAGACTTCGCGGCCCAGGACCTTGCGACTCTCGTCGGCATCGGCGCGCGGGCCGAAGGCGGCCTTGAAATTCTTGAGCGTGCCGACGCCCGTGCCGTCCTCGCCGGGCTGGCCGTAGTTGAGGAAGTCCGTGGGCGGGAAGAAGCAGGCGACGGCCTGCACAGCGCTGCTGGCGCGGTCCACGGGGTCCTTGGCGTCGGGTTTGCCAGGGCCGCCCTGGGTGCCCATGGTGAGGGAGAGGTGGCCGCCCGCGCTGCCGCCGGAGATGCCGAACTTGTCGGGGTTCACACCCCAGCGCGCGGCGTTCGTGCGGATGTAACGGATGGCGCGGTGGATGTCCTGGGTGACCTCCGGGATGGTGTATTTGGGCTGCGAACCATGCACGACGGCGAAGACGGTGTAGCCGCGGTCGAGGAAGGCCTTGTAGAAGCCGGGGTTGATGGATTCCTTCGAGGAAAACCAGCCGCCGCTGACCATGAAGATGACGGCGTAGCCATTGGTCTTCGTGGGCTGGAGGACGTCGAAGGTCAGGGCGGTGCCGAACTTGCGGCCGTAGATGATGTCCTCGGTGCGCTTGAAGCCGGGGTCCTGCGCCGGGGCGGCGAGGACGGCGAAGCAGAGGAGGAGCAGAGCAAGCGTGAGGCGATGTGGCATGGGGCGAGTGTAGCGGTTGGGGGAGGGCGGAAAAGGGGTTTCTTGCGGGGGATGGGAGGGGGGACGGACAGAGGATTTCCCGCAGATTCAGGGCGACCACAGATGGGAGGTTCACAGAATCATGGCGCACAGAATCATGAGAAGAAACGTTCTGTGGTGGTTCAAGGCGAGTTTGGGAGGAGGATTCTATTTGCGCCACGCAAGGGCGGGAGGGCGGCGGAGGTGTCAGGGTGGGGTGGTGAGAATACTTTGTGGAGTGAGTAGTTCGGACCCGGTTCGTTCTGCTGCGCCCCTGGTCGGCGGCTGCAAGCCGCCGGCACGGGTTCATGGTGCAGGGGGGAAACGCTTAATCTCAGATCACAGATTTCCGATTTCAAAGCAACGCGGAGGGGCAAAGGCCAGACCGGCCAGACCAGCCAAACCGGAAATGGGCAGGAAAATGGAAGTCTTGGGTCGGTGGTTCTCCGGTGCCAATCGGTCTGGAACAGGGTGGTTTTGCCAAACGAAGCCATCTCATCTGCTCGCAAGAATGGTCAGAAAGATGGGATCAGAAAAATGGGCAAGGGAGACCGTGAGGGGAGATTTTACCGAACGAAGCCAAGGGGGAGGGCACCGCAGAGGCGGGACGGACGCAGAGGGTGGCGGGGAGGAACGGTTTTTGCGAAACGAAGCCAATGCGGAGCTAAGGGGCGGAACATCAAGGGGATCGCGCCGAGCGGGTGCCTGGCGCTCCGTGAAGGGCGGGGCATGGGAATGAGGAGTTGCTGCGGAGGAGGCGTTTCTACCAAAAGAAGCCGTTTCAAAGGTGGATCGGCGGATGAGTTTCGCCTCGCCAAAGGGCGCGGGGCGAAGTCGAATCGGCGCATGGCGTTTGTGGATTTTCCGGCCCAGCAGCAGGCGGTGGCGTTGCTCCAGCGCAGCTTGGAGCGCGGGCGGCTGGCGCATGGGTATCTGTTCACGGGCGATGACCTGGATGAACTGGAGGGGATGGCGCGCACGCTGGCCAAGACCTTGAACTGCCAGTCACCCCGCCGGTCCGGTCGCGCGGCGGTGGACTCCTGCGACGAATGCCTGGTCTGCCGGAAGATTGACCACGCCAACCACGCCGATGTGCAGTGGGTCCGGCCCGAGATGAAGTCGCGGCAGATCAGCGTGGACCAGATCCGCGAGCTGATCCACACGGTCAACCTCAAGCCCACCGAGGCCGACTGGAAGGTGGCGGTGATCGTCGCCGCCGACCGCCTCAATACGCAGGCCGCGAACGCGTTTCTCAAGACGCTGGAGGAGCCGCCTTCGCGCAGCATTCTCATTCTGCTCACGGCCGAGCCGCAGCAGCTTTTGGAGACGATTCTCTCGCGCTGCCTGCGCTTGAACTTCGCGGGCGAGGGCGGCAGCCGGAAGTTTGCGCCGGAACACGTCGCGTGGCTGCGGGACTTCGGCACGCAGCTCGCGGAGCCGAAGCAGAACTTGCTGGGGCGCTACCGCGTGCTGGGCCAGATGCTCGCGCGTCTCGCCGCGCTGAAGGACGAGATCAAGGAGACGCTCACCGCGCGCTCGCCGCTCCAGCGCTACAACGACGTGGACCCGAAGCTGGCGGAAAAGTGGGAGGAGGAACTCGACGCCGCCATCGAGGCGGAATACCGCCGGCAGCGCGCGGAACTGCTGCTCACGTTGCAATGGTGGCTGCGCGATGTGTGGCTGCGGAAGCTGGGCACGGACGCGGAACTGGTGGCCTTCCCCGAGTTGGCCCATGCGGTCGAGACGGTGAGCGCGCGGGTCAGCCAGACGGAGGCGCTCGAAAACCTGCGCGTGCTGGAGCAGACGCAGCGGCTGCTCCGCACCAATGTGCAGGAGGCGCTGGCGCTGGAAGTGGGTTTGCTGAAGCTGCGGTTGTGAGTGCGAATCCCGCTTGCGAGGAAATGGCGACGGGGAGATGCTGCGGCATGAGTTCACCTGCTTTCACCCATCGCTTGTGTGCCCGACTTGTCCTTACCTTGGTGGTCCTGCTGCTGGGAAGCACCGGTCCGAGGCTGCACGCGGCCGAGGAGTTCAAGCTGACGCCGGAACAGATGCAGTCACTGGAGGCCACGCGGAAAGGCTTCGGCAAGGGGAAGAAATTGCAGACGGAGATCGAAAAGCTGATGGGGCAGGCCGCCGAGACCAACCGGGCGCACCTGGCCGTGAAGCTCGCCACGGTGGTGACGGAGAAGTGGCCGGACGAGGCGGCCGATGCCATCGGCAAGCTGGTGCAGTTGCAGCCGGGGCAGGCGGTCCGGCTCGTCCAGGCGGCGTTGAAGATCGCGCCGAAGCAGGCGCGGGCCATCGCGTCGGCGGCCATGACGGCCTCGCCGGCGAACAGCATTCTCATCGCCACCGCAGCCATTCAGAGTGCGCCGGCCGAGGGCAACGGCATCCTGGAGGCCGCCTCGTGGCGGGTGCCGAAAGAGTTGAAGCCGCAGTTGGAACAGCTCAAGGCCAGCATGGGGAGCGTGGTGACGTCCGCCCCGAAGCCGGTGAAGATCGAGAACCCGGTGAGGCAGTAAGGCTGACGAACTAAAGGCTTGATGCGTCGCCGGTCGTTCGCATAATGCGCCGGCAATTGGGACGGGGTCGTAGCTCAGTTGGTAGAGCGTCTCGTTCGCAATGAGAAGGTCGCAGGTTCGATCCCTGTCGGCTCCACCACCAATTTGCAAAGGAACGGGAGGAGGCAACCAGAGGGACATGTCACCCCGTTTAACATCTCCAAGGGCCTGGCGTAATACCAATCCGTATGACAAATGCCTCCGTGCCTGTCACCTTCAAGTGCCCCCCGGAACTGCTCGATCGCCTGCCTGCGCCGGGCCGAGGCCGAAGCAAGTTCATCGTCACCACGCTCAACTAGGCCTTCAGTCAGAAACCGCCCGTGGAGTGGAAGCCCACCACGGCGCGCGGGCGGAAACTCGCGGCCATGATTGAACCCGAACTCCGAAGCCGGAATGGGTAGCACAGGCTGCCAGCCTGTGCCGTCCGGCCACTGGCCGGACGGAACGGCGGGGCGGCCCGGCAGCCACACGAGGCATCGAATCAGTGCGCACGCCGTCGTCATTCCGAGCGGCCGGTAGCCGCTCGGCACAGGCTGGTAGCCTGTGCTACCCGGCGGCGGTGCCGCCGCTACTTCGGAGTTTGGGTTGAAGCGGGGAAGGCGGAGCGCGGCCCCGATCTGACGGAGGCGGAGTTTGAGCGCGAGCTGCGCGAACGGCGCGGGAGGACCTGCTGAAAACCTAGCTGGATTCCGGCGTGCATCTGACCGCTTGGAAGCTGGGTGCCCTGTGCGGCGCAGCCCTCAAGATTCTGGCGGACGGGGCCCGCGTCTTCTACACATCGCAGATGGTCCGGCTGGAACTCCTGCCCAAGCCGACCTTTGAGCGCCGCAAACTGGAGGTGGAGTTCTATGAGGATCACTTCACTTACGCCGCCGCCTCCGAGCCCCTGAGCAAGGCGCTGGGACTGGCTGCCGAGGCCCTCGCCGGACGCTACGGTCTGGCCGGGCCCGACGCGCTCCAGATCGCCGCCGCCATCCGCCAGGGGTGGATGAGTTCGACACGTCGGAAAGGCCCGGCAAACCCATGTTCCGCGTGAAGGAATTGCAGGTCATATCACTCTACGACGTGGCCTGGAGGAGATGGCTCTTCCGCTCACTTCGCCCAGCAGAAGCGGACCAGGCCCATGGCGAGCGCGAAGGCAAAGCCGCTCCCAAAGCGCTCCAGGCTCGCCCGCTCCCGGCCGTGTCCTGCCCGCCACTGGCCGTAGGCGGACATCATCCACCCGGCGAGCAGCGGGATGATGACCAGCAGCGCAACCCGGGCCCAGGCAGCCTGGACAAAGTGGTGGGGGAAGATCAGCAGGGAAAGGCCGCCCACGATCAGGCCGAGCACGACGTTGGCGACGAAGCTCAGGAAGGGATGGCGTCGCGCCGACTGGCCATCCACCAGCGAGCGCAGGCCGTAATCAATCAGGAGTTCACCGAAGACCTGGAGGAGGAATTCACCGAGGCAGTTGAACAGCAGTTCGACGATGAGTTCCATGGCGGAATCCCAGTCACCCGCGCACCTGCCCGGTGCCGTAGCCGAGCCACTTGTAGGTGCACAGCTCGTCCAGGCCCATCGGGCCGCGTGCGCCGATCTTGTCGGTGCTGATGCCGATCTCCGCGCCCATGCCGAACTCGCCGCCGTCGGTGAAGCGCGTCGAGGCGTTCCAATAGACCGCCGCGCTGTCCACCTCGGCGAGGAACTGGCGGGCGGCGGCCTCGTCGCGCGTCACGATGCTGTCGCTGTGCGCGGAGCCGTAGTGGTTGATGTGGGCGATGGCAGCCTGGACTCCGTCCACCACGCGGACATTCAGGATGTAGTCGTTGTATTCGGTGGACCAGTCGGCTTCGGAGGCGGGTTTGATTGGCGATTGCCGATTGCCGATTGCCGATTGGAGAATCGCACGGGTGGCGTCGTCGGTGCGCAGTTCGACCTTCTGCTCGTCGAGCTGGGCGGCGATGGCGGGGAGGAACTGGGCGGCCACGGCCTGGTCCACGAGCAACGTCTCGGCGGCATTGCAGACGGCGGGACGCTGCACCTTGGCGTTCATCACGATGCGCCCGGCCATCGCGAGGTCGGCGGCGGCGTGGACGAAGACATGGCAGACGCCTTTGTAATGCTTGATGACGGGCACCTTGCTGCACTCCGTAACGGCCCGGATGAGGCCCTCACCGCCGCGGGGCATGCAGAGGTCCACGTATTGCGTGAGCGAGAGCAGGGCGGGGATGGCCTCGCGGTCGGTGGTGGGCACGACCTGGATGGCGTGCGCGGGGAAGCGGTCGCCGAGCGTGGCCCGGCCGGCGGCGACCATCGTCTCGGCAATGACGGTGTTCGACTGCAAGGCCTCCTTGCCGCCGCGCAGGATGGTGGCGTTGCCGGTCTTGAAGCACAGGCTCGCGGCGTCGGCCGTCACGTTGGGACGCGACTCGTAGATGATGACGACGACGCCGATGGGTGTGGCGATCTTCTGGAGGCGCAGGCCGTTCGGGCGCGTGCGTTCATCGAGGATGCGGCCCACGGGGTCCGGGAGGGTGGCAACCTCGCGCAGCCCGCTGGCCATGCCGGCGATGCGTTTGTCGTCGAGCTTGAGGCGGTCGAGCATCGCGGTGGAGAGGCCCATCTGCGCGCCGGTGGCCATGTCCAGGGCGTTGGCCGCCTGAAGCTGCGGAGCGTGGGCTTCGAGCGCGGTGGCCATCGCGGTGAGGGCACGGTTCTTCTCTTCAGTGGAAAGCCGGGCAAGTTCGCGCGAGGCCGTCCTGGCCTGCTGCGCGAGCTGCGTCATCTGGTCGAGCAACGACATGGGCAGCAAAGTATGTCAAAGGCGCCAGGTTGACAGCCACAAAGAGGCGCGACGGGAAGTGGTTAGTGATTGGTAATTAGTTCACGGTGCGGGCGCACTCGGCCTTGGACTGACAACTAATCACTAATTACTTCTCCGCAATCCACACCAGTGTCCCCACCGGCAGCAAGTCAAAGAGCGGGATGAGATCGGCGTCGGCTAGGTGGATGCAGCCATGCGAGGCGGGGCGGCCGAGGCTGGCCTGGTCGCCGAAGCCGTGGATGTAGATATAGCGCTTGAAGGTGTCCACGTTGCCGCCGCGGTTGAGGCCGGGGTCGAGGCCGTCGAGCCATAGGATGCGCGTGGTGATGGACTCCAGCGGCAGGCCGTCGCGGAGGTGGCCGACGGGCTTGCGGCCTTTGAAGACCGTGCCGGCGGGCGATCCTGCGCCGTGCTTCTCGGCGATGCGGTGCAGGCCGAGCGGAGTGCAATTGGAGCCGGCCACCTGCCCGATGCCGAACTTGGAAGTGGAGCAGACGAACTCCTGCTTCAGCGTGGCGGCGAGGTGGTCGCCTGTGGCGGTGAGTTCAAACAACGCCGCCTTTTGTTGCGCAATGCACACGGTGAAGACGTGGGTTGTCGGAGTTACGCCGAGGCGCTGGCAGGCGCGGCGGAAGGCGGTGGGCAGGCGCGGAGGCTTCATGCTAGCGCGGCGAGATGCGGGGCGACCGCAGATTCGAGCAGCGCGATCAGTTCCGGCTGCATGAACTCGTAGTCGTCCGGGATGTGCAGGCAGATGACGGGCTTGTCCGCCACCTCTTCGGCGAACTTCTCGCGCAGCCGGCGCGCGTGCTTCTGCTCCATCACGAAGATGACGTCCGCCCAGCCGATGTGCCCGGCGCTGACCTTGATGCGCGCGCCCGGCTCGGTGCCGGCAGAGCGCGCCTGAAAGCCGTCCACGCCGTGGAAGATTTTCTCGGCGGTCGGGCTGCGCCAGCGGTTGCGGCTGCAAAGGAACAGGAGCTTCTTCACATGGTCACGGCAGTTCGGCGGCAGTGCGCTGGGCGAGTTCCTCCAGCCAGTGCGCGGGCTGGGCTTTTGCGTCCTCGGCGGAGGTGAGTTGCGTGAGGCCGCTCGCGGACTGAAACCATTTGCTTAGCGCGGCCTCGTCCTGCACCACGCCGCCGAGGCCGAGGCATGGCAGCTTGAGCGCGTGACTGCGCCGGGCGATTTCGCCGGTGCCTTTGCCCATCAAGGTCGAGCGGTCCAGCGCGCCCTCGCCGGTGATGACGAGATCGGTGTCGTGCAGATGCTCTTTCAAGCCCGCGTGCCGCGCGATGAGGTCGAAGCCGGACTCCATCTTTGCGCCGGCGAACGCGCACAGGCCGAAACCCAGCCCGCCGGCCGCCCCGGCTCCGGGCAGGGCCGCCACGTCCCGGCTGGACTGGGCCTCGACCAGCTTGGCCAGCCGGCGCAAGGCCCGCTCGGCGCTGGGAAACTCCTCGGGCCGCAGTCCCTTCTGCGGGCCATACACGCGGGAGCAGCCGCGCGTGCCGAGCAGTTTGTTCTGCACATCCACGGCGACGACACACTGCGGGAACAGCTTGCGGCGGCGCGGCGCGGTCATGCGGTGCAACTGCTGGAGGTGCGTCCAGCGGATCAATTCCTCGTTGCGTCCGTTGAAGAACTTCCAGCCCAGCCCGCGTGCCAGCCCCGCACCACCGTCGTTGGTGGCACTTCCGCCGATGCCCACAAAGCATCGGCGCGCGCCCTTGGCCATCGCCGCCTGCAGCACGGCGGCCAGGCCGAAGGTGTCGAGTTGGAAGGGATGGAACTGCCGGTGCGGGAGCATCGCCAGGCCGATGATCTTGGCGGATTCGATGATCGCGCTCTTGCTCTTCGCGTCCCACCACCACGAGCCCTCGAGCGGGCGATGCGCGGCGTCCACGGTGGTTACTTGTTGGAGCTTCGCACCCAGCGCCGCGCTGAGGATTTCGCCGAAGCCGTCACCGCCGTCGCTGATGGGCAGGAGCGTGAGGCGGTCAGCGGGGCGGGCCTTGCGCCAGCCGGCGGCGATGGCTTCCGCCGCAGCGTGGGCGGTGAGCGTGCCCTTGAACTTGTCCGGCGCAATCAGAACGCGAAGCGACATGCAGGGAAATTACTACGGCGCCGCACGGTTGTCAGGCATGACGGCGACAAAGATGTCCGCAGCGGAGCGCCGGTCTCCGACCCGGCGCGGTGGCCACCGTATGACCACGCCGGGTCGGAGACCGGCGCTCCGGCTGCCTCAGTCAAAATCCGAACAGCTCATGAAGTAGTGGCAGCGCGGGCAGCGGAACTTGCACTTCTGGTTCTCCAGCTCATGTCCACAGCGGGGGCACCACCGCCAGTATTCAGCCTCTTCGGGCGGCGCGGATTCTTTCTGAGCCTCGGGTTGAGCAGGGACGGGTTTGGGTTCCGGCACACCGGTTTGTTAGGCCGGGTGGGCGCGTCTGGCAAGTTCGCGAGTGTCGATGGCCGGGCACCGGATTCGCGGTTCTCCGCTGTTTGCAGTGGCATGGGTGGAAGATGCTCCAAATCCCAAGTTCCAAATTTCAAAGGGAGGCGTTGCACGGCACTGGCCAGCCGGACCGAACCAGCCCTTGGGCCCAGGGCCGAACCAGGGCGGAAGCGCTGGCAGGGTGCCACGCTGAACCATTGGAATTTGGGTGTTGGAGTTTCTTTGGAGCTAGGGACTTGGAGCTTGGAATTTCCCCGCCCGCCACCCTGTTCCACCGAAACCAGCGGAGAATCAGATTCGCACAGATGGGAAAGCGGGCTCCGTTTTGGGGTGAAACATCGGCCGAACGGCCTGCCGGCTTCGGTGTTTTCCCGTATTTTTCCGACGATTTTTGCCAAAATGCTGATTCCGGCACTCTCGTTGCTAAGAGGATGGCATGTTCAACATGCTTACCATCGCTCGGCGATTCCCAGCATGCCCATCAGTCGCCGCCCTCCTTGCGGCGACGGACAGTCCACAAACCTCCCCCTGACGCGAGCCGGGCGTTCCCGCCCGCTTCTCGCTCACCGAAAACGACACCGGCGGCTGCGCAAGCAGCCGCCGGTTGCGTTTTTCCGCTTCGCTCCGCGCGCGGCGTCTGGTATTCACCCGCCCCGTGACCACCCCGGCGCCCAGCGTGCTCCTGCTGATTCCGGCCTACAACGAGGAGGAACGGATCGAGCCGACCCTTCGCGAGTATGCCGCCTATTTCCGTGCGAACTACCCCGGGCGCTTTGAAATCCTCGTCGTCCTCAACGGCTGCCGCGATAACACGCTCGCCGTGGTCCAGCGGGTCGCGGCCGAGTTCCCCGAGGTGCAGGTCGAAAACTTCCCCGCCCCCATCGGCAAGGGCGGCGCACTCATCCAGGGGCTCCGCCACGCACCCAAGGTGGATCTGATCGGCTACGTGGATGCCGACGGGGCCACGCCGCCGTCCGCCTTCCACCGGCTCATCGGCCATACGGAGTGGTCGGATTGTGTCATTGGTTCGCGCTGGATCGAGGGCGCGGTCCTGCATCAGGCCCAGCCGTGGTTTCGGCAGTTCACCAGCCGGTCCTTCCATGCCATCGTGGAACTGTTCTTTGGCATGGGCATTGTTGACACCCAGTGCCCGTGCAAGGTCGCGCACCGCACCGCCATCGAGGCGGTCTATGACCAGCTCCGCATCGCCGACCTCGCGTTCGACGTGAACCTGCTCTACTCGCTCAAGCACGCGGGCTTCAAGGTGCAGGAACTCCCGACCGAGTGGACCGACAAGCTGGGCAGCAAGGTCACCAGTTCGCTCTTCCGCTCCTCGGCCATCATGTTCTTTTCCACCGTGCGCCTGCGGCTGGTGTATTCCCCGCTCTACACGCGGCTGCAACCGCTGCGCTGGGTGGGGGACTGGCTCTACAAAGTGCTGCGCGCACCGACGGTGAAGCGGGGACGGTAAAGAGTCCAAAGTCCAAGCGTCCAAGGTCCAAAGTCGTGGAGTTCGCATGCTGTGCCGGAGGACGAAGCGGTTCTTCCCCCTCCTCCCGCAGAGAGGGCGGGGTGAGAGTTCGCGGCCCGAGAACCGCGTGCCGCTGGTATGGAGTCCCGCCTTCAGGCGGCGAGGCGTTCGACCGTCGGCAAGCTTTCTGCGCAGCGTCTGGATCGCAGCCACGTTCCACCGGCTAGAGCACTTTCTGTTTAAGTTGTCGCAAGGTCCGGTCGAAGGTAAGGTT
>CAZCBE010000124.1:0-7358 GCA_964496695.1 uncultured Klebsiella sp.
TTCATTTGCGTGGCGCAATAGCGGGTCAGGGTCGGGGGTGGGAGGGTTGCGGGGGAGACCACGAATGGACACGAAGAACACGAATGGGATGGGGGAGAGCCCGCGAAACACGCGAAATACGCGAATGGGGAGGCAGCGGAATGAAGCTAATGAGGAATTGGAAATCTCAGATTACAGAGGGAGGGGGAAACCACGAATGGACACCAATAGACACGAATCAATGGGATGCGAGCGGGCGATGGCTGATGGCCGATGGCGCGATTTTGCGAAACGAAGCCAATGGGGAATGCTGCCGATCACCCCTCACCCCCTCCATTCGCCGAACTGCGGAGGGCGGGCCAACCCTCTCCCCTCCTCCGAGGAAGGGCGAGGGAGGAGACGGGGGCGAAGGGGCGGAGGAGCAATTGTCGCAGAAGGTTTTTACAGAACGAAGCCATTCTGGGGCGGGGCTCGGGAGCTAAGGTGCTGGGGGAAAGGAGGATGGGACGGATGGGGCCGATGGGACGAATGGGACGAATGGCGCGGGGGCACGGGCGCGGGGATGGGCGGGCGGGGTGCGGAGGGCGGGCGGCGAGTTTGCGGGCCGGCCAAGAGCGAGCCGAATGCGCCTTTTGCCTCGTCGCTCGAGGCGGCGTGAACGCCGCGCGCCACAGCTCAGGCCCAGTAGTGGTAGTTGACTGCGGGGAAGAGGTTGTCGAGCCACTCGACGCGGGCGAGCCAGGGTTCGTCCACGTGGGTGAGGGTGAGCATCTCGTGGAGGGCGAGGAAGCGCAGGAGGTGGTCTTTGACGCGCTTGCGGGCGTAGTCGGGGCTGGTGCCGGTGCGGAGGATGAAGGGCCAGTCGCTGGATTGCGCGAGGAGGAGTTCGCGGGCGGCCTGGTTCAGGGCGCGGAGGGTGAGGCCGGCGGCTTCCGGGTGCGCGCGGGCCAGTTCGGTCATGCGCTCCTGGGCGATGGTCAGGTGCGGGATGATCCAGTCGTTGGTCTCGTTGAGCCAGAGTTTCCAGTAGCCTTCCTCGCCCCAGCTCGAGGGGCTGGGCCGGACGACCTGAAGGGTGGGGTTCTCCTTCAGGTAGTCGCTGGGGGAGACGAGCTTGAAGTCAGTCTGGTCGTAGTGGGCCTTCCGGACGAAGAGGTCGAGGAAGTCGGGGCCTTCATACCACCAGTGGCCGAAGAGTTCGGCATCGTAGGGGGCGACGATGAGGGGCGGGCGGTCCATGATCTCGCCGAGCTTGCGGGCCTGCTCGCGGCGGGCCTCGAGGAAGTGGCCGGCGTGCTCGTTCGCGGCGGCGAGGGCGAGGGCGTGGTCGTAAACTTCCTTGTCGGGCGTGGGGCCGGTGATGCGGCAATACTTGAGGCCGGTGAAGCCGCGGACGTCAGGGCTGGGCAAGTAGGGGCGGACGTAGTCGAGGTCGAGGTCGAAGCCGACGTCGCGGTAGAAGTCGCGGTAGCGGGGGTCGCCGGGGTAGCCCTCGTTGCGGCTCCAGACCTGACGGGCGGATTCGAGGTCGCGGGCGAAGGCGGCGATGCCGTTCGGGGTGAGGACGGGGGCGAAGACGCCGTAGCGAGGACGGGGGCGGGCGTGCAGGAGCCCGTGGGTGTCCATGATGAACCAGCGGATGTTGGCCTCCTGGAGGACGGCTTCGACGCCTTCGACGTAGGCGCATTCCGGGAGCCAGATGCCGCGCGGGTCGCGGCCGAAGCAGCTCCGGTAGTGGTCGCGGGCGGTGAGGATCTGGGCGCGGACGGAGGGCGGGTGGTTCAGCAGCGGGAGGAGGGCATGGGTGGCGGCGGTGGTGATGATCTCGAGACGGCCGGCGTCCTGGAACTTGCGGAAGGCGCTGACGAGGTCGCGGCCGCAGGCGAAGTAGGTGGCGCGCAGGCTGGTGAGCCGGTGGTGATACATCCAGGCCAGCTCACGGAAGTCGCGGTCCCAGTGGGTGCGGTGGATTTCCTTGTCGGCGAGTTCGAGGAGGCCTTCGAGGTGGCGGACGTAACGGTCCTGGAGGAGCGGGTCCAGGAGCATCGCGCAGAGCGTGGGCGAGAGCGTGAGGGTGAGGCGCGTCTCCATGCCGAGGGCGAGCCAGCCTTCCATGACCTGGACGAGGGGCAGGTAGGTCTCGGTGACGGCCTCGAACAGCCAGCTTTCCTCGAGGAAACGGTCGTGCTCCGGGTGGCGCACGAAGGGCAGGTGCGCGTGGAGCACGAGGGCGAGGCGGCTTTGCATGGCGGGATTGAAACGGAACTCGGGGCGAGGGAAAAGGAATTTAGGCCGGAAGGGGGATGCGAGTTATTGCTGCTGGAACAACGGCTTCACCGAGGGCCGGGAAAGGACGACGAGGGTGAAGACACCGAGCAAGGTGCCCCAGGGGATCATCAGGCAGGCCAGCGCGGCGACAATCTGACAGAAGAGGAGGCGCCGACGACGGGCCAGGCTGATGCCACCCAGCACGAAGAGGAGCGCGAGGAACCAGCCGGCGAGAATGAGCCCGCCCGCCAGGATGATGAAGAGCCACGCGAGGAAGGCGGGGGGCGGGCTGCGGTCGAAGGCCTCCGGCTTGAGCAGCATGAACAGGCCAATGCCAAGGTGGATGAGGGGGAAACAGGCGGCCAGGGCCGTGAAACCACCGAGCACAAAGTGGAACACGGCGAGGATCTGGAGGTGCTCCCGGTCCGGGTTGCCGGGGGTGGGCGGAGGCGTCACGACCGGAAGGTAGCGGGAGTGCGGCGGGGTGGCGAGGGGGTTTCGGCGGCCAGCGGGCGTAGCTTGTCATTGCCGCCGGCTCGCCTCCGCCGGGCAGGCGAGGCCGCGTCGGCTCGGCTGCGGGGGCAGGGTCAAGACATGCCCGCGCACGATGGCATCCGAAAGGGACGTTTGACTTTTTCGACCGGAGCGTGGAGTTTGCCGTCGCAACCATTCGATTGAATCCATGAATTCACGTAATCGCATCGGCAGCGCTTCCCCCTATCGCATTTTGGGCGGCAAAGGATTTACCCTGATCGAACTGCTGGTGGTGATTGCGATCATTGCGATTCTAGCTGGGATGCTGCTGCCGGTCTTGGGCAAGACCAAGGCCAAGGCGGCGGGAGTCGCTTGCACCAACAATCTCCGGCAGATGCTGTTTGCCCAGCGGCTCTACAACGACGACTTCGACGGCAAAGTGACGCTGTCCAACTGGGGCCAAGCCTTGAACGAAGCGGGGTGGCTCTACGCCTATACGGGGGCCGCCTACCCGGGCGGGGTGTTCGACTACAAGCTCGGCAATTACTGGCCGTATCTTAAGACGACGAACTCCTATATCTGCGTGATGGATTTCAAGATCCAGAACGACTACATCAACCGGCCACAGCAGATCAGCAGCTACTGCATGAACGGTGCCTTTGGTCGCACGCCCAACGCCTACCGGCGGGTTACCGATTACCAGCCAGATGACCTCATCCATTGGGAACAGGATGAAAAGCTTGGGGCAGGTGGCTGGTGGGATGGGGGGAATTATCCGTCCGAAGGAATCAGCAAACGGCATGTGTCAGGTGCCTTGGCCGGCAGCATCGGCGGCGTCGCCGAGTGGATGGACTATCGCGCCGTGTGGCCCGCGCTCGTGGCAGATACCAACCGAGGCCGGCTCTGGTGTGAGCCGAATACGGCTGATGGTCACTATTGACACTCGGGGTCGGCCTGGCCTTCTCTGGAATGAGCCGGTGGCCTGGTCGGCCTAGTTAAAGCGGCATCAAGGGGATCCGCATGTCGCGATTCTTCTTCTTGAGCGCTTCCAGATCCTCCGGTGACAGGCCGGTTTGTTTGATTTCAGCCAGCACCTTGGCCTTGGTGGGAGCATCGCCCAGCATGTAGATCTGGCACCAGCCCAGGTAGGCCAACTGCTTCTGGTCCGGGGTTTTCTGAGCCCACGGAACCGCCGACGGCACATAACGCTTGCGGATTTCCGCCTCGTCCCGGGCCGAAAGGGCCGGCACTGAAGGTTTCACCGGGGCTTGCCCCGCAGGTGACGCGGGGGCGGCTGAATTCGTTGTCTCGGCCCCTGCCGACGGGGCGGGTTCCGCTGGCCGTCGCTTCCGACAGCCAACGCTACCAAGGCCAACCGATATCGCCAACCCAACGAGTGCAACTGACTTGAAGATGCTCATGCGTGACAGGTGCGTTTGGTAGCCGAACGGGGTTGCCACTGCAACAAACAATCCGACCGGTTGCCGCTTTCGCGGCGTGCAGTTGGCATCCTCACCGCGCGAAGACACGCCAGACCAGCAATGCGCCGATGGCCGTCATGAACCTGCCAACGAGCGCGAACTTGCGCTCGGGATGCTGATCGGGAGCCATGACCTGCGCCACCCGCAGCAGCAAGCGCGGCCAGAGGAGATAGAGCGCGCCCTTGAGCGTCCAGGCCCAGCCCAGGAGGGTCACGATCACGACGAGGTCCCACGCCCACACGTTGTGACCGAAGGCGATGACGGAACCGACTTGCAGGTAGAGCCACCCAAGGTAGAAGGGCAGGAAGCGGTTCCGCCGCCAGTCCTCGAAGAGGTCGGCCCACAGTTGCGCCCGGAACCAGTGCGACAGCCCGACGACCAGCAGGCCGACGGCGATCACCTGCTCGATGAGGAGTTCCAAGTTCATGGGGCAGAGCCGGCTGACTCGGGGAGCGGCGCAACCTCGGTGGAACGGCCTTTGAAGCAACGGCTCAGGAGGCCTTGCTCCGGGCTGAAGATCCACGCCAGCACGAACAAGCCCGTTGCGGCCACGACCATCGCGGCGGCGATGGAGCAGTTCAGCCAGACGCCAAGGTGCAGGCCCAGCAGGGCGCTGAGGGCAGCGTGCAGCACGGTGAGGCCGAGCATCACGGGGAAACGGTTCGAGACGAGCGTCGCCGTCGCGCCCGGCAGGATGAGCATGGCGATGACGAGGATGGCCCCGACCGCCTCAAACGCGCTCACTACCACGACCGAGAGCATCGCCATGAGCGCGTAGTGGACGAAGGTCGAGTTGATGCCGAGCGAGAAGGACAGCGCGGGATCGAACGAGCTGACGAGGAGTTCCTTGTAGAACAGGCCGATGAGCAGCGCCACCACGAGCGTGACCACCGCCATGCGCACGACGGAGGGCGGGCCCAACTTGAGGCCAGCGAGTTCCACCAACCCTTCCAGCGGGATGAAGGCGATCTCGCCGTAGAGCACGCATTCCTGGTCGAGATCCACCTTCGACGCGAAGAGGCTGATGAGGATGACGCCGATTGCGAACAAGCTCGTGAACGCGATGCCGATGGCGGCGTCCTGCTTCACGCGCGACTTCTTGTGGATGACTTCGATGAGCACGGTCGTGACCGCGCCCGCCACCAGCGCGCCAAGGAACATCGGCAGCGAACCACGGCTGCCGCTGATGAGAAACGCCACCGCGATGCCCGGCAGGATGCTGTGGCTGATGGCATCTCCGACCAAGGCCATGCGGCGGAGGATGAGGTAATTGCCGACCAAGCCGCACGCCGTCGCGACGAGGAAGCCCATCGCGGCAATCCAGACGGAACTGGAGAAGTCCTGCGTCCACGGCGTGACAAAGACGCGGTGGAAGTCGAAGGCGGGGATGAGGTCGCTCATGGAGAAATGTCCAATGACCAATGACCAAGACCCAATGAATGACCAATGTCGAATGCCCAATGGGCGGGCGGACGCGCTGCCCGTGGAGCGCGGGCTTCAGCCCGCTTCAACGTCTGAAGTCCGAGCGCGCTCGGTGAGTCCGACAGCGTCACAGCACAAGTCGCGTGAAGCGGCCTGAAGGCCGCGCTCCGGTCATTGAGGATTGGGCATTGCGTCATTGGACATGGGTCATTTTCAAATGCCTTTGCCATAGCCGACGGCCTCGTCGCGCTGCTCCAGCCCCGCGCCCTTCTTCATGTCCGGCAGGCTGGGAATCACTTTCCCGTGCGGGTCTTTCGTGGCGTAGTTCAGACGGCGCTCCAGCTCGCGCACCACGTCTTCTCCAAGGACATGCTCGATCTTCTCCGCGTCCTCGTGGACGTGATCGGCGGCGATTTGCGCGGTGTGCGTCAGGTAGAGTTCCCAGAGGCGGTGGTTGCGGACGATGGCGCAGGCGGTCTGCCAGCCGGCGGGCGTGAGGAAGAGCGCGTCGCCCTCGCCGGGGAGCGTGGCGAGTTGATGCTGGGCGAGCGCGCGGGCCTGCGCGTGGACTTCTTCCTCCGTCTCGCGGCGGCGCTCGGCAAGTTCGCGCAGGGAGACGCCCTCACCTTGGAAACCGCGCCCTTCGAGGACGTGGTAGATGGACTTGAGCGTGTTCTCGCGCTGGACGCGCGCCGCGCGGCTGCGCTGCCGCCACCAACGGGCGACCACGCCATGCCGCGGGCCAAAGAGGAACGCGCCGGCAAAGACCGTTGTAGCCGCCAGCACCATGAAGGGGCCGGTGGGAAGGTTGTTGCCGAGGAAGCTCAGGAACGCGCCGAGCGCCCCCGCCATCATGCCAAAGAGCGATGCGAGGAGGAGCATCCGGTGCATCCGGTCCGTAAGCAGATACGCGGCGGCGGCGGGCGTGATGAGCATCGCGGACACGAGCACCACGCCGACGGCCTGCAGTGCGATGACCACCGCGAAGGCGAGCAGCAGCATCAGCCCGTAGTGAAACGCCTGCACCGGCAGGCCCACCGCGCGCGCGAACCCGGCGTCGAAACTGGTGACGAGGAACTCCTTGTAAAACACGGCGATGACTACCACCGCCAGCCCGGTGACGACGGCCATGAGCTGCACGTCCGCCGCGCCGATGGCCGCCGCCTGGCCGAAGAGGAACTTGTCTATGCCGCTTTTGTTCCCGGTGGGCAGGCGCTGGATCATCGTCACCATGCAGATCCCGACGGCGAAGAACGACGCGAGCACAAGGCCGAGCGCGGTGTCTTCCTTGAGCCGCGTGGTCTGCTTGATCAGATGCACCGCGCCCGCGCCGAGCAGCCCCGCGAGCGTGGCCCCGATGAAGATGGCGACGGGGTCCTTGCTCATGTTCCAGAGGAAACCCAGCGCCACTCCGGGAAGAACGGCGTGCGAAAGGGCGTCGCCGACCAGCGCCATCTTGCGAACGACGAGGAACGAGCCGAGCAAGCCGCACGAGATGCCCAGCAGCATCGAGCCGAGCAGCGCGTAGCGGACGGACGGGTCCTGGAAGGTGAAGAAGCGGAGGGCTTGGTCCCAGAGGGAAGTTTCGGAGATGTCGCCGATGCGGGCAGCGTGGGCCGGGAGGCAGAACAGGAAATAGGTGATGGGTAACAGGAGATGGGGAAGCAAGCCGAAGCCTGTGCGGCGTCGGCGCGCGACTCCCTCTCCCCCATCGGGGGAGAGGGCCGGGGTGAG
>CAZCBE010000124.1:7368-20154 GCA_964496695.1 uncultured Klebsiella sp.
CCCCCCGCCCCCCCGCGGGGGGCGGGGCCGGCGCCCGCCCCCCAAGGCGTGCGCGGAGACGGGGGCGTTTTGAGCAGGTGGATTCGCTCGGTGCCGCTGGGGAATCCGTTTGCCCGCCTAGTTCGCAAGGCCGCCCCCTCACCCTGCCCTCTCCCCCGATGGGGGAGAGGGTGGGCGCGCGTAGCGATGGTAGCATCGTTGACGAAAGCAGCCTTCTCATTAGCACCCGGCTTCAGCCGGGTGTCGGGCGTGGCAAGAGCGCGTAGCCGTTTCAACGGCTTCTCCGCGTCGGCTACGGCGGGCGACCGGCCAAACCGTTGAAACGGTTCGGCCTCCGCTGCGGTGCCGGACACCCGGCTGAAGCCGGGTGCTAATGAGATGGAAGCGACCGATGTCATGGCCTATCCAACACCCAAGTCTTCCACAAACCTCGCTTCGCGCGTGACTTCTTCCGGCTTCACGCCGAGTTGCTCGACGATGATGGTTTGGAGTTGTGGCCAAACCTCCACCTCCGTCCGCCTGTCGCCACGGGCGCGAAGCTTGGCGATGATATAGTCGCAGAGCATGCCGCAGGTCACGAGCTTGGCCGATTCCTCGTCATCCACTTGAATGGCGAAGAACTCTTCCACCGCCAGGACGATTTCCACAGCTTCGAGCCCCATAAGGATGCGAGTTAAGTTTTCACCCTGACCGCCTCCGCCACCTCGCTCAAAATCGTCAGCCTTCCCCCATACGTCTTCTGCAAGGTCTCGTAATTGAACACGTCCTCCGTCGGGCCGAAGGCGACGACGCGCATGTTCAGGAGCAGGAGCATGTCGAAGTAGTTGCGCGCGGTGGGCAGGTCGTGGTGGACGACGAGCAGGGTCTTGCCGGCGGCGCGCAACTCGTGCAGCAGCGCGATAATGGCGGACTCGGTCGCGGCGTCCACGCCGGCGAACGGCTCGTCCATGAAGTAAAGGTCGCTCTCTTGCGCGAGCGCGCGGGCGAGGAAGACGCGTTGCTGCTGGCCGCCGCTCAGATTGGAGATCTGGCGGTTCGCGTAGGGCAGCATCTTCACCTTGTCGAGGCACTCGCGGGCCTTTTCGTGGTCGGCCTTCGTCGGGCGCTTGAGCAGGCCGAGCTTGCCATAGCGGCCCATGAGCACCACGTCCATCACGCTCACGGGGAAGTCCCAGTCCACGGACTCGCGCTGCGGCACGTAGCCGACGCGGCGGAGGTTCTTCGCGACGGGTTCGCCGAAGACCTTCACCCAGCCGCTGCTGACGGGCAGCAGGCCCATCGCGGCCTTGATGAGCGTGGACTTGCCCGCGCCGTTCGGCCCGACGATGCCGACGAGCTTGCCCGGCGGCACGACAAGGTCCACGCCCCACAGGACGGGCTTCTTGTGGTAGGCGACCGTGAGGTCGTGAATTTCAAGCGGCGGTGCGTCAGCCATGCGGGAGCGAGTTAACCACGGATGGGCACAGGAGGAAACGTGTTGCGTGATGCGTGTTGCGTGAAAACAGCCGAGCGCACCCGGCCGGAGTCACGGAACACGCAACACGGAACACGCGGCAAACCAATCAACGGCTTAGGCTGGCTCAACATCTCAGAACCTCCACGAAATGCCCACAAACGGATTCCAGTCATCCGCCGCACGCGTCACGCCGAGGTTGATGCCGGCGTCGAGCTGGATGTTCTTCGTGAGCGCGTAGGTGAGGCCGAGGTCCACGGTGCCGACCCAGCTCGAGCCGCGCTCGGCGCTGACGCTGCTGAAGAATTCCATGTAGCCGCCGAGATTGCCGACGATGTCGTGGCTGAAGGTGACGGTGTTCACGAACTCCGGATGATAGCCGCTGCTCGTGGTGTCGCGCACAACATCGACCTGGGTCATCAGACCCATGCCCCAGCCGGCCGGCAGTTCCACCGCGAGCGGCGCGATGAGGCCGGATTCTACCGAGCGGTTGCCGAGCTGGTCCTGGTTCGTAGGCAGCTTGAAATAGGGCATGAGGGCGAAGGCGGTGGTGCCGCCGTCGTTACCCCAGAGGTTCCACTTCACGCGCGTGACGAAGTCGCCGAAACCGCGCTGCTTCGAGACGCCAGCCGCAGGGTCGGAGGTGTGGACGTAGGTGTGCGGCTGCAGGACGAACTGCACGTCGAGGTTGTTGAGCAGGCCGACCTTGAGGTTGATCGGCGCGATGCCCCAGGTGCGGACGATGGTGCCATCGCGAGCGGGGTTGTGCTTGTCGTAGCTGTAGTTGACGAGGTCCATCTCGATCTGGATATGGCCGGCGTCCACGGTATAGGCGCTCTCGGTCTTGTCGGGCCGGTCGGTGGACATCTCGCGCAGCCACTGCGGAGGCGTGGGGTTGAAGAGATTGTATTGCGTCTTGTCCGGCACTGGATCGGCGGCCAGCGCGGCGGTGGCGGTGGAGAGCAGGAGGGCGGAGGCGAGGGTGCGGTGCATGGGGAGGAAGCGGATTAAGATTAGGATTATGAGTAGGAGTAAGAGGGAAGGATTGGGTCTTAATCCTACTCCTACTCTTAATCTCCTTTGACCCTGCTACTTCATCGCCTCCACGATGGTCGTGAGGTTGTGCTTGATCATGCCCTCGTAGGTGCCGAGGTCGTAGCCGTGCTCCATCTGGCCGGGCGTGCCCATCGCGTCGGAGAACAGCTCGCCGCCGATTTTCACGCCGGCGTCCTTGGCGATGCGCTGGATGGTCGCCGGCGACACGCTGGACTCGACGAAGATGGCCTTCACCTTGTGCTTCTTGATGAAGTCCACGAGCTTGGCCATGTCCGCGAGGCCGGCCTCGGTGACGGTGGAGACGCCCTGCAGGCCGACGACCTGGAAGCCATACGCGCGGCCGAAGTAATTGTAGGCATCATGGCTGGTGACGAGGATGCGCCGCTCCTTGGGCAGCTCAGCCGCCTTCTTGAGCGACCACTCGTGCAACGTGCGAAGCTTGGTGGCGACTTCCTTGCCGCGCTGCTCGAAGTGCGCCTTGTCCTTGGGCGAGAATTCCGTCAGGCCCTTGACCACGGTCTGGGCGCACAAGGCCCACATCTCCACGTCGAACCACACATGCGGGTCGTAGTGGCCCTCGAACTGCGGCGGCTCCAGCAGGCGCTTCTCCGGCACGCCCTCGGCGACGGGATAGACGAACTTCTTGGTGCGCGCGAGCTTCGTGAAGATGTCGGTCATCTTCCCCTCCAGAACCAGGCCGTTGTAGAAGATGATCTCGGCCTGCTGGAGCTTGGAGACATCATCGGCGGTGGCCTTGTAGAGATGCGGGTCCACACCCGCGCCCATGAGACCGGAGACCTCCACGCGATCCCCACCGACCTGCTTCACGAGGTCCGTGACCATCGAAGTGGTGGTGGTGACGCGGATTTTCCGGTCAGCGGCGGAGGTGGAGATGGTGACCAGCGAGGCGGCGGCCAGCAGCAGCGCGCAGCGCAACAGACGACTTCGGTTCAAGTTCAGGCTCATGTTCAAAACGGCGGCCCGGCCAACGGCTGGCTGGGTCGCAGCGTGTGTGAAGGTAAGTGGAATTTTAATTGGGTCAAGAAATAAAGTTAGGTATGACTAACTTCGTGCGATTTGCCGTCAGCGGCCAAGATGCGGGTAGGGCGGGCTGTCCTCAGCCCGTCCACCCTCCGCAGTGCTGCGGAGGACGGGCCGTCGAGCACCCGGGTCCCGCAGAACCTCGGCGGCGCGGTGAGGACACCGCGCCCTACCTGGCGGAGCGCCGGTCTCCGACCCGGCGTGCTGATCGTTCGCAGAGCCACGCCGGGTCGGAGACCGGCGCTCCAGATCAGGACGCCTTGGCGGCCCGCCTTCGCCACCTCAAACGCCAGTTGCCTCCCCGCCCCTGCCCCGTAAGCTCGCGTCATGCGACCAGTGGACATGCAGCCGGTGGGGACGGAACTCGCCATCAAGTGGGACGACGGCACAGAAACCTTCGTGCGGCTGGAGGCGCTTCGGCGCGCGTGCCCCTGCGCGGGCTGCAAGGGCGAGGTGGACATCATGGGCAACCTCTACAAGAACCCCGACAAGCCCTACGCCGCGAACGCCTTCCAGCTCACGCGCATCGGCCTGGTGGGCGGCTACGGCATGCAACCGCTCTGGGCCGACGGCCACGGGACGGGCATCTACTCCTTCGACTACCTCAAAGCCGTGGCCAACGCGGGGGCGAACTGACCGGGGTCAAGGCTTCGCGTCCAGCCGCTTCACCTTCACCTCAGACACCACCCAGTCGGCGGCGAAGGCACCGAGGGCGAGGGCGCCGGGCGGGCTCTTCCAACCGGGGCTCTGGCTGAGCGAGGATACCGGGCCGGCCCATTCGTAGAGCGGTTGGCCATCGAGTGTGGTGGTGATGACGGCGCTCGGGCCAGCGAGGCGCACGGTCAGTTCCAGGTCATGCGGCTCGGAGTCCTTTACCTGTTTGCCCTGCACGGCTCCCGGCAGGTCTTTGCCAAGCTTGCCGTTCACCAAGACCAGCCCGGTGTAGATGCCGCCATGGGGGCGTCCTTCCAGATCGAATCCACACATCCGGTCCGCAACGGGGAGGACGACGTGGAAGGCGCTCTTCGCGGTGAGCTGCCGCAGCTTCACGCGCACTTGATAGCTGGTGCCGCTCAGGTCGCCGGGCAGCGGCAGGGTCGCGTATGGCTTGGCCGGGCTATTGAGCGCACCGCCATCCATGCGCCAGCCGTTGCCGGTCTGCTCGACCACGTCGGGGGTGAGCAGGGCGAGCAGGTCTTCCCAGTCACCGGCGGGTTTGGCGGCGGCGGGCTGGTCGTTGAGCGACTCCGGCTCCCAGATGCGGGTGGGATCGCCATCGCCGGCGCAGCCGAGGCGCCGACCGCTGGGACTGAAGGCGAGTTCCGTGGGCGCGGTCAACACGCCGCGGAGTTCCTCCAGCCGCCGCCCGGTCTCGAGGTTCCAGAGCTTCACGCTCAGGTCGGCGGAGGCGGTGGCCATGATGGGCTTCGTCGGATGCCAGGCCAGCGCGGTGATGGGGCCGTCGTGCGCGCGGAATTCCTGCTGCACGGCCAGCGTGGCGGCATCGCGGATGCGCACCTTCTTGTCCGCCCCGGCCTCGGCGAAGCGGCGGCCATCGGGCGCGACGGCGAGCACGTCCATCGCGGTGCGGTTGGTTGCGGTCTGCACCATCTTGCCGGTGGCGGCGTCCCACAGGACGATCCATTCCTCGGAGCCGGGATTGCCGCGGTCCGCCTTCGCGGTGACCAGACCCACGAGTTGCTGGCCGCCGCTGAGCCAGCCGAGGTCCCCGAACTTTTTCACCTCCTTGCCCTCCAGACGGGAGAGTGGCTTGCCGGTGCTGGGGTCAATCACATCGGCCCGCGCGCGCTTGAGCTCAAGAGTCGCCAGCCGATCGCCGACGGGACTGAGCCGGAGCAGCGCCAGTGCGTAAGGGGCTTTGAAGACGGCGACCTGCTCGGTCTGAGTGCCAGGGTTGCGCAGCAGAAAGATGTCCACGGCTCGTATTTCAAAAATGTTGTTGGCGATGTGACCGATGGTGGCGAAGCGGCCATCCTCGCTCACGCTGGGCCGGCGATAGGAGCCGCCGGGCGGCTTCCAAAGCAGGTCGAGGCTGCCGGGCTGGAGCTTTTGCAGCGCGGCGTTGTGACCCGGCGCGGCGGCAAAGACCCAATCATCCGATCCCCAGAAGGCGATGCTTGAATTGCCACCGCCGCGCAGGGTCCACTTCTCCGGAGTGCCGGTGAGATTCCAGGCGCGGGTGTTTTGACCGGCCACCACCAGTTCGCCGGAGAGGGGATGCACGCTTGCGTCCGAGACGGAGCCGCTGCCGCCGAGCAGCGTTTGCAAGGGTGCGCCGGTGTTTGCATCCCAGACCTGGATGGCCTGCCGGCCATCCGCCAGCACGGCCACGCTCACAAAGCGGGCGCCGTCGGGAGTGAAAGCCATGTGCTGGATGTCGCGATCGTGCGCCCGGAACTCGAAGGCGACCTTCGCATCCTGAAGGAACACGCCCTGGATCTTGCCCTTGTCGCCGAATCTCCCGCCGATGACCGCCATCCTGCCATCAGGCCGGACGGCAAAGGAGTTCACGCGAAATTTGCCGAGCTCGCGCACGAGAGTGCCGTCCTGGGCACTCACGAGGCGGGTGGGCTTGCCGTAGCTGCGGGTGATCACCTGCTGGCCGTCCGGGGTGAAGGTTCCCGTGCCACCGCCGTCATCAGGCTTATACTTCCAGCGGGGTTGACCGGTGGCTGCGTCCCTGACGATGAGGAGCTCGCCATAATCCATTTGGAGCAGCAGCCGGCCATCGGGGCTGAACTCGAGTTTCTCCGTGCTGCGTGCTTCCCATTCCAACAGCTTCTTCCCTTCCCGCGCGCTGTGGATCATGATGCCTTGTGTGTTCTGCCGCCCGACGGCGATGCGCTCACCATCCGGCGAGAAGGCGAGTTTCATGGGGAGTTTGGGCTGTCCGGCGGGTATCGGTGGGAAACCGGGATCGAACTCCAGCAGGCGGGCGCCGGTGCGCACTTCCATGAGGATGACTTTGCCATTGTCCGCGATGGCGAAGACGCCGGGACGCCGCGGGTGCGCGGCCACGCTGTCAATCTCGCCGCCTTCGCTCCGGAGGCGGGCGATGGAGGTGTCGGACTGATCGAGCAGGTAGCCATACGTGGAGTCGCGCAAATCCTCGGGCATCTGGGCCAGCGCGGCCTGCATCTCCGGACCATTGCCCTCCCGCTGCGCCGCCTCGGCGAGATTGAGCGCGGCCTTCGCGAGTGACTGGCGCGCGGCCTCGGCTTTTTCATTGGCGAGTTTCTCGTTGGTTGTCGCACGCTCGGCGTTGGCCTCGGCCTTTTTCTCGTTCTCGGAAGCGGTCTTGGCGTTAGCCGTTGCGATGCCCGCCTGCCGGCGGATTTCGGCCTCACTGGCTACGAGTTTGAACAGGAACCCGATGGTCAGCAGCACGATCAGGGAGGCGGCGGCCGTGAGTGCCTTGTGCCGGTGGATGAAGAGCCGCAGCAAGGTCAGCGCGTTGGCATCCTCCGCGCTTGTGGCAAACCCGCCCTGATAGGCCACGATGTCTCGCGTGAACTCCGCCACCGTCTGATACCGCCGCGTCTTGTCCCGCGTCAGCGCCTTCATCGTCACGGCGGAGAGCGCCGATGGCACCTTCCCGTCCGGACAGTGCGGCAGCGGATGAATCTTGCGCGGCTCCGTCACGGTGCCAGTTGCGGTGGCCTTGCCTTGCGTGGTGGAACTGGGCGCGTTGAAGGCTGTGGGCGGCGCGATGGTCCCGCTGCGCACCTTGGACAGAATCTCCTCCAGTGAATCGCCCTCCACCGGCGGGCGCAGCGTGAGCAGGGCGTAGAGGATGCCGCCCAGCGAGAAGATGTCCGAACGGCCGTCCAGCTCGGCAATCTTGCCCTCCGCCTGCTCGGGGCTCATGAAGTGCGGCGTGCCCATCACTGCGCCTTCCAACGTCGCATACACGCCGCTGGATGTGGCGGACTCCGGCTGCTGGGAAGCAAAAGCGAGTTTGGGAGCGGAGGCACCGCCGGTGCCAGAGGCGACCGTGGCTTGGTCGCTGGCCTCTGAACCCGCGACCAGCGTGGCCTGCTCCTCGGCAGCGGTAGGGACGACCTGCGGGTCGTCCGAGCCGCGCGGCAGCGCGGCCCCACCACCCAACGGCAGCGTGCCCGTTGGCCCGGTCTGACCGTGTTGACCGCGCAAGGGCAACGTCTTGCTCGCTTCCTCCGCTGCCGCGCTGCCCGGCAGAAGCTTCGCCAAGCCCCAATCCATCACCAGCACTTCGCCGAACTCCCCCACCATGATGTTCTGCGGTTTCAGGTCCCGGTGGATGATCCCACGCGAGTGCGCGAACGCCACGGCGTCGCAGACTTTCTGAAAGACGGTGAGCAGGGCGTTGAGCGGATACTTGGCGAGTGTCTCCTTGTCCCCGGCCTTCAGCTTGCCGATGACCTCGTGCAGCGTGACGCCCTGCACGAGCTTCATGGTGTAGAAGAGCCGGCCCTGCTCATCCGTGCCCACGTCGTGGACGGGGACGATGTTGGGATGCGCGAGCTGGCCCAGCACGCGGGCCTCCTGCAGGAAACGCTGCTGCTCCTCCTCGCTGGCGTCGCGCCGCAGCAGAACCTTCATGGCCACACTGCGCCCCAGCTTCATATCCCGCGCGTCGAGCACCGCGCCCATGCCGCCACGGGCAATCTCACGTCCGGGGCGGTAGGCGGAGCCGGGGTTCATCTGATGCACCCGAGGCTAGCGCATCCTCACTTCCCGTCCAGCCGCTTAACATTCACTTCATACAATACCGCCATTGGAAAGAGCGATCCGGGCGGCAGACGCCAAGGAGGTGGGGCTGGGGAAGCCCGCTGAAGAAACGTGCTGCCACCCGGATCTAAAATTCAGCCTAAACCGTTCGGCCGACCGGGAGGGCACACGTTCTTGCTCCTCCCGGCCGGCCGACCGCCCAGGCGGGCGGGAAAGTGTCATCACCAGTAGAATGGGGCCGAACGCTGCGTGCCTCCGCCTGTGGTCGTTTGCTCCAAGCCACCATCTGGGCACAGCGTGGCATGTGCCGGATAGACATCCGGCTGGTTGGGGATGGACTTCCAGTCCGTCCCGTCGAACAGATAGATAACCGTGCCCTGTTTGGGATAGTGCAACTTCTTCGGGGCTGGAATCCGGGAACGGCAAATGATGATGAGCTGACGGCTCCCCGGTTCATACTTGTCTCCCATTGTCCAGCGCAGCACGCCAGTGATGCCGTGCTCAGAGAGGCCTTTCCTGTCCTCGGCAGAGAGGCAGCCATACTGGTCATTCTGAATCTGCAACGGTTCAGCGGTCATCGTCCATTCGTAAGCGACCCGGTCCGGCCACTGAAGCTCTCCTTGCTCCTTGCGATGCAGGTAGGTGGTGGTGACAAATCCTCCGCTCGCCAGCAAGCAAGCCGCAAACAGCGGAATACTCACCCGCCAGCGAGCCGGGAAGAACAATGCGAAGGCAAGGAGCGCGAAATAGCCGGACAATACTAGGCAAACCTTGGGCGAAAAATCCCGCGTCGCTCCCGGAACCAATGAGGCCGCCGCCGGGATATAGAGTGCGCCCATGCCCAGAATGGAGAGGGTAGCAAGAATGCGTCCCTGCGTCGGCGCGAACAGACAGACGAAGGCGGAGCCGAACAGCGCTAGGCTCGATAAAAGCGCCACATACTGGAGCGGATGCGTCGGCGCACCCCACACCGCCGCCATCAGTTGGCTAAACGTCAAGAACCCGAGAGTCAACGCACCGAGGAGATAAACGATGAAGAGGGTTTTGCGGTGCATATGCGCCCTGCCATTGGCTAATGGAGCCGTCCCTTCAAGAGGAACCACGCGATGACACCCAGCGATACAAGGCCCAAGAATACCAACAAGCTGTTCCGGCTTGTTTCGCCAGATTTCGTGGTGGGAGCAGTCGAATCCTTCTCAGCTATCTGACTACCTGACGGTGCAGTTTTCCAGTCCACACTGGACTTCCCGGCTTTCTTCGTCGCTTTTGTGGTTTCTGGATGCTTTGCGTCGGCTGGCGGGGGCAATTGCGCTTTCTCTTTGACCTTGTCCAGCGCCTTAAGGAGCAACTCGACCTCCGAAGGGGTGCCATTCGAAAGCCGCTGCTTTTCCAGCCATTCTTGCGTCGGGGTTTGGGGCCGCTTGTTCGCCTCTGATTGCGCCCGCTCGAAACGGGTGCGCGCGACTTCCATGCGGGCAAGGATGTGCGCTGGCAGGCTGGGATAGTGTGCCAGTGCTTCCGCCGCTCCTCGGGCTCTGCCCAGGCTGGAGTTCGCCACCAAGTCGGCCATCGGTTCGATGGCTTCCTTCACCTCCAGTTTGGCTGAGATCAGGCAAGCCTTTTGGAGGTTCGATAGCAGATTGGTGGTCCGCAACTCCGCAAGCAAAGCCGACACGACAACTTCGCTCCGGTCGTTGAAAAACTCGGCAGCCCCCATTGCGAACCCTCGCACCTCACGATCCGAAGAGCGCAACGCGGGCTCGATCATAGTCGAATAGCACGCCCGGTCTTGCACCCACACGGCCAACATCAGTGCAAAACACTGATGTCCTGATTGGCCGTGCTCAAAGGAAAATACCAGCGAATCCGTGACGGCCTTGGGATTCACGGCATAACTTTGGAGGCTGACGCCTTGAAATTCATTGCGCTTCGTGAGAGCGGCGAACGCATCCAGCCTGCTTTGCGTGGCCGCTCCGGGGTTCAACCAAATCGCTAACTGGTCTTGAAGCGGGGGCAGGTCGGTCGGCTGGCCGGAAAGCCGGACGCCGAGCAGGCACAACAGGACTACATTTGTGAGCACCATTCTCATTTTATGGCTCCTTCGAGCAGACCAAGGGTTTCATCGTTACCAACAGCTGGAGTGAGTGTCATGACATCCCGATTCAGTGGCGGTTTCCACTGGTAAATAATCGTTGTGTCGGCAACCGGGGCATTCTGCGCCCGCTTGATATACATCTCGTAGGCGGGGAAACCATCCTGCTTTCCCTTCAGTCGGAATCTTGGCGCGATTGGGTTGGCAATGCTCACCGTTACTTGAAAATCCCAGTCAATGTCAGCAGCGAGGAACACCAGTTCCTCCTTGGCAGCACCGAACAGGCGAACGGTAGTCTCCGTTTTGGTCCGGGCCAGCTCGGAAAAATACATTTCGTCTGTCTTGGCCTGGGCAACGGCCACGAGATAGTCTCCTTGCAATGAACTCGTGTAGTTATCAGCCAGCGCAAGTGGCGTCAGAAAGCCAGGCCGACCGTTCACCTGCAGACCAGAGTGAACGGGCAAGCTGACAAAACTAAACACTTCAGGACTGTTCAACGATGTGGACCACTTGTAGTGACGGGACTCACCTCCGGAGTTTTGATTTTGCGGCATGCCATCGATCAGTTTGAATCCCGACGGAGACAGGTCAGGAAACGGAGTGATGACGGAGGTTTGCATGACTCGATGAGTGCCAGAGAGATCCGGGGCGTAGTCGCGAGCATCGCCCTGTGCAACATGGTCCGTGTGGAACGGGTGCCACGGAATCTTGACCCAGTCGTAAGGGATGAAGATGCGCAGGATGGCGATGAACTCGGCGTCCACCACCGTCAGGGGAACCTGTTGCGCAATGGATTGCACTCCGCCAATCGTCACTCGCATGTTCACCAGCACGTCCTTTTCAGTTGCACTCTTCGTGAGTCCCTCCAGATAAATGTCGGTGTCCCAGTCGGCGGGGAAACTGGTGCTGCCGTTGTTCACAGGGATGGTCCGACCGGCATCCTGCCAAATGCGAATCTTGGAGCTGTTCCAATCGAGCTTGTAAACACTGCCCGCCAATTCGGACCAGCCGCGCAGCCGCAAGACCGTCACGGGGGAGTTGAAGTCCCGGCGCACGGCCACAAGTCCGCCGCGTTTGGCCTCGTCGGTCTCCGACAGTTCATAAGTGACCGGGTGAATCACGTCCATGTCCAGCGCCGTATATGTCGGCGGATAGTAAGCCGCGTTGCTCAGTGCGGCGGGGAAGACCGGCGTAACGATCTGGCGGGTGTTGTCTGGAAGCGTCAACACCACGCGCCCGTAGGCATCCAGCGGCTTCCCCTTGATGGTGATGCCGAGATACGTCGCGAGCGGTGCGCCGTTGGTGTAAGCCTGTAGCCGAAACACGTAGGCGCGCTGCAAGTTCGTGCTCACGCCCAAGGTGGTGAACTGATGAACGCTCGTGTAGCGCGTGCCGTCAACCGTCCCGTTTCGCAAGAGCCCATCGAAGGGGCGGATGCGGTAGTAGGTTGACACGTTGGTCGTCACGGTGATGGCGTCCCGGCCCCCGCCAACCAAGTCCGTCCATGAAGTAGTCGTTCCATTCAGAATCTGCGCGAACTGCATGGGCCATTCTGTGACATCCGAGTAGCCAACTTGGCCGCTGCTCGGGGTTGGATAAACCCAGCGGTTGGACTCAAACACGCGCCCCCCCACTGCTGCTGGTAGAGGAAATGGTAGCCACCGTTGGTGCCATCGTTTGGCTGGTTAACGAGTTCCTCATAAAACAGGAGAGAGACGCCGGGAAGGCCGTGCGGCGTGAGCGGGTCAGAACCGGCGTAATACTCCTCTGAGTCGGAGACCCCGTCACCGTCGGTGTCAACCTTGGTCGGGTCGGTGCCAAGGAGGATTTCCTGTTCGTCGGTGAGGCCATCGCCGTCCGAGTCGGTTTGGGTTACGTCATTAAGCGGGTTGACGCCATGCTGCGCAGCCATGCCATCCGGAATACCATCACCATTGAGGTCATCAAGGGCATTCAGGACGATGTAGAAGCCCATCGAGTTGTTCGTCGCCTCCTCTGCGGTAATGGAGGAAGCCATCAACAACATGACTGGCGGGGAAGCACCGCCCTCACGCTGCATCCGCTCGTATTCCTTGAGCATGTCCTTGAGCCACTTCTCGATTGCCTTCTCATCCGGTAGCGCAGGGAAGCCGGACAATCCGCTATCGTTCTTTTTGACCTTGTCTTCCTTCTCCTTAGTGCCCGTGTCGCCAGCCGGTGCGGCAAGCATCGCAGCCGGAGAGCCGGGCGTGCCACCACCGCCACCACCACCACCGACCGAAGCGGGCACCTTGGGAACTCCACCGATGTGCTGGTAAAAAGTCTCAAAGCCGCCCCATGCCGGGACGTTGGCATTAGAGCACTTTCTGTTTAAGTTGTCGCATAGCCGGCATGGCGGAGAAAATTGGCGCATTCCTCCGGGGTGAAGGTGGTC
>CAZCBE010000125.1:0-20145 GCA_964496695.1 uncultured Klebsiella sp.
CTTCTGCCCCAACCCAGCGCGTCCCCTTCGTCGTCTTTTAATTTGAGTCAACTCGCAGCTTCCCGCGTCCACGCGTTTGACTTGTGCGGCTCGCACCGGCCCGCCACTCTCACCGCCCATTCGCGCCCTGCGCGAGCCAACATGAAGTGTTTTGTCACCGGCGGCTCCGGCTTCATCGGCGCCAATCTGGTTCACGAGCTGTGCCGACGCGGCCACACGGTCCGAGTGCTGGCCCGGAGCGGCGCGGACTTGCGCGGACTGGAAGGCGCGGACTACGAAGTGCTGGAGGGCGACGTGGGTGACCGCAATCTCCTTCGCGCCGGGATGAAGGGCTTCGACTGGTGTTTCCACGTCGCCGCCAGCTATCACCTGTGGCTGCCCGAGTATGCCTCGATGTATGCGACGAATGTCGAAGGCACGCGCCATGTGCTGGAGAGCGCCTTCCTCGCAGACTGCTCGCGCATCGTCTATACCAGCACGGTCGGCTGCATCGGCCTGCCGCGCGAGGTGAACGGCGTGGTCACCCCCACCGACGAGGACACGCCCGTCTCCGAGGCGCAGATGAGCAACCACTACAAGCTCTCCAAATGGCGCGCGGAAGTGGTCGCCCGCGAACTGGCGAAGAAAGGCCTGCCCATCGTCATCGTCAACCCCAGCGCTCCCGTCGGCCCGCGCGACGTGAAGCCCACGCCGACCGGCAAGGTCATCGTGGACTTCCTCAAGCGCGCCATGCCCGCCTACCTCGACACCGGCTTGAACTGGGTGCATGTCCGGGACGTGGCGGTCGGCCACATCCTCGCAGCGGAGAAGGGCCGCCTCGGCGAGCGTTACATCCTCGGCAACGCGGAGGGCAACTGGACCATGCGCGAAGCCTTCGAGGTGCTGGAGCGCGTCTCCGGTGTGCGCGCCCCCCGCGTCCGGCTGCCGTATTTCATCCCCCTGCTGGCGGCCTACGTGGACGAAGGTCTCTCCAAGTTCACCGGCAAGCCCCCCAAGGCTCCGCTCGCCGGGGTGCGCATGGCGCGCTACAAGATGTTCTTCAACCCGGCCAAGGCCATCCGCGAGCTGGGCCTGCCACAGACGCCCCCGCGTCAGGCGCTGGAGGATGCCGTTGAGTGGTTCCGCCAGCACGACTACGTGCGGCGGTGAGGCGTAGAGGCACCCGCCTGCGACATAAGGGGAGCGCGGTGTTCACGCTGAAAGCTCCGACTTGAGAAAGGGCGTTTGAACCATCAGCGGTCTGCACACGTTTCTGTGGCCTGAAGGCCGCGCTCCCAACGGCCCGGACAATTAACTTCAAACGAATCCCCTTCCCAGTCATCTTACCATCATGCGAAACGGGATGCTTGCCTTGGTCTGCCTCTGCCTGCTCGGCTCTCTGGTGCAGCGCGCCGACGCTGCCGCGACCCAGGTTGAACTGCTGCTGGCCCTGGAAGCCGCCAAGCCCGGGGACACCGTGCAAGCCGGAGTGCGGATGACCATGAACCCGCCGTGGCATGTCTATTGGCGTAATCCGGGCGTCGGCATGGCACCCATCGTCAAATGGGAACTGCCGGCCGGCGTGACGGCCGGAGAGATTCAGTGGCCGGTGCCGCACAAGTTTCTCACGAACGACCTCACGACCTATGAGTATTCGAAGGAGGTCGTCCTCCTCGTCCCGATCAAGCTCGCGGCAGACATGGCCAAGGGCAACCAAACCCTCAAGGCCAGCGTCTCCTGGCTGGAGTGCGTGACCGGCGGCCAGTGCGTCCCCCAGAAGGCGAGCGTCACGGCCAGCCTGATGATCGGCGATGCCGCCAAGCCCGCCGCCGCCGCGCCGGTGCTCGAGACAGCCCGAAAACTTCTTCCCAGCGTGAAGCCAGACCTGGCCGCCAGCGCCCGCTGGGAAAAGCCAACGACCAACGACACGCGCGCCCTGCTTATTGAGTGGCCGACGACCGCTAAGCAGCCCGACTTCTTTCCCCTCAGCGCCGAGGGCTTCGAGGTGGAAGGCCCCACTGAACTCCTCAGCCACACTGGCGGCAAGGCGTTGCTCCGCAAGCAAATCAAGAAATCCGAGGGCGACTGGCCCAAGCAAGTGCTCGGCCTGCTTGTGGAAGTCTCGGCGACCGGCCACTCGACCGGCTATGAGGTAAATCTGCTCGTCAGCGACACCGCGGCCGGGACTGCCCCCGCCGTCGGGGCAAGCAAGCAAACCACGGCTGCCTCCCCTGCCCCGCCGTCCGCCCAAGGTGAGATCACCTCCTTCGGCCACGCCCTGCTCCTCGCGTTCCTCGGCGGCCTGATCCTGAACATCATGCCCTGCGTGCTGCCGGTCATCGCGTTGAAGATTTTCGGCTTCGTCAACCAAGCGAAAGAGTCCCCCGCGCGGGTGCGCCAGCTTGGACTGGTCTATTGCCTCGGCGTGCTCGCCTCCTTCGTTGTCCTCGCCGGCATCGTAATCGGGGTGCAGCAGGCAGGCAAAAACGCGAGCTGGGGCATGCAGTTTCAGAATCCCATCTTCCTCGTGAGCATGGTCACGCTCGTCACACTCGTGGCATTGAATCTGTTCGGTTTGTTCGAGGTGACCCTCGGCGGTGGCGCGATGACCGCAGCCAGCGAACTGACCCGCAAGGAAGGCCCCACCGGGGCGTTTTTCAATGGCATCCTCGCCACTGCGCTGGCCACGCCCTGCACTGCGCCGCTGCTCGCCCCGGCCCTGGGTTTCGCGTTCGCCCAGCCGCCGGTGTTGATTCTACTGCTCTTCCTCGCCATCGGTGCGGGCCTGGCGCTGCCCTACCTGCTGCTGAGCTTCCAGCCCGCGTGGCTGCGCTTTCTGCCCAAGCCCGGTGAGTGGATGGTTCATTTCAAGCACGCGATGGGCTTCCCGATGCTGGCCACCGCCATCTGGCTGCTGTGGGTCTCGACGCGCATCTTCGGCCGTGACGGCGCGCTGTGGCTGGGATTGTTTCTTGTGATTCTCGCGCTGGTCGCGTGGATTTGGGGCGAGTTTGTCCAACGGGGCAGCACGCGGCGCGGGCTGGCGATGGTCATCAGCGCGGTCCTGCTGGGCGGTGCCTACGCCTACGCGCTGGAAGGCCAGTTGCACTGGCGCAATCCCACCCCGCCCGCCGAGCACGGCAGCGTGGCCAAGCACAGCCCTGAAGGCATTGACTGGCAGCCGTGGAGCCTGGACGCCTTGGCGAAGGCCCGCGCCGAAAGCCGCGTCGTGCTGGTGGATTTCACGGCGGACTGGTGCTTCACCTGCAAGGCCAACCTCAAGAGCAGTCTCGAAATCGCCACGACCCAAAAGAAGCTGAAGGATCTGAAGGCCGTTGCACTGCTCGCTGACAACACGCTGGAGTCACCGGCCATCATCACCGAACTCAAGAAGTTCGGTCGCGCTGGTGTGCCGATGGTGCTGGTTTACCCTCGCGATCCCAAGGCCGAACCAATTCTCCTCCCGACCCTGCTCACACCGAGCATCGTGCTGGAAGCCCTGGACAAGGCGGCGAAGTGACGTCGCCGTAACTGCTGGCAGGGTGAGACTCCGTCGAAACCCATTTGCCAACGCAGGAGGCGCGAGCGAAGCGAGCATCACCTCTGGCGTATCTGTCCAAGAACCTCGCTGTGCTCGATATGGCGTTCACAAGTCTCACCCTGCCAACGGCGGGAGCCCGACGAGGTTGTTTCCCCTGAAAAGCAAAGACACGAAGGCTCGCACCTTCGCGTCTTTGGCACCGGCGGTCCGCCGATAAATCAGTGAGTGTGCTCGTCGCTCGGCGGGAGGCAGCCGAACTTGCCGATGATGGCGACCAGAACGACCACGGCAGCGAGCAGCGGCCACCAAGTCGGCGACTTCGGATGGACGGTCATGAAGATGCCGCCACCCAGGACTGCCGCGATCACCAGCCACGCCAAAACCGCTTTGAAAAACGTCATGGCGCGGAGAGTAGCGACCGAGCCATTTCTGGCAAGCGCTGGTTTGCCGCCAGATGGGCATGGTGGCATGCGGCGCATCCGCGCACCACCCCACGGATCAAATCCCCCCCCCGAAGAGCGGCTTGGATCACAACGTGCGGTTGCCCGGGTTCCCGCGAACGGCCCGTCATTCGAGGGTCGTGCGAATTTGCCAAGCGAACAACTTGGAAAAGTCGCCACCGAGGGGCAGAAAACCCCTGCCGCATTGCCACCGGCACCGGCTTCAGGCATCTTCCCCACATCCAATGACCTCGCCCGCCGCCGATGCCGACGCCCCGCCTGTGGTTGCCGATCTCGTGCGTCGCGCGGAACAAGCCGGCGCGAGCGACATTCATCTCCAGACCGCCACCGACCACAGCGCGCAGGTGAGCTTTCGTCTGGATGGCTTGCTCGCTCCGTTGATTACCCTGCCCGCTGGCCTGGCGGAACGGGTCTTCGGCCGCATCAAATACCTGTCCCGCCTCCAGACCTGGCAGGATTCGCTGCCGCAGGATGGCCGCATCGAACGCGCAGAGCTTGGCTCGCAGAACGATGTGCGCGTGGCGACCTACCCGACGGTGACCGGGGAAAAGATCGTCCTGCGCCTCTTCACGCAGACCACGCCGCCGGCGCTGAAGGAACTTGGCCTGCCGCCCGATGTGCTGGCCGAGTTGGAACTGTTCCTCCGCCAGCCGGCCGGGCTGCTCCTGCTCACCGGCCCCGCCGGCAGCGGCAAGACCACGACGATTTACGCCTGCCTGCGCGGCCTGCTCGCGCAAGGAGGCAAGCACATCATCACCGTCGAGGATCCCGTCGAGCAGATCCTCCCCGGTGTGATGCAGACCGAAGTGAACGAGGCGCGCGGGCTTGGATACGCCACCGCCGCGCGGCATCTGCTGCGGCAGGATCCGCAAGTCCTCGTGCTGGGCGAAATCCGCGATGATGAGACGGCCAACCTCGCCGTGCGCACCGCGCTCACCGGCCACCAAGTCATCGCCACGCTGCACGCGGGCTCGTGTCGTGGCGTCTTCGAGCGGCTGTTTGTGATGGTGCCAGACCGCTCGGCGGTGTTGGCCAGTGTCTCCCTGGTGCTGAACCAGCGGCTGCTCCGACGCGTGTGCGCCGCCTGCGCCGGGACGGGGTGTGACGCGTGCCTCCGCACCGGTTATCGCGGCCGCCTGCCCGTGGCCGAGCATGTCCGTCTCACCGACGCCCTCCGCAGCGCGCTCCGGGAGCAAGGTCCGGCGGCCATCGCTCCATCGGGTAAAGACCTTAGGGCCAGCGGCCTTGCGCTCGTGGCAGGAAAGCTTACAACTGAAGTCGAATTCCACCGCGCCATTGGCTAGCTGCCATCCTTACCCACCAATGAACCCGCATGCACATGGCTGGAAAGGCGTGACGCGTGGTGCGGGGTGCGTGACCGCCGCCGGACGCGCTCGAACTTCCTCACGCACCACGCGCCACGCACCACGCCGCCCATGAAACTCGACGAATTCGCCTTCGTGAACCAGCAACTCGCGGGGATGCTCAAGAGCGGCCTGCCGCTCGAAGGCGCGCTGCGCCAGCTCTGCGCGAGCCTGGACCATGGCGAGCTCAAGGCCGAGTTGACCGCCCTCGAAACGGACCTGGCCAAAGGCACGCCCCTCCGCGACGCGCTGCCACCGCGTCAGCTCCCGGAGTTTTACAAGCGCATGCTCCTGATCGGGGCGCAGGCCAATGACCTGCCGGGCGTGCTGCTCATGCTGGCGGATCACTACGCCCGCCTGGACGCGCTGTGGGCGCGCCTGAAAGGATTGATGGTGTATCCCTTTCTCCTGCTCCTTACCTCAGCCGTCGTCTCGGGCATCCTTGCCTTTGTGCTGGACCAAATCATTCGTGGCAATGAGCTGGAGAATCTGATGTGGTTCGGCGGACTGGGGGAGCGGCAGCCCAACCCCGCCGCCAACTGGCTGTTCCTCCGCTGGTTCCCCGTGGTGGTGCTGGGGCTCGGGGCCGTGGCCATGCTGCTGGTGCTGACCCTGCCGAGCCTGCGGCAATTTGTGCGGTGGCGGGTGCCGGCCTTTCGTGACGCCGCCCTGGCACAATTCGCCAGTTCGCTGGCGCTGCTGCTCAAGCACGGTTGCTCGCTGCGTGACGCGCTGGGCTTCCTGCGCCAAGGCGAAGGCGTGACGCCGCTCGGCGGTGAACTCAAGCGCTGGGAGTCCAAACTCGCGTCCGGCGAAGCCAGGTTGAGCGAGGTGATCGCCGGGAGTCCGCTCGTGCCACCCATGTTCATCTGGCTGGCCGAGCAGGACGGCGACAGCCTCTCGCGCGGCTTCGAGCGCGTCTCGGAGCTCTTCCTCGCCCGCTCGCACCGCGCCCGTGACCGGCTTGTTTATGCGTCCCTGCCGACGGCGATTCTGGCCCTGGGCTTCATCATTCTCTGCCAGGTGGTGCCCGTGTTTCGCACGCTGCAATACTGGATGGACGGGCCTTGGTGACACCGTAACCCATGGATTTCATGCCTGAGAACCTGATCGGCTGGTTCATCGCGGGGGCTTTCCTCGTGGGCCTGGGCTTCGTCATCTGCATGGTCCAGCGGCTCGCGTCGCAGCCGTATCGCTGGCTGGAGCGTGCCCGCATGCTGCTGACTGTCCTCGAGGCAGGCGTGCAGCGCGGCGGCGGGCCCGAGCGGGCGATCATCGAATTGAGCCGGAGGCACGAGGAGTCATTGGGCACCGAACTGCACCTGCTGGCCGCGCACCTAGAAAAAGGCGCACCGCTGACCGAGGCCCTGGACAAGGTGCCCGGCCTGCTGCCCGCCAGCATCACTGGAGTTCTCAAGACCGGCCTGCACATCCGTGACCTCCCGCGCGTCCTGCCTGCCGCCCGCCGGCTGCTCGACGAGATGTCCCGCACGCAGCGCGAGTCGGTGGGCGACATGAGCTTCATGGCCATCGCCACCTCGGTCGTCCTGCTCGGGATTTCCTTCCTCCTGTTCACGGTGGTGTTCCCCAAATTCGCCGAGCTGTTTCCCGACTACGACACCCCGCTGCCGGCGCTGGCCCTGGCATTCATGAGCCATCGCGACGCCTGGTTCATCGGCCTGGGAGCGTGGCTGGCATTCATCGCGTCGGCCAGCTCCCTTTACCTCAGCGGTCCGCAGAGCGCCGCGTGGGTGGATCACCGTTTTCCCTGGCTCACGCGCTGGCTCACGAACCGGCTGCCGTGGAAGCGTCGCCGGATGCAGCGGGATTATTCGCTCCTGCTGGCGCTGCTGCTGGACGCCAAAGTGCCGGAGGAAATCGCCGTGACCACGGCGGCCAGTTTGTCTGGAAACTCGTTTTGGCAGCCGCGGACTGACCGCGTGGTGGCGGACTTGCGCGCCGGCATCTGGCTGCCGGAGGCCGTGCGCCACCTCGATGAAGATGGCGAGATGCCATGGCGCACGCAAATCGCGCGGGCGCAATTGAAACCGCTGCTCCCCGCGCTGGCCGGCTGGCATGAATCCCTCGAGGCGCAGGCGTTCCGGCTGGAACGCATCGCGTGCGACACCACCAACGTGATCTTCATCCTCGGGTGCGGCGCGGGCGTCGGCCTGGTATGCGTCACCGTTTTCCTCCTCCTCATCGGGCTCATGGAAGGAGTCATGCTATGGTGACAACCGCGCCCGCTTCCCACCGTTTGCAGCGCGGCTCGGCGATGGCCGACATGCTTTGCGCGCTCGCGCTGGTGGCAGCGGCGCTCATTCCCCTCAGCGCGAGTTTCTACTCCGAACAGAAAGCCCTGCGCAGCCACTACCAGCACGCCGTGGCCATGGAGATCGTGGACGGGGAGATGGAAATCCTCCGGGCGGGCGAGTGGCGTGCATGGCGCGAGGGAGCCCACGATTATCCCCTCAAGGCCGCCGCCGCGAAGAACCTGGCGCCCGGCAAGTTCACCCTCACCCGCACCGGCCAGACTGTGCGGCTGGAATGGACGCCCGAAAAGCGCGGCGCGGGCGGACCGGTGGTCCGGGAGGTGGTGCTCAAATGACGTTCCGAGTTTCAACTCTGGGGTTTCGCGTTGATCTGGCTGCTCGACGCGACGAGTCCACCACCTGTCACCTGTCACCTGCCACGCGTCACCCCTCTCGCGCCTTCACCCTCATCGAATGCCTGGTGTGGGTCGCCATATTGGCGATGATGTTCAGCTTCATGATGCAGCTCTTCTTCGCCGGACGCACCGGGGCGGACGGTCTCCGACGCAACGCGGACGACATCACCCGGACACTTCACGCCGGGGAGCGCTGGCGCGAGGATGTGCGCACCGCCACTGCCCCGCCCCGCGTGGTGAAAAAGGACGGCCAGGAGTGGCTCACCATTCCGCGCGGCACCAACCTGACGGTTTACATGCACGCCAGGGACACGGTCTGGCGGCAGGAGCATACCAACCAGGTCTGGCAGGCCACGCTGCACCGGGTGCAATCCTCGCGCATGGACGCGGATGCGCGCCAGCACGTCACCGCCTGGCGTTGGGAAGTGGAGTTGCAGACGAAGGACCCGAAGAAACGCGTCACCCCGCTCTTCACCTTTCTCGTCGCCGCACCGCAGGAGAAACAGCCATGAACTTGAACTCGAATCACCCGCCCAGGAAATGCGAACGCGGCTCCGCCACCGTGCTGGTGTTCGTGCTGGTGGTAATCCTCATCGCGATCCTCGCGGGCAATCAGCTGGTCCTCCACAATCTCAAGCGCGAGCTAAAACTCATTGAACAGAAGCAGCTCAAGCAGCTTAAGGCGCAGCCAGCCCGGCCTGCCCCGCTTCCATGAGCAGCCCATGAGCGGCACGTCCGCAGGTTCTCCTGAGAGCCGCATCTCGGCCATTGAGGAAGCCATGCGCATGCGGAGGATCGCTTGGTTTTCCTTCCTGCCGGGAGCCGGTCTGCTCGTCAGCTTCTTCGTTCTGGTCCAGCTCTGGAAGCTGGACGGGGTCAGCGGCCGCGGCTGGCATCCTGCCCATGCACCTTGGGCGTCGGCTGTTCGCATCGTCGGCCTTGGCTGGCTGTGCAACTTTGTGCTTCCATTACGATGGGGCTGGCGATGGCTGTTTGCCCATCGTCACATCAGTGAAGTCGAGGCCAGTGTGATGCGCGATTATGCGTGGCTCCTCGTGGCCGTGGCTGGCGGGATGCCCCTGCTGGCTTTCACGGCTGCCGCCCTGCGGACGAGGCCGCGACTCGCCAGGTTAGCACGCCAGTGGCGGGCTCCGTTGCTGGTCGTGACGACCGGGCTGCTGGCCGGACTGGGGCTCGTTTTCCTGTCCACTGCGGCGCAGGAATGGTTGCTCCACCTGTTCGCAGCGGGATGGGACGCTGCAATATCCTCACTGTGGTTCTGGTTCGCCATGTTCGGAATGGGAATGGTCGGACTGTTCGGCATCGGCCTGAACGGCCGTTGGATCGTTTGCGGCTGCGCCGCCTTTGCATTCCTGCTGGTCTGGCTTTTGTGCGTTTGAACGGGGGCCTTCTCTTTCCTGCTTGGCGGACCGGGTTTCGCAGCCTTCACTCGACAGCATGACTGCGGGCCGCTCCATTGCATCACGGGCCGGGTGTTCCCGCCGAGCCTTCTTCGGCATCGGTGCCATGGCCTGCGTGGCGACGCATGCGGCAGACGCACCCGCTGGCGCGCCCGCGCCACCCAAGCTCGCCCAGCGTCCGCAGCCGCCGTATCGCGTGTGGTTTCAGCCGCGCCAGTTCCACCGCGACATGAGCCTCTACGCGCACATGACCGTGGATGGCAGCGGCTGGCTGGACCCGGAGCTGACCGAACTGGCCGGCAAGACCGCGCTGGACTGGGCCTACGGTCTCAACCACCCGGACGCCAAGGGGCCGGAGTATTGGCAGCGCGCGTGTTCCCGTAATGGCCGCGCGCACCCGCGCAAGACCACCACGCCGAAGTTCATCGCCGCCGGGATCGCGCTGGACGAGTGGGTGCCGCCGGCGCAGCCCGAGAATGAGCGCTGGCTCGCCGAGGGCCTCCGCGCCGGGCGCAAAGAGAACCCCGATGTCTTCATCGCCATCTGGAGCACGGAGCCCACACCCGTGCTCTTCGAACTCGGCCGCGATGGCACAGTGGACCTCTTTATCATCGAGGGTTACACCCACAGCGCGAAAGTCGGCCAGAGCACGAGTTGGGACGGCGCGCTGCGTCGCTGCGACAAGTTCGCGGAGGCGAAGGTGCTGGAGAAGACGATCTTCAGCTTCGGCCACATCACCGCGCAGAAAAGCTATCGCGGTGAGTATCTGAAACAGAAGGCATTGCGCGAGCACGCCGAGGAATTGAAGCGCCGCTACCCGGCGATGCCCGGCGTCGCCTTCTTCCAGCCGGACTGCCCCGACACGCCGGAGCAGCGCGACGTGATCCGCTTCTGCGACCGCCTGAGTGGTGAACTGTGGCCGGATGCGAAGCGGGAATGAGCTTCAAAAGGACGACGTAGCGCCGGCCTCCAGCCGGTCGTGCCGCAAGCGTCCTCGCTTGCCCGGCGAAGCGAGACTAGGGGCAGTGCTTGGATGCGCCCGAAACCGTGTGGTCAAGCGTCCGTCACTTCTTCCGCTTGTGATAGTCCACGAACGCCCCGGGCAGTTCGTAAGTCTGGCCTTCCTCCAGCGTGCCGAGAAACTTCCACACTGCCGGTCCCGAACCCGGGTTGCCGATGACGAACTGCTTTCCGTCAGCGCCCCGGAAGATCGAAAAGCAAGGCCCCCTCAGTTCCAGCGTGGCCCGGCCGGCCGGCATCGCCCTGACCTCCTCGGCGGTGACGTAAAACTTGCGCTGCTGGTAAGCGAGAAAGGCTCCGGGCAGTTCATAGGTCTGCCCTTGCTTCAGTGCCGTGCCGACGAAGTGCCAGACCTCCTGCGCGCCCCGGTCACTGCCCAGCGTGAATTGCTGTCCATCGGCGGTGCGGAGACGGGCCGTGTAAGTTTCCCGGTGCTCCACCGTGGCCTTCACCGGAGCCATGGCCTTGATCTGTTCAGCCGTAATGTAACTGGGGATCGCCGTGCCGGCGTCCGCCTTGACCCCCGGCTCAAGAAAGTCCTTCACCTTGAACTGATAGCCAATCCGGGTTCGTTCACCATCTTGCACAACGATGGTGAGCACGCTCGTGGCCAGATAGGCCGGGTCGGCGGAAAACTGGGCGGTGACGGTGTCCGCCGTGGGATGCGTGGTCTGCAGCACGGCGTCCACGAGGCGCTTCTCCCCGGCCGTGATGTCCAGTTCCACCCGGGTGAAGTTTTTGAGCACCCCTTTGGGCTGGAATTCCAGCCATACCCTCACACCGCTTTCGCCATTCGGATTGGATCGGATGGTCACGCCCAGTTCCTTCGCCCGCTCCCTCGAGACCGCCATGTTTTCCTGCAAGGCGGGACATGGGCTCGCAGCAAGGAACAGCAAGAGCATGACCGCGAGATGGGATGACGCTTTCATGAACCGGTTGGACGGAAGCGGCCCAGGAATGCTCCGCCGTAGTAGCAAGGAACGGAGGCCCGGCAGAGCGGCCTTGCCCCAAGCACCATGCGGGCCGGCGAGGACGCCGGCGATACGGCAAGCCGGCGGCTTGCGCTACGTAGCGCCGGCCTCCGGCCGGCCGTGCCGCAAGCGTCCTCGCTTGCCCCCGTCGCCCAATGCGCGCGTCCAGTGAGGGGGCTTGCTCGACAAGGTTGAAGTCCGCTCCCGGTCAGGCGTAGCATCGGCGCGCTCGACTCGAACTTACTGGCTCAATGAACAAGCTGCTCTCAACGGTCATCTGGCTCACGGTAGCCGCCCTCGGTGCCGGGGCCTACGCCACCTTCGCGCTCCGGCGCGGCGAACCGCTCAACTCGATCTACATCCTGGTCGCCGCGCTCTGCACCTATGCGGTGGGCTTCCGCTTCTACTCCAAGTGGATCGCCGCCAAGGTGATGATGCTCGATGACCGCCGCGCGACCCCGTGTGAGGTGAAGGAGGACGGCCACGACTTCGTGAAGACGAACAAGTGGATCGTCTTCGGCCACCACTTTGCGGCCATCTCGGGACCGGGGCCACTGGTGGGGCCGGTGCTGGCGGCGCAGTTCGGTTACCTGCCGGGAACGCTGTGGATTCTCATCGGCGTGGTGCTGGGCGGTGCGGTGCAGGACTTTGTGATTCTCTTCTGCTCGATGCGGCGGAATGGCCGTTCGCTCGGCCAGATGGTAAAGGAGGAGTTGAACTCGGTGGCCGGCGTCATCGGCCTGGTGGCGATCATGGCCATCATGATCATCCTGCTCGCCGTGCTGGCGCTGGTGGTGGTGAAGGCGCTGGCGGAAAGTCCGTGGGGCGTGTTCACGGTCGCGGCGACTATTCCCATTGCGATGTTCATGGGCGGCTATCTGCGCTGGTGGCGGGTGGGCAAGGTGATGGAAGTTTCCGCCATCGGCGTCGTGCTGCTGCTGCTGGCGGTGTGGGGCGGACAGTTCGTCCACGCGCATGCGGACTGGGCGAAGGTCTTCACGCTGAAGGCCGAACCACTCGCGTGGTCGGTCATCATCTACGGCTTCGCGGCCAGCGTGCTGCCCGTGTGGCTGCTGCTGGCGCCGCGCGATTACCTCAGCACGTTCATGAAGCTCGGCACCATCTTCGCGCTGGCGGTGGGCGTGTTCATCGTGCTGCCGGACTTGAAGATGCCGCCAGTCTCGAAGTTCGCGGACGGTTCCGGGCTTGTGGTGGCGGGCGCGCTCTTTCCGTTCTGCTTCATCACCATTGCCTGCGGCGCGATCAGCGGCTTTCACACGCTCATCGCCAGCGGCATCACGCCTAAGATCATCACGCGGGAGGGCTATGCGCGGTCCATCGGCTATGGCGCGATGTGCCTGGAATCCCTCGTGGCCATCATGGCAATGATCGCCGCCTGCACGCTCGACCCCGGTGTGTATCTGAGCATGAACGTGAAGGGTGCGGGCGCGACGCCCGAGGCGGTGGCGGCGGACACGATTGCCAAGGTGGAGAAATCCGGCTTTACCGTGCTGGCTCCCGACCCGGCAAACGCTGGCAAGTTCACGTATGTGCCGGTCACCGTCTCCGCCGCGCAGATGGACAGCCTCGCGAAGGAAGTCGGCGAACACACGCTCTACGGCCGCACCGGCGGTGCGGCGACGCTCGCGGTGGGCATGGCGAACATCTTCTCGAAGGTTACACACGGGCGGTGGCTGGACATCTGGTATCACTTCGCAATCATGTTCGAGGCGCTGTTCATCCTGACCACGCTCGACGCCGGCACGCGCGTGGGCCGCTACTTGATTCAGGACGCGCTCGGCCATCTCTGGAAGCCGCTGGGCGACACCAAGGCCGTGGGGGCAAACCTCTTCGCCAGCCTGCTGGTAGTGATGGGCTGGGGCTACTTCCTCATCCAGGGCGTGCGCGACCCGCTCGGCGGCATCAATTCGCTCTGGCCGCTCTTCGGCATTGCGAACCAGTTGCTCGCGAGCATCGCACTGTGCCTGGCTACAACGGTGATTCTGAAGCTTCAGCTTGCCGGACCGAAGCTCTCGCCCGAGGAGGCCAAGGTTACCAAGCCGTGGGTGGGCAACCCGGCCTTCGCGCTGGTGACGTTGATTCCGCTGATCTGGCTGCTCTCGGTGACGCTGACCGCCGGGTATCAGAAGATGTTCCATCCCAAGCCCAGCATCGGCTTCCTCGCCGCGGCGGAGACCTTGGAAAAGGCCAAGCCCGCCCTGGAGCAGGCCATCGAAGCCGCCAAGGCAGCAGGCGTGGCCGAAGGCATCGCGAAGGCGGAAGCTGCCCTGAAAACGAACCGCACGCTGCGCTTCAACATGCAGCTCAACGCCGTCGTTTCCGGCACCTTCATGACCCTGGTCATTGCCATCGTGTTCCTGAGCATCTACGAATGGCTCTCGCTGCTCTCGAAGCGCCGCACCCCGCAGCTTTCCGAGACCGACCCCGTGTGGCTGCCGGACTACGCCGTGGCCGATGGCAAGCCGGTGAAGTGGTGGAATATCTTCGCGCTGGGCTTCCTGCTGCTCAAGGAACTCAGCGGCGAGGCCGCCGTGGACCGCGCGCAGGCCTGCATCCCGCGCAAGGTGGATCTGCTCGGCGGCACCGAAGCGATGGTGAAGGAACAGCGTGGCCAGGCCTATGTGGCGGCGGCGGAGAAGCGGTTTGATGGCGGACCGAACCGGTGTTGCTGATGGGAAAAGTGGTTAGTAATTAGTGCTGAGTATTTAGAACCGGCCCACGACCGTCATCCGACTAATTACTGATCACTAAACACTCCTTGATGAAACTCGCCCTCTACGGCGGCTCGTTCGACCCCGTCCACCTCGGGCATCTGCTCGTGGCGCAGGCGGCGTGCGAGGAGTTCGGGCTGGACCGGCTGTGTTTCATCCCGGCAGCGCAGTCGCCGTTCAAGCCGGGCACCCAGCCCGCCCCGGCAGCAGTCCGGCTCCAGATGCTCCGGCTCGCGCTGGCCGGCCAGCCACACTATGAAGTGGACGCACAGGAAATCATGCGGGGCGGCGTGTCCTACACCATTGATACGGTGCGGGATTACCGCCGTCGGTTCCCCTCCGCGCGGCTCTTCTGGCTCATCGGTGCGGACCACGTCGCGAAACTGCCGCTGTGGCGTGAGGCCGAGGAACTCGCGGCCGCCGTGGAGTTTCTCGTCATTCCCCGGCCCGGCGAGCCAAGCGTGCCTTTCCCGGCCCCGTTCCAGGGTTCCATGCTCAAGGGCTTCCCGCTGGGCGTCTCCTCGTCCCAAATCCGCGCCCGCGTAAAGGCCGGTTTCCCGGTGGATTTGCTCACCGGACCGGTGGTCGCCGAGTCCATCCGTGCGAACAGGCTTTATCTCTGAGCCGGGGTTTGGCACTGTCTCCGCAATGGAAGCTAAGAAACTCGCCTTGCTCTGCCGGGAACTGGCGGACAACAAAAAGGCCGAAGACATCGTCATTCTCGACGTGCGCAAACTGTCGAGCGTGACGGATTACTTCGTCATCTGCTCGGGCACCAGTGAGCCGCACCTCCGCGCCATCGTGGGGGAACTGGAGGAGACCTTGCGCAAAGAACATGGCGTCAAGGCCCGCGCGGAGGACGGTGCGGTCGGCGGACGCTGGGTCGTGCTGGATTTCTTCGACGTGATCGTCCACGTCATGCACCCGGACGTGCGGAAGCTCTACGATCTCGAAGGCCTGTGGAGCGACGCGACAACCGTGCGGTCCGCTTCTCGGAAAAAGAAGCTCAAGGCGGCGACGGACTTATAGGGGAACCTCGGCCAGATCGTCGCTGAACCCAGAGGTGGGAAGGGAGAGCCCGCTAAACACGCCAAACACACGAAAGCAAAAGTGTGGGCGATGACAAGCTGGGGGGGAGAGCTATCCGACAAGCGAGCGGACAGAAAATGTCCGTTTAGCGTGTTTCACGGGCACCACTTCGGAATCCGCCCTCAATCCAGGTTCCGCTCGTCCGGACGTTCCTCGTCATCGGGCTTGGGCATTCCCTCGGGCGATTCCGCCGAGGTTTTCACCATCTCGCCGATGATCTGGTGGAATTCCTCCAGACCCGTGGCGGGGATGATAATCGTATCCCGCCGCCCTTGCACATCTTCGGTGATGCGGAGGAAGCGCCCGCGCGGATTCTCGCGCAGGGTGAAGATGAAGAGCTTGCGCTCGACGTTCAGCTTCTCGGTGCGGAGCGACTCCTCCGGCACAGGCGCCTTGGGCGGACCGGAATGTCGGTGATGCGGACGATGACCGTAGGGTGTGGGTCGTTCATTCGAGATCATGACCAGAGGGCCCGCCGGTGGCACCATTGCCCCGGGAGGTCAGGGTCGTGTCTCTGCCCATCAGCTTCGGTTGTCAATGCCGAATTTATTGATCGGCGAGACGAACCGGGGCGACTCGCCCGTGTTAACGCCCCGCGCCAGATAGAGCCAGAGTGCCGCCAGCATCACGAGGTTCATCGTCGAGGAAACCCCGTGCCACAGGCCGAACGATTTCGCCGCCGCCTCCCGCTGCTGCGGCGTGGCCACACGGCGGTATTGGTCGGCGTATTTGATCTGCTGCAGGTCCTTGAGCTTGGGCTGGAGCCAGAGGCCGCCAATGAGGCTGAGACCCAGGACGCCGCCCACGAGCCAGACCGTCAGGCGGGCCGGCACTTTGCCAAGATACATCCACTCGACGCCGAGATGCGCCAGCGCGAGGAGGCCGCACAGGTAGTGCAGGACGAAGTAACGTGCGACGACCAGTTCGGCAACCGCCCCATTGTAAGGCGGCGGAAAGAGCTTCTTCATCTCGTCGGAGAAGAAGGCCGGCCCGGCGAAGAACGTGAAGAAGACCGCTGAGCCGAACCAGACCGCCGCCACCGTCACGCCGAAAAATCGCAAGAAGGAAAGCACGTTCCTGATGCTAGGGAAGCCGCCCCTGCCCTGCCAAGCCCCGATTCCGGCCTGCTTCGGCTCATAATCCTGTTCTTGATCCTGATCTGCTCCAGGGTCAGGAAGCCTGAGAGCAGGATTAGGATCGGGATTACGGGCAGGAGAGCATCGAACTCCCGTCTCACACCACCGGCTTGGGCGGCGTGGTGGCCTCGGCCGCGAGCGCCGCCAGAGTGACGCCCTCGGCGGCCGACTTCTCGAACGCCTGAAACCGGTCGTAATGCCCACGCACCTGTTCGCGGACCGCATCGTCGCGCGTGGCCACGCTGCCGTTGCGGCTGGTGCGCAGCGCGTGGAGCACATCATGGCAGGTGATCTTCTCCAGCGGTCGGGCCGGCAAGTAGGCCACTTCGGTGGTCTGGCTCTCCGCCAGCAGCCGCGCGCCCACCAGCGTTTGGAGGATTTTCCCGGCCAGGCGCGTCGGCACGCCCAGCAACTCGGACAGCGCCGTGCCGGTCAGGGGTTTCTCCCCGCACCAGAAGCGCCGGGCGATCTCCACCATGATGCGCAGCCCGATGAACTCGCGGTTGTGCTGATCCAGATTTTCCACCTGCCGCTCTTGGAAATAGGCGCGGCGGTTCTGGAAGCTGTAGGCCACCTGCGCGCCAAACAGCAGGATGATCCACGAGAAATAGAGGCCGATCATCACCACCGGCACCATGCCCAGGCTGCCATATACCTTGTTGTTGGTAACCACCCGGGACACATAGAGCACACTCAGCAAGTTGTTCAACTGCCACAGGCAGCCGCCCACCACCCCGCCCACCAGCGCGGCCTTCCAATGCACCTTCGTTGCCGGCAGGAGCGCGTAGAAGCCCGCAAAACCCAGGCTCACGATGGCGAAGGGCAGGAACTTGAACATGAACTCCGTCAGCTTGCCGATGCCCAGCGGCATCACGGCGAGCGTCTCCTTGAAGCTCTGCAATTCCGTGCTGGTGGTCAGGCCGATGACGAGGGCCAGCAGCACCGGCCCGAGGGTGAGCGCCGCCCAATACTGCGTCACCCGTGCGAACCAGCTCCGCCCGCGCTGCACTCCCCAGATGTCGTTGAAGGTGTCCTCGATGCGCGAGAGCATCATGATGGCGATGAACACGAGCATGAGCGCCGCGCTGGCGGAGACGGCGCTGGTCTGCTGGTTGCGGACGAAGGTCTGGATGGTTTCCACGATCTCATGTGCGCCCAGCTTGAGCGCGAACTCGCTCGGGTAAGCCTCCTCGAGCAAACGGCGGTTCAGGTGAGCGAGCGCCGCTCCCTGTGGATTCTCCTTCACCAACTGGCGCGTCTCGGGCCGCAGTTCCAAACCCGAAAAACGCTGCGGTTCGTAGAGGGACGGCCCCTCGATCAGGGCATTCAGCTCCTGGACCAGGTCCGCTTGCAGGGCGGGAGACATCACGCCTGTCCCGGCCGCCTGCGCCAAGGCCTGCCGGGTTCCCGCCGTCAGCCGCCCGCTCAAGTAAACCGACACCGTGTTCGTCGTCTCTCCCAACTTCGCGGCCAGCGAGGGGAATGATCTAAGGTCGGCCATCGAAAGCGTCGTGGCCTTCGCTTCCTCCGTATGGCCTGGAGCCGAGGGCACGACGGCCGAAACAATGTGGTGGATGAAGGTCTCGATGTGCTTCTGGCCCTCCTTGCGCTGTAGAAAGCCGAACGCCACGCTCAGGACCAAGGCCAGCATCGGCACCAGCGCCAGCAGGGTGGAATACGCGAGGGCCGCCGCCCGCACCGGCACGCGGTTGCGGGTGAAGCTCTTGACCGTCAGCACCCAGAAGTGGACGAAGGCTTCCGGGGCGGAAAGCTTTTCCTCGTCCGCCACCGCATCCGCGTGGTCGTTCCAAGCGTGCTGCGCGCCCGTGAAGAGCTGTTTGAGCCGCGACAATACGTCGTCTGCCATGTCGAAAGCATGACTCGGAAAAGCCGTGGGCACGAGGAAAAAGCCGGGCCCGTGCGGCCTTGCCCCACGCCAAGAGAACCAGCCCATGCATAGAACCGATCCTCGCCGCCTGCCAAGGCTCATGAGAAAAACCCGCCTCTAGGCAGAATGGCCGATTGCTAAGGGGACGGTCTTGGCCGACGCTACGTCACAGACTCACTCAGCGCAGTTTTATGCCGTGTCATTCCAGCCATTCCATGTCTCCTCGGACCGGGCGGCTTGCCTTCACCCTCATCGAACTGCTCGTTGTCATCGCCATCATTGCGATCCTGGCCGGCATGCTGCTGCCCGCGCTCTCCAAGGCCAAAATGAAGGCGACCCAGGCGTCCTGCCTCAACAGCATGAAGCAGATCGGCATGGCCTTGCAGTTGTATACCTCCGATTACAACGACCGCCTGCCGGGGCGGGCCGACCGAAGCGGCCTGCTGGGCGGGCAGCAGGCGCGTTACGACTCCAACGACGACAACTACCTGCTCTTCCACCTCAGCACCTACCTTAGTCTGCCCCGCCCGTCCGCCACGTCGGTCACCGGCAAGGTCTTCATTTGCGCGGGCTATTCCCGGCACAACAATCAGGCCGCCGGCGGTTCCCCCGTCAATTACATGGTCACCGGAGCATTCACCAATGGCGCGATCAACATCACCACGAACACCCCGTTCGGCTACACCTCGGGACAGGCGACTCCGCCCCAGACCCCGTTGTCCATCCCCCAACTGGAGGGGCTTGGCTCCTTGTCCAGCATCTACACCCTGACGGATGCCGACCAGGTGAACGTGAGCAATCCAGCCAATACTTGGCGTGCCCAGTTGCCGTTGTTCCCTGTCCACGGCAGCGTCCGCAACTTCCTCTGGTTTGACAGCCATGTCGAAACCCGGAAGGTGCAGGGCTTGGGCGTGGTATTCTGACCTGTCTCTCGCGGCTTGCCAAGCGGTCGAGTCTGGCGGATGGTTCGTCCAGATCCATTTGTTGCCTATGCCCTGCCCCCGCAACACGCTGAGATCCCGCCGGACGGGACACCTCGCCTTTACCCTCATCGAATTGCTGGTCGTCATCGCCATCATCGCGATCTTGGCCGGCATGCTCCTGCCCGCGCTGTCGAAAGCGAAACGCAAAGCGGTGCAGATCAAATGCACCGGCAACCTGAAACAAGCCACCTTGGCGGTGCGGCTCTACACCGACGATTACAACGATCTGCTGTGCGGGACACGCACGACGGGCTTGTGGAGCGGGCAGGTCGCCCAATATAACAATGGCACGGATGACGAACTGGTGGCCTACATCGCCCCCTACATCGGCCATCCCCGCAGGGAAAGCCTGGCGGCTGGCGTGACCGAACTGGTGGACAACTTCTTCTGCCCCGGTTTCAAGCGCGCGGCCACCAACACCGCCAACCTCAACTCGCTCAATCGTCAGGACTACGTGATTGCCGGCGGCTCCGTGCGCTTGGATGACCCGACCGGCCCCACCGTGAACTTCGGCCAGCCGCCGTTTGGCTACCCGGTGAATGCCAACACGCCCCCTTCCCCCGTTTATCCGCCGTTGCGGCTGAATCAGGTCCTCGCCTTTGCCTCCGCCGACCGCATCTGGATGATTGTGGACTCCGATCAGCTTGGCTCCCCAACCGCAGGCTGGACCACCAATCTGCCTTATATGCCCAGCCACGGAAACATCCGTAACGCCGCCTACTTCGATGGTCACGTTGGGACTCGACCGGCGGCGGCAGGCAACTACTAGGGTTCGGTGGCCTGAGCCACCGCGGTGCGGCGGTATTTTCGGACCGTTTCCCAATGGGCGGACCCGAAGCGGGGCGCATCTGGACACTGCCCCCGAAAGCCGACGGAGCGCGGGTCTGTGACC
>CAZCBE010000126.1:0-19908 GCA_964496695.1 uncultured Klebsiella sp.
CCGCAGCGGCCACCTTGCTAACCAGGCTCCGGGCATTCCTATGTCGTTCCCTGCTGCCAGCCGCTGCGGCCCGGAGGGCCGCGCTCCGGGGGCAGTGCATAAATGCGCCCGGAGGCGGAGGAGCGGCCACATTCTCCTTTCCAAGCCGCGCCAAAACCTCATTCTCCGCCGAACTTTCCGCTGGGCGTGCTTGAGCCGGCGGGCCATTGCCATGCTGCCATTTGCGCTGACGATCTTCACCGGGGCCTTCCTGCTCTTCCTGGTCCAACCCCTCATTGGCAAATACATCCTGCCGTGGTTCGGCGGCACGCCGGGCGTATGGACCACCTGCATGCTGTTCTTCCAGCTCGTGCTGCTGGCGGGCTATGCCTACGCCCACTTCCTCAGCCGCTGGCTCAAACCGCGCGGCCAGGCCGTGGTGCATCTCTCCCTGCTGCTGGTGTCCTTGGCGGTGCTCCCCATTGTCCCCGCCGATGCCTGGAAGCCCCAGGCGGGCGACGCCCCCATCACCCACATTCTGCTGCTGCTCGGAGCCACCATTGGCCTGCCCTACTTCGTCGTCTCCACCACCGGCCCCCTCATGCAGTCCTGGTTCTCACGGCTCAATCCCGGTCGGTCCCCATACCGCCTGTATGCGCTGTCCAACATCGGCTCACTGCTCGCCCTGCTGGCCTATCCGTTCCTGATCGAGCCCAACGTCGCACGCAAGCTGCAGGCGGTGTCCTGGGGCTGGGGCCTCGTGGCCTATGTGGTCTTCTCGGCCTGGTGCGCGTGGCTCGTTTGGAGCCGCGGTTTGGCGGGTGAAATTCCCCAGGCAGGCGCGACGCTGCCGGAGGAGACCCCGGAGGAAGTGCCCTCGCTCCGACGGATCATCCTCTGGCTCGCCCTGCCCGCGTGCGCCACCGCCCTGCTCCTGGCCACGACCAACAAGCTCTGCCAGGACGTGGCGGTGATCCCGTTCCTGTGGCTGCTCCCGTTGAGCCTCTACCTGCTGACCTTCATCCTGTGCTTCTCTGACGCCGCGCCCACCGGCTTCCAGCGGCCCTTGATGGTGATTGTAGCCCTCGCCGGCGTCGGCGTGCTGCTCCTTCCATTGTTGATCGAGCACTCCAAGCTGAAAGGTTTGCTGGAAATGTTGCAATGGGTGTCACTCCATGACGACAAATCCACCAACCGGCTGATTCCCTTCTTCTGCACGGTCGCGTTTGTCAGTTGGCACGGGTATTGGCGTCCGCTCTTCATCCCCGCACTGCTCGCCTGCTTTGGCTGGCTGGTCTATGTGCTGACCAACATCAACAGCGTCGGCATCGCCTGGCAGGTGGCGGCCTTCTGCACCACCATGTTCGTCGCGTGCATGGTCTGCCATGGCGAGTTGTATGCCCAGAAGCCGCACCCGCGCCGGCTCACGGGGTATTACCTGATGATCTCGCTCGGCGGAGCGGTGGGCGGCTTCCTCGTGGCCGTGGTCGCCCCGCACGTCTTCAAAACCTACGCGGAACTCGCCTGGTCCTGCGGAGCCTGCGCGGTGCTGGTCTGGCTGGTCTGCCTGCCCAACTGGCGCGTGCCGGAGTTCCAGTGGTGGCGCTTCCACGCGTGGATGGCCAGCTCGCTCGTCGCCATGGCGGTGTGTCTGGTCTTCTTCATCCAGAGCCACGAACGGGACAACGTCGTCGAAGCCACCCGCAACTTCTACGGCGCGATGTCCGTGCTCGAATACGGCTCCGAAACGCCCGGTTCGCGCTATCTCCTCCTTCAGCACGGCCGCATCACCCACGGTTTCCAGCTCACTGACCCCGACCAGCGCCGCCGCATCACCAGCTACTACGGCGATGGCAGCGGCGTGGCCTTGGCCATCCGAACCTTCCCGCGCAAACAGAAACGCATTGGCGTGGTAGGCCTGGGCACGGGCACCACCGCCGCCTTTGGCGAGAAAGGCGACTACGTCCGCATCTACGAGATCAATTCCGAGGTGCTGCGCATCGCCACGAACCACTTCTCCTTCATCAAGGACACGCGCGACCTCGGCGGCCAGGTGGATGTCATCATGGGTGACGCCCGGCTCTCGATGGAACGCGAAGAACCGCAGCGCTTCGACGTGCTGGCCCTCGACGCCTTCAGCAGCGACGCCATCCCGGTGCATCTGCTCACCAAGGAGGCCGTGGCCATCTACGGCAGGCACCTCGCCCCCGACGGCGTCCTCGCGATCCACATCTCCAACCGCTACCTCGACCTGGAGCCCGTGGTGGCGAACCTCGCCAAGGAATTCGGCTACGAACGCCTGTCCATCTCGGATGGCGAGGGCGAGAAGGAGTGGTGGATCTACAGCTCGACCTGGGTGCTGCTGAGCAAGAACAAGGAACTGATGGCCCTGATCGCCGGCCAGAAAGTGATCTCCGAGAAAGATCCTCCCAAAAAGTCAGTCCCGCTCTGGACGGATGACTACGCCGCCCTGCTCCCGATCATGAGCTGGTAAGATCGGCGGCTGAGGCCTCGCTCCCCGTTCGGATTCCGCGCTTCAGCCGGTGGAACGCCACTGCGCACCTGACGCTCATGCGCGCAGCGTCTTCGTTTCCCGCACGCCTCGCGCTGAAGGCGGGACTCCCAGCTTAGGCTCTCAGTTGTTCACCTTCAGCAGTCCCGTCACCGCTGCGAGCGAGAGCGGCACCACAATCCAGCCGGACAGGCGGAGCACGAAATTGGCGATGGCCGCCGGGCGCAGTTTGATGGGCTGGCGGATCAGCGGAACCTTCAGCGTCACCGAAGTCGTGGCGGCGATCCATTGCTCCTCCAGCGGGAATTCCACCGGCAGGAAGTAGCACACGCTCAACGCCAGCGCATCGAAGCTGGAAAGCCGCGTTGGCAACTGGGCTTGCGGTCCAAGCTGGTCTTTCCGCACCACCGCCCCGGGCATTTGGAAAACCAGCGCCCCGAGCCAGACGAGCACGGCGGAGAAGACCAGCAGGCGGTAGGGCCGCACCCCGTAGTTGCCGAGGGAGCCATAGAGCGCGCTGAAAACCCATTCGCCGTAGCTGTGCTCGTTCCAGTTCGCCCGCCGCTCCCGGCCCTGCCGTTCCAGATAGACCGCGTCCGCCTCGTCGTCCCGCCCCACCTGCCGGAGGGACTTCTCCATCCGCGTGAGCACCTGCCGGTCCGCCCGTTGAAACCCCTCCAGGAGCGCAGTGACATTGCCGTCCAGTTCTTCGTAGGTCGCCCCGCGCAATTCGATCGGCCCGTCGGTCCACGAGCCCAGCGTCGTCAGCCGCAAGGTGCGAAAGGTCGAGTCAGTCAGGTCGAGTTCCAAATCAAACCGCGTGCTGCTGAAGTCCGCACCCTGCGGGAACGCAGCGCGGGTGAGGCTCGCCCCTTTGCGGAAGCGCACTTCGGGGAAGGCAATCGGCACGTCCCACTTCGTCGAGTCCAGTTCCGCCCGGGCGTGGAAGGTCACCCCCGCGAACTGGACACGCTCGCCCGCCTGCACGTTGCGGAAATCCGCCCGGCCGCGAAACTCCGCCGCCTGCACCGCGCCCGTCAGGCCCGCCGGCCGCCAGCTCAGGATGAGGCCGCGCTGAAAGATCGCGCCCCGGAACAGGGCGTCCCCGTCGAACCGCGCCGCCGCCAGGTCAAGCTGCCCCCCGACGTGCGAGGCGATGAAGTCGGCGGTCTTGGTGAAATGCGTCGGCGCGTTGGTCCCGTCCGGCCCAAAGACCGCGTGCCGCTGAACGTTCATCGCGTTGAAGATCGCGTCCCCGCCGAAGACCACGCTGTCAAACTGCACCGGGCCCACCGCCTCGGTGGAGCCAAAGTCCAGCGTCCCGGCAAACCGCGCGCCCCGGAAGTTCAGGGACTTCCCCGCCTTGATGGAGTTGAACTGGGCGGCCTGATCTGGGTTTAGAAAGCGCGCCTCGATGAAGGTCGCCGCCGAGTTGAACTGCGCCCGCACGAAGTTCGCATCCCCGGAGAACTGGACGCCATCGAACGCCGTCTCGCCCCCAAACACAACGGCTGAGAACGACACCGGACGGTTGGTGGCCGTGAACTTCACCCCCTCGAAGAACGCATCCGACGCGAACTGCGCGCCGGTGAACAAGGTCACATCAGCAAAGGTCGCGCCTGGCACCTTCGCGCCCCGCTGCTCGGCGAAGGAAACCGTGCGGTCAAACTTCGTGTAGGTGAAGAGCGCCTCCGCCGCAAAAACCGCCCCGTTGAAGGCCGTCTCCCCGCCGAAACGGGTGTTGCGAAAGTCTCCGGTGCCCACGAACTGTCCACCCGAAAAGTTCGCCCGGCCGGCGATCTCGCTGTCCTGGAAGCTCGCCGCCGGGCCTTCCTCCGTGGCTTGAAAGCGGACGTTCTCGAAGTCCGCCAACGCGCTGAATTTTGCCTGCGAGAACAGCGCCCCGCCCGTGAACTTCGCCTGGCTGAACTTCGCGTAATCCTTGAATGCGCAGCCATCGAAGCTCACCAGCGCCGGCCGCAGGAACTGCACCTGGATGAAGTCCGCGTCCCCGCCAAACTGTGCGCTGGCGAAATCCGCCGGGCCGACAAACCGCGCCGCCGGGAGGGCCGTCGAGCCCTCGCCCTCCGGCCCAAACGCCACGCTGCCCAGAAACCCTGCGCTGGCAAACGTGCTGGGGCCGCGAAACTCCGCGCCACGAAACGTGACCGCCCGCTCACAGCGCACATCCTTGAACACGGTCTGGCTGCTGGCGCCGCCGAAACGCACCCGGTTGAAATCCACCACACCGCCGAAGCGTGCCGCTTCAAAGCTGACATTGCCGCTGAAGGAGACCGCGGGCTGGCCTGGAGCCGGGCCGAAACCAGCGGTCTTCAGAAACGTGGCGCGGTTGAACCGGGCTTCCCTGCCGAGGAAGGCCGCGCCTTGCACCAAGAACACATCTGCCGCCGTGGCATCCGTAAACACCGCCAGCCCCGAAAAGGTGGTCCCCCGGAACAACGCCGCCCGGCGGGTTTCCACGCCCGTGAAATCCGCGTCCACCGCGAACTGGCTGTCCGTGAAGTCAACGCCCTGCTCGAAACAGGCGAAGGAAAAGTCAGCCGCCGCCTTGAACACGCACTGCTGGAGCCGGAAGCGGTTCGTCACCGCGGCGTGCCGCAGTTCCAGCGGCTCGGCGATGACCGCCCGGCTGAGGATGACCGCCGCCCCCTTGCGCGCGGCCTCGGCGAGCCATGCGGCGGGGACCGTGCGTTCCGCTTCCGGCTGGCCAGCGGTGAAGACAATGGCGTCACCCGCCAGCAGCCGGCTGCGCAGCGAGTTGGTGGATTCGGCAGCGGAAACAATGTCCGCCATCAACCACAGTCCGAGCAGGACGACGGCGGAAATGCCGGCGCGACAACGCCCGCTGGCAAGGGCTGCCGGACGAGGGCGGATGGCCGGGTTACAGTGTGGGTGCATCAAACTGAACGGCCCTGATTATGCACGGCGGCCGAAACAGGGCGAGGAGGAATCCTGCAACTGGTGACGCTGCTGAACCGTGCCGACGGCCTGCCACCGCCGTCCGTGTGCCGCAGCAGGGCGAACCGCCCAACCCACCATCCATCCCTTAGTCCGTCGCCGCGAGTTCCATGTCCCGCGTGAAGTAGAGGATGCGCCCGCAGTGCGGACAGGAATTCATCTCGGACTGGGACTGGCAGGCGACCATGATCTGGGTGGGCAGCCGCATGTGGCAGCCGCCGCACGCGCTGTGCTGGATGCCGACAATGACATTCTCGCCCTTGCTCTTGAGCAGCCGCTCGTAGCGGGACAGCGCACCCTCCTCGACCCCGGCGGCCAGTTCCTTGCGGTTGGACTGCAGCTCGGCCAGCCGCGCCTTGAAATTCTCCTCGCGCTTGCCCAGTTCCGCCACTTCCACGTCCACATCCTTCTTCGCCTCGGCGGCCACCTTGCTCGCGGCGACCACCTCTTTCGCCACCCCGTCGGCCTGCTCCATGAGTTCGAGGATCTGGTCCTCAAGCTTCGAGATGTTGCCCTTGCAGGTCTCGATCTCATGGGCCAGCGCGCGATACTCCTCGTTCTTCTTGGTCTGGAACTGCTGGAGCGAATACTTGGCGATCCGCTCCTTCTGCGCCTCCACGTCCAGCTCCAGCTTCTTCTTTTCCGACTCGATCTGCTTGGCCCTGAGCTTGGCCGCCTCCAGCGCCTGCTGGGAGGAGCTGGCTCGCGATTGCGCGCGTTCGCGCTGGGGCGCGATGGACGCCAGATCGGCCTGGGTGCGGAGAAGGTTGCGGTCGCGGTCTTGGAGGATGAGGAGCTTTTCGATGGCTTCGAGCATGAGCGGCTTTCTTTGTTCGCGAAAACCTATCGGCCATGCTACGCCAAGTCAATGCACGCCGCCGCGAACTGACTCGGGTCAAAAAATTTGAACATCCGTCCCCTCACCTGTTCCAACGCTGACAAGTATGACCAATAATCGCTTCTCCACTGCCCTGTGCCTGCTGGCACTCGCCAGCGCGCCAACGCTCACCCCGCTCCTGGCCGCCCCGAAGGAGTCCAGCGCCATCGCGCTGGCCCGCCAGTTGAACCAGGCCTTCATTGAAGTGGCCGACCAGGTCTCCCCCTCGGTGGTCGTCATCCGCGTAGCCCAGCGTCAGGATCGCAACACGCTGGGTGCCGATGGCGAAGGCAACCCGTTCCTCGACATGCTCCCGCGCGAGTTCCGCAAGCAACTGGAGGAACAATTTGAGAAGCGCAAGAAGCAGCGCTCCGAAGCCCGGCCCGAACGCACCCCGCAGTTCAACGGCCAGGGCAGCGGCGTGGTCATCCGCGAGGATGGCTACATCCTCACCAACCGCCACGTCGTCGAGGAGGCCGAGCGCATCGAAGTCCGCTTCAAGGATGGTCGCACCTATCCTGCCACCATCCGCGGCGTGGACCCCCGCTCCGACGTCGCCGTGCTGAAGATCGAGGGCAAGGGCCTGCCGACCGCGAAGTTCGCCGACTCCGACAAGACGCGCGTGGGCGAGTTTGCCATCGCGATCGGGGCTCCGTTCAATCTCGATTACAGCGTCACCTTCGGCCATGTCAGCGCCAAAGGCCGCACGGATCTGCTCCCGGGCGTATCCCCCGGCACGCCCATGGACCAGGATTTCATCCAGACCGATGCCAGCATCAACCCCGGCAACAGCGGCGGCCCGCTGGTCAACATCAACGGCGAGATCATCGGCATCAACACGCTCATCCGCGGGCTGCACACCGGCATTGGCTTCGCCATCCCGTCCAACCTCGCCCGCGAATTGTCCGAAGCGCTCATCAAGGACGGGAAGGTCATCCGCGCCCGGCTGGGCTTGCTCGCGCGCGGCATCAAGGATGACCCCGAACTGCGCGCCCAGGAATTCAAAGGCGCGACCGATGGCGTGCTCGTCGCCGGCATCCAGCAGAATGGCCCGGCCTCCAAATCCGAGCTGAAGCTGGAAGACATCATCACCCACGTTGAGACCACCCCGGTGGCCAACGCCCAGCAGCTCCGCAATTCCGTCCGCAACAAAGTCGGCAAGCCGGTCACCCTGAGCGTGGTGCGCAATGGCAAGCCCATGAAGATCAAGATCACGCCAGAGGAGTGGCCCGATGAACCCGTGGACATGGTGGCCAGCAACAAGAAGAGCAACGAAGTCCAGGCTGATGATCTCGGTGTCACGGTCAAGGCGCTCACCCGTGAACTGGCCAAAGAACACAACGTGAAGCAGACCGAAGGCCTGATCGTGACTGAAGTGGAGCCCGGCAGCCCCGCCGCCAAGCGTGGCATCACGCCCGGCACCATCATCACGGAGGTGAACCGCAAGCCGGTCTCCGACCTGACGGATTTCCGCGAAGCGATGAAGGGTGCTGACCTCAAGAAAGGCGTCCGGCTGGGAATCATCAGCGAAGGCTTCAACAAGTTTGAAGTGCTCAAGACCGGCGAGTAGGCCGGATGGCCGCCGATTTGAGGAGGCGGAATCCAGAGTGAGTGTCCGCCTTCTCACTTCGGCGGCTGCGCCTCTATCTGGGCCGCGTCATCTGGAACGTGCCGTGGTCGAAGGAAGCCTTGTAGGTCGAGAAAAAGTTCGTGCCGGACGCCTTGCCCTCGTAGCGATAAACACCGTATGGCTTCCCTAAGTTCTCCTCGCCGCTGAACTGCCACAGCCCGCCCGCCGGCTTCACATCGAGATTCACCTGCATCCCAAAGCGGAAGACCACCCCATAGGTGGCGTGGAAACGTGTCTCATACTGGCCGTTTTCGAGCTTGGTGATGATCGCGCGCAGCCCTCCGTTGTGGCCGTTTTTGTCGCTCAGCCACTTCCCTTCCCAGCGGCCCTCGATGGAGTCCTTCGGCGCGGGTTTCACTCCGGCCGTCTTCCAGTCCCGGTTGAAGGTGGAGCACCCGCTGAGCACCAGCAACGCCATCAGGGCCAAGCCCCCGACGAACAGCTTCCGCAACGCTTGAATCATGGGCAAATCCGACGCCATTCACCGCCGCCCGTCAAGTCTGCCCGCGTTCACTTCCTGGGCATGGCTTCCAGCGCCCGCCGCTGCCCGTCCGCGATCTGCGCCTCGCTCATCTGCTTCAGCATCTCGTCCCGCTGACGCGCCGCCTCGCGGTTTCCCTGCGCGGCGGCCAGTTGCCGCCACTTGTAGGCTTCCGCCCAGTCCAGCGGCACCCCGTCACCCTCGGCAAACATCAGGGCAAGCTGCATCTGGGCTCCGGCGTCACCCGCACGGCCCGCCTGCGTAAACCAGCGGGCCGCCTCCGGCTTGTTCACCCGCACGCCCCGGCCGTTGAAATGAAACCAGCCCATGTTGGCCATCGCCCAGGCCTCCCCCGCCTCCGCCGCCCGCCGCGTCTGGGCCATAACCGACTGCATCTTCGCCTCGTGCCGCAGGAAGTCCGCCGCATGGGGGGGCGCGTAATGATCGGCCAAGGAGTCGGCCACAAACCACACGGACGCGATGGAAATGACCGCCAGCACCACTGTCCCGCCCCAGCTCAGCCAGTTCGTCTGCCCGCGCCAGAAGGCAAAGCCGCTCGGCCGTTCCCGGAACGCATAAGCGCTGCGCTCCGTATTGATCGCCGGGTCGGCGGGATTGTAGTCCGGGGCCGTCGAGCCGTGCTGGAACGCGACCTCCACTTTCGCCTCCCCCACCAGCGCCTCGTAAGCGACGTTGATGGTCCGCATCTTCTCCTCCGCGAGCTTCTGCTGCTCAGGGTCGTTTGCGAAGCGGTCGGGATGCCAGCGCTTCACCAGCGCGAGGTAGCCACGCTTGATCTCTTCCGGGGAAGCCTCCGGCTTCAGGCCCAGTGATTCAAAATGTCTGAGGTCTCGACTGCTCATGCGCGCGAAGGCGACCACGGCAATCTAGGAGCGTGCCGACGGCGTGTAAACCGGCTTCAACGAGACATCATGCCATCGGCTCAGGCACGCCAAGGCGCAAATCGCCCCGATCATGGCCAGGAACATGTCCCACTGCGTGTCCCATGGATCGCCCTGCGTCCCCAGGAAATCGCTGGCCGCCTCGCCTGTCAGCGCGGCCGTCCACCACTCAAAGAACTCGTAACTCGCGCTGAACGCGAGGCACACGCAGACCACGAGGAAATTCAGCCAGCCACCGCGTTGCAACGGAGTGTTCCGCAGCAGCAGCTCGCGCACGAAGATCGCCGGGATGAAGCCCTGGGTAAAATGTCCGAGGCGGTCGTAGTGATTGCGCGCCAGCCCGAACGCATCGCGCACCCAGTCGCCGGCCGGGACTTTCGCGTAGGTGTAATGCCCGCCCAGCGCCAGGATGAGCGAATGGATGGCGAACAGATGCAGACACAGTGAGGACAGCGGGAAGCGCCGCTGGGTGAAGGCGAGCACCACGAGGCCCGCCCACACCGGCACATTCTCCAGCGCCCACGTCATGCGGTCCGCCTTCGGTGCGATGCCCAGCGTGATCTGAGCCGCCACCACCACCGCGATGAGCAATGGGAGAGGCATGGCCGCAGCCTACGCGACGGCTTTAACGACGCCGGTAATCAGCGCCAAGCCCTCCGCCGCATCCTCCCGGCGCAGGTTCAACGCTGGCAGGAAGCGCACGACATGCGTGCCACTGGGCACCGTGAGCACGCCCGCCTCATGCAGCCGGTTGACAAAGTTCAGCGAGGCAACTTTGCCCGTGTTGGCGAAGGCCGGGATGTTCTCCGCCAGCTCGATGCCGAGCATGAAGCCCAGCCCGCGCACGCTCTTGATGACCTGCGGGAACTGCGCGGCGAGCTTCTCCAGCTCCGCTTTCAGCCATGCGCCTGTCTCCCGCGCGTTGTCCGCCAGCCGGTCGCGCTCGATCACCTCGAAGACCTTGTTCGCCACCGCGCAGCCCAGCGGCGTGCCGCCATAAGTAGTCGCGTGCGTGCCGGGTCCGAGCAGGTCGCACAGCTTCACGCCGTGATGCTCCTCGCGCACCCAGAACGCGCCGATTGGGAAACCACCGCCGAGCGATTTCGCCATCGAGACGCCGTCGGGCAGGAACTTGTCCGCGCCAGGAATGCCTTCGAGCAGCCGCTGGAAACTCTGGAACCGCCCGGTGCGGAAGTGACCGCACTGCACCCCATCCATGAGCAGCAGCATCCGCCGCTCATCACAGAGCTGGCGCAGACCGAGCAGATAGTCCGCCGTTGCCGGGGCAATGCCGCCCTCACCCTGAACGCCTTCGATGAGGATGGCCGCAGTGGCCGGCGAGATGGCATCCCGCACCGCCTGAAGGTCGTTGTAAGGGACATGCTTGAAGCCGGGCACCGCCGGCTCGAAGCCCTTCTTCACCTTCTCCTGCCCGGTGGCCGCAATGCCCGCGAGCGTGCGCCCGTGAAAGGAGTTCCACGCGGTGATGATTTCATAGCGCCCCTCGTCGTGGCCAAACTTACGCGCGACCTTGTAAAGCCCTTCGTTCGCCTCCGCGCCGGAGTTGCTGAAGAACACCTTGCCCGGCGCAAGGTGCCGGACGATCTGCTGCGCCAACCGGCCCTGCGGCTCGTGGTAGTAAAGGTTCGAGACGTGCATCAGCCGCCGTGACTGGTCCACCAGCGCCTCGGTGATCTCCGCATTCGCGTGGCCCAGCGAGCAGACGGCGATGCCGCCGCCGAGGTCCAGGTAGCGTTTGCCGTTCACGTCCCACAGGTGGCTGCCCTGCCCGCGCGCGAGCACGAGTTCGAATCGCCCATAGCTGGGCACGACGTATTTCTGGAACAGGCCGAGGACGGCTTGCTGCTCGTTGTGGACGATGGCGGGCGGTGTCGGAACGATTTCTTTCATTCGCTAAGTGCGCACGGAGTCAACGGAGTGCGGGCCGGACTGTCAATCCAGCGAGTTTGGCAATCTCACCGGCTCCCCGGTCAAAAGTGAAGAACTCCTTCGCCCCGAGGCTCACGGCCGCACCCACATGCAGCAGGTCCAGCGAGCGGAAGCCTTTGGTTTCCGTGTTCGCCTTGCTCAGCACTTCGGCTTGTCGCATCGCCTCGGTCCAGTCGAGCGGCGCGTGCTCGATGAACATGCGCTCGTTCAAGTCCGCCTCATGCTCCGCCAATATCCGGTGGGCGGCAACACGATCAAGGGAAGGCTCACCCAGCTCGGCCTGCCGGAACACGGAGAGACGGATCGCATTGCGAAACTCGAGCCGATGCAGCGGCGTGAACGGCAGCCCCTCATCGTTCCGCTTCAGAAATTCCGCCAGCACTCGCTGCGCCGCCACCGAATGGGCGCGCGGCAGGTAGAGGCCGATCAAAAAGTTTGTGTCCGCGTAGGCGCTCAATGCTCACCCTTGGAGAGAATCTCGCCGATGAACTTCTCGCTGAACACCTGGCTGCCGAAGATGGCCTCCCGTCGTTTCGCGAAATCGGGGAGCCGGCGTTTGCCGCGTTTGCGTCGCGGCTGCGTGGGCGTAAGGACGTATTCGCGACCGTCGGTATGGCGGATGACCACCTGGCCTTCATTGTCGCAGGTGCTCAGCACCCGCGCCGTTTCGCGCGAAAGTTCCCGGACCGTGAGCGTCTGCATGTCTGACTTATTGTCTGACACTGTGAGGCTGTCAAGCGCCGCCCCGGCTAGGCCACCACTTCCGTCCCGACCCCCTCGTCCGTGAAAATCTCCAGCAGCACGGAATGCTGCTGCCGGCCGTCCACGAACTGCACCTTCTCCACGCCGGACTGGATGGCCGCGACCGCGCTGTCCACCTTGGGGATCATCCCCTTGTCCACGATGCCGGCCTGCTTGAGTCCGTCCACTTCGCCGATTTGCAGGTGCGTGATGAGCGTCGCCGGATCTTTCGGATCGCGCATGAGTCCAGGCACGTCCGACATGAAAACGAGGCGGCGGGCCTTGAGCGCGATGGCGGCCTGCGCGGCGGCCACGTCGGCGTTGCAGTTGTAAACCTTCCCGTCCTCGCCGCGCGCCGTGGGACTGATGACTGGCGTGATGCCGTGCGCGATGCACTCCAGCAAGGGCGCGGTGTTCACCCCCACGACTTCGCCCACGTAGCCGATGTCCAGCTTCTGGCCGGGGTTGGCCTTGTCATCGAGCCACAGCTTGCGGCAGGTGAAGATGTCCGTGCCTGCGAAGCCCCGCGCCTTGCCGCCGAGCGACTCGAGGGTGCGCACGATCTCCGGGTTGATCTCACGCGACAGCACTTGATCCACGACGCCCACCGTCGCCTCATCCGTCACGCGCATCCCCTGAATGAAGTTCGCCTTCAACCCGGCGGCATCCATCGCACGCGTAATGGCCTTGCCCCCGCCATGCACAACCACGGGATTGATCTCGACCGCTTCGAGGAACACGACATCCCGGGCCACCCCGTTGCGCACGGCGGGATCGGGCGAGTCCATGAAACTGCCGCCGTATTTCACGACGAACGTGGTGCCGGCGAACTTCTGGATGTAGGGCAGCGCCTCGATCAGCGTCGAGGCTTTGGTGATGGGGTCTTGCATGTGTTAAAAGCGCAACGGACCGAATCGGGACCATTATGCCATCCAACTGCTGTAGCTATCCCGCTCATTTCCTGTCGATGCCCAGAATTGGCGTAAAGTAGCTGATGCGAGCGTGGCGGTAGCCCTTTAGTTTGGTGTCGCTGGTGACCAGCGTGAGCTTGTGGACCCGGGCCGTGGCCACGACGAGTTCGTCCCCGGGATCCTTGTTGGGAAAGTCTGGCAGGCCCATGGCGTCGGCAACGATCTCGGTGGTCAGAGGCAGCACATGAATCGGCGAGGCGACCGCCCCCTTTAACCAGACACCCAGTTCCTGGTTCAACCCCAACTTGCCAACCTGATGTTTCTTGGCCGCTTCCCACAGGCTGATCGCCGACAGGCCAAGCTGAACGTCCCGGCGCTCGAACAGGCGGCTGACCGATTCAGGCAGCTTTTCCGGCTCCAGGTAGGCGAACAGCCAGACATTCGTGTCCAGCAAGTATGTCACTTCATCGCCTCCCATTCCAAATCTAGCGGTTCATCGAAATCAGCGGACATCTTGGCCGTGCCCCTTCCGGAGCCCAAAAAACTCTTCGTGGCCGCTTCCGGAACGACTCGGGCGAATGGCTTGCCGCGTTTCACCAACTGGACGGTCTCGCCCTTCTCCAGCCACTTGGAGATTCGGGCAAACTCGTTGCGCAAGTCACGAATGGTCGCGGTTTTCATGGTGATACATTTGTATCACGAGCGAAACAATGTCAACCGCCCAGCGTCGTCGGGTCCGTCACATCGCCCTTGTTGTAGTCCACGTAGGCCTCAGTCAGGTCCGCCGCATACATGAGGGCGGCGGCTTTGCCGAGGTTCAGGCGGATGTGGAGGTCGAACTCCTTCGGGGCGGCAGCGGCGCAAAGTTCCTTGAACGTGGCCTTGGTTGGCTGGCCGCGTTTGAGGCTCCAGAGAATCTTCCGGCTGCCCGGCGCGCTGTAGCCGATGTCCACACGGTCCTCGACCACGGTCGCGGCGCTGTAACCGAGCGCGTCAATGATGCGGCCCCAGTTCGGGTCGCCGCCGTGCCAGCTCGTCTTGACCAGCGCGCTGTTCGCCACGGCGCGCGCGGCGGCATCGGCGTCCTGAATCGTCTTCGCGCCCTCCACCCGCACGGTCACGACACGGTGCACTCCTTCGCCATCGCGCACAATCATCTTGGCCAGTTCGAGCGTGACATGCTGAAGCGCGGCCCGAAACGTCTTGAGATCAGGCGATTGGCGATTGGCGATTGCCAATGGCCGATTCCCGGCCAGCCCATTCGCCAGCACGAGCACCGTGTCATTCGTGCTCATGTCACCGTCCACGGTGATGCGGTTGAAGCTGTTCGCCACGGCCTCCTGCAGGCACGCGTGCAGCGCCTTCGCTTCGATGGCCGCGTCCGTCGTGACGAAGCACAGCATTGTCGCGTGCAACCCTTGCGGCAGCGCAGCGGGACGCGCCCCGGTGGCGCTCATGCCGGGCTGGATCATCCCCGCGCCCTTGCACATGCCGCCGATGCGCACGGTCTTGCCGCCCAGCTTGAACTCGATGGCGATCTGCTTGGGCCGCGTGTCGCTGGTCATGATGGCCTCGACCGCTTCATCCGCGTGCGGCGCGTCGTTCCCGAGCAACTGCGCCGCTGCCAGAATGCCTTCCCGCACATTCGCCATCGGCAGGGTCACGCCGATGCGCCCGGTGCTGCCCACGAGGACGTGCTCGTCAGGGATGTGAAGCTGTTCGGACACGAGCGCGGTCATGGCCCGCGCGTCCTTCTTGCCCTGCTTCCCGGTGCAGGCGTTGGCGTTGCCGGAGTTCACCACTATGGCCTGGGCAGTGCCGCCCTGCACGCGCCCGGCGCAGACTTTTACCGGGGCCGCGCAAATCTGGTTGGTCGTGAACATCCCCGCCACCGTCGCCGGCACCTCGGAGACGATCAGCGCGAGGTCACGCTTCTGGCCTTTGTTCGACCCCTTGCCGGTGCCGAGACGCTTGATGTCACAAAAGACACCGCTGGCGAGAAACCCCTGCGGCGCGACCACCGCGCCGGGAACCGATTTGAATTTGAACTTGCTCATGTTTGGCGCGCGAACGGAAACAACTCGCCGCACCGGTGTCAATAACGAGGTCGCATCTCGGCATGGTAGGGTGAGACTCCGTCGAACCCCATCTGCCGACGTAGGCGGCGCGAGCGGAGCGAGCATCTCCGGTTGGTCGCGACCCGCAGAGATGCTCGTTTCACTCGCCTCGCTGCGCTCGAAATGAGGTTCGACAGAGTCTCACCCTACCAGTTCACGCCGCCACGCCCAGCCGGTCCCCCATGCGCGCGTAGAGTTCGCGGCGCTCGGCGGTGTTCGCCAGCAGGTCCGCCTCCAGTTTCACCCGGCCCGGCTCGAAGAGCGTGATCGTGGAGGAGCCGCCGAACTTGAAGTAGCCCTTCTCCGCACCCTTGGCCACGCGCGTGTTGGGCTTAAAGGTGTATTCGAAGCTTCCCACGTTCGTCGCCCCGACTTCGAGCATCAGCACGGTGCCGAACTCCGACGACTCGATGCGTGTGATCGCCCGCTTGTTTTCCGTGAAGATGTGAATGTTCCGCCGCAGCGCGATGGGGCTGACCGAGTAGAGCCAGCCATTGATCAAGCGCGGCTCCGTCGCCAGACCACCGACGGGAAAGTGGTAACGGTGATAGTCCACCGGGCAGAGACGCGAGAGCACCATCGAGCCACGATGAAAGCGCTCGGCCAGTTCGCGGTCACGCAACAGCTCGCCGAGACTGAACACTTTGCCCTTCACAAAAATGCCCTCCGCCTCCGAGACATCGGGGAAACCCAGGTGCCGACCGTCCGCGGGAAACACCACCGTCCTCGCATCCCCGACGATGGGCCGCGCCTCGGGCTTGAGCTTGCGGTAAAAGAACTCGTTGAACGTGCGATAGGAATCGGGCGCGTCGGCAAACTCGCCCGTGTCCACGCCGAAGTGCTGGATGAACGGGGCAACCTTCTCGCGGCTTGCGGTCCGGTCCATGCGCCAGCCATACCAACGCGAGAAGAAGGCGCGCTTGGCCACCGCGTGCAGCGCAAGCCGGCCCGACAGCGAGCCGTAAATCCAGCGCAGGTAAGCCTCACCATAAATCGTCTCCGTCTCCACGCGCTGCGTGTAGCGGTTGTAATAATGGATGGCGTCGGGATGCATGGACTGGACGCGCGAACTGTCGGGAAGCGCCCCACGCAAGTCGAGTTGGATTTGCAGGCCAGTGAGGCGGACACTCCTGTCCGCTGTGGCCGTGCCTCGTAGCTCGACATTCCAATGGCGAGAACCTGTGCGCTCACGGCCTTCCCGAACTCGACATTGAAATGTCGGGCTACCTGAACCTCCCTCATAGGGGACAGGAGTGTCCCCTTCACGCGGACGCGTTGCGCTCGCCCGTGCTCCGTGCTTTCATAGGCCAGCCATGAAACCGTTCGCCCTGCGTCGCTTCACTTTCGCACTGCTGACGTGCCCGCTGCTGCTGTCCGCCGCAGCACCAAGCGCGCCCGAGGGCTGGACCACCGGGGCCGCGCGCGAAGAAATCCGACCGCGCTTCCGCCACGACCCAAAAGGCGGGCCGTCCGGCAAAGGCAGCTTCATCATCGAGTCCGATGCGCGTGAGGGTCTTAACGGCTGGTGGACCAAGACGTTACCCGTGAGCGGCGGACAGCACTACCGCTTCTCCGCGCTCCGCCAGGTCTCGAACGCCGATTCACCCCGCCGCACCGGAGTCGTGCGCATCCTTTGGCGGGACGGGAACGGCAAGGCAGTGACGCATGACGAACCGTCCTTCGCTTCATACCGCCCTGGGGACTATCCGCGCTCCGAGCCCGAACTGCCGGGTGACAAGGCGACCGACTCGCGCGGCTGGACCGAGGTCGCGGACACTTACCGCGCGCCGTCAAAAGCCGCACAGGCCATCATCGAACTGCACTTTCGTTGGGCGCCGAGCGCAAAAGTGGAATGGGCCGACGTGTTGCTCACCGCCGTGCCCGCCCCTGCCCCGCGCATCGTCCGCCTCGCCGCCGCGCACTTTGTCCCGCGCAACACCAAGACCCCGGACGAACGTCGCAACGCTTTCGTGCCGCTCATCGAGGAGGCCGCGAAGCAACGCGTGGATTTTCTCGTGCTGCCGGAGGTGCTGATCTACGCCGGCGGCAGCACCTACGAGCAATGCGCCGAGCCGATTCCTGGCCCCTCGACCGAGTTCTTTGGCAAGCTGGCCAAGCAGCATAAATTGCACGTTGTGCCCGGCCTCATTGAACGTGACCGCCATCTGCTCTACAATGTCGCCGTGCTGATCGGCCCGGACGGCAGCATCCTCGGCAAGTATCGCAAGGTCTGCCTGCCGCGCGGAGAGATTGAGGGTGGCTTTCAGCCTGGGCACGAGTATCCGGTGTTTGAGACCAAGCTGGGCAAGATCGGCATGATGGTCTGCTACGATGGCTTCTTTCCCGAGGTCGCCCGTGAGTTGAGCAACCGGGGCGCGGAAATCATCGCGTGGCCGGTGATGGGCTGCAACCCGCTGCTCGGCGCGGCGCGTGCGTGCGAGAACCATGTTTACGTCGTGAGCAGCACGCACACGGACGCCTCGGCGAACTGGATGATCTCCGCTGTGTATGGCCACGACGGCAAGCCACTCGCGCAGGCCAAGGACTGGGGCACCCTGGCCATCGCAGAAGTGGACCTGAACAAGCGCCTCCTGTGGCAGAGCCTCGGCGACTTCAAGGCGGAGATCCCGCGGCATCGTCCGGCGGATGAGGCAAGCGGGCAGGGCTCGAAGTGAACGCACAGCAATCCCGCAGTGAACACGAACATGTTTCGCGGCCCCTCAGTAAATTCGCAGCCGCTCTCCCTCACCCCGGCCCTCTCCACTGCTGTTGGCTTTTGCACTGTTCTTCAGAAGTAGGGAGGTATGAGAACGTTATGTCAATCTCCCCATCTCCGACGACGATCTTTTCGATGAGCGCTTCCGCAATCCGGCGCTTCTCGTCGGTCGCCATTGACGGCCAACGGTCGTAAAGGGCGGTCGCTTCCGCAAGCACTTCTTCGCTGCTCACCTCGGTCATCCGCAGGCCGTCCACCTCCGCTTGGAGCTTCGGGAGGGAGGCGTTCAGTTGGTTCAGCCTCTCCTCGGCGGGTTTGTAGAAGTCACCGAAGCCTTGGGGGGTGACATGGCCGTCCAAGTAGAGCCTGTGGGTCCGGCTCATGTCCTCCCGCACCCGGGCAATCTCCCGCTCATGGGCAGCAAGAGCCTGCTCCTTCGTCGTGAGGTTTCGCTTCGCCTCCTCGGCGTGGCTCGCGAGCTTCGCGGGGGAGGCGAAGAAGGCTTTCAGCTCGTCATGGATCACGCCTTCCAAGTCCACCATGGGAATCTTGTTCCGGCACGCACGGCACACGTATTTCGGGCTGCCGCTCCGGACATACATCTTCGTCCCGCAGGCGCATTGGGTGAGGTTGCCGAAGGTCTGGACGGGGAGCGGTCCGGGGCGTTTCCAGCTTTTGAGCTGTTCTTCGATGATCTGGTTCACCTGATTCCAAAGCATCTCGGTCACGATGGGTTCGCAGGCCACCTGGCCCCCCATTCGCTCTCCGGCTTCTCGACGCTTCGCCAGTTGCCGTGCTTTTTGACCCGGTTGAAGTAGTAGATGCCTTTGGCGGAGGTTTCGATGAGGACACGGGTGACCTGCATGTCCCGCCACGGCTTGCCGTCCCGGGTGCGGTATCCGGCTTCGTTCAAGCGCTTGGCGACCGTTCCCTTGCGCCGGAGTTCCAAAAACAGTTCAAAGGCTTTCCGGCGGATGGGAGCTTCGTCGGGCTGGATGACGAGCTTCTTGTCCTTCCATTGGTATCCGTATGGGGCTTTGCCGTTGATGGGCTTGCCGAGCTTGGCACGGGTCAGCACGGAGGCTGCCACCCGCTCGGCCGTCTCCTCCCGTTCCCATTGGGCGAACACCCCGAGCAGATGGAAGAACATCCGGCCTCCGGCGGTGGAGGTGTCGATGGCTTCCGAGAGGGAAATGAGGTCGGCGTCGTGTTTCCTGAAGAAGTCTCCGAAGTCCTGCACCTCGCGAAGGTTGCGGGAGAGTCGGGCGAGCTTGCTGAAAACTATGCCGGAGACGTGCTTGCGCTCGACGTCCTTCATCATCCGCTGGGCCTCGGGGTGCTGGGTGACGGCCTTACCGCTTTGTCCCGCGAGGTCATACACTTCCTTCACGATCCAGCCTCGGGAGGCGGCGTATGCCTTGGCACGTTCAAGGTGGTGCTGGGGGCTGTCGCCGTTGGCCTGTTCTTCGGTGGAGACGCGAATCCAGATGCCGACGGCCTTGCCGACGGAGGGGGGAGTGATGGTGGTTTTCATACGCGAGTGCAATTATCCAATCTGCACTACTTCATGCCGGAACGGGGAGCAAAAGCCAAGAACAAAGTTGGCAAAAAGAACACTTTCTTGCACGATTCGCCAATGTCCAAAAAACAGAATGTGACAGAAGCGGAACTGGCGAGCTTGGCGAAGGAGTTTCGACTGAAGTCCGGGAAGACAAAGATCGAGACTGCGGCGGAACTTGGCGTGGCCCGGCCGTCGGTGCAACATGCGGAAGAGACACCGGGCCAAAGCCTGACCCGGCTACGCATCCGGATCATTGAAACCTACTCCCCATACAAAGTTTCCGGCCCATACTACCGATTGGAACGGAAGTGAGGCTCATGGCTTCTTCTTGGGCTTCATGACGCCACCGAGCGCCGTGTGGCCAGCCTGCTCGCGAGCCTTCTGCTCTTCCGGCGTGAGCGTGGGGAATTTCCGTTTCACCTGACGCCCCCGTCGGACGGTCTTGGCCTCGGAGGCCGGCTGGGCTGCAGGTGGGGAAATGAGTGCGGCAACTTGCCCTAGAGCACTTTCTGTTTAAGTTGTCGCATAGCCGGCATGGCGAAGAAAATTGGC
>CAZCBE010000127.1:0-13713 GCA_964496695.1 uncultured Klebsiella sp.
GGCAACCTTACCTTCGACCGGACCTTGCGACAACTTAAACAGAAAGTGCTCTAAAGCCGGGACTTTGTGCGTGGGCACGCGCGGTTCAAAGGTGCTCAGCACGAAGCTTTCGTCATGCTGCCCGGACGTTGCTGCGGCTGGTCCCGCGCCGAGCGGGACACAGCCGCGCTCCGGGGAGTCGTGAAGTGCGGCTGGGGGGTGTTGAATTGTCACTTGGTTTCACCGGCGGGCGGGGGCAGTATCAAGGCGCATGAAAAAGTTTGCGGCAGAAGCGATGGGCACATTTGCGCTCGTGTTCGCGGGCACGGGGGCCATCGTGATCAACCAGGCCACCAACGGGTCCATCACGCATGTGGGCATCGCGCTGACGTTCGGGCTGGTGGTGCTGGCAATGATCTACACGCTGGGCGAGGTGTCCGGCGCGCACCTGAACCCTGCGGTGACGCTGGCCTTCTGCTCGGCCGGGCGGATGCCGTGGAGCGAGGCGCTGCCGTATGTCGTGAGCCAGGGGCTGGGGGCTTTTGCCGCGAGCGGCCTGCTGCGTTTCCTTTTTCCGGGCAGTGACACGCTGGGCGCGACCTTGCCCGCCGGGACGGCGATGCAGTCGTTTGTCCTGGAAACCGTGCTCACGGCCATCCTGATGTTCGTGATCCTCAACGTCTCGAGCGGGGCGAAGGAGAAGGGGATCACGGCGGGCATCGCGGTGGGTGCGGTGATCGCATTGGAAGCATTGTTTGCCGGGCCGATCTGCGGGGCCTCAATGAACCCGGCCCGTTCGCTGGCCCCGGCGGTCGTCTCCGGGCATCTGGAGCACTTGTGGGTCTATCTGCTCGCACCGCTGCTCGGGGCGCAGCTCGCGGTGCCGGCGTGCCGGTGCGTGCAGGCGGGGGGATGCTGCGGGGCGGCGAAACATGCGTAAGCGCCCTGAGGCAGGGCAGGATTAGGCGCTTCGCTGTTTTCGGAACCGGGAGGCGGGCAGGGAAATTCCAAGCGCCAAGTCCCAAACTCCAAAGAAACCCCAAAGTCCAAATTCCAACCGTTCACCGTGCCGCCCGTCAGTGCTTCCGCTGGTTCGGCCCTTGGCCCCAGGGCTGGTTCGGTCTGGCTGGCCCGGCCAGTGCCGTGCGCCGCCCTTTGAAAGCTTGAGTTTGGAGTTGCTTGGGAAATTGAAACTTGGGATTTGGAGCTTCGCCCACGCCGTGATGCTAACCCCGGGGCTTTCCCCGCCGTCTGAGGCACGGTATGCTCTCGCCCATGCGTTCCACCTGTCTGGCCTGGCTCGTCGCTTTCGGCGTGCTTTGCCCCCATGCCTTCGGGGCGACTCCGCCCAACCTTGTCATCCTGCTCGCGGACGATTCCGGCTGGGGTGACTACTCGTTCAACGGCAACACGAACCTCAAAACGCCGCACATTGATTCCATCGGCCGCCAGGGCGCGGTGCTGGACCGCTTCTATGTGTGCTCCGTGTGCGCCCCGACGCGGGCGGAGTTCCTCACGGGCCGCTACCATCCGCGCGGCGGGGTGCGGGGGGTCTCGGCCGGGCAGGAGCGGCTGAACCTGGACGAGAAGACCCTGGCCGACGCCTGCAAGGCCGCCGGCTATGCGACCGGGGCGTTTGGCAAGTGGCACAATGGCAGCCAGTGGCCCTACCACCCGAATGCGCGCGGCTTCGAGGAATACTACGGCTTCACCTCCGGCCACTGGGGCGAATACTTCGACCCGCCGCTGGAGCACAACGGCCAGCCGGTGCGCGGCAAGGGGTTCATCGCCGACGACCTTACAGATCACGCGCTGGCCTTTATCGAGCGCAACCGGGCCAAGCCCTTCTTCTGCTATGTGCCGTTCAACACGCCGCATTCCCCCTGGGCGGTGCCGCAGCCATATTGGCAGCGGTTCAAGGACGACCCCATCAAGCTGCGCGCCAAGCCCGGTGATCCCGAGGAACTCGACCATACCCGCTGCGCGCTCGCGATGATGGAGAACCTCGACTGGAACGTGGGCCGCGTCCTGAAGCGGCTGGATGACCTCAAGCTCGCCGAGAACACCATCGTCCTCTACTTCTCCGACAACGGGCCGAACTCGTGGCGCTGGAACGGCGGCATGAAGGGCCGCAAAGGCTCGACCGAGGAGGGCGGCGTGCGCTCGACCTGTTTCCTGCGCTGGACCGGCGGCGGCATCCAGCCCGGCACCGTGGTCCGCGAGATCGCCGGGGTGATTGACCTGCTGCCCACGCTCACCGCCATGGCGGGCATCCCGCGCGTCGGGGACAAGCCGCTTGATGGAAAGAACCTTGCGCCGCTCCTCCGCGACGGCCTGCGCGCGGTCTGGCCCGACCGGCTGATCTTCTCCCACCAGAACGGCAACGTGAGCGCCCGCTCGCAGCAATACCGGCTGGACAACACGGGCGCGCTCTTCGACATGGTCGCCGATCCCGGGCAGCAGAAGAACATTGCGGCGGAAAAGCCGGAGATCGCGGCGAAGCTGAGCGAGGCCGTCGTCGCGTGGCGCAAGGACGTGCTGGGCCGGACGGTCCCACCGGGCGACGTCGCGAAAGGGAAGGGGAAGGGCAAGGGCGGTGGCGGGCTTCCGCCGGATGACCGGCCCTATCCGGTCGGTTACGCGGAGTTTCCCGTCACCCCGCTGCCGGCGCGCGATGGTGTGGCGCAGGGCGGCATCAAACGCAGTGCCAGCGCGCCGAATTGCTCCTACTTCGTGAACTGGAAGTCCAAGGACGATGCGATGACGTGGGACATCGCCGTGAACACGACGGGCAACTATGACGTGACCCTCCTCTACGCGGCCCCCGACGCCGGCTCCACGATCGAACTCGCCTTCAACGGCAGCAAGCTCAGCGGCAAGGTCGCGCCTGCCTGGAACCCGCCGCTCTATACCAACCAGGACACGATTCCGCGTCCGCCCGCCGAGTCCGCGATGAAGGAGTTCCGGCCGCTGAAGCTGGGCACGGTCCGGCTGGAAAGCGGCCGTGGCCCGCTCACGCTGCGGGCGCTGGAGATACCCGGTGGCAGTGTGATGGAGGTGCGTGCGATCTATCTCACCTTGCTGAAGTGAGGCGGTTAACCGGAGCGATGCCATGGCAGCCCCATTGGCTTCCACGCGCACCGAATTTCGTGGCCGCTCTCCCTCACCCCAGCCCTCTCCCGCTGGGAGAGGGAGCCACGGAGTCCGGTTCGGTTGGCAAGGGTGCAGCGATTGAACATGTTGCTGCCGAAGATTCTCTCTCCCAGCGGGAGAGGGCCGGGGTGAGGGAGAGCGCGTTCAGTCACCCATGGCGAGAATTCGACAGTGTATTCCCGTAATCGGCAGAATTTTCGATGCGCTCGGCAGAGTTCGAGAGCGGCCGGACTTGGCGCGGTGAAGCGGCATGAATGCCGCGCGCCACGGGGAACGGCATTCGTGGGTGTTTCTGGCAGTGCCGGTCCGCCACGGCCAGCGCGTCATTTGGCGGTGGTGGCTGCCGGGGGAGCGGGGGCGGGGCGCGTGGGCTGCGGGTTCAGGTTGCGCAGCCAGCGGATGTTGTTGCCCCGGTTGAACTGCTCCCAGCCTTTGTCACCGAGGACGCCTTTCACGGACTTCTCAGTCTCCTGCTGGATGGCGGCCACGGCGGTGCTGCGCTGTTCGTTGGAGAGTTCGCGGTTGTTGCGCAACTGGTTCACCTGGTCCTCGGCGGCCTTCTTCATCTCCCAGACCTGCTTGGCCTCGGCGGCTCCCAGGTCGGCACGCTTGGCGGCGCGATACACCTGCTGGAACTCCCAGTCCTTCGACCTCTCGTAGTCGGCGTAGCGGGCGTCGCCGAGGGCTTCCTTGATCTGGGCGTTGACCTGCCGCTCCGCCTCGCTGCGTTTCTTCCGGTCAGCCTCGGACTCGTCGCCGTAGTTCATCATGCTGAACTCGTCGTCGAAGCCCTTCCGCAGCTTGTAGAGGGCGGTGAACTCCTGCTCGCTGGGCTCGAAGCCGGCGCTCTGCTGGCGCAGCGAATTGGCCGTCATCGAGAAGCGCATCTCGAACTGGAACGCCTCGTCCGGCGTGAGGATCTGCTTCACGGTCGCCTCCATCTCCTTCTGGGCCTTCTGATACTCGCGCCCGTCGGGCTGGCCGTCCTTGGAGGCCTTGGCCATCTTGGTCTGCATGTCGGTGAAGAGCTTCATGATCTGCGCCTTCTTCTCATCGGGCAGGAAATCCATCATGGTCTCGAAGGGGTTGAACATCTGGGCCGCCTGCTGCTTGAAGTCCGGCTCGATGCCCAGTGTGCGCAGAAAGGCGAGCCGCTCCTCGTCAATCGCCCGCAGCTTTTCCACCACTTCCGGGGTCGCGCTGCTCATCCAGGGGTTGCCCGGCTTCCAGAACTCGAACTTCTTCGGGTCGCCGCGCGCCAGTTTCTTCTTCTGGTCGTAGAGCTTGTTCACGTCCGCGAGGATGATGTCGCGGATGGTCTCTTCCGGGCAGCCGACGGAGCGGAGGTTGGCGATGTATTCCTTGTAGTCGGCGGATTCAACCGACTGCCAGTTGAAGGTCTTGGCCACCGTGTTGGTGACGGTCTGGGTCACGGTGCGGGCCTTGGCCGCCGGCTTCTCTTTCGGCGTGGCGGTCGGCTCGACCACCGGCTGGACGGGTGCCGGGGGCGCGACGGCGGGCGACGGGCGAAAGGCGTAGATGCCCAGCGCGGCGTTGACGATGAGCGAGAGGATGAACAGGGCTTTGAAGTTCATGGCGTTGAGTGGATGGACGGATCAGCGGTCAACAGAAGAACACACGGGCACCCGGTTTGGTTGTAGGAAATCGTGGCCAGTTTGTATCGGGTTCGGGGCGCGGCGTCCAGACCGCGCCGTCGAGGGGATGGGGTCTGGCGTTTGGGGTCTGGGCCGTGGCGTTATTCGGTTGCGTTGCCGCGTTGGCGCTCGCACCCCTCACCCCGGCCCTCTCCCCGTTGAGGGGAGAGGGAGGAGAAGTCGCGGCGGGATTGGAAGATTTCGGCGGGGTCACGCCGTGGCGGCAGCGGGCTGAGGACAGCCCGCCCTACCCGCCGTAGGTTCGACGTGCGCCATGGTGCTCATGCGCCAGGCCACCGATCCTTATTGGGAATGAATCTGAGTCCATTCACTGGCCGGCCTTGGCGGCGATGACGCGCTGCTTCAACTCCGCCACGGTCAGCTCCTCACGCAGACCGGAACGATGGATTTCCTGCGAGACTTTGCCGTCCTTCACCGGCACGAGGTAGAACTGGCGCAGACCGCCGGCGGTCTGGTTGAGCCGGTGCCAGAACACGATGAACTCCGTGCCCTCGCGCAGGGCCACCTGGTCGCCGGGCTTGGGCACGCCCATGTTCACGTCCACGAAACCGGTGGGTGGTTGACGTTCGAAATCGAGCGGGGCGTAGGTGCCCCGCCACACTTCGAGCACCTTGCCGAGCGTGCGGTTCTGCGCCACCTCGGCACGGCAGTGCATGATCAGCACGGCGTCGCGGGCCATGATGTCGAAGGTGATGGGGAGGCGCTTGTTGGGTGCGGCGAGGGCGGCCGGGTTGGCCGCGCCGGGCTTGGATGCGACTTTCCAAACCCCGGCTGAACCGCCTTCGGGAAACTGGAGTTCGAGCGACTCGTCTTCACCGCGTGTCACGGTCAGCTTCCGCTCGCCCGTCGCCTCGCGCAGCAGGAGCGTCGGGCCGCTCAGCTCCCACTTGAACGGCTCTGGCTGGGGCAGCGGGCCTTCCGGGCCTTTGACCAGCCACGCACCGGCCCCGTCGGAGGCGAGCTTGAACCCGATGCAGGGACCGCACCATTCGCCGAGCAGATCGTTCCGGTTCAGGGCGGCCACGGTTTTCACCGGCGGGCCTTTGACCTCCGGCAGGTGGAGGTCTGGCAGCTTGAGGCGTTCGGACTTGAGGTTCAGCCGGACGTGGAAACTGTTCGCGTGCGCGTCGTGCGCGACCACCCAGTCGCACGCCTCGCCGGGAATGGGGTCGGCCACAAAGCTGACGTGCAGGGTGGCACCGGGGCACTTGGCGAGGTCGGCGAGGAAGAGGTTCAGCGCCTTCGTCTCGCCTGCGTAGAGGAGGCTGGTGTGCCAGTTGATGAAGCTGCCCTTGAGGAACTTGCAGTCGGGCCGGTTCAGCGCGGCCATGACCTGCTGGCGCGCGGCTTCAGGGTAGCCTTGGGCCATGGCGACTCCGGGCTCCTTCAGGTCCCCCGCCAAGGCGAGGCAGTTGACGGCCGCTGTAAACAGGAGGCAGAGGGCGAGCGGGGTTTTCATGTCACGGAAGTTGGACGAGCTTCACCCGGAAATGCTCCGCTGCGGTTTTGGCCCATGAAGCCGGTAGGGCCGACCTGTGGTCGGCCTCGTGAATCTGATTGGATTGACGAGGCCGCGCGCAGCGCGGCCCTACCGGAATTCGCACGCATTGTTGGGTTCGGACGGTGAAGCGACGTAAACGTCGCGCGCCTGGGTTCATCGCGACTGCTGTTTCTGCCAGGCGAGGAAGGCGGCGGGAAATTCGTAGTCCTGTCCTTCCTTGAGGGTTTGAAGGAATTGAACCACCTCCGGCGGGGCGGCCGGGCTGCCGAGGAAGAACATCTGCCCGTCGTAAGTGGCCAGGCAGGCGTCGCGGGCCCCGAGGTGCTCCACCGTCGCCAGACGCGGGGGCATGGCCTTGATCTGCGCGGCGGTCACGTAGGCCGGGAGGGTCTTTTGATACGCGAGGAAGACGGCGGGGAACTCATAGGTCTGGCCCTCCTTCAGCGAGCGGAGGAACTGCCACATCGCTGTTCCGGCTCCTGGCCCGCCGATAAAGAACCGCTGCCCGTCGGCAGTCCGGAAAGCCGAGTAGCAGGCATGGTGTTCCTCGACGGTGGCCCGGCATCGGGGCAGGGCCTGGATCTGGGCTACGGTATCGGCACTGGGAATCGCGGTGGTGGGTTTCTTAGCGCCGGAGGTGGCGCAGCCGGTGAGCAACGCCGCCCCAAGGAGGATGGAAAAAGCCAAATGGAGCGGGGTCTTCATGCCGTGGGAGTTGGACGGGATGGGGCTGGAAATGCTCCGTGGGGAGCGGCCCTTATGAATCTGCGTTGGTAGGGCGGGCTGTCCTCAGCCCGCCGCCGAGCATTCGGAGGCCACAAGACTTCGGCGGCGCGGTGAGGACACCGCGCCCTACCAACGCGAGGGGCGGGCGTTGAAGCGACGTGAACGTCACGCGCTTCAGCGTTCGGCCGCCGGGCGTTCTTCGCCGGTGAAGACGCCGGCTTGGTAGGTGCAGACGAGGAGGACGCTTTTGCCGTCGCGTTGCTTGTATTCGTGGAAGGTGCCTTCCCACGGCTTGCCGGCGCGGTAGGTGCCCCGGGCGTCCACCAGGCCGTGCTTGTCCCAGCAAATGGTTTCCCCTTCCATCAGGTCATCGCGGTAGGCCTGCTCGCGCCATTTCCGGCCCTGGTTGTCCCACTCGGTGCTGCGGCCATGCACCTTGCCCGCGACGTTCTCGATCTCCGCCGTCCGTCCGCCGGCCTCGTTCCACATGGTGAAGAGGCCGTCGCGCAGGCCGTGCCGGTAGGTGGCGGCAAAGCGCTTATGGCCTTCCCGATCAAACGTCACCATCGGACCGTGGCGGACCTCCACGAGGCGCTCGATGCCGTTGGTGTCCTTTCGCGGCTCGCGGTAGGCGTGGTAAAACTCCTCCCAATAGCCGCCGTAGCCGGTCGTGGTGCCTTTCCTGAACTGCTGGACGGCGCGACCCTCGAACTGCGCCACGACCGGCGGTGGCTCGGCCTGCTTGGGAGCGGGGGGCACCACGGGTGGGGCGGCGGACGCGGGCGCGGGCGGGCGGTGCTTCCAATACCATTGCCGCATGGCGAAGTTATAGGCGTCGGTCTCCGCGAGAAACGCGTTGCCGATGAAGGAGCCGGCCACCCACAGGATGCGGTAACCGGTCTCCTCGTCTTTATCCTCGGGCGAGGTGGGCATCAGGCTGCCGTAGCGGAGGATGCGGAAGACACCGGCCTGGATGTCCTCGGTGGCGGTGGCGATGCCCCGCTGCTGGGCCGCTGCGATGGCCTCCGGGCGGTTGTCTCCCCCGACAATCGAGCTGGTGATGGGCGAGATGTCGTGGGAAATCTTCCGTGCCGTGGCGGGCGCGGGCTTGGGGGCGGGCAGCACTTTGGCCAGCAGGGCGTGCGCGGCGAGCCCGGCTTCAACCATGACCTCGGTGCGGAAGCCGGGGGCGAAGACCAGCCGGGCCGGCAGAGGCTCGCAGCGCACGCGGACGAAGGCTTCCTTGGGCAGTGTGCCATGGACCGTGGCCGTGCCGTGAGGGCGGAAGAGGGGGATGATTTGTTCCTCGCCGGGCTTCAGCTCGACACGGGCGGGCGTGGTGAGCTGCCACCAATCCAACTGCTCGCCGGGCCCGAGGACGTGCGTGAAATTCGTGCCGTGGTCGGTAAGCTGCGGGAGCGGGCGGCCGCCGTTGGCGTTGGCGCTGACGGACCAGAACCAGAGCTGGTTCGTGTTCTCCAAGGTGTCGCTGCGTCGGAGCGTCCAGTGGAGCGTGTCGTGGTAGCCGCCGTTGGTGCCGGTGGCGACGAGCGCGGTGAGGGACGGGACGGACTGCCAGGAATCATCGGGCTGACGGAGGAAGAATTCAAAGCTGGCGAGTTGCCGCGCGGGAAGCTGGAGGCGGAAGCCATTTTGCGCCTGGAGCACCCGGCCGGGCGGGTTCGCAGCGGAGTGACCGGGGTAGTTTGCCTCCAAGGCCATCTGGGCGAATTTGGGTGGCTGGCTCACCCGCACTGCGCGCCAGCCAAACAACGCAACGATGACGCCGATGAACATCGCGAGGGCCGCGCTGCCAAGCGAGAGCACCATGGTGCGCGTCTGCCCGCCCTTCCGCACCAGCACGATGACCAGCGCCAGTCCGGCGAGGAAGGCCCCCGCGATCAGCACGACCACCACGATGCCCACGACGGGCCGGCCGGGGACGCTCCGGACTCCGTTGCTTTCCAACGGCGGCACCGGAGCATCCACCTGCACGGTGAAGGGGTTCCCCTGGAACTGGCAAAGCTCGATGCTCGCGCCGCGCACGGTCTTCGCGCTCATGTGTTTGAAGCGGAGCAGTTCAGCCGAGAGGTCGCGGAAATTGCCGGGGAATTCCTCGCGTGTGGTCACACCGCCCTTTTGCGTGACGAGCAAGACGCGGTTCGCGCTGACCTTCGTGAGTTCGAGCCGGACGGGTGCCCGGTAGAGCTTCGTCTTCGCGTCGAGTTGAAGCTGCATGGAGGAGCGGTTGCCCTCGCGTTGGAAGCGCGCGGTGCCGGGCTGCGAGGCCAGCAATTCCCAGTTCATGGTCACAGCGGATTCATTGTAGCTGGTCATGGCCGAGACGGTGACCCAGTTCGAGTCCCCCGAAGTGACGGGGAGCGAGACTTGCAGCGTGGCGTGGAACTCCTGGCCGTTGGTCTGGCGCACTTCGAACAGCGTGCCGGCGAAGGCCCGGTCCGGCTCGGCGGGCAGCGGGCCGATGGGGCGCAGGTTGCGCAAGGCCTGCTGGGCCAGCGCCGCGTCCGGCAGCGCGAAGCCGAGCCGCCACGTCTGCGTGCCCGCCGGCTGGATGCGCCACGGCTGGTTGCCGAGGTGCGGGCTGGGCTTGACGAAGGTGCCGCCGAAGGGGGGATCGAACTGCTCGGTCAACGCGGCCTCCACCATGCCGGGCAGGCGCGGGCCGGTCAGCCCGGCGCGCAGCTCCGCGCTCCATCGTCCGACGGCGGTGATGAGATCCACGATGACGACATTGTTGCTCACGCCGACAGGGATGACTTCGCAATGCGTGACACCCGTGGGCGGGCCGGGCTGGGCCACGAATTGAAGGAGGACTATGCCGCCAAACACGGCCAGGCAGGACAGCACGAACAGGCCGGAACGCTGCGAGGATGCGGTCGGGCCTGCCGGGGATGGCCGCGTGCGCCAAAAGATCAGGGCCAGCCCCAGCAAGATGAGCGGCAGCCCCCACACGGCCGCGTGCGCCAAGGCTCGGGAGTTGGGAAACGCGAGCTGGTTGATGGTGTCGTGGGTGGTCTGGATTTCAGTGTTAAGGGTGTCGCGACGGGCGCGGGCCTGGGACATCTCGCCGTCGAGCCGTCCACGTTCCAAGGCACGAGCCTGCCGTTCGGGGTCGGTCGTGGGCACGGGCGTGGTGGCCTCGAAACGATTCAGCTTGGCGCGGGCGGCGTTTTCCTCGGCGAGGACCGTGTGCCACTGCTGCTGGAGCCGGGGGATTTGAGCCGACAGTTCGGTGAAGCGGGCGAAATGCGCCTGGCTCGCCTCTCGGAGTTGAAAGCCCGCCAAGGCCAGCCCGACCAGCATCAGGCCGAGGCCGAAGGCGGAGCGGCCGAGACTGATCGGACTGCCGGAACGGCTGCGCCCGACGAAGCACCAGCCCAGCGCGGCCATCGCCGGCACGAAGAGAAGCAGCAGGGCCGGAGCGAGCAGAGGCAAGCCCGGGCCATTACCGGCACCGCGCTGATGAGACAGCAGCCACACGGCGAGCAGACCGAAAATCGCGGGCCCGCAGAACATGGCGATCAGCAGCCCATACCCGCCCCGGGGGACGCCGAGCTGATCCGCCGGCGTTTGGCCGGGCGTCCGTCCCGTGGCGTCCGTCACCGCATCGCGGAGCGCGTGGAACCATTCGGTGACGCGCGCATCCCAGGTGGCGGGGAAGGCGAAGAAGCCTTCCATCGGCGAGAGGAGGATTTGCCGGCGCTGGCCGCCCTCCTCGTAAGTCACGCTTAGCACGGGGAGGCCTGCCGGATTCATCGAGCGCGGATACTGGCCGATGCTCACATCGCGGATGGCCGCCAGCGGGATGATGGTGGTGAGGCTGGCGCAAGTGTGGGTGAGCTGATGATTGTCCAGAATGAGCTGGCCGCGCGTGCGATAGCAGAAGAACTGGCCGCGCGCAGTGGCGATCTCCGCCGGGGTGGTGAGGGTGCTGGTGCCGATCTTGCGGAAGCGGGGCGGGGGTGGGGCACCAGTCCGCGGCTCTGCCGGCACGGGCGGCGGGGTGCTGGCCATCGTCACCAACTGGGTGCGGAACTCACCCGCAGTCTGGTAGCGGAGTTCCGGCCTCGCCTCCAGTGCGCGCAGCACGATCTCATCGAGGCGCACGTCAATCTGGACCTTGCGCGAGGGCGGCTGGAGTTTGTCCGCCGGCAGTTCGCCGGTGAGCAGCTCGTAGAGCACGACGCCGAGCGAGTAGATGTCCGCGCGGTGGTCGGTGGCAGTGTGGGCCTTCTGCTCGGGGGCCATGTATTGCGGCGTGCCGGCGGCGGTGAGCGTGAGGGGGACACTCTTGTCCCCCGGTTCACCGATGGGTTGGGGGACAGGAGTGTCCCCGTCACTGTGGAGCATCTTCGCGATGCCGAAGTCGGCGATCTTTACGCGGCCGGATTTGTCGAGCAGGAGGTTCTCGGGCTTGATGTCGCGGTGGACGATGCCGTGCTCGTGGGCGTATTGGAGCGCCTCGCAGACGGGCGGGACGATGGCCAGGGCCTGCTCGGGGGTGAAGCGGCCGGCCTTCATGGCCTGCCGGAGGTTCACGCCGTCCACGAACTCCATCAGGAGATAGAAGAAGGGGGGATGGGGGATGGCGTCTGGGGTCTGGGGAGACGGGGAATTGACATCGCCAGCCGAGGGCGGGGGTGGCGTTGCGGTCGGCGGCTGCAAGCCGCCGGCACGGGTCGCGCCGAAGTCGTGGACGGTGACGATGCTGGGGTGGTTAAGGCGGGCGAGGGCCTGGGCTTCGCGCACGAAGCGCTCGGCGAAGCCGGCATCGGTCACGCGCTCGGGGGCCAGGAGCTTGAGCGCGACTAGGCGGTTCAGGGATTTCTGGCGGGCCTTGTAAACGACCCCCATGCCGCCGCGCCCGAGGCAGGCGAGGATTTCGAGCTGGGGGAAGTGCGGGGCCAGTTCGGCGGGCGTGAGCGGGGGCTGGGCGGGGGCGGGCTCGGCCTCGGGCGGGACGGTCTCGGTGGCGAGGTGCAACGCGCCGAGACAGCGCGGGCAGAGGCCCTCCGGTGCGTTCGGCGGGAGCACCGCCGCGCAGCGCGGGCATCGGGCATTGATCGGATCAGTCATTGCCTACTGATTAAGACGGGCCACGAAGTTGTTACCGGTAGAACGGTTTTATTTTTTGCCACAAAAAGGCGCAGAAGGCGCAAGAATGAGGAACGGTTATCAATTCCCCAATCGGTAGAATGCCGCTGGACGTCACCCCTCACCCCAGCCCTCTCCCCTCCTCCGAGGAAGGGAGAGGGAGCGGAAGCGCGTTGCAGTCCGCATCCGCGATTCAACTGATTGCCATTCATTTTTGTGCCTTCTGTGCCTTTTTGTGGCTAAATCTGCGGTTACTCCCCCAGCACGGTGGCGATGTGGCGGACTTCGTCGTCCACGTCGGCGGGTTCGGCCACGGTGTCGGCGACGGTGGCGCGGAAGAGGTCGCGGTAGCGCTTGCGGAGGCGGTGGACGGCCACGCGGGCTGCGCCTTCGGTGGTGCTCAGTGCTGCGGCGAGTTCAGCGTAGGGGATCGCGCCGCGTTCGGCGGTGAGCACGGATTTGAGGTGGTCGAACTCCGCCGTTTTGCCGGCCCCGGTGTATTCCTCGCGCAGGCGGGCCAGCGCTTGTTCTAGCAAGGCCAGGGCCCATTGGCGCTCGTAGAGGCGGTCGGGCGGCACGCCGGTGGCGAGGTCGCTGGCGTAGCGCTGCTCGGCCACGGCGACTTCGAGGGAGGTGGGGCGTTCACCACCGCCGCGCTTGAGGGCGCGCTGGCGGTCCCATTCGTTGGCGAGGAAGCGCTTGAGGCAGACGCGCAGGAAGGTGCGGAACCGGCCTTTCTCGCGGTCGGCGGCGCGGAGGTAGTCCTTGGCGAGGAGGCGGGCGAAGAATTCCTGGGTGAGGTCCTGCGCGTCGTGGGGGGAATGGCCGGAGCCGCGCACGTAGGCGTAGAGCGGATACCAGTAGGCGCGGCAGAGGGTCTCCAGCGCGGCGGCCGACGCGGGCGACGACGGCTCCTGCGCCGCGAGCACCACGGACCAGCGGGTGGTCACGAAGAGCGAGGGCGGGACGGGGCTGGTGTGCTGGGTGTCGGGCAAGCGGTCTGGGAGAGGGATAAGGGAAACGGGCGGGATGTTACAGGAAATCAGGAGGAACTGGTGCGGTGTGGCTGCCGATTCATAATTGACCACAGAGACGCGATGGACACAGAGAAAGGCAGGGAAGAGGAGGAGTCCCTCAGATTCAAGGCGACCGCAGATGGGGAGTTCCAATCTGTGGTCGGCTTGAATCGGTGGAAAATCCGCTGCGGTTCACAGAATCATGGGGCACAAAATCATGAGGAAATTGATGATTCTGTGAGCCATGATTTTGTGAGAGGAAATGGGCTCCCAAAGATTTGGGGAGGACAAAGATGGGATGCTGGCAGGTCCATGGCCAGTGGAAGGGGCCTGAATCGGAGATTTCAGATTCCAAATTTCAGACCGGTAATCCAGTCCGAGAGGTTCCCACAGATTCAAGGCGATCACAGATGGAGAATGCCAGGGCGACTGATATTTGACCACCGAGACGCGATGGGCACAGAGAAAGGCCAGGGGAGAGGAGGAGTCCCACAGATTCAAGGCGACCGCAGATGGGGAGTTCCAATCTGTGGTCGGCTTGAATCGG
>CAZCBE010000127.1:13813-18299 GCA_964496695.1 uncultured Klebsiella sp.
CATGGGGCACAAAATCATGAGGAAATTGATGATTCTGTGAGCCATGATTTTGTGAACGGAACTGTCTCTCAAAGATTCAGGGAAGACAAAGATTGCGGACGAAAAGGGGCGAACTTCTGACGCGAATTGCGCTAATTCTCGCGAATGGGTTGGCGCAAATATTCGCGTCAACTTTCCCAGTCTAAAAAAAGGTGCCGCCACCCTCCGGTTTCCGTCCGCTCCGCGGTATCCATCCATGATGCCCCTAAATCTCGCGTCGGTATTCTGGCTCAAATCTTTGTCTTTCCCAAATCTTTGGGTTCTGGCCCTGGTTCAGGGTCGCCATTTTCCTTGCCTCGCGCGCGGCTTTCTCCTGACACTTGGATTCAGCAAAACCACCACGAAAGGCCATCTATGTCCGTCCGCCGACTCCCTGTTTACATCCTCGCTGACTGTTCCGGGTCCATGAACGGAGCGCCCATCGAGTCCGTGAAGTCCGGCATCCGCTCGCTGCACAGCGAGCTGATGGGCGACCCCTCCGCCGTCGAGTGCGCCTACCTGAGCGTCATCACGTTCGATGCCAATGCGCAGCAGGTGGTGCCGCTCACCGAGCTGACCAGCTTTGTCCCGCCCGACATCCGGGCGGGCGGCACCACGTCCTTCGGCGCGGCGCTCAAGCTGCTGATGGACTGCATTGACCGCGAGGTGCAGAAAACCACGCCGGAGAAGAAGGGCGACTGGAAGCCGCTGATCTTCATCTTTACGGACGGCGAGCCGACGGACGACTGGGAAGCGCACGCGGCCACCGTCAAGCAGCGTCGTCCGGGCAACCTCATCGCCGTGGCCTGCGGCGAGAAGGCTGACCCGCAGGTGCTCAAGCACTGCACGGAGACGGTGCTGGTGATGAAGGAAATGACGCCGGATGCGTTCAAGCAGTTTTTCAAGTGGGTGAGCGCGTCCATCAAGCAGACGAGCCAGAAGATCGGCGCGCCCGCGCCGTCTCCGAGCGCGCTGCCGCCGGTGCCCGGTGCGCCCGCGGCTCCGGCCGCGCCGGCGGAAGGCATCGCGCTGCCGCCGCCGCCGCCGCAGATTGTGATTCATCCGTAAGGTAAGCGGGCAGAAGTTGTCTCGAATTGAAGAGCTGCAATGCAAAAGGAATACGTGGAATTCTTCTCTGCAATGCTCACGCCGATGTTGGGCTTGCTGATGGCCTACATCGCTTGGCAGCAATGGCGAACGAACAACCTCAAGGTCAAACACGATCTCTACGAGCGTCGACTGGCTGTGTATCTGGCTGCGAATGAATTCTTGGCGGCCATCCTTTCACACTCACATGCTACAGATGAGCAGATGAGAACCTTCCTGCAGAAGACCAGAAAGAGCTGCTTTCTTTTCGACGGGGATCTGGCGAACTATCTGACTTCGCTCTACAAGAAGGCTGTGGACTTGGATTTTCAAAACACGATGCTTCATGACGGGGCGTCGAGTTTGCCAGTAGGCGAAGAGCGAACCCGACTTGCCAAGGAACATGGGGAATTGTGCAAGTGGTTTGGACACCAGTTTGATGTGGTGAAAGACAAGTTCACCCCCTTCATGCGCATGTCGTGAGTTCCTCGTCCATCACGCGACAGCATTTGCAGCATGCGCGACGGTCTTTCGCAAGTATTCCCCCTCACTCCAAAGGAGACGGCGTGAGGAATCTCACTTCTCCCTTCGGAAGCCCCTCGACAGTCCACATCTTCTTCCTCACTCCGGCCCGCTCCCGCTGGGCGAGTGAAGGCTTCAGTTTGCCTCGGGTCGGCGGGAGCACCTTCCCCTTTCGCCCCGTCAGGGGCGGCACAACCATAGCCGTGGGTGAAGTCCGCCACGCGGACGCAATCCGCGGAACCGCCCGCCAAACGGATGGGAACCGCGTAGCGGTTCAACCCGAACTCCCAAGTTCAGCCGCAAAAGGGCGCAGAGAACACGGAGGCACCGAGACGGGAACGACCGGTGTCGGGGCAATTTCCCCCCAGGCAGCTTTCCAGCCAGAGGTTTCGTTTTGCGCTCTTTGCGCTCTTTGCGCTCTTTCGCGGCCATTCCGTTTCGGAATTCGGGTTCAACCCGACCGCTCTCTTCGTCCCGATGTCGCACCGCTACGCGGTGCCGGTCCCTTTCCCGCGTTTCCGTGGGTTCCGCTTGCTGCGCGTCGCTTCACCCACGGCTACTTTTGTTCGACAGCTACGCTGTCAGGCACCGGTGCCATCGTCCGTTCCAGTGCCACGAGTAGTATTCCTCACCGCACAAAAGCCCGCGTTGTTAGGGCGCGTCTGTCCCAGCGCGCCGGTTGGGCGTCCGTCCAACGCAGCGGCACCCTGGGGACAGACGCGCCCTACCTCCCAAGGCTCCATCAATCGTTCTCCAGCAGCGGTCCATTTGCGCCGCGCTATTTCGGGCGGGGCGGGGATGGGCGAGGGTGGGTGGGGTGGCAGAGGGACGCCACACTTTTAGGGAAACGGTGAATGGTGCATGACTCAATGCCTGACATATGACTGGCGGCTGGCGGTCGCCGAAGCGCGGGACGGTGACCCGCAGCGGCTGGGACGCTCCGGTGTTCGGCTAGGTCCGCGATTGGGGTGGTCGGGAGCTGCTGCGGGTCGCAGGCCCGCGCTCCGGGGGCTGGGTGGGCAGGCGTTTTTACCGAACGAAGCCATTTTGAAATTGGTTGGCGAAGGGGGCGGGAGGGGGTTGGCGGGGTGCGGGGTGGGAGGCGACGGAGGAGAGAGCAATTCTGCCAAACGAACCCATTTGGGGGGCGAAGGCCGAGGCGCAAACAGGTTCGCGCCGAGCGGGTGCTCGGCGCTCCGGGGGTGGCCCGACATGCGAAGAGTGGGCTGCGGTATTTTACGAAACGAAGCCAATTTGGCGGTAGGATGGCGGACGGAGGCAGGGTTGTATTTTGGCTCTTCGCTGTTTTCGGTGGAACCGGGAGGCGGGCAGGGAAATTCCAAGCCCCAATTCCCAAGCTCCAAAGAAACTCCAAAGCCCAAATTCCAACCATTCACCGTGCCGCCCGCCAGCGCTTCCGCCCGGATTCGGCCCTTGGCCCAAGGGCTGGTTCGGTCCGGCTGGCCCGCCTGTGCCGGGCGACGTCTCCCTTTGAAATTTGGAGTTTGGAACTTCTTTGGAATTTGGAACTTGGGCTTTGGAACTTCTCCCACACCCATTCCACTGCAAACAGCGGAGAACCTGTATTTTAGTCGTAACCTGCTATCCATCAATTTGATGCGTATGGATCAGGGGTGGGGAATGCAGAGGGAAAGGAAGGAAGAGGTTTTACGAAACGAAGCCAATCGGGGTGGGAGTGGGAATCTCAAATTGGAGATTTCAGATTTCAAAAGGTGGAGAAATCAATGCTCGGAGATGACCTGTGAGGGGCAGGGGCAATTTTGCGAAACGAAGCCAACTGGGGAAACCAGGAGTGAACACTTGGGGAAACGAATCCGGGGCCGAGGGGTGGATGGTCGGGGAAGCCGGATTGGCCTGCTGCGGCCAACGGACGGCGGCTGCCAGCCGCCGGCACGGGGTCTGGGCGCGACGGTTGGGACCGGGGGCGTTTGCTGGGTGGGTCGGCTTGGAGGTCAGACCCTCTACTCCGTAGCGCGCCCCCTCACCCTTGCCCTCTCCCCCGATGGGGGCGAGGGGATTCGCCACGGTGCATATCACGGGGCGGGAACTTGGGGAGTGCTTTCTTCCGCTCCGGCTTTTACCAGTTCCCGGCAAAAATCGGTCGCCTGCCGCCAGATGGCACCCCTCACCCCAACCCTCTCCCCTCCTCCGAGGAAGGGAGAGGGTGCCGAATTTGCGTTGCGCTCATCATCAGCCGTTTCACCGGTCATCATTGGAAACTGGAATAACTGCACTTGAGCCATGCTGGACTGGTTTCGCAAATCTCGGGGGGAGGAGAAGGGGGAAACTCCAGGGAAGGGGGCGGCGCAGCCGGATGCAAAGGCGTCGGAGGCGGTGCCCGGTCCGGCAGGGGCTCCGGTCGGGAGCAGCTTGCCGCCGCCACGGGAATCGGAGGCGGGCAAGCCGCCGGTGGGCGGGGGGGCGGCGACGGTGGCGGAGAAGACTTTGGCTCCGGCTGAACCGGCGGGTGGGGTGAGTCCGGCGGGGAAGCCGGAGGCGTCTGCCCCGGCCAAGGTCGGCGACGGGGCGGTGAAGACTGCGGAGGGGGATAAGAAAGCTCCCGAAGCGCCGGCCAAACCGGCGGAACCGGCCGGGCAGGCTCCGGACCGGCCGGCGAAGCTGCCGCCGACGTTTGCGGACAGCGCGAGCACGGTGCTGATCACGCGGGAGGATGTGAAGCTGCAGGCACCGACGATTGCGGTGACGGTGCCGGCGAGCGCGGTGGTTTCCGCTCCGGCGGACAAGGTGAAGGCTGCGGCCACACCGGAGCCAGTGGCGGGCCGGCGGGCCCCCCGCCGAAAGCACCGCGGGGCCGCCGGGGGGGGGGGGGGACGGGGGG
>CAZCBE010000127.1:18309-19626 GCA_964496695.1 uncultured Klebsiella sp.
CCCGCCTGCCGTAGAGCCGGGCTTCCAGCCTGGCGGGGAGGGCAACGGAGGAAAAGGGCGCGTCGAAGGCGCAAGTGGCCCGGCTCCGGGCGGCAAGATGCCGCCCGCTACGGCAGGCGGGACGCCTGCCGCCACCAGCCCGCCCAAGCCGGCGACTTGGAAGAATCTTCCGGCCAAGGAGCCGTGGTGTCCGGCGGTGATTGCGGCGCAGGCGCCGGAGTTGCGGAAGGTCGCGGCGGCGGATGCGGTGGCGTTTGAGCGGGTGCTGCCGGGATGGCGCGCGGCGGGGGCGTCGCGACGCGGGCGGATGCATGCGAACGGGGGCACGCATCGCGAGGATTCGCTGGCGTTTGACGCGCATGACCGGGCGACGGTGCTGTGCGTTTCGGATGGCGCGGGGAGTTGTCAGCACAGCCGCATCGGCAGCCATGTGGCGGCGCATCGGGTGGTGGAACTGCTGCTGGCGGCGACGGAGAAGGTGGACCCGGTCCTTGCGGGGGATGCGACGAAGTTGAAGGAGCATCTGTCCGCGAAGGTCACGGAGGCGGTCCTGGCCGCGACCGAGGCGCTGCTGGACCTGGCGAAGAAGTCCGGCTGCGCGCCGAAGGATTTCCGCTGCACGCTGCTGACGGCGCTGCACTATCGCGGGGAGACGCACGAGCTGCTGCTCACGAATCAGATTGGCGACGGGGCGATCTGCTTGCTGAAGAAGGACAAGTCCACCGTGCGGCTCGGCTCGAGCGACAGCGGCACGCACAGCGGCGAGGTGTCGTGCTTCGTGCCGGATGACTGCGCGCGGGTGAAGGCGAAGGCGGTGGACTGTGTCACCCCGGTCGAGCCGATCGAGTGTGTGCTGCTGTGCAGCGACGGGATCGAGGATCCATTTTATCCGCTGGAAAAGCAGGCGGCGGACATCTTCCGGCAGTATTATACGGGCGTGGACCAGCCGCTGAAGGATTTCAAAGCGCAGCCGATGCAGCCCGCGCCGCTGCTGCAGGAGTCGGCGGCGTGGGGGCTGGCGCAATGGCTGGAGTTTGAGAAGCGCGGAGAGAATGATGACCGGACGGTGGCGGTGCTGCACCGGCTGCCGGTGACTGTGAACTGGTGAACCACTGACCTGCACTAACTGGCACTAATGAAGAGGGAACATAGAGTTTGCCCGCGGATAACGCGGATGACGCGGATGGGAATCGGCGTGAAGCGGCGCGCTCGTTCGCGGCGCCCGCCCGGTTGCCGGCGCACGCTCTTCTCCCTCTCCCCCATCGGGGGAGAGGGCCGGGGTGAGGGGGCGAGTCGTCCAGCAGCACGAGACGCGTC
>CAZCBE010000128.1:0-19387 GCA_964496695.1 uncultured Klebsiella sp.
CCCATCCCCGCCCCCAGCCCGCGTCTCATGTCCCTCGACGCCCTCCGCGGCTTCGACATGTTCTGGATTCTCGGCGGCGACTTCATCGTCACCACGGCAGGCAAGATGTCCGGCGGCAACGACCAGACCTGGACCCTTTTCGGCTGGCTCGCCAGCCAGTTCCGGCACAAGGACTGGGACGGCTTCGCGTTTTACGACCTCATTTTCCCCCTGTTCGTCTTCATCTCCGGCGTGTCCGTCGTCTTCTCGCTGACGAAGGAGACGCAACAGCATGGCCGAGGCGGTGCGCTGAAACGCGTCCTGCGCCGCGCCGCACTGCTCTTCGTGCTGGGAATCTTCTACTCCGGCGGCCTCACGAAGGAGTGGCCGGACATCCGCCTGTTCGGCGTGCTGCAACGCATCGCGCTCGCGTATCTGGGCGCGGGGCTGATCTTCTGCATCGTCGGCGCGCGCATGAAGGCGCTCGCGGGCATCGTCGCTGCGATTCTCATCGGCTACTGGGCCTTGATGAACTACGTGCCCATCCGCGACATCGCGCTGGACAAGGCCAAACTCGCCGAACTCGCCGAGAAGTCCGGCGACACGCGCGGAGCCATCGCGCTCAAGTCCGAGACCAACCCCTCCGCGATGCAACGCAGCCCCGCGTGGTCGAAGGCACGCGAGTTATTCCGCCAGACCAAGGACCGCACCACCGGCCAGTTCGGCCCTGGCCACAACCTCGCCAACCACCTCGACTTCCGTTTCCTGCCCGGCCGCAAGTATGACGTCTTCTACGACCCCGAGGGCCTGCTCAGCACCCTGCCCGCCGTGGCCACCTGCCTGCTCGGTGTGCTCGCCGGCGTGTGGCTGCGCCGCGAGGACTTCTGCGACAAGTGGAAAGTCATCTACCTCCTGAGCTTCGGCGCGCTCGCGGTCATCGCGGGCTTTGCGTGGGGAATGTCCTTCCCCGTCGTGAAGAAGCTCTGGACCTCCAGCTTCGTGCTCGTGGCGGGCGGCTACAGCGCGATGCTGCTCGCCGTCTTCTACCAGATCGTGGACGTGTGGAAATGGCAGAACTGGTGCCAGCCCTTCGTGTGGATCGGCATGAACTCGATCACCATCTACGTGGCGAGCAACCTCCTCCAGTTCCGCACCATCGCGAACCGCCTCGTGGGCGGCGACGTGAAGAAGGCCCTCGACACGAACCTCGCCGACGGCGCGGGCAACCTCCTCATCGCCCTCGTCGGCTTCACGCTCATCTTCTGGTTCGTGAACTTCCTCTACCGCCGGAAGATTTTCCTGAGGCTGTAGCGTATCGGCCGGACCGCGGCATTTATGCCGCTTCAACGCGCTGCGCTCTTTGGTGTCCGCATACCCTGCTGCATTCGGACGATGAAGCGGCCTCAAGGCGCACGCTCACATTCCCTGCGCCCGGCCCTTCGCGAGCTAGCCCAGCCCTGACTTTCAGAAGTCGCGGAACGTCTGGAGTGCCCACTCTCCGCCGTGCTGCTACGGAGGACTGGCGGCGTGTTTGACCGCGGCTTTCGATTGGGCACCCTGTGTGCGGGTGCTTTGCCCGAAAAACCTCATCCTCCAAGGGAAATGTCGCTCCCTGATACTAAATGTCGCTCCCTGATACTTCTTTCTGATTGGCGAAACTGATTCCATGCCAAAAATGGGGATTGATTCTAATCAATCGTTTTACTGTGGGTGCCACCAAAAGCAACGAGCGTCTGCGTATAGCGGATACCAGCATCCGCACCCGCTTGTGGGCCTCCCTTACCCCCGGTTCTCGGCCCCTCCCCGGACACGGCCATTCCGCGACCCGGAGCGCCGGTCTCCGACCCGGCGTGTTGACGGACAGCATGATCGCGCCGGGTCGGAGATCGGCTCTCCGCCAGCAGTGCGAGGACTTCTTCGGCGACGTGGTGGAGGAAGAGCGGGACGACACCAGCCTCGTGACCATTATGGAGATCTACCATGTGGCCATTCAGTTGAAATTCCCCGGCCAGCCCATTGTCAACACCCTCCCCCGCATCTTCCCCGAGCAGGACGGCCCGCTGCCCAAGTTCAAGTTCAACTGGCGCGACCTCGGTGGCGGCTCCCTCAAGACCTGGCTCGCCGACCCCGCCCTGGAAGACGCCACCACCCTCTACCTCAAGGAAGGTGCCGTCGAGCAAACCAAACCCTTCACCCCCGGCGAAGAAGACACCGTAACCGCCCAAACCTGGACCGGCATCACCATGGTCGGCGAACTGGATGTGCTTGAGCTAAGGGATGGGGATGGGAAGACGGTAGCGAGGAAGAACAGGGATTGTGGTTTTGGAGAGCCAATATAAGAGCGCACTGAGTAATCAGTGCTACAATTCACTGAAGCAATGCCTACTACACATTCAGATGATACAAAACCAATCGCGGCAGAATCACCTACTCACGCGTTGTTAGGCTCTCTCACAAAGACTATCACGGATAAGGCAATTCTTGTCTTGACGATGAGCGGCTACATTTTTCTAGTGGTTAGCTCACTCGCCTTGGGGGCGATTGTATACCTGGTCACATTTCCAGCTAGAACTACTGGCACGCAAGCTCCGGCTGGGGCTGGTCTGGAAGGTCTGCTTCAGTTTGGGCCGCACATCGTCCTGCTGCTTGTAGCGCTATTTGGTGCTACTATTGGATACTCCTTGTTGAGGGCAGCTGGGACAGCAAATAAGGAAGTTATCCCTCAAAAGGATGCTACTTTATTATATGACTTACTGCGCCAAGATAAGACTACCGGATTAGACAATTATGTTAAGCTTGCAAGTCTTTCTGGATTTGTAGGAGGTTGCTTCAAACTTGGAATAACTGGTCTTCCTTTGGCCACGATCGGATTGACAATTTTTTTTGCGTTGATTGGCCTCGTTCCCGGAGAAAGCACAAAGGGCTTTTTTGATTTGTCGAAGTTAACTTTGGGTGCATTTATCGGCTCTTTCGTGCAACGCTCGAGATTAACGTTCTCAGAGCAGCCCCCCTCCGAACCTAAGCAAATACCGTCTAGCCCTCCTCCTAAAAGCACTCCTGGTAATGTCCTATAGGCCTGTTCGGGCGCGCCCAAGAAACGCCCGCCGCCACCGGTTGTCCCACAGCCTTCGAGCAGGCCGGTGCCAATATTTGACGTTCACATCCACCACTAAACACTAGTCACAATGAAATTACTGAGCATCCGAAAAGAGATTCACTTATCCATACTAACGTTACTTGCCGCAGGGCTGCTGTGCGGCTGCGCCGGTATCCCAAAGGACCAACTCAACGCCTATGTCGGAAGTGTAGGCGAAGCCAAGCAAGCTGGTCAGACACTGTTGGCTGATTGGCGTTCCGCGCGAGCCGAATCTGACCGCCGCGTCAGCCCTCCGGCGGTGGCCGGGGTTTCGATTAGTCCCATCCGAGTTGAGCGTGTTCGAGCGATTTCGGGGGGGGTAGGCTCTTTGTCCGCAGAAGATACCCGCTCACTGGCTTGGGATGCCATTGGAGAATACACCGCCGTGTTGGCACGGCTCAATGCGGGGGAGAGTGTTGATGACGTCAAGAAGACAACGGGCCGCTTATTCGATCTTGGCACCAAAATCGCGGGCAGTGCTGTCCCAGGCGGGGACGCGCTCGTCACGCTGCTTAAAGAGCTCGCCGGGCACCTCGAACAAGCCCGCCTCGCGGCTGAGTTCAAAAAATCCATTCGAGCTGGTGCACCTATCATCCGAAAAATCATTAACGAAGTGTTTTTAGAAGACATAAGCGACCACTACCGCCTCCGTGCAACGCTCGTCCTAGAGGATTTGGCTGCTGTAGACCTAGAGACGAACCTCGACGCAGATGCCAAAAGAATTAAGAAGGCTCGCATCTCGGATGAATGGAAAGCTTTTGAAGGGTCGCTCAACGCGTTCGAAGCGCTACTGAACAAGACAAGCGCATCCCTCGTCGCTTTGGAACAGACCGTGAATCAGCCAATAGACTTTGCCATCGAGGCAAATCGACTTCTCGATATTGCGTCAAAGCTGAAACAGCAATGGACAGCCTACGAAAACGCCAGAAGAGAAGCCCGAAAATAGTCGGATTCACTATTCACAAACACCGAAGAAACTATGACCATTACCGATCGCAAAACACAAATCGTGCAACTCGCCGCCCAATCGGCAGCCCTCCTGCAAACTATGCAGCGCGATGCAGCAAACCAAGCCGATAAGCAAGCCGCCTTCGAATCATATCGTGATGTTCTCCGTCTAATCGGCCGGTTGAGCATTGAGAATTACGACGGTCGGACGGCCTTGCTTGCGGGACTCGTAGCGGAACTCGCCGAAGTAACGCGCGCCGTCAAAGACAAAAACCCTGTGACCCAACAGCTCAACAACTTGGCTCAGATCTCGGAGAGCGCCCTGGACCTGATGAAGGCCGAAAAGAGCGCTGCTCCCGCAACCTAGGACCGTTTGCAGGTTTATCCCGGAGGCCATTCTCCCTCCCCCTCCCGCTCGGAGAGGAGGGACACTCGCCCGCCACTGGTCTTGCTGGCCGCAACCGAGTTTCTGTTGCGCCTCTCTCTTCGCCCACCCAAGTTGGCTTGTCCTTCGCAACCTTGGACTGAAAGCCGTTGCCACGGTGAGGCATCCTCATTGAAGTCCTTTCCCTCTTTGTGCGCACGTTGCGCCCTTTCGCGCCTAAACCAATTCCCTAATCGGCTCCCCCTGCTCCACCACGAAGCGCGGACGCCTCTGGTGGTCTTCGTAGGTCACGTCCACGGGCACGCCCATGTGGTGGAAGATGGTGGCGGCGAGGTCGCCGGGGGTGAGGGCCCGGGAGGCGATTTGGCCGCCGTCGCGGTCCGTTGAGCCGATCACCTGGCCGTGGCGGAGGCCGCCGCCGGCGAGGGTGATCGAGGAGACGTAGGGCCAGTGGTTGCGCCCGTCCGTGCTGCCCTGCGTGCCGATCTGCGGCGAGCGCCCGAACTCACCCATCGCGATGACCAGCACGTCATCCAGCAGGCCGCGCTCGCCAAGGTCGGTGACGAGCGTGGTGAAGAGGTGGTCGAACACCGGCAGCAACGGGCGCAGGCCGCTCCAGATGCCGCCGTAGGGCGGGATGTTGTCGCCGTGCGTGTCCCAGGTGCCGGAGGCGGAGTGGTTGCTGAGGTCCAGCGTGACGTAACTCACTCCACGCTCCACGAGGCGGCGGGCTAGGAGCGCCTTGCGACACCAGTCGTGCTCACCATAGCGGTCCACGATCTTTTGCGGCTCGCGCGTCAGGTCAAATGCCTCCTGCGCCTGCCCGCCGGCGACGAGGTCGAAGGCCTGTTGCCCGAAGCGGTCCAGTGCTTCGATGGAGCCGGAGTTGTCCACGTCCCGGCGGAGGGCGTCCATTTGTTGCGCGAGCGTCTGGCGCGAGCGGACGCGGTCCATGGTCAGCTCGCCGGGGAGTTGAAAGAGCTGGCTGACGTTGTCGCCGATGAAGGGGTTGTATTTCTGGCCCAGGTAGCCGGACCAGGCGAAGTGCGTGCGGTCGCGGACGTTCAGGTGGACGGCCGGCGGCATGCCCGGCTGGTTCGCGCCCCGATGCTTCGCGACGATGGACGCAAAGCCGGGATACATCTTCGCCTCGGGGTTCGTGCGCGGCTCGGCGCGGACGTTGGCCGTCTGCATCACCATGTTCGGCTGGTGATTGCTGCCGCGACAGTCCATCGAGCGGATGATCGTGAGCTGGTCCATCATCGCCGCCTGCTTGGGGAGATGCTCGCAGAGGTGGACGCCCGGAAGCTTCGTGGGAATGGACTTGAACGGTCCACGATAGCCGGAAGGCGCGCCGGGCTTCGGGTCCCACATGTCCACATGGCTGGGGCCGCCGGCCATCCACAGGAGAATGACCGCCTTGTTGCCGCCCATCGCGCGACCGGTGGCCGCCGCCTCGGCGCGGGTGCGGAGCAAGTCCGGCAGCGTCAGCCCACCGATGCCCGCGAGGCCAGCCTTGAGCATGGAACGACGGCTGAAGACGTTCAGCCCCTCGCGCACGCGGGGGTTCAGGTAGGTGAACGCGTGGCGATGCGTGCTGGCGTGGGCAAGGTCAGCGGGCATGGTCAGAACGTAGAAGGGCCGACGCGTTGCGGCGAGGGGGAATTCAGCGAAGGGCCGTGCGGCGGACACTTTTGTCCGCCGCTACAAATCATCAATGAACAAAACCGCACAGCGGACAGGAGTGTCCGCTTCACGCTTTTCTCCGTGCAATCCCGGCGCGTCACCGTTGAAATCCCGCCATGCAGCGAAGCTTTCTGGGCATCGAAATCGGCGGCACCAAGCTGCAACTGGTGGCAGGTGACGCGGACGCGCACATCACGGCGCGACGACGCTTCACCGTGGACAAGCAGCGCGGCGGGGCGGGCATACGGGAGCAGATTCAAGCCGCGTTGCCGGAGTTGATCGAGTTCGCCAAACCGTCCGCCATCGGCGTCGGCTTCGGCGGTCCGGTGGATTCCTCGACCGGCCAGATTTGCTGCTCGCATCAGATCGAGGGCTGGTCGGAATTCCCCATCGGCGAGTGGCTGCGCGGCCTCAGCGGCCTCCCGGTGACCGTGGACAACGACGCGAACACGGCCGCGCTGGGCGAGGCCAAGTGCGGCGCGGGCAGCGGCAGCAACCCCGTCTTCTACGTCACGCTCGGCAGCGGCGTCGGTGGCGGGCTGGTGGTGGATGGACGAATCTACCACGGCGCGAAGCCGGGCGAGGCGGAGATCGGCCACGTGCGATTGGACAGGACCGGCACCATCGTTGAGCACCGCTGCGCCGGCTGGGCGGTGGACAGAAAGATCCGCGCGGCCTGCAAGCGCGAGCCGTGGAGCCCGCTCTCCCAACTCACCGCCGATGCCGATCACGGCGAAGCCCGTGCGCTCGCCCCCGCCCTCGCGCAGGGCGATCCGCTCGCGCAGCGCATCCTCGACGAAGTGGCGGATGACCTTGCCTTCGGACTCTCGCATGTCACGCAACTGATCCACCCCGAGATCCTCGTGCTCGGCGGCGGCCTGTCGCTCGTGGGCGAGCCGTTGCGTCTGGCGGTGGCGACGGCACTTGATCGCTACACCATGGAAGCCTTCGCCCCCGGTCCGCGTGTGGCATTGGCGGGGTTGGGTGAAGACTCGGTGCCGGTGGGGGCGCTGATTTTGGCCCGCGAAACACGCGAATGAACGCGAAACAAATCCAAGTGGGTTGCGATTTGTCGTGGTGCCAGCGAGCCGAACGGGCGATTAGTCCGACTGCGCGCCGCCCCACGGACCCCGTGCCGGCGGCTTGCAGCCGCCGACCGTGGGCTACAGCAGCACGAACCAGTTTCAAGCTATCCACCCGCAACGCGGTGGCTGCAAGCCACCGGCACGGGGTTCAGGGGCTCACAGAAGGCCGGGGTGAGGGGGAAGGCACCGACCGACTACTCGCCGGATTTCTACCAGATGGGGATCACTCAGTCTCAATCGCGTGTTTCGCGGGCATTTCTCATGAACATTGAACTCATCAACACCGGCAGTGAGCTGATGCTCGGGCGCGTGCTGAACACGCACCAGCAGTGGCTTTGCCGGCAGCTCGCGGACCTGGGCTACGTCGTCAACCGGCAGGTCGGCGTGGCGGACACGGCGGATGACATCGAGCAGTCCGTGCGCGAGGCGCTGGGCCGTGCGGACTTCATCATCACCACCGGCGGACTTGGGCCGACCTCCGACGACATCACGCGCGACCGCATTGCCGCGCTGCTGGGCCGCACGCTGCACGAGGATCCGGTCATCGTCGCGCATGTTGAGTCGTTCTTCGCGAAGCGCAAGCGCACCATGCCCGCCAGCACGCGCGTGCAGGCCATGGTGCCCGATGGCGCGCTCGTGCTGCACAACGCCCACGGAACGGCACCGGGCCTCGCGCTGCACGTCAGCCCCAATCCCTTCCGCGCCGATGGCAAACCAAGCTGGCTCGTGATGCTGCCCGGGCCGCCACGCGAACTGCGACCGATGTTCACGGACCAGGTCGCCCCGCTGCTGCGCACCAAGCTGCCACTGGAAACGGACTTCGTCTGCCGCACGCTGCGCACGGTGGGCATTGGCGAATCGTATCTGGAAGAGCGCATCGCCGCACCACTCAAGCCGCTCACCAATGCCGGCCTGGAACTGGGCTACTGCGCGCACACCGGTGCCGTGGACGTTCGCTTTGTCGCGCGTGGCTGTGGCGCGGACGCAGACGTGGCCGAGGCGGCGCGCATCGTTTACGAACTGGCGGGCGAACACATCTTCGGCGAAGGCGACGACGATTTGGAGCAGGTGCTGTTGCGCCAGCTCACCGAACGCAGGCAGACGCTGGCCCTCGCCGAGTCCTGCACCGGCGGCTTCATCGCCAATCGCCTCACGAACGTGCCGGGAGCTTCCGCCGTGCTGCTCGCCGGGTTGGTGACTTACAGTAATGCCGCGAAGGAGCACTTCCTCGGCGTGCGCGCCGAAACGCTTGCCGCACATGGCGCGGTGAGCGAGGCAGTCGCCCGCGAGATGGCCGAGGGCGCACGGGCACGGACGGGGGCGGACTTCGCCATCGCGGTCACCGGCATTGCCGGCCCCGGCGGCGGCACGCCGGAGAAACCCGTGGGCACGGTCTTCATCGCGCTCGCCACAGAATCGGGCACGAAGGTCATCAACCCCATCAACCGCTACGACCGCGAGACGTTCAAGTATGTGACCTCGCTGCAGGCGCTCGAACTGCTGCGGAGGAACATGGGGTGAGGTGAACGGAGTATTGGGGTGGTGGCATGTTGAAGGGGGTGTTGCGAAAGCCAATTTACGGGATCTTGATTTTATTGGGGATTCTGCGGATTGGCTTTTTTGTGGTGAGAAGCGCTCGGAACCCTCCCGCTCCAATTCCAACCACAGTTGAGCCGGCAAACTTCCGCCAGGCGCGCTGCTCCGGCAGCAGTTCGGTCGCCGGAAGATCGGAGTTCAAGCGCCCTACCCTGCTGCTGGCAACCTCACTCGTCAGCGGCGAAGACCACCCCGGTGTTTTTTCGGCATATCCCACTCGGAGCGCCAGAATTGCAGAAACAATTGCAACACCCCCTGTCATGCAGGAGCACTGACCGCTGACCAGGGGAGGGGGTGGAACTTGAATCGGGCGGGTGTCTGCCCGCTGGCATCCAATTCCACGGTAAGCCAGCCGCCGTCCTTCAGCAGTTGGATGCCGGTCAGGGCGGGGCAGAGGCGGACTTTGAACGGCTCCCAGCGCTTCGACTCGTTGAGCGCGGTGCTGTTCCGGCGGACGGTCGCACCAAGCCACCGGATCACCGGCATGCCCGAGAGGATGGCCCCGGTGCGCATGATTAGCTGGGAATGCAGGTGGCCGATTACTGTGGCTTCCACCTGCGGCAGGCGTGCCTGGACTTCTGGCAGGCGGGCGAGAAAGGGCAACGCGGTAGGATCGTGGCAAAAGAGCACCACGCGCTGCTGCGGCTCCAGCCGGGCAAAGGCGTCGCGGATTTCGTCGAGGTGCGCGGCGCGCACGGCCTCCCACTCTGCCTGCTCCCCGGGCACCATCTCGCGGTCATAGATCGGCAAGGCCAGCAGCGTGGAAGTGACCCCCATCAGCACATAGTCGGCCCAGCGCACCTGCCAGAAGGGCCGCAGGCCCAGCCCGGTGGTGGTCGCGCCCCAGCTCGCGAAGCGCAACCCACCCTGCCCACCGACCAAGCTCACTTTGCCCAGTTCGTGATCGCCAATGGTGGCGTGGAAACGATCCCCAAAACAGGCGCGCAGCCGGGCCAGGCATTCCTGCGCACTGGCAAAGGCCGCCGGGTCACTCACCCCCACAAAGCGCGAGTCCGCGTTGTAATCACCGTTGGCCACGACCAACTGCGGGGAGCCACAGCGCTGGAGGAAGGCATCGAGGAACCGACCGTTGCCCAAGGGGTCGCGGAGCCAGACGAAGCCACGGTAGGCGCGCACAAGCTGCCGCGCCGGCCAGTTCGGAGCGCAAGCGATCTCGTAGCCTTGCCGTTCCCGTTCCGCCATGCCGGCGTGGTGAATGTCGCTGACGACCAGGATCGTAGTCGAGCTGGACATGCTGTGGAGAATGTCAGCCGACCGGGCGGCAGGGCAATTGTCTTTCCGAAGTTCCTGCCGTAGAAAAAGCAAAGCCCCGCCGGGCGGGCGGGGCCTTGCTCAAATCGAAATAAATCAATTGCTCGTAGTTGAAGTGGTCACATCCAGCGGGTTCTCGGTCACCGTGACGTTGCCATCCAAGTTGGTGGTGCTGCCCGTTCCCGTGCTGGCAATGACTTCCGCCGCCTGCTGCTCAATGGCGGCGATGATCTGGGCCGGAGCGGGCGAAGGAGCCGTATCACCCGCCTTGAACTGCTGGCCCGCCTCCACGCGCACGGTCTGGGCTACGCCATTCAGCACGAAACGGAACTCCACGGTGCCCTTGGTGACCACCAAGGTGCCATCCGTCCGCATGGAAAAGATCGTCCCACGGATGCCGGCGACCCCTGTGGCGGTCTTGATCTCGTATTTGGACTTGGCGGACAGCTTGTTGATCACGTTTCCGGTGACCTGGCCTTTGCCGAGGCTCAAGGCGGTGGCGACTTCCTTCTGGGAGGGATTGACGATCTCAAGCGTGTCCAGGCGGAGCGTGGTATCCGGCTCGATGCGCAGCGCGTCACCGTTCACGCCAAGCCAAAGGTCCACCGTGGAAGCACGACCGGTGATGACCGTATCACCCGTGGTGAGAATATCCCCCTCTTTCAGGGTCTGTGAGCCACCGCCGCCCTTGGTGACCGAAGCGGTGCCGATGATCTTCTTCACTTCGGCCTTACCGGGGACGGCCGCAGCTTCGGCAGCACCCCACAAGAGCGCCATAGTGGCAACGAGAACCAGCAACGGACGGGAGAATTTCATGTTCGTATTATTCGTTAACCGACTTTTTCCGGCAGCGGAATAATGGGGTAATAGCAGGCAGGAAAATGAATTTGAAGCCAAAAAACGTCGGCTCACAAAATTTCCGGCAGGCAAGCACCCACCACCTGAACCGACGAAACAGAGCCCTCAAGTGCAGGTCATTGAACGATGCGACGATGCGCGAGCCGGCCTATTTCGCCACCGGCTTGGCCGCGACCGGCTTTTGCGCATCCACCTTGGTCTTCACTTCCACCTTGTCGGTGCCGGTGAGCTTGGCGGTGGCTTCGCTCAGGCGCTCGGCGATCATGCCGCTGGTGTCGCAGCCGGCGGAGATCTTCACAATCTGCCCACCCTTCGCGATGAGGAAATTGCTCGGCATGGTCTTCGTGTCAAAAATCTTCCAGCTCTCGCCCTTCGGGTCCACGGCGTAGAGCATGTTGAGCTTCTTCTCCTTCACGTAGGCTTCCACCTTCGCGTCTGGCTCGCGGAAAATGGCGAGGCTCGTCAGCCCCTGCGCCTTGTAGGCGGTGTGCAACTCCTGGAAGTAGGGTAGTTCCTTGTCGCAGCCGAGGCAGCCGCAGGTGAGCCGCACGAGCACGGGGCCTTTGGCGGTCAGTTCGGCCAGGTTGATCTCTTTGCCCGTGGCGTCCTTGATCTTGAAATCCGGGGCGGCCTGGCCGATGGCGACTTTCTTGTCTTCCGCGCTGGCGACAGCAACGGTGGCAACGAGGGCGAGAAGCAGGGCAAATTGTTTCATTCGAGTGTTTGGTTGGGAACTGGCAATGAATACCCGACCCAATTCCGGTGCAGGCTATTCAGTGGAAGCAGCGGTGCCACCCAGGGACTGAAGGTCAGCTAGGGAATCGCTTGATGCTGCTTGAGCACGGCTGGGATTTTGACCGCTCCCGCCCGGAGCACTTTGAGGCAGTAATCAAGCTCTTCAGTGGTGTGCGTGGCGCAGACCGCGGCACGCAGTCGGGCCAGCCCCTTGGGCACTACGGGATGAGGAATGGCCTGCACAAACACGCCCTGCTTCTGGCAGTGCCTCGCCATTCGCCACGCGTCCCAGTCCTCCCCGCAGACGATGGGGAACACGGCGCTCTGACTATTGAGATAGGATAACCCAACCTCCCGCAGTCCGGCGGCGAAGTAGGCCACGTTCCGATGGAGCTGGGCCACCCGCTCCGGCTCCGCTTCCAGGATGTTCAGCGCTTCCAAGGCGGCAGCGGCCGCAGCGGCAGGCAGGGCGGCGGAATAGATGAAGCCGCGCGCCTGCATGCTCAAGTATTCGCAGAGCTTGCGGCTGCCGGCGATGTAGCCACCCACGGCAGGAATGGCCTTGCTCAAGGTGCCCATCTTGATGTCCACCACATCCGCAGGCATCCCAAAGTGTTCTTCAATCCCCATCCCCGTCTTGCCGATCACCCCAAACGAGTGGGCCTCGTCCACCATCAAGGAGGCCCCATGCGCACGGCAGAGGCGGCTGATCTCCGGCAGATTGGCGATGTCACCATCCATGCTGTAAACCCCGTCCACCACGACCAGCTTCCGCCCTTTGCTCGCGGGAGCCTGCAGGCATTGGGCGAGACTGGCCATGTCGTTGTGCTTGAACCGGACCACGTTTGCCCGGGACAGGTTGCACCCATCCACCAGGCTCGCGTGTGCCAGGCGGTCGGCGATGATGGTGTCGTGACGGGTGATCAGCCCGGCCACGGCGGAGACGTTGGTCATGAAGCCGCTGGAGAAGACCACCGCGGCCTCCGTGCCCTTGATTTGGGCGATCTTGGCTTCCAACTCATGATGAATGCTCAAGGTGCCAGCCAGCAAGCGCACGCCATGTGCCCCGGTGCCGAACTGGTCAATCGCCGCCTTGGCCGCTGCGTTGATCCGCGGGTGATTATTGAGGCCAAGGTAAGAGTAGCTGCCGAGGAAGAGCATCTTGCCGTGGCCCGCCACCTGGGCGTGATTGGCTTCAAGATAAGACTCAATGGGGATATTGTGGAACCACAGATCGTGCGCCTGCAGCGCCTTCATGGGCCAGAACGGTTCGAGAGGGTGATCTTTCATGGGTTCTGTGCTGATATTGACTAAAGTTTCCGCCTTGTGTTGCTGTTCTGACTCGAAAGGCCAATCAACTCCCGTGAATCAATGCAGCTTCCTGAAACTGGGTCGGAGCCGCATCAGATCACATACCAAGGCGAATACACCCACTGGTAATGGGGCCTGACATCGAACACTTTACCCTGCCATTTCGGGTCGGGAGCATTCGTTCCAGGGAGCGGCAGTTTGCCCAAATCAATCGCGATGTCCGGGGACGTGGCCGTTTCTGGAGTTGCGTTGGATGAGTCGAGGGTCAGCTGGGCCATCTCGGGGATTGCGACTTGAACTGGCGGGCTGAGAGTTACGGGTGTCCCATTAAATTGCGCGGTGAACCTCAGTGCTTGAACGGGGGCCGGTTGCAACCCGAAGCTCTTTCCCACGGGGTGAGAAACAAAGCTTTGATTGTGGGAGTGAACGGGACTGGCCACATTCTTATTGGGATTTACTGGCTCCAGGAAGACATTGAAACCGATGTTGTCCGTAGGGGTTGCGTAGCGGTTTTTGGCCTCCAGCCGGGTGACTTGAATAGCGCTTGGCCGAGGAGCGTGCCTCTGACCGACCGGCACCGGCCAGACGCCGCCGACTAGACCTGAAGCTACTTCCAAGGTCAGTTTCGCAGTGGCCGTCCCGGTCACGAAAGACTTGAACCATTTGAAAGGGATTTGCGGGAATGTTAGCTGGAATGGCCCGGACACCCCGTTGTAGTCGCAGCCTAAGGAAAGGTGTCCAAGGAGGTTGCCGGAAGAGAAGAACTCCAGTCGAAGTTTGCATTTGTAGGTGCGTTGGGCGGCAAACTGGACGTTTGGCTCTTTGCGGAGCTCGGCCAAAAATGCTTGCTGGGCGTTCTGGAAATTTACGGTGGCAACGAACGAGACGAAATTCGGGGATTGCGCCCCCGCCGGAAGGACTTGCGTCTCGCTTTGAGTAAGGGCTTCCGAGGAGCCCAAGGCTGCACCTGTTCCATCGTCTTTCCACTGTCCGGATTCGAAAATGAGGACAGGCAAGCAGTCACTCTTGGCTGGCACGACTGGAGGAACGCTTGGCACATGATGGACCGTGATCAAGTAGGCAGTTCCGCCCGTGACTACGTAGCGCTCGGTCAAAGGCAAGGACGACTGAGGCGGAACAACGGAGCCTGGTTGAGGCACGGCTGGCGATGATAAGTTTCCACTGCTGGGGCTGGGAGTAGTTGATGGCATAGCATCGGGGTTGGTTGGGTGTTTGCTAAATCGTCTGGGATTTCCATGCAGAGCATGTCGGCGTCCACGCCTCATGCGTGGACGCCGACCAACAGCGGAAGGAGGTCGCCGTTGCGCTCGCGGGGTTCCCCAAAAGGCAGGCAGGGCATGGCGCCTGATCAGCGGGCAACGGGGTGCTGGACCTGGAGTTCGGTATCCACAGCCTGGGGACCACACCACCGGAGGGTGAGCCGGTCTGGTGGACGGAGAACGTGAATTCCAGCCAGCGGGCGGTCAGCGAGGCAGGATTCATATTGGCCTAACTTCTAAGTGAGGCCCGGCCGGGGTGCTATCACCAGAACTGGTGATTTGTTGTTCTATTCCTAGCTGGTATTAACCAGCCCAATTGCTAGAAGAAATCGTCGATTCCGGACTGAATCCCCTCTGATTATGTGCATACGAATGACCTTGTCGCGAGGCTTCACCTTGATCGAACTCCTCGTGGTCATCGCCATCATCGCCATTCTGGCCGGGATGCTGTTGCCGGCCTTGAGCAAGGCGAAGACCAAGGCGCTGGCCACCAAGTGCGCCGCCAACCACAAGCAACTGACGCTGGCTTGGAAGCTGTATGGAGACGATCACGATGGCCGGCTGATCAACAATTACGATGGTCCCGCCGGAAGCTGGGCACTTGGAGATTTGAGTCTCGCCGCCACTCCCCCCAGTCCACTGCACCGCATCGGCAACACCAACACCCAAAACCTGCTGGACGCGACGTGGGTGCAAATCACCGTGCCGACGCTGCTGGGCTTTGGCACCATGGGCTCCAACGTGGTGCTCGGACCCGATGCCGGAGGCAGTGCCGGCATCTTCAAGTGTCCCGGGGACCGGAGCACGGACCGCCCGAGCGGGCTGCCGCGCGTGCGCAGCGTGGCCATGAATTCAGCCGTGGGCTCCAACGCCACCGGACGCCGGCTCAATCATGGCGGAGGCACGTTTCAACTGTATCCCCGCGAGGTGAACATTGCGGCTCCTGCGGACTTGTTTGTCTTCGCCGATGAGCACCCGCACAGCATCAACGACGGGGCACTGACCATTTGCATGGGCCAGGGGGACCCCGGCCATATCATTGACACGCCAGGCAACTTCCATGGGAGCGGGATGTTCAGCTTTGCCGATGGGCATGTGGAGGCCTACCGGTGGAACGACATCACACTGCGGCTGAACATTGACTACCAGCCCAGCACGGCGTCGCTTGGCAACTGGAACATGCTGCCGTCCGACCATGCCTGGCTGGCCGCGCATACGAGTGCGCCGTGAGGAAGAACGCCCGCTGGTCACCCGCAAGTCGGCGATCACTCAGCGAAGATACTTCGCCACGGCCTGGGTGCGGGAGCGGACCTGCAGCTTGTCGTAGATGCTGCGGATGTGGCTGTGGACGGTCTCGTAACTGACCGCCAGCCGTTCCGCGATTTCCTTGTAGAGCAGGCCTTTGGCCAGCCCGTCGAGAATTTCGCGCTCGCGGTTGGTCAACTCGGCCAGCGGATTATCCGCCGGAAGCGGCCGGTGCAGCGAGGTGACCACCAGGCGGGCGATGGCCGGGGACATGGGCGATCCGCCGACATATACCTCCCGCAACGCCCCCAGCAGGTCGGCGGGCGTGGTCTGCTTGAGCAGATAGCCGGTGGCCCCGGCGGCCAGGGCCTCGAAGAGTTTCTCCGCGTCAGCCACAACGGTGAGCATGACGAACTGCGTGGCGGGCATCTGGGCCTTGAGCTGGCGGACCACCTCAATCCCGCTGCGGCGCCCGAGCATGATGTCCACGACCACCACATCTGGACGCAGCTTGGGGAGCATGACCAGCGCCTGTTCCACCGTCGCAAAGGCCCCGGCGCAGAGAAACCCCGGCGCGCCTTTGATGACCAGTTCCAGCGTCAGACGGTAGTCATGATGGTCCTCGACAACGGCGACGCGGATGGGCACGGCAGGCATGGCGGACGGGAGAGTGCGGGCGAGGGCGCTCATGCTTCAATCACCAGTTCTGGGGAGAGGTTTCGGGGGGCCACCGGATGAAAAGCTCAGCAAAACGCGCACGGTGGTCCCCTGCCCCGGCGTGGCATGAAGCGTGAGCCGCGCGCCAGCCTCGGCCGCACGGGCGTGCAGATTGGGCAGACCGTTGCCACCACTGGCGCGTTCACGGGCAGACGCCTCAGCGGGATCAAAGCCCCGGCCATCATCAGTGACCGTCAGTTCCAGTTCATCGCCCCGCAGCGTCGCGCCCAAGGTGACGGTCTGCGCCTGCGCATGGCGCACCACATTGTTCAGGGCCTCCTTGACGATGAGAAACAAGTGATGCCGCACGGTGCCCTCCAAGGCGCGCTCAGGCGCGGGCGTGGGGAACTCCAACCGGCAGCGCAGCCCCGCGGGCGCGCAGAGCTGCGGCGCGAAGTCCGCCAAATAGTTCAACAGGCCGGCCAGCGTGTCGTGCCGGGCACTGGCCGCCCAGACCACCTCGTTGAGCGAACGCTGCGCCGACCGGGCCTGCTCGGCGAGCCGCGCGAGCGATTCCTGCCCAAGGCTGTTGTTCTCAGACTGGCTGGCCAGTTCGCCCAGCAAGGCGACTTGGGAGAGGCCCGCGCCGAGATTGTCGTGCAGATCCCGGGCAATGCGCGCGCGCTCCAGTTCGAGGGCATGCCGGCGCTGCTGCTCGGCGAAGCGGTGGGCCACACGCAGCCGGTAGCCATGGACGCCAGCCACAAGGCCAAGAACGAGGCCGGTGCCAACGCCGATGAACCATCGAGTCTCGTAGTAATGCGGCGCGACCACGAAGGCAAAGGCCGCGCCGGTCGGGTTCCAGTAGCCATGATGGTTGCATGCCGTGACTTGGAACCGATAGCGGCCGGGCTTCAGGTTCGTGTAGCTGGCGACCCGCCGGGCACCCAGCTCGCGCCACTCGGCATCATGGCCCTCGAGCCGGCAGCGGAAGCGGACGCGCGCGGGGTCCGTAAGACTCGTGGCCGTGTATTGAAACTCGACCGCCCTCCCGCTGCCGGGCGGGAGCGTGTCAGCAACGCGGAAGGGAAAGGACTGCCCGGCGGCGACCACCTCCTCGATGACCACCGGCGGGGCATTGGTATTGTCGCGCCAGCGGGTTGGATCAATCTCCACGACCCCGCGGATGGTGGGGAACCAAAGCCGGCCATCGGGCGACTTCGCCGCCGAGGGCTGTGCGCCGCCATTGGTCTCGGCGCTGGCCATGCCGTCCACTTCGCCCACCGCCACATGCGCGACGGTTTTGCGTTGGCCGTCGGCAACGGCATTCAAATCCGCGCGGAGGATGCGCGCGATGCCCCGGTTGCAACTGATCCAGAAGCAGCCGAAGTCATCTTCCAGCAGGCCGTTGACGAGATCGTCGAACAAGCCCTCGCGGGTGGTGAAAGTCCTGAACCGTCCGTCCGCATGCCGGACCAGACCACGGTTGGTCCCAATCCACAACGCCCCGTCGGAGTCCTCATGCAGGGCCGTGATCGCGTCACTGGGAAGACCGGCTCGTGTGGTGAAAGTGGTGTTGGTGCCCGCCTGCCACCGGTTCAGCCCGCCGCCTTTGGTGCCCAGCCAATAGGCTCCATCCCGCGTTTGCAGGAGGCTGGTGACATCCCCATGGGAGAGGCTGGCCTTGGGCGACAAGGCCAGACGTTCTTCACCCAGGAAGCGGATGACGCCCCGGCCGCCGCTGCCCACCCAGACGCCGCCCGCCCGGTCCTCATAGAGGCTGCTCACGTGATCCACGATCCATTCCGTGGAAAGACCGAAGTGGGTGAGCGCCGCCTGCCCCGGCTCCCAGCGATACAGCGCACGCCCCCAGGTCCCCAGCCAGACCGAACCATCCTGCCGCCCCAGCACGGTGGTGAAGTTGTTGCGCATGCGCAGCTCGTTCGGAGCATTGGCCGGCTCGGTGTTGCGCCAGATTTCCCAACGGTCCCGATGGAGTCGGCCGGCTCCCCGCTCGGTCGCCGCCCATACCCCGCCATCCCGGGCGACGCTGACGGAGAGCACATGATCATGCGGCAGGCCGTCCCGCGTCGTGTGCGAGCGGACGCGCAAGGGCGTCAGCCGGAACAGCCCGTGGGCCTGACTGGCGAGCCAGAGGTTGCCTTCGTTGTCTTCATGCAGCGCATTGATCTGTGGCGGCGGCGAATTCGCACCCAGGGCGACCTCGCTCACCACGCCGTCCTGCCAGCGCCGCAAGGGCCCGTCGCGCCGTTGAAACCAAACGCGCCCGCCGCTGTCCCCGGCCAGGAACCGGCACTCTGTCGGCGTGGTCTCCGCGCTGCCGGGCAAGGGAGCCCAAGCTTGCCCCGCAGGCTGGTGCCAGAGTTCAGCCTCAGTGGCCGCGACCAATCCGGGATGGCCACCAGCCATCGAGGCCACGGGCAGCCAGCGATTGCCAGGCGTGACTTCCCGGGCTGGCGTCTGGAAGCGATCCCGTTGCGGATCGAAGACCACCACTCCCTTCACTGTGGCAACGGCGAGTTCACCCGAGGCCGTGGTGAGCAGCCAGCGCACTTGGTTGTCCAACAGGCCATCTGCCTGGGTGTAAGGGCGGAACTTGTTGTCTCGCCACCGGGCAACCCCGCCTTCGCCGCCGCACCACAGGCCCAGCCGTGGCTCCCACGAGAGGCGGGTGACCTGATCAAAGCCGATTCCCTCCGCGCGCCCGAAGCGGGTGAAGCCACCGGCATCTCGGCGCACCAGGCCGGCACTGGTGCCCACCCAGACCGCACCGTCCGCATCCTCCACCACCGGACCGCAAGAATCGCTGACCAGCTCGGGCGCATTGGTGCGGTCAAACAGCGAGAAACGCGCGCCGTCGAAACGCACCAGCCCGTGCCAGGTGGTGATCCAGAGATAGCCGTTTCGCGCCTGCCGCAGTCCTTGCAGATTGTTCTGCGGCAGCCCGCCTTGTTCGGCGCGCCATTGATCTACGCGCCAGTCCGGGCTGGTCGCTGCGGGCGAGGTCAAGGTGGCCAGCCAGCCCAGCGCCGCCAGGAGCAGCGAAGCATGAGCATGCGAGGACCGAGGCGCCATGGGCGGGAGGATAAGGAGACCGGTGGGCAGTTGTCAGGACTGTTTCGACAGCCGAGGGAAGATGGGGCGCATCTCGACACTGCCCCCGAAAGCCGACGGAGCGCGGGTCTGTGACCCG
>CAZCBE010000129.1:0-19333 GCA_964496695.1 uncultured Klebsiella sp.
CGGATGGCGGGGAGGGCGGCGTCGTTGGTGGTCGCCGTCACCACGAGCACGGCCAAGTCGGTCGAGGCATTCGTGAGCGCGGCCTGCGCGGGCTTGAGGGACGCGCAGGTCAGGGCGACGAGGAGGGCGAGAAGGCCCTTGAAGTTCCGCGCGGCGTTCGTGGCTGTGAACGTGTTCGTTTTCATGGCCCCAGATTACGCGCGGGCGCGGGGCGCGGTATCCGGCTGACGACCCGATGCTCACCTAGGGGCTTCCCTGAACCGGAGCAGGTCGGATGGCATTTGTCGCACCGCGTCGGAAGTTTTGTTAAACCGTCGCCCGTAACACGACCGTCCAAGCCGTCCGAAACAGAAACCGCATGAACCGCCGCCTCGGCCTCCTCGCCGCCCTCCTGATCGGGCAGCTTGCCCCGCTCATCGCGGCCGAGCGGTTCAACTCCGTTTACCTGTCCGAGTTCCTGGCCATCAACCGCCAGGGCTTGCAGGACGAAGACGGCGAGACCTCCGGCTGGATCGAACTGCATAACGGAGGTTCCGCGCCAGTGAACCTCGCGGGATGGTGCCTGACCGACAGCTCCACCAATCTCACGAAGTGGCGCTTCCCCGGCGTGGTGCTGATGCCGGACAAATACCTGCTCGTCTTCGCCTCGGCCAAGGACCGCGCGAAAGACCTCGCGCGCTTGCACACGAACTTCAAGCTCACGGCGGAAGGCGGCTACCTCGCACTCGTGGACCCCAGGTCCAGTATCGTGTCCGAATTCTCCGCCACCAACCAGACAGCCGACATCTCGGACGGCCGCGTGCGCGGTGAACCCGCGCTGCGCGCTCACTTCCGCCAGCCGACGCCCGGCCGCCCGAACGCGAGCAGCGGCCGCGGCTTCGCGCCGGAAGTGAGCTTCTCCCATTCCAGCGGGACGTTCACGGAGCCGTTCACTGTGGCGCTCTCGGCCGGTGCCACGAGCAACGTCATCCGCTACACGTTGGACGGGACGATGCCCAACCAATCCTCGCCGGTATGGACCGGGCCATTGACCATCACAAACACCACCAGCCTGCGCGCACGCGCCTATCGCGATGGCGCGCCACCCGGCGGGCCCCACACGGAAGTCTATCTGCGCCTGGCGACCAACGCCCTGCCCTTCACGTCCTCGCTGCCGCTGCTGGTCCTGCACCCGCGCAGCCGGAACATTCCCGGCCCGGCGAACAACGCGCCGGTGCAGCTCTCCTTCTTCGAGCCCGTCAACGGCGTGACCTCGCTCACGAATCCGCCCACGCTCACGACCCGCGGTGGATTCCACACGCGCGGCTCGTCGTCCTCCGGCATGCCGCAGCAGAGCTATGCCATGCATTTTTATGACGAGTTCGACGAGGAGAAGAAGCGTTCCCCCGTGGGCTTGCCGTCCGAATCCGACTGGGTGCTCTACGCGCCCAACAGCTTCGACCCGGTGCTGATCCACAATCCGTTCATCCACCAGCTCAGCCGGGACATGGGCCGCTACTCGTCGCGCACGCGCTTTGTCGAAGTGTTCCTGACGAGCGGCACGAACAGCCTGAAGAGCAATGATTACCAAGGAGTTTATGTGCTGGAGGAGAAGATCAAGATCGGTCGGCACCGGGTGGAGCTTGACCGGCCCGGAGCGGGCGACCTGACCCCGCCCGCCGTGACGGGCGGCTATATCTTGAAGGTTGACCGCACCGGGCCCGGCGAGACCGGCTTCGGTGCCGGCGGCACAACGGTGGTGTGCGTGGACCCGAAAGAGGCGACGCTGAAGCTGCCGCAGCGCCTGCCCCAGTGGAACTATCTCCAGTCCTTTCTCCGTGATTTTGACCGCGCGCTGCAAAGTCCGAAATGGAAAGACCCGGACGTGGGTTACCCCGCCTACTTCGATGTCCAGGCGGGCATTGATTTTCATGTGCTGGAAGTGCTCAGCGGCAACGTGGATGCCATCGTGCTGAGCACGTATTTTCACAAGCCGCGCGAAGGAAAGATCACCTTCGGCCCGCATTGGGATTTTGACCGCGCGCTGGGTTCGACTGACGGGCGGGATGCGAATCCACGGGTCTGGAACACCGGACCGTTCTTCGCCGGACCATGGTGGCCGCGTTTATTCAGCGACCCGGATTTCTGGCAGCTCTGGGTGGACCGCTGGCAGGACCTGCGACAAAACCATTTCTCGGTCACCAACATGAACGCACTGATTGACCGCCTCTCCGGTGAACTGCGCGACGCCCAGCCCCGCCAATACAAGCGTTGGGGCTTCCAGCCGCGCGGCGGTTCCTATCAGAGCGAACTCAATCTAATGAAAGCTTGGCTGTCCAATCGCGTGGACTTCGTTGACCAGCAGCTCACGCAGCCGCCACAGCTCAGTCTGCACTCCGCTGGCAATGTCACTGAGCTTCATCTCTCGCAGACCACGACCAATGCCACCATCTACTACACACTGGATGGCTCGGACCCACGCCTCCCGCAGGGTGCGATCCGCTCGGACGCCCAGACCTACACCGGTCCCGTCATGCTTTCAGCGAACACCCGGCTCGTCGCCCGCGCTCACAACCCGAAGCAGCGCCAGAACGGTGGGCCACCCGTCTCGACGCCTTGGTCCGGTCCGCTGACGACCAACCTGCTCACCGCCCCGCCACGTTAAGCCCATGGCCGCATTCCAGAAAGTTCTCCACGGCAGTGCAAAAGCATTGTGGCCCGCAACCACACGCGTAAGCTCGCGGAGATGAACCCGGCCCGACAGCCAATTACCTCGAACCGCGAGGAGGGATCGGGACATCCTGCCAGCAAGCCAGTAATGGGAACCTCCGTCACGTTCCACGGCAGCCCGGTGCGGCATTGTGACGGCGTCCAGCGCCGCAGCTTCCTCAAGGCGGGTGCGTTCGGTTTCGGCGCTTTGACGCTGGCGGATCTGCTGCGCGGCGAAGCCGCGGCCGGGATTCGTTCTTCCAACAAGGCGATCATCAACATCCATCTGGATGGCGGCCCGCCGCAGATGGACTTGATTGATCCCAAGCCCGACGCGCCGTCCGAAATCCGGGGCGAGTTCCGCCCGCTGCGCACGTCCATCCCGGGACTGCACCTCACCGAACTGCTGCCCCGGCTCGCGGCCAACGCGGGCAAATACGCTTTCCTCCGTTCGCTTGTCGGTGCCGATGGCAAGCACGACGCCTTCCAATGCCAGTCCGGTTTCACCGAGAAGGACCTGGCCAGCGAGGGCGGTCGTCCGGCGATGGGCTGTGTGCTCAACAAGCTGCTGGGCCGGCCCAGCGACACCGCTCCCGGCTTTGTGGACCTGTTGCAGGGACGGCCCTTCGTCCGCAACAGCGCCCGCCCCGGATTCCTTGGCGCGACCAACTCGGCCTATCGTCCCGACATCTCGCACCTGTTTCCGCTCGCGCTTTCCGTAGGCATGAAGGCCGAAGTGGCCCAACGCAGCTACGGTCGCAGCGAGAGTCTCGCCCTGTCTCAAGGGATGAGCGTAGGGCGTTTGGAAAATCGCCTGTCTTTGCGGCAAGCCCTCGACAGCTTTCGGCGCGACCTGGATACCAGCGGCTCCATGGACGCGCTGGACAAGTTCACACAGCTCTCCCTGGGCATCCTGACCTCGGGCAAGTTTGCGGATGCGCTCGACCTCGACAAAGAAGACTCGCGCGTGCTCGCCCGCTACACGCCAGTGATCGCTGAGCCTGAACTCGGCGATACGATGGAAAGTCCCCGGGCGGCTCAGAAGTTTCTGATGGCGCGCCGCCTGATCGAGGCCGGGGTGCGGTGCGTGACCCTCTCACTGGGAGATTTCGACACGCATGAAGCCAATTTCCCTAAGATGCGCTACCTCGGTCCGCTGCTGGACCACGCGCTGGACACGCTCGTCACCGACCTCGATGAGCGCGGAATGCTGGACGACGTGATGATCATTGTGTGGGGTGAGTTCGGCCGCTCTCCGAAGATCAGCGCCAAAGGCGGGCGCGAGCACTGGCCGCAAGTGTCCATGGGCATCATGGCGGGCGGCGGTCTCAAGACCGGCCAGGTCATCGGCAGCACGGATCGCCACGCCGCCGAAGCGACCTCCCGCCAGGTGCATTATCAGGACGTGTTCGCCACGCTCTATCGCCACCTCGGCATCGACGCCGCGAGCACGATGCTCACGGACAATACCGGTCGTCCGCACCAGCTTCTGGATGTGGGCCGGCCGATTGAAGAGTTGATCTGAGGCACCGGGAGTTCTCCCCTGCCCTGCCATTGGGCTAACTCCATTCCTGCACACGAGGTGTAAACGGTCATTCTGTGCCGTCCCTATGCCGGCTCCAAAGAAGCGCTTGCACGGGACCAGCGAAGTCATAATCTTTGCTCCAATGAGAACCACCTTGATAGCAGCGCTGCTGTGCGCCGCCAGTTTGGTGTTGCCCAGCGCCCACGGTCAGCCCAGCGAGAAGGCCCGCAAGGAGTTCTTGGAATACCTGTCCAGAGCCGAAGCTGGCGATGTGGCGTCTCAGACCTATATTGGTTTTTGCTACGCCAAAGGCACCGGCGTGATGCAGAACGACCGGGAGGCCGTGAAATGGTTTCGCAAGGCGGCGACGGAAAATCAGTTGGAGGCCCAGAAGTTTATGGGCGACCATTACAAGCAAGGGCGGGGTGTCCCAAAAGATTACGTGGAGGCAGCTAAATGGTATCGCAAAGCGGCCGAACAGAGCGACCCTGTGGCTCAATACAATCTGGGCGTCTGCTTCGCCAACGGGGAGGGCGTGCCCAAGGATGACTCCGAGGCCGTAAAGTGGTATTGCAAGGCTGCCGAGCAAAACCATCCGGGGGCGCAGGTCAATCTGAGCGAACAATATGCCATGGGGCGTGGCGTGGTCATGGATCTGGCCGAAGCGATGAAGTGGCTCCGAAAAGCTGTGGACCAGAATTTTGCCATCGCCCAGTTTAACCTGGCTGCGAATTACCACGCTGGCCGCGGGGTGGGACGTGACGATGCGGAAGCGGTGAACTGGCTGCGCAAGGCCGCCGAGCAGAATCTCCCCAAGGCTCAATACACCCTCGCCGACTGCTACGCCACGGGTGAAGGCGTGGCCAAGGACGAAGCGCAGGCGGTGCAGTGGCTTCGCCGGGCCGCCGAGCAGGACTACGCCCCGGCTCAAGGCCAGCTTGCGTTTTGCTACGCCAAAGGCGTGGGGGTCAAAAAAGATCCGGTCGAAGCAGTGAAATGGTTTCGCCGGGCGGCGGATCTAAACCACGACCAATGCCAATACAGTTTAGGAGCCTGCTATCTGAACGGCGAGGGCGTGGAGAAGAATTACCCCGAGGCGTATGCGTGGTTCACCCTGGCGGCAGGCACCCGGCCTGAAGCGGCGAAGTTGCGCGCCGCCCTGGCGCAGCAAATGTCCCCGGAGCAGTTGGCCGATGGTTACCAGCGCACGAAGAATTTGCGTGCGCAAATCGAGGCCAGGCTCCAGTCCGGCAGTCTGGTCGCGCCCGACGTCAACACGGACGCGGCACGCGCGCAGTTCATGGCTTACAAAGCCAAAGCTGAGCGGGGCGACGCCAAGGCCCAGTTCAACCTCGGCGTCTGCTACGCGAACGGCCAGGGCGTGTCGAAGGATTCCAAAGCGGCGGTGCGGTGGTGGCTCAAAGCCGCAGGACAGAACCACACCGAGGCCCAGGAATTGATGGGCTCCTGTTACCAAAGTGGTGACAGCGTGAAGAAGGACTTGGTCGAGGCGTATGCGTGGTTTGGCGTGGCGGCCAAGACCACTGAAACGGCCGCCAAGCACCGGGATGAATTGGAAAAGCTTCTGTCACCGAAGCAAGTTGCCGCTGGAAAGAAACGCACAGAGGAGTATCAGGCGCAGATCGAGGCCAGGTTCCAGAGCAGCAAGTAGCAAACACTTCCATGAGCACGGCCTTTCTCGTCACACTCTTTTGTGTCGGCTGTTTGAGCCTGTCCGATGCCCACGGAACGCCAGGAGCGGCAGATCACTCAGAGTATCTGGAATACAAGACCAAGGCCGAGCGGGGCGATGCGGAATCGCAGTGGGGCCTGGGTGCCTGCTATTATCGCGGCAAAGGCGTGGCCACGAATTTTGTGGAAGCGGCGAAGTGGTATCGCAAAGCAGCGGAGCAGAATCATGCTGCAGCCCAAAGCAATCTGGGCCGTTGCTATTATCGCGGCGAGGGCGTGGCACGAGATTACTTGGAAGCAGTTAAGTGGTATCGCAAATCCGTCGAGCAGAACAACGCCGCCGCCCAAAGCAATCTGGGCGACTGCTACGCAACCGGTCGTGGCGTTAAGAAGGACGCACGGGAAGCCTTGAAATTATGGCTGAAAGCCGCCGACCAGAACCTGGTAGAAGCCCAAGTCAAACTTGGCATGTGCTACTACCTTGGCGAATACGTTCCCAAGGACGACAAGGAGGCGGTGAAATGGTATCTGAAAGCCGCCGCTCAAAACCATGTCGAGGCCCAAAACTGGCTGGGCCTTCACTACTCGGATGGGAGAGGGGTGGAAAAAAACTATGCGGAGGCAATAGAGTGGTGGCGTAGAGCTGCTGACCAAAACCACGCTCAAGCTCAAAGCAACCTGGCCCAGTGCTACAAGGATGGCCTGGGAATTGAGAAAGACGACAAGGAAGCCGTAAATTGGTGGCGCAAGGCCGCCGAGCAGAACTATGTGGAGGCGCAAAACAACCTGGGACTCTCCTACTACGCCGGCGAGGGGGTGGCGAAGGATCACGCAGAAGCGGTCAAGTGGCTTCGTAAAGCCGCCGAGCAAAACAGCAGTGCCGCGCAATCCAATTTTGGCATGTGCTACGAGCATGGCCACGGCGTGGACAAGGATTATGCGGAGGCGTATGCGTGGTATAGTGTCGCCGCCAGAACATCAGCAATCGGGGCCAAGAACCGAGACTCCCTGGCAAAGGTCATGTCCCCGGAGCAAATCTACGGCGGGTCCAAACGGATGCGGGCATTGCGGGCGCGAATCGAAGCTGGGATCAGCGGCAGCAAGTGAGTCCCTGCTGGCTGCAGCCTTCGCTTTACTTTCCGTTCTTCCCCAAATCCCGCAGCACGGCAAACGGCGGCTCGATGGCATTCGGGCCGCCTTCGCGGGGAACAAAGAAGTTGAAAAGGTAGATGCCGTCGGTCCCCTCGCTCCAGAGATGGCGGGCGGCGCGGAGGTATTTCTCGGCGGTCAGGAAACGCTCAGGGCTGGTGGATTTGACCGCCGGATCAATGGGCTCGATTCCACCATAAACCGGCACTTCGCGGATGGCGGCCTTCCACGGTTTGAGCGGCAGGTCAAACCGCTCGTGGAAGAACTCGGAGACGGTGACGAAGTCCACCCAGCCGCTCTTGGTCCACGCCGGCACATTGCACCCAAGCTGCCGCGCGGACTCTGGCGTGGGCGGGGTGCGTCCGTAGTTTGAGGGCACGCGCACGGCGAGCACCAGCCGACGGCCCCGCTCGCGGCCCACGTCGTCCAGCATCGCGCGCACGCGCTGGACAAGGGCGTTCACCTTGGCGACGCGTGACTCGGTGGTGCCGTCCTTGAAGAAGGTGGGGAAGCGGTTGAAGTCCAGTTCGATGCCGTCGCAGTCGTAGCGGCGCACGGCCTCCTCGATCAACCGCGCCGTGTAATCGCGCACCTCGTCGCGGCCGAAGTCGAGTGCGCCCTGCCCCAGTCGGAACTCGGGGTGGTCCTGCCAGAACTTCGTGCGAAGAAAGTCGTTTCCATGGTTGTCGTTCATGCGGAAGGTCAGCAACGCTTCGAGCCCACGGCGCTTCGCCCCCGAGAGAACGATTGCATACGGGTCCGCTCCAGATTCGAAGTGGCCTTGGACGTTCCGGAAGCGCTGTTCCTCCGAGGCCGGCCACTTCGCGCGCTCGGCGGGCGTGGACATCGCCCCGCGCATCGTGCCGACCTTCGTGGGGTAATACATCACCTGCGCGTTGATGCAGAGCAGCACGGTGTCCACCTGGCTGCCCGCGTAGGCGACCTCCTCGATCAGGCGCTTCAAGTCCTCCGTGGTCACGGCCACCGGACCCTTGCCATTGGCCTTCGTGGACATGCAGGAATCGCCGTCGAAGTTGTAGAGCGCGCGACGGACGCGGGGCGCGGCCGGCGCGGGCACGAGGGCCGCAGCACCGACAGTGTCCTTGTTGCTCGCGTAGCCAGGGCCGCCCGCAGCGACATAGCCGTGGCTGGCACCACTCGCTGCCGGGCTGAGCCAGAAGGCGTAGAGCGAGCCATTCCGCAGATGGAAGCGCAGGCGCACCGGCTGGCCGGCGAGCTTCGACAAGTCCGTGACCCCGCGCCATTTCACCTCGGCCTGCGTCTGGTCCGCCGCGAGCGGCACGCAGTTCTCTTTGGTGAAGGGCGCGATCACTTTGCCCTGCGCGTCCAGCACCTCGACGCGCAGTTCGCCCTGCGGGGCGGCGGCGTTCACGAACAGGTGCTGGCCGGAGAACTTCAGCGGTCGCGTGGTGAGCTGGCCTTCTGTCGCGCCCGCGTCGAGCGAGGCGAAGCCGTCGCGGCGGAGCGTCGCCAGGCCGGTCGTGCCGATGTCCGAGGGCTCCTTCGTGCGACCCGAGCAGTAGAAATACAATTTGTCCCCGACCACCAGACAGCCGCCGCCCACGGACTGCACGTTGCCCGCGTTCCATGCCTTCGGGTCGTCGCTCACCGGCAGGAACCGGTCGCGATTCGCGCGGTCCCAGTGGAAGCCGTCGCGGGTGAAGCCGACGAGCACCTCATTGCGCTTGTGGATGCCGAGCTTCGCGCACGACTCGTTGTCCGGGCCCTGCCAGATGGTGAAGAGGCCAACGAGCAGGCTCTCGTAGGGGAACACGTCGAGGTTGTAGAGCTGCGGCTCGATGTCGCGGAAACGCGCGTCGGGATGGCGCGGATCGAGGCGGTCGGCGGCCACCCAGGGCTGCAAATCGCCGGGCGTGTAGTTCCCGAGCGCGACCTGGTCCGTGTGCTGCGTCCACGCGAGCGCGGCCTCGGCGGTCTTGCCCTCGTGATAGTTGCGGAGCCGGTGGACGGGGTCGGGTATCATGCGGTCGTGCCCGCGCACGCTGGCCACCCAGACCTGGCGGAACGGGTTCCAGAAGGCCGTCGAGCGATCCCACGATGGGCCGGACACCACGAGTTCATCCGACCACGTCCGGCCGTCCGGCGACGTGCGCAAGGACATGTGGAACGGCGACTTCTTCGTGCGCGCCTCGAAGAGCTTGAAGCGTTGCGCCGGGTCCTTGGCGTCGTGATCGAGCCAGACGGTGGCGGTGTCGCGATTGGATTTGAGGACGACGTTGGTGCCGTTGAGGTCCAGCGCGGGGCGCGTCCACGTCAGCCCGTCCTTGGACAGCGCGAGGCAGGTGCGGACCGAGGCGGAGCGATACCACATCATGAACGTGCGCTCCTTCGGGTCATACCAGACGCCGTCGCTGTAGGGCGCGGCAAAGGCAGCCGTGGCGTTCGACTCCCAAGGCATCTCCGGGCGGAACAACGGCGACCGCGGGTGATACTCCGGCCGATGAAACTGGCGGCGCAGCGTGGTGGACTCGATGAGAAAATCATCCACGAACAACTGCCGGCCCACGTCCACCGGGATCAACGCGGGCGGCTTGGCCAGATACGGCACCGGCATGGGCGCGAAGGACTGCATCTCCGCCTTCGTGCGCTGCGGCGGCCACGGAGTAGGGAGTTCGATGCCGTTGTAAAGCAGCTCGCCGGCGCAGGCGGGGAGGAGGAGTAAGAGGAGGACGAGGGCTGAATTGAGCGGCTGACGGATCATGGTGCTGGGCTCATGCTACGCGAGGATGACGGGTGCTGTCTCGCCTTGATCGGCGTGGTCTGCGTGATCGGACGCATTTCAGCTTCTTACACCCCGCGACGCCGCCTTGGGAGCCTTCTCCCTTCGCGGAGCGAGGGGAGAAGGTGGCCGGAGGCCGGATGAGGGGTGCGCTGCTTGCGCCGACGCAGCTACCCCTCACCCCAACCCTCTCCCCTCCTCCGAGGAAGGGAGAGGGAGCTGACACGCGTCGTGGTCCCGCGTCAGCTCCGCCTACTATGGTCATCGGGAATCATTCACCGCGCCGCAGCAGCCTGCCACGCCTCGTTGAAGAAGCCTGAAGTCAGGACCGTTTCGGCGACCTGCGGTGCGGGTGCGCTCGGAGGATTCTCACCCACCTTGAAGATCGCCCAGTCGCCGAGGCGGGGGAAGACCATGTAGCTGAAGCGCAGTTCTTGGTCGTGGTAGGTGTGTCCGCTGTTGAGGACCACATAGCGGCCGACGGCTCCGGGCAACGGATTCGGGCAAATCAGTTGCAACCCGTGATCGGCGGCGGCGTGGCGGTGCGCGCCGAGTTGGAGCGTGTCGCGGGTCCATTGCACGGGGAGCTGGGGCAGGACTTTGCTGATCCACGGGTTGCTGCCGGGGTCACCGAAGAGGATGAGATTCGCGCGCTTCATGTCGTCCTCGGTCACGTCCGTGTCGTTCTTCACGGGCAGGTAGCCGCGGTAGTGGCGACGCCATTCGTCGGCGAAGCGTTTCAGATTCGCGTCCGCCCACGCGCCGACCGCCGGGTTCCACGGCTTGCCAGTGCCGCGCACGCAGAGGAACGGGCGGGCGAAGGCGTCGTCCAAGGGACCTTGCAGGCCGGGGCGTTTGCCGGCGAGCGCGGCGGTTTCGAGCGGGCCGGAGTAAGTCCATTTTCCGTCGCGACGTTCGATGACGACCGCGTTGGTACCCACGGATTTTGGAGGCAAGGCGATTTTCGTTTCACCCACCGTCACTGCGCCCGCAGCGGAGAGCGCAGTCGGATGAATCGCAAAGCGCGTTATGTTCTTCGGATCGGTGATCGTGATGGAGCCGTCGGCGGCGAGGCGGGCTTCGATCTCCGCGCGCTGGTAGTGCTCAGTAAGGCCGAGCACTTCGAGCCAGTGGCAGCGGCTGAACTTGAGCGTCCACGTCACGAAGCGAATGCGCTTCGGCAACGGGTCCAGCCCCTTCGCGGCGTGTTCGCCGAGCAGCCGGTATTGCTCCTGATACACCTTGGCCGTGATGCCGTGGCCTGCCCCGCGATCCACGAGGCCGACGAAGGGAATGCCTTCCTTCGCGAACGCCTTCTCGATGAGCAGGTGCGATGAGAAGTAGGCGTCCTTGTCGCCCATCGCGGCGACGACGGGCACCATGCCGGCGTTGGCGGTGTAATCAATCGCGTCCACGAGATGCAGCATCGTCTTCTGCCATTCGGTGAGCGGATCGAGGCGGACGAAGTGTTTCCACGGCGCGGCGGCGAACTCATAGGTGTCCACCGGGCCGGCCGCCGGGCCGAGGGCCACGAAGCGGTCGGGGCGCTTCAGGCCGAGCTGCCAGGTGCCCACGCCACCGAGCGAACTGCCGCGCAGCACGATGCGCGCGCGGTCAATCCGGTAGTCGCGGCAGACGGCCTCGATGGCCTCGTCCACGTCCGTCTCACCCTCGAAGCGGTAGGCGTTCTCACCCAGCCGGCCCATGGGATGCACCTCGATGAAGCGGTTCGTGGGCGCGGGCGGACCGCCCACATCGCCCGTGTCGTGCGTGCTGATGAACATCAGTTCGCCGATGCCCGTGGCGCTGCGGCTGCCGTGCAGGACGACATCGAGGCGGATGGGCTGGGCGGGGTCGTAGCCGGCGGGGATGACGAGGCCGTAGGGCTGCACCGAGCCATCCACGGCGGAGATGAAGCCGCGCACGGTGCGCCCGCGTTTGTCCGCCCACGTCGGCTTGCCCGCGGCGAGGGCCACGATGCGTTCGCGCGCGCGCTGCAGGGCCTTCTGCACCAGCTCACGATTCTTCGCATCCGCCACCGGCCCGAAGTCGAGCGCCCAGACGACGCCCTTGAGAAAGATCTGGGCATCGGCCCAGCGATCCGGGTTCACGTTCGGCGCGGTGCGCAACGCGGCGAGCCGATCCTGCAAGGGTTGCAACGCGGCGAGGAAGGCCGTGCGTTCGGCCTCGGTGAGCGGACCAGCGGCGGGCGGGGCGGGAGCGGGCGGCTCGGCGGTAATGGCGGGCAGGAGGAGCAACAGCAGGGCGAGGGCTGAACTGAGAATGAGGCGTGACATGGTGACAGTGTTGCGCGTGTGACGCAGCTTGTCCGGTATTGCTAACAGTGAGCAAACCTTACCGCTCAATCACACGATAAAATCGCCGGGGAGAGCCCGGCGCGTCCGGATCGTCAAACTGAACCATGCCGCCGACGATGGAGAAACCGTTTGTGTAGCGAACCCAATTGGTAGAAAGCACGTTTGCCGTCGCCTCGACGACGAAGTTTGTGAGTTCGTTGGCCGTAAGTGCGGAACTAACCGGGTCACCGAAATGCAATCGCACTTGTCCATTCCCAAGCATGACTGGTTCTTGCACCAACCGCTGCGGAACAAGAACACGAAGGAGATTGCCACTGCTTGTCACAGCGCCGGCTGCGTTTGTCACCATCACAGAATAGAGACCGGACTGGGCACGGGTAGCATTCGTGATCGTCAATGCAGCGGCATGTTGGCCGGCGAGGTCCACGCCGTCTCTGCGCCATTGATACGAAAAGGGCGCGGTGCCCGTGGCCGTTACAGTGAAGCTCACGTCTTGCCCGGCTGTCATCGTCTGGTTCGTCGTTTGCCTGAAGATAGTAGGGACGACAACCGGCGCGGCACCTACGATAGCCAGACTGTGAAAAAAGCCTGCCGACAATACCGTCACTCCGCTCAAACCTGGGGGTATGTTCGTGACTCCATAATCGCTCAGTCCCCACGCTGTCACGCTGCCATCGCTCATCAAAGCGGCGGAGTGATAATTGCCAACCGCAATGGCTTTCACCCCGCTCAAGCCGTCTGGCACAAGCACGCTTCCGTTTTCGCCGTTCAAACCCCACTGCACCACAGTTCCATCGCTCTTCAAGGCCATGGAGTGAGAGCCACCCGCTGCAATAGCGACAACTCCATTCAACCCAGCAGGAACAAGTTGCTGGTTAGCGAAGTTCATTCCCCAGCCCGCTACTGTGCCATCGCTCTTCAAGGCCAGAATGTGACCAAACCCCGCTGAGACGGCTGTTACACCTGTCAGACCCGGCGGAATGTTTGTGTGCTGGCCGCCGATTCCCCATGTTCTTACAGTTCCATCGCTCTTCACCACTACTGTGAAAAAGAATCCCGCTGCTATTGCCTTCACTCCACTTAAGCCATCGGGAACAGTTGCTTGACCATAGTCGTTCAGACCCCAGGCCACCACCGTGCCATCGCTTATTAGGGCTACGCTGTGGCCTCCGCCAGCCGCAATGGCGACAACGCCTTTCAAACCGGCGGGAGGCGTTGCCTCACCAGCCCCATTGGCACCCCATCCCACCACCGTGCCATCATTCTTCAAGGCTAAGGAGTGATAGCAGCCAACAACGGCCGTCGCTCCGCTTAGGTCAGGTGGAACAGGAGCTTGGCCATAGTAACCATTTCCCCACTGGACCACGGTGCCGGGGGCCGCTGCGCTCACTTTCAGCGCCGCCGACACGAAGCACAGCCAAAGCACCAGCAGAACCGTTGTTTGGTTAGACCTGATGGGGCAGACATTACCCGACTTTACCCGGTCACCGCAATGCTTCCCATATCGCTCCGCCGGCCGATAATCTGGTCGCCGTTGAAGAAGAGAGGTTTTCGGTTTGCCCGTGCGGCCTCTCGCTGATGCGAGCCTTGGCGGGCCATGCAGGAATCCCGCCGTTGGTTCTCGACGGCGACAAGTCGCCTGGGGAAAGCGGCGAGAACTCGCCGCACTCCATAAGCTGCGCGCCGGTGGCCCCGCCGGGTAGCACAGGCTACCAGCCTGTGCCGTCCGGCCACTGGCCGGACGGAATGGCGGGGCCGCCACGCATGACCGCACCGGTGCAAAGGTTTTGCACGCCCTCGTCATTCCGAGCGGCTGGTAGCCGCTCGGCACAGGCTGGTAGCCTGTGCTACCCATCGAATTCGTGGCCCGCCACTTCGTTGTTCGAGCCAAACCGTGGCACACGAACGACGGGCGCACCTAGGCACCCGCACCAGCCGACCGCGACACGCCTCCTTCTCCCTCTCCTCCATGGAATGGAGGAGAGGGCCGGGGAGAGGAGGGGCGTTACGTCGTAGCACTGTCCAAGCTCCCCTCTCCCCAGCCCTGCTCGTGCCTCGCAGGGAGAGGGGGTTCATCTGCGGTGGTCCGTGTATCAAAGTGCATTCGAACGACGGGCGCGCTGTGGAGTGCGGTGATTTGTCACCGCTTTCCGCAGGCGACTTGTCGCCGTCGAGAACCAACGATGGGAATCCTGCACGGCCCGCCAAGGCTCGCGCCAGCGCCAGCACGAACTTGTAGCCGAACCCCCTCTTTACTTCGACGGCGACAAGTCGCCTGCAGAAAGCGGCGAGAACTCGCCGCACTCCATAAGCCGCGTCTGCCCTCGCCCGCTCAGGCCTTCTTCACCGGCTTCTTCGCGGGGGCTTTGGGGTCCACCTTGGCGAAGAGATTGATGTAGGCGAGCTGGCTGGTGTTCTGGACGTATTTGTCCTTGAACTTCTCCCGCGCGCCGTTGCCACCGCTGCCGCTGGCGACGAAGAGCGGGGCGATGAGGCGCTGGCCGTCGGGATGCAGGTCGAGGTCGAAGGCGGACTGCGAGGCGAGGGTGTGGAAGGGCTCGGGTTTGTCCGCCGGTTTCCAGAAGGCGCAGACGGTCGGGCCGCCCTGGTGCTCGCCGAAGCCGGCGAGCGTGCCGTCGCTGAGGTAGCGCAGGCCGTTGATGGGGCCGTCGGATTTGCTGGTGAGCTTCAGTTCGGTGAGGGACTTGCCGGTGGCCCAGTCGAAGACCAGCACGGCCGGGGTGCCGGGGCAGAAGCCGTTGCTCTCCGCCTTGCTCAGGCCGCCCGCCGCGAGGCGCTCGCCCTTCGCGTCGAAGGCGAAGCAGCGCACGCCGCCCACGTCGGCGATGAACTCGCCCTTGCGCGTGAAGAGGAGGCGGGCGTCGAGATCGCGGATGAGCTTGCCGGTGGCGAGGTCCCAGTGCTTCACCACGCCGAACTGGTCGCCGCTGACGCAGGACTTGCCGTCGGGATGCACGGCGATGGCGTAGATGCCGCCGCAGTGATCGGGTTCGCCGGCCTTGGCGGCACGCTGCCAGACGGGGGTGGTCAGGGGCTTGCCGAACTCCTTCACGGGCTTGCCGTCCTTGGTGCTCCAGACGCGGAGCACGCCGTCATCACCGCCGCTCAGGAGCTGGGTGCCGTCCGTGGAGATGGCCAGCGCGCGGGTGATCTGCCGGTCGGCACCGGGGACGGTGAAGAGGGGCTGGGAGTCGGGCTTGGTGTAATCCCAGGCGCGGATATTGCCCTGAAAATCGGCGGTGTAGAGCTGGCCGCCCTTGGGGTGGAAGACGAGGGCGGACACCCAGGTGACGTGGCCGGGCAGCGTGTGCTTCTTCTCGCCCGCGAGTTCCCAGATGTGGATGAGCCGGTCCAGGCCGGCGGCGGCGAGGTGCAGGCCGTCCGGGCTGAAGCGCGCGCGGATCAACTGGCGGTCGTGCTTGATGACGGGGCCGAGGTGGGCCTTGGCCGGTTCAAGCACGGTGACCTTCGGCCCGTCAGGCTTGAGGTCGTCCAGCACGTCAACGGCGTCTTTGGCGGCAGCGAGCAAAGTGGGCATGGGAGGAAAGCAGTTCAGGCGAGCGCTTCTTTGATCGGCCCGAAGTCGTCGCGGGCAATGGGCAGCGGCTGGCCGTTGTTCTTGTATTCGATCTTCTTCGAGTTGATGCCAAGGGCGCTGAAGATGGTGTGGAAGAGGTGCCCCACGTCGTAGCCCTCGCCTTCCACGAAGGCCCCGTTCTTGATCGTCTGACCGACGACCGCGCCGCGCTTGATGCCGGCTCCGGCCAGCGCGAGCGACCACGCATCCGGCCAATGATCGCGACCGAGGCGGGAGTTGATCGTGGGCGTGCGGCCGAACTCGGACATGAGCACGACGAGCACGTTGTCGAGCATCGAGCGGTCGGCGAGGTCCTGGATGAGCGCGGCGAAGGGCTGGTCAATCTGCGGCACCAACTGCTGCGACATGTTGAAGTTGTCGCCGTGCGTGTCCCAGTGGTAGCTGGTGACCTTGATGAACTGCACCCCGGCCTCGAGCAGCACGCGCGCCTGAAGCAGGTGCCGGCCCAGCGGATGCGTGCCGTAGCGAGCGATGTCCTTGGCGGGCAGGCGGGTGTTGTCGAAGAGTTCCTTGCGCTTCATCAACTGCATCGCCATGTCGTAGGACTGCTCGTAGGCGTCCACCTCGGACTCGCGGCGGTCGAGACGGAAGCGGGCGTTGGCGAGGCGGCGGAGTTCGTTGCGGGCCGCGTCGTCGGCATCGGTGATGGAATCCGGGCGGTGGATGTGGATGGGGGGCTTGCCATCGCCGAGCGCGAGCGCGCCGTATTTGGCCCCGAGGAAGCCGGCTTCCTGGTAGATGAAGCCGCCGGAGCCGGGCTTGATCCACATGTAGGGCGGCAGGCCGTTGGGGGGCGCGCCGAGGAGCTTGGTCACGGCCGCGCCGAGGTAGGGATAATTGACGCCGCGGTTCGCCGGATCACCGCGCTGGATGCGGGCGACGCCGGTGGAGTGGTTGGGATCCTTGGTGCTCATCGAGCGCACCACGGTGAGGTGGTGCATGAGCTTGGCGCTGTGCGGCATCAGCTCGCTGACGTGGACGCCGGGCACGCTCGTGGGAATGCTACGGAAAGGCCCGCCGAACTCGGAATCCGGCTTCGGGTCCCAGCTCTCGAACTGGCTCATGCCCCCGTCCAGCCAGATGAAGATCACCTGGCGGTTCTGCTTCTTCATCTCCGCGGCGACGGCCTGCTGCATCAGGCCGGACATGCCGCACGCGCCCACGGCGGCGGTGCCGGCGAGGGCGCCCAGCATTTGCCGCCGCGAAAGGGCGTGGTCGGCGGAACCGCATTCATACCAGCGTTTCATGGTGTCAGTGGGAACGGGCGTCAGTGATTCATGCGGAACTCGGCCGAGGCGAGGAGCGCCCAGGCGAGTTCGCCCAGCGCGGCTTCGCGACGGGAAGTATTTTTGGCGAGATAGCTTTCGACCTCCGCAATTTCCACCTTCTCCGGCGGACGGGTCAGCACGGCGAGGTAAAGCTCGTCGGCGATGGCGGGGGCGTCGCTGAGCTTGGCGAGGCGGGCGGTGAGGTTGCTGCCGCGCGGCTTGAGCCAGTCGAGCACGAGCCGCTCGTTCATGAGGAACAGCGAGTGCGACATGCTCGGGGCGAACTCGACTTCCGGCTCGCCGGCCGGGTTGGCGAAGGTGGCGACGAACAGGGCGAGGGCGTCCACGGCATTGGAGGGAGGCACCTTCTGCGCGCCGTTGAGATAGGCCCGCACGTTGAAGCCCTTCATGGGCTTGCCACCGTCTTCTTCATCGTCGGTGGCGGCGGCGTCCGGAGCCGGAGCGGGGGCCGGGGTCTCGCCGGGGGTCTTGGGCAGCCAGTCGGCCGCACCGGTGGTGAGCATCGTGGCGCGGGCGACCTGCTCGGCGGAGAGTGATTTCAGATTGGCGACGCGGTAGCTTTCCGGCTTGAGCGTGGCGAGGTCAGTGCCGCTCGGGGCACGGCTGGCGCGCTGGTAGGACTCGCTGAGGGCGATCTCCTTGAGCAGCCATTTCACGTCGAACTTGTGCGCCACGAATTCGCGGGCGAGCAAGGCCAGCAGCTCGGGATGCGACGGCGGGTTCTCCTTGTGCATCATGTCCAGCGGATGGACCAGGCCGCGGCCCATGAGCTGGAACCAGAAGCGGTTCGCGCTGGCCTGGGCAAAGCGCTCGTTCGCCTCGGAGGCCAGTTCCTGGGCCAGAATCGGACGGGCGCGGAACTTGGGGACGCCGGGGTTGCCGTTCTTCGCGGGGATGACCTCGTATTCTTCGCCCTTGGGGAAGGTGGGAATGGGAATCTCCTTGCCGCCGGGCAACTTCGGGCCGGTGGTCTCGGAGTTCTTGCGGAAGACGGACTTAAACTCGAGCTTGTTGGTGGCCGCGCCCTCAGCGAGCAGGGTGACCTTCGCGACCTTGTCTTCCTTCAGCGAACTTTGGGAAAGGAAGGCGAAAATGCCGTAGAAGCTGCCCTGCGTGAAGTCATCCACCGTCGGGTGGTCGTGGCATTGGGCGCACTGGAGGTTCATGCCCAGGAAGAGGCGGGCGATGTCGTGGGTGGCCTTCTCCTGGTCGAATTTCTCGGCGTCCACCATAAACTTGGCGGCGGGGGTGGCCTTGGGATCGCCTTCGATGAGGACGAGGTCGTGGACGAGGCTGTTCCAAGGGCGGTTGGCGGCGAACTGCGCGCGGAGCCACTCGCGCCACTTGGCCTCGGGGACCTTCCCGCCGCCCCGCCGCTCCAGCAGCATGACGGTGATGGCGTCCTCCATGCGCTGCGGGAACTGCGGGCTGGCCAGCAGCTTGTCAATGAGCTGGGCGCGCTTTTGCGGGTTCTTGTCCGCCAGGAAGGCGCGGGCCTCGGCGGGCGTGGGAATGCTGCCGGTGAAGTCCAGCGTGGCCCGGCGGAGGAACTCGGCATCCGAGGCGAGCGGGGCCAAGGGAGCGCCGGCCTTCTGGGCGATATGCCGGTCAATCTCCGAGGAAAGGGACACGGCGGCGCAAGCCAGCGGGAGCAGGAACAGCGCGGCCAGGCGGGGCAAAAGTAGGTGGCGAGTGAACACGGTATGCGGATGCTGATATGCCAGTCGCCATTCCGACGCTGACGGGGGGCGGCGTATTGAACCTGAACGCTGAAAGTGAAACTGCGGCTGGGACACGAAGCGGGTGCCCGAAGATTCGGGAAAGTCAAAGCTGGGGGAAAACAGCGGGCGAAGTGGGTCCTGTAGATTCAGGACGACCACAGATGGAAAGGGTTCGGCAGTCTGGGAGCGGCGGCGGGGAGGTTCACAGAATCATGGGCACAAAATCATGGAGGAAGGATGGGGCGTCCGGACAGCGTGCGGCCATGCACGGCCGGCTTTACTCCGTGGCGCGCCCCCTCACCCTAACCCTCTCCCCCGATGGGGGAGAGGGGATTTGTCATGGGTAATGCGTTAGCGGTTCGGCTTGCAGGGCGGTCGAACGAGAGACACAGACTCCCAAAGATTCAGGGAAGACAAAGATGGGGACGGAAACCGGCGTGCGGAGTGGTTCTCGCAGATTCAGGGAGACAGATGAGAAGGTTCGGCAGTCCGGGGGCGGTGGCGGGGAGGTTCACAGAATCATGGGGCACAAAATCATGGGGGAGCGGCGGCCGGACAGCGTGCGGCCATG
>CAZCBE010000130.1:0-11574 GCA_964496695.1 uncultured Klebsiella sp.
CTCCCCCGATGGGGGAGAGGGGACTGAAGCTGCCGGCGCGCGGCATTTATGCCGCTTCAAGGTGCGGTGGTCCTTGGTGCTCCCATGCCGTGGGGCGTTCGGTCGTTGAAGCGACGTGAACGTCGCGCGCCATTCGCGCCGTGGCGTTCCGGCCAAGGCGTTGCTTTGACCGAGCAGGCCGCTTGCTGGCGGGGGAAGCTTCACTTCGCCGTGGAGAGGAACTCCACCAGATCCCGAATCTCCCGCTTGGTCAGCACCTCGGTGAGCGTCTCGGGCATCGGCGAGAGCGCTGGGGTGCGCTTGGCGATGTCGGCCTTCTTCAGCTTGAGGATGCCGTCCTCGGGCGAGTTTAGCGTGAGTTCCTCGCCCGTTTCGCCCTTCACGAGGCCGGCGAAGCTCTGCCCGTTCTTCATCACCACCAGCAAGGACTCGAAGCCCTGCGCGATGACGCGGTTCGGCAGCACGATGCTTTCCAGCGCATACTCTCGGCCCTTCTTCGCGACGAGTCCGGCCAGGTCCGGACCGACGTCGCCACCCTCGCCGGCAACCTTGTGGCAACGGGCGCAGGCGGCTTCTTGCCGCTCGTGGAAAAGCACACGGCCCGCCTGGACATCGCCGCCGTGGAGGGCCTCGCGCCACTTGGCCAGCGGGTCTTTCGGGTCACGCTTGGCTTCATATTGGGCGAGCTTCTCCTTGATGGAAGGCGAGGTGCGCTTGGCGACGGCTTCGAGCACATCAAGGTGAAGCTCCTTCGCGAGCTTGCCTTCGAGCAACTGCGTGAGCGCCTTGCGCAGTGCGTCGTCGGCCTCCTTGCCCTTGAGTCCAGCGAGGGATTGCAGTGCGGACTGGCGCTCGCCGAGCGTGCCGGTTTGAAGCGTGGTGGCGAGACGGGTGATGGCATCAGCGCCACCACCGACGGCGGAGAGGCGGGAGGCTTCTTTACGCACCGCTTCGGCCGGGTCCGTGAGTGCCAGTTTCAGGGCAGCATCGAACAGTGCGGAGTGGGGAGTGCGGAATGCGGAATGACCGAGCGTGCGCAAGGCAGCGGCCCGGACGTCGGCCGGGGTGCTGGCGTTCTTCACCAAGGCGAGCAGCGCGGGCGAGAAATCGGTGAGCGTGAGTTTCTCGATGGTCGCCAGCGCGGCGATGGGGACGGTGGTGCCGTTCGCGGCGAGCAAGACGGTCGCGGCAGGCCGGAGCGCATCGGCGGCGGGCTTGGCATCGCGTGGGGTGAGGGGACGCCAGAGGCCGGTGATCTTGTCGCGACCGCTGGGCTGTGGCCAGTCGGCGAGCATTTCGAGGGCTTCGACGCGGAGGGCTTCCGGCGCATCACTGCGCGCGGCGAAGGCGGCGAGGGCGAGGGCGTTCGTAGTTTGGCCCAGGCGGAAGTTCGCATTGAGCGCGCGGCGAAGAATCCAATCCTGGGTAGCAGCCGACGTGAGGAGGCTCTGACTTTGTTTTTGGACCGCGTTCTGAGCACCAAGTTTCGAGTTAGATGGAGCCTCCTCACGTCGGCTGCTACCGGTGGAGAGGAGCCCCGCCAGCTTGGGCAGCGCGGGTTCGATGGGGAGGTCCGCGATGGCGCGGGCGGCTTCGAGGACGATGCGCGGGTCAGGGTCGTCGAGGAACTGTGCGATGCCGGGGTGCATCAGCCGGCGCAAGGCAAGGCACGCGCCGAGGCGCACGCTGGCGGAAGTGTCCTTCGCAGCGGCGAGCAGGGCGTTCGTGTCGCCGATGCGGACGAGGGCGTAAACGGCGGCGTGGCGGATGGTGGCGTCTTGGTCGGCGTTGATGCGGAGGGAGTTGATCAACGGTTGAACAGATTCCTTTCTGCCCAGCTTGCCGAGGCTTTGGGCGGCAAAGAAACGGACGCGAGGGGCCGAGTCACTAAGCAGGCTTTGGAGGGTCGCTGAATCCAGATGTGCTTTTCCAAGGTCACCGAGAGAGCGCGCGACTTCCGCCCGGAGTTCTGGGCTGCGAGAACTGGACAATGCCAAGCGAAGCATGGACTCAGCCCAACTCACGCCCCGCACAGCAAGGTTTCGGCAGGTCCAGACTGCTTGGGAGCGACCGAGCGGGTCCGTTCCTTGCAATGCAAGTGAGAGCAGGCTTTGCGTGGGACTCAGAGCGCCAGCATTCTGGCCTCCAACGACGACTGTGCGACTTTGGTCGAATCGCGAATTCTGCATTCCCTCCTGAGCGGCGTTGCGCACTCGGCTATCTTTATGATGGAGCAACTGAGCCAGTTGCCCGGCGGGCATCTTGTCGAAATCCGCCCTCAACAATCTTTTCACCTCCCGCGCTTCTACAGACGCATCCACTGCCGGATCATGCACCCGCCAGATCCGCCCCTTCCCCGTCTTTTCCCAGCCCGCCACCCAGTCCAGCACATACGCGCCGCCGTCGGGGCCGAACTCGATGTCCGTGGGGTAGAGGTTCCAGAGCAGCTTGCCTTCGCGCACGTCGGGCGAGTTGCTTTCGAGCCACTTGCCGGCGTTCGCGACCTTGAAGCTCGCGCCGCTCGGCTCCAGGCGGAAGTAGCGGATGCCACCGGGGAAGTCTGAGTAGAAGAAACAGTCGCGGAAGGTGTCGGGCAGGCCGGTGCCGGGATAGTGCGCGATGCCCGCCGGGCCGTGGCCGATGTGCGCGACGGGCGGCGGGTAGGAGAGCGCGGTGTTCGACGGCGCGAGGCCCCAAAGCATCTCGCTGTTCCACGCGCCGAGCTTGGGCAGGTGCTGCCAGCCGTAGCGCCAGCCGTAGTCCGCGCCCTCGACAATGTGGACCCACCGGGCCTTGTCGCCGCCGTCGGCATTGTTGTCGGCGGTGAAGAGGTTGCCGAAGTCGTCGAAGGCCAGCTCCTGCGGATTGCGCAGGCCGATGGCGACGACTTCCAGCTCCGAGCCGTCAGGGTTGCTGCGGAAAACTGCGCCGGTGTCGGGCAGAAACTTCAGCAGGTAGTCGAGGTCGGGGTTGAGCGTGCGCGAGAGGTTGGTGAGCGCAGCCCCGCGGTCGGCGATGGTCCAATAGAGCTTGCCGTCCGGACCGAACTTGAGGCCGTGCATGTCGTGGCCACCGTAGGCGATGTGCGTGCCGAAACCGGTGTGGAGGCGGGTGCCGGTGGCGGGGGTGAAGGGCGTGGTGCGTGGTGCGCGGTGCGTGAATTTCCACACGTCGGGGATGCTCGTGAAATAGACTTCCCCCCGCCGCGCCAGCACGCCGGCCGCGACACCGCTGATGCTCGAGTTGAAGCCGTCGGCGAAGACAGCGGACTTGTCCGCAACGCCGCTGCCGGTCGAGTCCCAGACGAGCTTGATGCGCTCGGACTCCACTTCGAGATCGCGCCAGTCGAGGCGACCGTCCTTGTTGAAGTCCGCGAAGCCGCCCGTCTTGGACGTGCTCATCTGACGCATGAAGACGGCGTTGTCCTGCGAGACGTTGGTCTTGAGAAACGCGGCCCGATCCCACGGCGTGCGGAAGGAAAGGTCCGCATCCACCCAGTCCCGGTAGCTGCGGATGTCGAAGACGCTCGTGCGGCGGCGGCCGGTCTCGACCACGTAGGCCCGGCCCTGCTCGTCGAAGCTGAAGTTGACGACGTCCTGGATCAACGGCTCGGCAGCCCAGAGGTCCACCTTAAGCCCGGGCGCGACGACGAGGCGCTTGCGGGCGGTTTCGGGCGAGTCGGTCGCAGAAACGCCGGCAGGGGTCTTGTCGTCCTTGGCCTTCGACTTCGGATTCGCGCCATCGGCAGGCTCGGCGGCGGGGAGCGCCAGGGCAATCAGCCACAGGGCTGCCAGCGCGGCTAGGGAGGACATACTTCGCATTGGCAGGAACGTAGCGCGGGGCAGGGGCGATTCAAGCCTAGGGCGTGGTGAGGCGGACACTCCTGTCCGCCATGCTATGGAGTGCGGCGAGTTCTCGCCGCTTTCCGCAGGCGATTTGTCGCCGTCGAAGAACGAGGGGCTGACGTTCCTTCCAGCCCGTTCGGCTTGCGCCAGCCTGAACCCATTCGACAAATCGGGCGCGTGTCCACCTCGACGGCGACAAGTCGCCTGCGGAAAGCGGTGACGAGTCACCGCACTCCAAAGTTCCGCTTCGGCGTGGACGCGGTGGGCCGGTCCGCTATCTTGGGAGCGCGCTGCCATGAACCCTGAAACACCCGCCGCTCCACCTGACCCCTCCGCTGCCCGCCGCCTGCGAATCGTCACGCTGGCCTTTCCGCCGGCGGGCCTGTGGCTGCTGTGGCGTGGCCCGGCAAGTGTTTGGCGCAAGCTGCTGGGGACGCTCGGCATTGGTTTGTTCACGATCATCTATGCGGCGGTGATTCTCTTCGGGCTGCACCGGTTCACGGGCATGCGTTTCGAGATGCAGGGCCGTCCCGTCCCGGTGCCGACGTGGCAGGTGACGGACTACGCACGGCTGGAGAAAGCCCGGGCGGGGGCCGCCGCCCCGGAAGCAAAGACCACGGTCTTCGCGCCGGCAGCAGCGAAGGCCACGCCGCCTTACTGGACCGACTTCCGAGGGCCAAAGCGCGTCGGCCATTACACCGAGCAGCCCATCGACTTGGACTGGGTGAAATCGCCGCCCCGGCAGCTTTGGAAGCAACCTGTCGGCGGGGGCTACGCGTCGTTCGTGGTCGCGGACGGGCTGGCCTTCACCATCGAGCAGCGGCGCGACCAGGAGGCGGTGACGGCCTACGAAGTGCAGACCGGGCGCGAGGTCTGGGCGCACGCCTACGCGGCGCATTTCCAGGAGTGGATGGGCGGCGAGGGGCCGCGCGCCACGCCGACCTGGCATGAGGGGCGGCTCTACTCAGTCGGCGGCACCGGGCAGTTCCGCTGCCTCGACGCCGCGAGCGGCAAGCTCCTCTGGCAGCACGATCTCTTCGCGGAAAACAGTTGTTCGAACCTGTTCTTCGCCCTCGCGGCGTCGCCGCTCATTGTGGATGAGAAGGTCATCGTGCTGGCGGGCGAGCCGCAGGGCCGCGACGGCCGGATGCTCATCGCCTACGACAAGGTCTCCGGCTCCGTGATCTGGAAGGTCTTGGAGAACAAGGCCGCCTACTCGTCACCCATGCTTGTGACCTGGGCGGGCGAACGGCAGATGCTGATCCACAGTGCCAGCCACCTCCTCGGCGTCTCGCCCATGGATGGCAAGGTCCTGTGGCGCTTTCCCTGGCGCGTGGAGTTCGACAACACGATTGCCCAGCCCGTTCTCACCGGCACGAACCGGCTCGTGCTTAGCGCGGGCTATGGCACGGGCGCGGTGGGGCTGGAGTTGAACCGCACCGACAAGGGGCCGACAGTGAAGGAGTTGTGGCGGAACAAATTCCTCAAGAACAAGTTCACCAGTTCCGTGCTGCACAACGGCCATCTCTACGGCCTCGACGAAGACATCCTCGTCTGCGTTGACGCTGAGACGGGCGAGCGGCGCTGGAAGGATGGGCGCTACGGTTACGGCCAGGTGCTGCTGGCCAGCGGGCACCTCGTGATCCTCTGTGGTGATGGCGATCTCGCGCTGGTGCAGGCGTTGCCCGACCGGCATGTGGAACTCGCCCGCCTCCCGGCGATCAAAGGGAAGACCTGGAACCACCCGGCGATCGCCGGCGGAAAGCTGCTGGTGCGGAACGCCGTGGAAATGGCGTGCTTTGACTTAAGCGTTTCCAAATGACTGATGGGCCACCAACCCGGCGCTGGCATCTCTCGCTCAAAGGCTTGCGGTGGGTCACGTTGGTCCTGCCGCCACTCGCGCTCATCCTGCTCTGGATCAGCCCGCGCGTGAGCCGACGCGAGAAGGTCCTGGGTTCGGTAGGCATCCCGCTCTTCTTCTTCCTCTACTGGTCGGCGGTGTTATGGGGGCTTCACGTTGGGTTCGGCATTGACTGGTATGAATGGCGGGGAGGATACACGCCGATCTTCACGTTTTCGCCCACGCTGCCCGACTACGACGCAGTGGAAGCCAGCCGACGCCAGCAGCGCGTCTCCGCCGCTGGCCAAGCGATTGCAGTGAGCACCAACCGCACTCCCTACTGGACGCGCTTTCGAGGACCCAACGGGGATGGTATTTACGAGGAGACGAGCCTGAACCTCGATTGGGTGAAGTCCCCGCCCAAGCTGCTCTGGAAACAACCGGTGGGTGGCGGTTACGGGTCGTTTGTCTTGGCCCACGGGCGGGCCTACACGTTCGAACAAAGAAGGGAACGTGAAGTCGTTGCGGCCTACGAGCTGGAGACGGGCCGGGAGTTATGGACGCATGGTTGGGAGGCGGAGTTCCGCGAGGCCATCGGTGGCAACGGTCCGCGCACCACGCCGACCTGGCACGATGGCAGAATCTATGCTCTCGGGGGCAACGGCGAGTTGCGCTGTCTCAAGGCGGAGGATGGCTCGCTGCTCTGGCGGCACGACATCATCAAGGAGCATTCCGCACCGATGCTGGAATATGGCTGTTCCGGTTCTCCGCTGGTCGTGGGTGAGTTGGTAGTGGTCCTCCCCGGCGGTGGCGGCGGAAAATCGGTGGTAGCCTATGACCGCTTGAGCGGTGATCTGCGCTGGTCGGTGCTGGACGACCGCCAGTCCTATGTTTCGCCCACGCTCATCGCGCCTGGGGGGGAGCGGCAGTTGCTCGTGGTGGCTGCGAAGCGCACGGTTGGCCTGGGGCTCGCGGATGGCCGCTTGTTATGGGAGTTTGCGTGGGGCGAGCCGATGATGGGGCGCAACGTGGCCCAGCCGGTGGTTTGGGAGGGCAATCGCATCTTGCTGAGCGCCGGTTACGACGTGGGCAGCGTGCTGTTCGAGTTGAAGCGAAGCCCTTCGGGCTGGCAGGCGGCCGAACTGTGGCGGAACAAGTTTCTTAAAAACAAGTTCACCAGCAGTGTGTTCTGGCAGGGACACCTCTATGGGCTGGACGATGAAATTCTGACCTGCCTCGACGCGGTCACGGGCGAAAGAAAGTGGAAGGACGGCCGCTACGGTTACGGACAGCCTGTGCTGGCGGGCGGGCACCTCATTCTCCTCTGTGGCAATGGCGACCTGGCGCTGGTGAAAGCCACGCCCACGCAGCACACGGAACTCGCCCGCCTCCCGGCGATCAGAGGGAAGACTTGGAACCACCCGGCGATCGCCGGCGGAAAGCTGCTGGTGCGGAACGCCGTGGAAATGGCGTGCTTCGAACTGGCGGGGAAGTGACGGGGCTGGCCGGTGGGGCGGCTGGCGACAGCTTGAGGAGCGATTTCACTTCGGCCTCGGTCAGCGCGCGCCATTTGCCGTCCGGGAGTTCACCCAGGCGGATCGGGCCGATCTGGGTGCGCAGCAGGCGCTCGACGACCAGGCCTTGTGTCTCGAAGAGGCGGCGCACCTCGCGGTTCTTGCCTTCGGCGAGTTCGAGTTCGACGATGCTGTGCGAGCCATTCGCATCCACCAGTCGGGTGCGTTCGGCACGCAGCATTTCGCCCTCGTCCTCGATGCCCTGCGTGAAGCGCTTGAGCATCTCTTCTTCGACGCGGCCTTCGACAATGGCCCGGTAAATCTTGCGCACGCCGAAGCGCGGGTGCGTGAGGCGGAGGGTGAACTCGCCGTCGTTCGTCATGAAGATCAGCCCTTCGCTGTCGCGGTCCAGCCGGCCGACGGGGTGCAGGTGGGCCCACTCCTTGGGGAGCAGGTCGGTCACGATGCGGCGGTCCATCTCGTCGCTGCGGGTGGAGAGGACGCCGCGGGGCTTGTGCAGGGCGACGTAGATCTTGGGCCGGGTCCGAAGCGGACGGCCTTCGACCTTCACCACGTCGTGGAGCGGGTCCACCTTGGTGCCCAGTTCCTTCACGACCTTGCCATTGACCTCCACGAGGCCATTGACGATCAGCCGCTCGCTGGCGCGGCGGGAGGCCACGCCGGCTTCGGCGATAAACTTTTGGAGGCGAACTTGCACAAGCGAAGAAAGCCGTCGCACCTGAAGGCGGACGGCTTCCCGTGAAAGAGTTCAGCAGGGGGCGGGACGCGGAGCCAGCCGGTCAGACCGGGGGCTTGGTCTTGCGCAGACCCGTGACGCGGTCGCCCTCTTTCCAGGAGCCGGCCTTCTTGAGGATTTCGACGCGCTCGTAGCGCTTCAACACGTTGCGCTTGGCCCCAAGGGTGCTGGAAGCGCGGAGACTGCGATGCTGTGACATATCTTCTGAAAGCGTTTTCCGTCCGGACCGCCCGAACGGGAGCGGGGTTTGTATCACACGTCCGGCGGGATGCAAACGGTTATTTCCGGTCCCCCGGCGCAAAAAGTGCGTGCGGAAATGTGACGGTTTTGTGACAACTCCGCCCGCATGTTCTCACTCGCACGACTGTTTGGTAAGGAAGACCGTTTTTTTGCCCTGCTGGAAGCCAGCGCTGAAGAGGCCCGGCACAGCGTTCAGGCGATGGTCAAAATGAGCAAGTCCACCGGGCCAGGCAGCATTGAGGAGTTCGCGGCCTCGCGCCGCGAGGACAAGAAGATTACCCAGGAGATCAGCCAGGCGCTGACCACCACCTTCGTCACCTCGCTCGAGCGCGAGGACATCGAGGCGCTCTCCAACGCGCTCTACAAGATTCCCAAGACGGTGGAGAAATTCGGCGAGCGCATGCTGCTCGCGCCGGACATGGTGGTGGGCATGGATTTTTCCCGGCAGACCGCGCTGATCGAGCTGGCGGTCGAAACGCTGGTCACGATGGTGCGGGGTCTCCGCCGCCCGGATTTGGAGCAGGTCAAGTCCCTTAACGACCGGCTGCAGCAGCTTGAAGGCGACGCGGACAAGGCCGTGCTCGAACTGATGCGCGACGTGTATCAGGGCAAGCATCCGGCGCACAAAACCATCCTGCTCAAGGATCTCTACGAACTGCTCGAGAAGATCATTGACCGCTGCCGGGACGCGGGCAACGTCGTCACCCACATCGTGCTCAAAAACTCCTGACCCCCGCGCATGACCCTTGTCCTGACCGTCGTGCTGGTGGCGTTGATTTTTGAATACATCAACGGGTTTCACGACACGGCCAACTCCATCGCCACGGTCGTTTCCACCAAGGTGCTCACGCCGCGGCAGGCCATCTTTCTGGCGGCCACCACGAACCTCTTCGGAGCCTTGTTTCTCGGCACCGCCGTGGCCAAGACCGTTTCCTCCGGCCTGGTGGAGGCGAAGTTCGTCACGTCGCACACGATCATTTGCGCGCTGCTGGGCGCCATCTTCTGGAACCTGCTCACCTGGTGGTTTGGCCTGCCGTCCAGTTCCAGCCACGCGCTGGTGGGCGGCCTTGTCGGCGCGACCATCGCCTCGGCCCATGGTGACTGGGGCGCGCTCATCTGGTCCAAGCCGCCCGCCGCCACCGCGCACTGGTATGAGGGCAGCGGAATCCTCTACAAGGTCCTCCTGCCCATGGTGCTGTCACCCCTGGCCGGGCTGATGTTCGGCTTTCTGATCATGAGCGGGCTTTACCTGTTCTGCCTGCAGTGGCGTCCGCGCACGGTGAACAACACCTTCGGCAAACTGCAGATCTTCAGTGCCGGCTACATGGGCCTGAGCCACGGCCAGAACGACGCGCAAAAGACCATGGGGATCATCGCCCTGGCCTTGGTCGCGGGCACGAAGTCCGGGGACTTGGCCCATGTGCCGGAGTGGCTGAGCTTTCTGCGGATCGAAGATCTCGGTCCCAAGAGCGACCACATTCCCCTCTGGATCAAGGCCACTTGCGCCCTGGTGATGGCGGCCGGCACGGCCGCTGGCGGCTGGCGGATCATCAAGACGCTTGGTCACAAGATGGTGAAGCTCCAGCCCATCCACGGCTTCGCGGCCGAGACCACGGCCGCCTCGGTCCTCGCGGTCGCCGCGCACTTGGGCATGCCCGTCTCCACCACGCACGCGATCACCACCAGCATCATGGGCGTGGGCGCGGCCAAGCGCCTCAACGCCATCCAGTGGAGCGTCGTCGAGCGCATCATCTGGGCCTGGGTGCTGACGCTGCCCGCGACGGCGACGGCGGCTTATGTGCTGATGCGGATTTGCCAGGGTGCCGGGTGGGCGAAGTGAGGGGAAAGGGAGAGTGATTAGTAAGGTTCCCCGCTGTTCTCGGTGGGACAGGGAGGGAGGCAGGGAAATTCCAAGCTCCAAGGCCCAAGCTCCAAAGAAATTCCAAACCTCAAATTCCAATCGTTCAGCGCGCCTCGCTGCCTGCCCTTTCGCCCTGGTTGGCACCTTGATTTAAGGGCTGCGATGGTCCGCCTTGCCTCTCCAGTGCCGGGTCACGCCTCCCTTTGGAATTTAAAGTTTGGAGTTTCTTTGGAATTGGGAACTTGGGATTGGGAGCTTCTTCTTCACGCCATTCCACTGAAAACAGCGGGGAGCCATTAGTAATTAGTGCGTAGTGAGGACCGCTTCGTCGCATGGACTAATTACCAAGCACTACTTACTTCCCCGCCCCCAGCCATACCGCCGCCGCGCCTGCCGCCGCGTGCATCCCCCAGATGACCGCCACCGCCTGCGGCTTGCCCAGGCCGCACCGCACGAGCCGGTGCGAGAGGTGGTTGGTGTCACCTACCCAGAACGGCTTGCCCAGCCGCCAGCGGATGAACATCACGCAAACCATGTCACCGAGCGGGACTGCGAGCACCAGCAGGGGGGCCAGCACCGCGAGCGGGCGCGGGTTTTGCACCGAGTAGAAGTGCGGCAGGATCGCCAGCACGGCCAGCAGAAAGCCGGTCAGATGGCTGCCGGAATCGCCGAGGAACGCGCTCGCCTTCGGGTAGTTGTAGGGCAGGAAGCCGGCCAGCGCGCCCGCCGCCAGGAGCGCGAGTGAGGCGACGAGGTATTGCCCCTGCACGGCGGCGATGGCGGCGAAGGCCGATGCGCCGATGGCCCCCAGCCCGGAGCAGAGGCCGTTCATGTTGTCCATGATGTTCACTGCGCTGATCACGGTGAGAATCCACAGCACGGTCACGCCATAACTCAGCACGGGCGACAACGGGCTTTCGGGGAACAGCTTGATGCGCACGCCGGCCAGCGCGACGAGCAGCGCGATGCCAAGCTGCGTCGCGAACTTCGGCCCGGCCCGCAGCTCGTGTTTGTCGTCCAGCCAGCCCAGCAGGACCATGCCCAGCGCGCCGACCAGGATCGCGGCGAGCTGGAGCCCGCGCTTCTCGAAGCCGTAGCTGATCTTTTCCACCGCACCCGCCGGCAGCAGTCCGAGTTGCAAGGCCAGCGCGCCGAGCAGCAACGGTGCGAGCAAACCCGTCAGCACGGCAAAGCCGCCCGCCAGCGGGATGGGGATGTCATGGATTTTGCGATGGCCGGGATCGTCCACCAGCCCCGAGCGCACGCACCACGCTCGCCAGAGCGGGAGCGACCCGAACGTTGCGAGCGCACCGCCGAGCAAGGCGAGCAGATAGGCGCTGGTGGGGAAAGTCATGCGAAGGCGGAAGGCGGAAGGCGGAAGGCGGAATGGGTCGGTGGGCGTGGGCCGCTCGGACGGCTGCGTCGTATTTGGCAGCCGCGGGGAGCCGAGCCCCCCCCCCCATTTGGGGCCCCCCGGGCGGGGGGGGGTTTTTGGGCGAAAACCCGACCCCGGGTGG
>CAZCBE010000130.1:11584-19312 GCA_964496695.1 uncultured Klebsiella sp.
GTCGTCTTGGACTGCGGCGGGAAGCGGAGCGCCACGCCGCTTTGGCGTCCCGCGGAGCGGGTGGGTGTTGTTGGACGAAACCGCTCCGCGGGGTGCCAAAGCGGTGTCGCCGCTGCGCTCTGCCACCGCAGTCCAAGACGCGACTGACATTAGGACGCGACGGGTTCATCGTTTCACCTCCGCTTGCAGCCGCAGGTAGAGCGCGTGCAGCTCATCCACCATGCGCTGGACGGGGAACATTTCCTTCACCAATTCGCGACCATGTGCCCCAAGTCTTTCGCGGAGCACGGGCTTGGTGATGAGTTCGTCCAGACAGCGAGCGACCGCTTCGAGATTGCCCGGCTTCACGAGGAATCCGGTCTCGTTGTCCAGACACACTTCACGCGCCCCGTCACAATCGTAGGCGATGATCGGTTTCCCGGCTGCCAGCGCCTGTGGCAGCACCCGGGCCAGACCCTCGCGGCGCGACAGATGTGCTACAGCGTCCATGATGCCGATGTAGCGAGGCACCTCTGCCGGCGGCACCAGTCCGGTGAAGACCAACCGGCCGGCCAGCTTTTTTCCACCGGGCAGGGTGGTCGGCGCGCGTTCCAAAAGCGTTCGCAGCATGCCATCGCCGACGATCAGCAATTTGAGATTGGGAAATCGATCAGCTATTTCCATGACCGCGCCAAGCAAGTCAAAATGCCCCTTGTTCTCAAATAGCCGCGCGACCTTGCCGATGACAAAATCCTCCGGGCCGATGCCAAGCTTTGCCCGCAGCGCCAAGTCGTTCTTCGCGTTGAGGAACGGCTCCAAGTCGAACCCGCTGAAGATGCGCGTGTATTGTTCGGGCCGGCCAATGCCCGCCGCGAGGTATTGCTCCGTCATCGCGTTGGCCACGGAGACGAAGTGCGTCGTGACCCGGCCCGCACGGCGTTCGGCGGCGCGGAAGACTAAATTGGCCAGCGCGCCTTGGAACGGTCCGAAGGACGGCCCGTGAATGGTATGCACAATGACCGGCACGCCTGCCGCGTGGGCTGCGAGACGGCCCAATACGCCCGCTTTTCCGCTGTGGGTATGGACAATGTCGGGCTGCTGTTTACGAAACAGTTGCGTGAGCTTGCGCAGCGCCTGCCAATCGTGGACCGGAGAGACCGGGCGGATCAGTTCCGGGACGAGGGTGAGCAGGCCGGGGACAGCCGTCACGCGCGGCTCCAGGCTGCCTTCCGGCCCCGTGGTGGGGCCGGAGATCAGGCTGACCTCCACACCTGGCTTGGCGCGCAGCCCCAGCACGCTGGCAATGGTGTTCTCCTGCGCCCCGCCAACGATCAGTCGCGTGATGACGTGGGCGACACGCATGGATCAGGGGACGGTGGGGCAGGCGTCCCGCCTGCTGTCCCGGGCGTCTCGCCCGCGAACGGCAGCAGGGAGAATCCAAACAGCACGCGGGCGAGACGCCTGCCCCACTAGCGCGGGAGCGTTCATTTGGGGCCGGCTTGAAGCTCCTGCAGCCGCTGCCGGATGATCTTGGTTTCGGCCGCGTTGGCCGGGGCCAGCTTGAGGCCCGCCTCGTAGTGCTTTCGCGCGTCGCCCATCTGCTTGCGTCGCCAGGCGATCTCGCCGAGACCGAAATGGCCGCCATGGGCGCCGGGCGTGAGTTCGATGAGCTTGCGATAGTCTTTCTCAGCGTCGTCGAGCCGGTTCAAGTTCATCAGCGCCATGGCGCGGTTGACGCGTGCCCCGGGGTGTGTCGGCTGCAGCTCGATGAGCTTGTTCAAGGGCTCCAGTGCGGCCTCGAACTGCTTTAATTGGATGAGCAGGCCGCCCTTGTTCACAAGCGCGCGAGGGTAATCTGGCGCGGCCTTGAGCTCCAGTTCGGTGGTCGCGAGGGCGTTGGTGAAACGGCCGGAGAGCAGGTAGATTTCCGTGAGCGAATCCAGCAGCGGCAGGTCATTCGGAAACTTCCTGAGGGCGTTGCCGAAGGCCGCTTCAGCTTCGGCGGATTTGCCTTTCTGGGAGAGGTAAAGGGCGTCGAGGCGGAGGATCGCCGCTTCGCTGGCGGCAAGACCGGCGGCCAGTGCTGGCCGGGTGCGTGCCGTATCCAACGCAGCCTTGGAACGGTCGGGCAGGCCCAGTGTGATGAAGGTGTCCGCCAGCAGCAGGTAGGCGGCATGGTTCGTGGGGGCGAGTTCGGTGACGCGGGTGAACTCAATGATCGCCTGGCGTGGCAGGCCGCCCTGCCGATATAGCTGGCCGAGCGCGAGGCAGAAGTTGGGCTCGTCGGGGGTCCCGTTTCGGGCCAGGACGGTGGCCCAGTTTTGGTGGGTGGCCAGCAGTTCCTGCACGACCTTGGCCGGGTCTGCGGCGGGTGGCCGGCCCGTGCGGAGTCCTTCATTGTAATCACGGTTGAGCACGGCCACCAAGTTGCTGGGGTTCAACTGCGCGGCGATCTGGAAAAACAACTGGGCGTTGGTCGCCGAGCCGGAGCGTTGGGCCCAGACGCCCTGGTCGTTGGCCACCACCGAACTTAAGGCCCGGATCATCTGCCCGTCGGTGGAAATCTGGCCAGGGTCAACCGGCTGCCCGGCCTGCTCCGCCCGGATGTTCTGCTTCCACCAGTCGGCCATGCGGGCACGCGTTGCTGGCGGGAGCGGCGGGGGCACGATGTCGTTGGTGCCATAGCGCTTGAGTTCGTTGATCAGTCCCGCTGGTTCAGGGTAGAGGTTTTCCAGATACATCGTGGCATGGGGCGGATGGAGCACGAACACATGGTTGCTGCTCGTCTGCATGCCCAGGAACGTGGCCACGGCAAGTGGCGGAACCGTTTGCGTGTCCGTGGCCGTCCCGGGATCGGGCCAGCGACCGGGATGGCGGCGGGCCAGTTGGCGGTGATAGCGGGTGAGCTGAAGCATGCGGTTCTCGAGCAGGAGATGCGGCGAGGACAGGCCGTGGAAGTGCGCCGCCAGGAGCAGCAGGTGAACGGGGTTTTCGCTCAAGGCCAGCGCGCCTTGCGCGGGCAGGCTCGTGGCCATTTGCGCGGCGAACTCACGGACTGCGGGACCATTCTGCGCCCGCAACACGGGCAGATTTTTCACCACCAGCCAGCCCGGCAGCGCGACGAGGCCCAGCCAGATCATTCCCAGCATGGCGAAGTTCAGCGTCATGCCCAGCGGGCCGGGCTTGTGCCAGGCTTTCTCCTCCTTCGCCCCGCACAGCAGCAGGAAGTAACCCGCGCAGTAGCCGATGACCAGCGCGCCCAGATAATAGAACGGCAGCATGGCCTGCCCGTAGCCGAGTGCCCGGGGGCTGAAGGCTAGGTCGAGTGTCATGAACACACAGCCGCCGAGGAACAGGCCGTGCATGAGGCGGAAGAGCAGGTTCGAGAGGAAGCTCCCGGCGGCGCTCACATCGCCAAAGCCGGAGGACCAGCGGATGCCGATGAGCGCGAGCGGCAGGAGCGTGGCGCAGGACAGCAGGAGCACCCGGCCTTTGGGATTGAACAGGAGGTTGTTTTTCTGCGCACCCAGCTCGGCGGTGAGAAAATCACCGAAGCCGAACCCAAACTCCGGCGAGGCGGCCAGCGGGTTGTAGAGGTAGAGCAGCAAACCCGCCCCGCCCCAGGCCGCGAGCCGCCCCAGGAACCGCGCGTTGAAGAACTCGCGACCCTTCACCCAGATCAGGGCGGCAAGCAGAAAGGGCGCGAAGCCGACCATCGCCCAGTTGTTGGCGAAGCCCAGTCCGCATGCGAGGGCGAAGCGGGCCAGCCATTTGTCGTCGCGGGCCAGGCGGAATTCCAGCAGGCACCAGATCGCCGCGGCGAAAAGCAGCAGGTCCAGGGCTTCGCCCGTGGCTGCGGTGGCGTGCTCCCAGAAGCTGAGTTCAAATCCGCACGCGAGCACCGCCAGGAGCGGCGGCAGCCAGTTGGCCGGGATGGCGAGCAGCCCGGAGCCTTCCCGCTGGCGTGCCCGCTGGTCACGGGTGCGGTCCTGCGGCAGGAGGGCGACGCTGCGGGCCAGCAGCCCCAAGGTGAGCGCCGAGCACACGGCGGCTAAGGCGTTCAGCGCGAAGAGCTGCGCTCCGGCGGGGAAGGCCTTTACCGGCAGCGTGAGCAGATGGTAAAGCGGACGGCCGATCTTCGGATTCCACCAGTCCCAGCCCAGCAATTGCGCGGTCAGCCCGAGCGACGGCAACGTGACCCACGAAGCGAGCGTGGCGAGATAGAGGACGAGCGTGCCCGCAGCCACGATCCACGGAAGCCGGGTGAGCGTGAAGCTGCGTGGCGGAGTAGGTTGGTTGTCCATGCGAGCAAGTAGCCGTTTGCCCCGGGAACATAAGCAGCGTCCGCAGGCGCGACAAGGAACTTGCGAGGTGACGGGGGGTTCCGGCACAGTTCCCGCCCCTGTCGCCATGCAGTCCCATCACCGGGGCGCACGCGCCGGGAACTATTGTCATGCAGAGCACGCACAACTGGCACATCCAGGCCACCCGACCGATCATCACGCCGCGCCTACTGGCCGATTCGCTCCCGCTCACGCCGGAGGCCGCCCAAACTGTCATCGCCGGCCGGCACGCCGTGCAGAACATCCTCGACCGGAAAGACGACCGGCTGCTCGTGGTGGTGGGCCCGTGCTCAATTCACGACCCGGAAGCGGCCGTGGATTACGCGCGGCACCTGGCTCCCCTGCGGCAGGAGTTCGCCGACCGCATGGAAATCGTCATGCGCGTCTATTTTGAGAAGCCGCGCACCATCCTGGGCTGGAAGGGTCTGATCAATGATCCCCATCTGGATGGCTCGTGCGACATCGAGGCGGGCTTGAAGGTCGGGCGCAAGCTGCTGCTGGACATCGTTGCCCTTGGCATGCCCGCCGGGACGGAGTTCCTCGACCCCGTCGTGCCGCAGTATCTCGCTGACCTCGTGAGCTGGGCCGCCGTGGGCGCGCGCACTACAGAGTCGCAGACGCATCGTGAAATGGCCAGCGGCCTGTCCATGCCCGTGGGCTTCAAGAACGGCACGGACGGCAGCCTGGAAACCGCCGTCAACGCCATGAAGGCCGCGCGGCATCCGCACAGTTTTCTGGGCATTGATCCCGACGGGCGCACCTGCATCATCCAGACCACGGGCAACAAGTGGGGGCACGTTGTCCTGCGCGGCGGCAAACACGCGCCGAACTACGACGAGCGGAGCATTGCCGACGCCGTCCACCAACTGCGGGACACCGGCCTGCCCGGCGCGCTCATCGTGGACTGCAGCCACGCAAATTCCGGCAAGAAGCACACGCGCCAGCAGACGGTCTGGCAGCACATCATCGAACAGCGGGTGGCCGGCAGCCAGTCCGTGATCGGAGTCATGCTGGAGAGCAATCTGGAAGAAGGCAGCCAGCCGCTCACGACCGATCTGAAACAATTGCGCTACGGGGTGTCCATTACGGACGCCTGCCTGGGCTGGGCCGACACGGAGGCATTGTTGCGCCGGGGTTACGCGTCGCTCGGCGGAAGATGACGCAGCGGAGCAGGCAGCGGAGTGGTGGAGTAATGGGGGTGTTGGAGTCGTGCTTGGCATCAGCCGCCATCCGCGGTTCGGGGTTCGTGATTGCACTCGAACGCGTCTGGACGAACTCACGCACCACGCACCACGTAATCCTCTCCCTCTCGCTTCCCCTGTCTCCTCACCGCCGCTGCTGCTCGGCCAGCCGTTCGACGGCCGCTTCGTAAAACAGCTCGGCCATGCGGTTGTCGCGTGGCTGCGCCTCCATGGAGCGCTGGGTGAACTCCTTCACCTTGGCCCAGTCGTCCATCTGGGCGTAATGCCACGCGACGTAGGCCAGCGTGAACCCGCCCTTCGGATCCAGGTCACGCGCCCGGAGGAAATGGCGGGTGGCGTTCTGATGATCACCCAGGAGGTCGAGGCACATGCCGTAGCGCAGGCGGGGATAGCCGTCGTAGGGATTCAACATCCAGGCGCGCTCGAACCACCCCATCGCTTCGGTCGCCAGTTCGCGGTGGCTGCCGGGCCGGTCCGTGGCGAGCACGCGGTTCACCTCGCCGAGGATGAAGCAGGTCTGCGCGTTGGCGGGCTCGAGTTCGTGCGCCTGGCGCAGGAACGCCAGTTGGGCGGTCACGTCCGGCGCGGTCTCTGACTGCGCCAGCAGCAGGCGCTCGTGGGCCCGGCGGAAAGCCCCGTGCCAGAGCCAGACGGCGACGAACAGGCCGAGCACCGTCAGGGCGGCGCGCACCGTCAGCCCCGCGCGTGTCCAGTGGTCGTCCGTCGCGTGGCGGAAGTGCGCGGACAGCAGGGCCATCAGCACGACCGCCGCCGTGGCGTTTGCCGGGATGTGGAAGTTGAAATCCACCACCGCGTGCAGCAGCAGTGACAGCAGCGCCACCGAGCCGCCCAGCACGAACGCCATCCGGTTGCTCTGGCGCGAGCGGAAGTCATCGCCTTCCCGCTGGACGTGCTTCCACGCGCGGAACACGCCGAAGAACAGGAGCCCGAAGGCCGTCGTCACCAGCGTTGCCCCCACCGTGCCATAGTCGGCGAGTGTTTCGAGGTAGTCGTTGTGTGCGTGGCCCGCGCGGATTTGGATGCGTCCGTCCCGATGCAGGCGGAACAACTGGTCGAACTGGCCCGGCCCGGCCCCCCACCAGAAGTTGGCCCGCCAGATGGACACCGCCGCCGGCCAGATATTGAAGCGCGGATCGTCGAGCTGGTCCGGGCTCAGCGCCTTTTGCACGCGCAGGGAGGTGGTCCTCACCTCGGTGATGATCCACACGGCCGCCACCGACAGGACCACCAGCACCAGCAGCGCGGGCAGCCGCTGCCCCCGCTGGCTCAGCATCACCACCAGGAGCACGAGCAGCGCCAGCGCCGCCGCCGCCCAGCCGCCACGCGATTCCGTGCTCACCAGCCCGGCGATCATCACCAGCACCGCATAGCCCGTCAGGATGCGCGCCAGGTGGCTTAGCCGGCCCGCGAGCAGATAGGCGAGCGCGAGCGGCAGGGCGATCTCCAGGAGACCGGCAAGATGGTTGGGACAGATGTAAGTGCCGGAACCGCGCCCGGCATAGGACGCCGGGCGGGTGAAGTGCCAGACGTGCCCGGACTTGGTGAGGAACTGGTAGAGGGCATACATGGCCGCGAACGTGGCCACGGTGATGAGGGCGCCCGCGACCCAGTTGGCGGAGTGCTGGCGGTTCAGGTTGTTGAGCGTGACGAAGAAGACCGTTCCGTAGAGGGCGATCTGCAGCAATTCGCCCTGCGCCTGGTAGCCAGCGAGAGCCTCCTGCCCGCGCAAGGTGGCATAGAGCAGAAACGCGACGACCGCCCAGGCCAGCGGCGGCCAGAGCAGGGTGAGGTCCGCCTTCACCCAGATGCGCACCAGCCAGAGCAGCAGTGCGGCTGCCCCGAGCCCGGCCATCACCGCAAAAAACTCCGCATGAGTGCCCCCCAGGGCCAGCGGTCCAAAGACCAGCAGCACGACCATGAGGACATGAATCCCCTGCTCGCAAAATGCATCCAAGCGCGCCCGCCACATTGATGTCGGACCATGGCAGCCGCTGGCCGGGTGGTCACGCCCTTTCGCCCACCGCGGCAGCCGGCGGGCGCAGCTCTGTTTCTAGTCATCTGATTGGCACCGGGCTTGAACCCGGTGCCCGTTGGTCTAAACGAAGCCCAGCGGTTGCCATGGCAACACGGCAGCAGCAAGCAGGCAGGGCTGCGAAGGGGTTAGCTTTCCACTCCCTCTCCCT
>CAZCBE010000131.1:0-19167 GCA_964496695.1 uncultured Klebsiella sp.
TCTGGCTCCCTCTCCCCTCCTCGGAGGAGGGGAGAGGGTTGGGGTGAGGGGTGGCCTCCGGCGACATTTTCACAACTCGCATGGGGAATTGGTCTGAGCGATTCATCGCCAGTTCACGCGCGCGGACGTTGCAGCAGCATGCCCAGCACCAGCACCCCGCCAAACAACCCCGCATGCTCCCAGCCAAACGCGCCGCCCTTGTAGCCCGGCGACCGGATGATCTTCGCGGTTTCGGGCCGCTCCTTGAGCCGTTGCTGGAACGCGCCGAGTTCCAGTTGCAGGTTCGCCACCATGTTCGTCGAGGCCTCCCGGAAGCCCAGGTCGCTCTTTACCCGCAGCCGGTCGTCCGTGCGGACCGGCGTGGCGAGGCCCTGCGACTTGCTCGTGCCCGGCGCGCGGAAAAGCATTTGCCGGCTCGCGATGTCAAAGACCGCCGCGTCCACCATCGTGTGCGTCTGGTTCGCCTCCGCCGGGATGAGGTAGGCCCCGACAATGGTCCAGTAGAGCAGCGACAGCTCGGTGCTCTCCGACGTCTGCAACTGGTCGAACGACAGCAGCACGATCACATCCACGCCCAGCAGCGCGCGGAGCTGGTCCAGATTCTCAAACCCGCCGCCCGGCGTCAGGTAGGCGGTGGGGATGGTCTGGATGGAACTGATGAAGGGATGCTTCTGGAAGTGCGGGATGACCGCCTCCGCCAGCTCCTTCCGCCGCGCCTCGGTGAGCACCGGATCGCCCTGCCGCTGCGGGTCCCGGCCGCCCGAGACCTCCGGCACCCACGCGATGCCGACCTTGAGCGGCAAGGTAAGCGTGGGCACCGAAGGCCGAGTCGGGCGGTCGTGGTTGCCGCGCGGGTAGAGGTAATCCACGAGGCTGGAGTTGTGCCGCTTCCGGGTATTGCCCCGGTCCAGCGCATGACACCCGGCGGCAAACAGCGCGATGACCGCCAGCATCGCAGCCAGCGGCATGGAGCAGCGGAAGGAGGAGTCAGTTCGTCGCGCAGAACTAGTTTTCATGCGCGCGAACATGAACGCTCGAACGTCAGGAGCGTGAATCGAAGATTCTGCGCTGATGTTCGAGAGAAGTGATTGAGGAACGGAGAAGGCGGAACGCCCGTGTCGCCTGTTGTTCAAACTTCAGCCTCCGATCAAGGGGGGTGAAGGCTCGTCGGCTTCTTTCGACCGAGAGGGAAGGAAGGCGCTCCACGCAGACTTAAGTCAGCAGCCAGCTATCGCAGCGTCCGCTACGCCAGCACTTCCTTCACCACGTGCCCATGCACGTCGGTGAGGCGGTAGTCGCGGCCGTCGAAGCGGTAGGTGAGCTTTTCGTGGTCCAAGCCGAGCTGATGGAGAATGGTCGCGTGCAGGTCGTGCATGTGGACCTTGTTCTCGACGGCGAGGTGGCCCCACTCATCGGTGGTGCCGTAGCTGGTGCCGGGCTTGAAGCCGCCGCCCGCGAGCCAGACGGTGAAGCCGCCGGCGTTGTGGTCGCGGCCCGTGCCGTTCTTCTCCGCGTAGGGGGTGCGGCCAAACTCGCCGCCCCACCAGACGATGGTGTCCTCCAGCAGGCCGCGCGCCTTCAAGTCCTGCAGCAGGCCGGCGATGGGCTTGTCCACGGCCATCGCGTGGTCCTTGTGCTTGGGCATGTTGGAGTGCTGGTCCCAGGCGGGGTTCGCCGTGTTGTCGCCGTAGGTGACCTGGATGTAGCGCACGCCAGACTCGACGAGGCGGCGGGCCATGAGGCACTGGCGACCGAAGTTGTCGGTCTTGCCCTCGCCGATGCCATAAAGCTTCCGCGTGGCCTCGGTCTCCTGGTTGATGTCGAGGGTGTCCGGCGCGTTGTTCTGCATGCGCCACGCGAGTTCGTAGCTGGCGATGACGGCCTCCAGTTCGGCGTCGCCGGGCGACTTCTTGAGCTGCTCGGCGTTGAGTTCCTGGAGGAAGTCAAAGTTCCGGCGCTGCTCGGCGGGCGAGAGCTTCGGGTTGGTCAGATTGCGGATAGTGGACTCGACGATGGGCGTGCCGGCCTTGCCCACGGCGGTGCCCTGGAAGACGGGCGGGAGGAAGGCGTTGCCGAAGTTGCGCGGGCCGCCGTTGCCGGCGCTCGGGCTGAGGCTGACGAAGGCGGGCAGGTTGTCGTTCGCCGTGCCGAGGCCGTAGCTGACCCAGGAGCCCATGCTCGGGCGGATGAACTGCGTGGCACCGCAGTGCAGGAAGAGCGTGGCCGGCCCGTGCGCGATGCCCTCGGTGTGCATCGAGTGGATGAAGGTCAGGTCGTCGGCGTGGCGGGCCATCTCGGGGAACAGCTCGCTGCCCCAGCGGCCGGACTGGCCGTGCTGGTTGAACTGCCACAGCGGCTTCATCACGCGCTGCGTGGACTCCTCGCGCTTGCCGGAGTTGGCGATCTTGCGGGCATCGTTGAAGCCCATGAGCTGGCCGTCCTTCTCGGTGAGCAGCGGCTTGTAGTCGAACGAATCCACATGGCTCACGCCGCCCTGCATGAAGAGGAAGATGACGCTCTTGGCGCGCGGCTGGTGATGCGGCTGGCGCGGCACGAGCGGGTTGACGGAGGCGGCCGCGCGCTGGGCGGTCATGCCGGCGAAGGCCAGCGAGCCGAAACCGCAGGCGAGGGATTGCAGCGCGTGGCGGCGGGTGAAGATCGGGGGAGTGTGCATGGGAAAGTTATTGGGCGGCGAGGGAGCGGACGAATTCGGCATGGGCGGGGGACGCGAGGCCTTCTTCGAGGCTCGCACGCGCCCGGTTGGAATCAAGCGAGAGCAGAGCGGGCAGCGACACTTGCAGGCCGGGGAAAGCGCGGCTGCGCAGGATGCCTTGCGCGTCCGGCTCGGCGGCGAGGTATTCCTCGTCCACAAGATGCAGCCACTCGATCCGGCACTCGTCCACGCGCCACAGCAGGTATTCTGCCACACCATTGCGCCGGTAAGCTGTGAGCTTTTTGTGAGCGTCTATCGAGGCGCTGCTCGCCGCGATTTCGACCACCAGTTCAGGGGGCCCGGAAATCAGCCCCAAATCCGTTTCTTTGGTGCTTCCCTTCCCCGGAGCGATAATGCGGAGAAAACAATCTGGCTGGACCGTGTTTTCGGGATCAAGAATGACGGTAACGTTCGACAGGGCCTCTGTGCCAGGGGTGTCTGAGGAGTAAGCCTCCAGCCACGCGTGGATCACGATATCCGGGCGACCATGCTGACGGCTGACGGGTGAACCCATAAAAACAACCCCCTCGATCAGCTCGGCCTTCTTGACCAACGGCATCCGGTCATAGCGGCGAAGGAACTCGCGTGAATGGAGCTGGTCGCCGTTCTGAAGTTGCGGGACAAACTCTCGCGCCTTCGGCTGCGCCAGCTTCGGTTCATTCTGAAGGGCCAACATACGATGAAAGGATGCGTCAGTTTGCCCGGTGGTTCAAATCCTTTTCCCGCCGCCAGTGGGCCGTCACGCGGGCGAACCGCTCGATCAATTTCCCCAGCAGCCACATGGGCATCACCCAGGCCACGAAGAGCACACCGATCGCAGTTCCAAAGATGGTCAGCACGGAAACCAACGGGTCCCAGATGCCAAATATCAAGCCTACGCCAACAGCGAAAGCCACGGTAACTTCCAATGAGCCAACCACCAGCCGCCAGTGGCCTTCCTGCCATCTTGGATCTTCTTCCCACATGGTCAGTTCAAATACCGGAAATCCACGGATGCAAAGAGCGCCTGATAGAAGCGGCCCCACGCCTCGGTGCGCTTAGTCCCCTCGCTGGCGGCGGACTCGGCGGGGAGGAACTTCAGCGCCAGCGCGACCTCGCCATCAGTCGGCAGACGGCCCAGCACGAGGCGATACGCACGAGCCACGCGGGCGCGGTCATCGGCGAGTTGCTCGCCCAGCAGCTTCTGTGCGGCGGACTGCGACTGCTCCATCACCCACGGCTGGTTCATCATGAACAGCGCCTGCGGGGCCACCGTGCTGTCGCTGCGCTTGCCGACCACCAGGCTGGGGTCGGCGAAGTCAAACGCCTCGAACAGCTCGGGCAGCGAGTTGCGCAGCACGGGCGAATAAACGCTCCGGCGCGTGTCGGTGTGCTTGTAGTTGTAGTCGGAGCCGGTGCCCGCCTTGATGAGCGAGCCGCCCTGCGCGAGGTCGAGCTGGCCGCTGACCTGCAGGACGGTGTCACGGATGGACTCGGCATCCAGCTTCCGGCGGTTCGCGTGCCAGAAGAGCTTGTTCTCGGGGTCCGCCGCCATGCCTGCGGCGTGTTGTGCCGACTCAATTCCCACGGCGGCCTGCTGATACGCCCGGCTCAAAACCATCTCGCGCACCAGCTTCTTCATGGACCAGCCCTCGGCCATGAAGCGCACGGCCAGATGGTCGAGCAGTTCAGGATGCGTGGGCGCGTCACCGGTCGTGCCGAAGTTGTCGGTGCTGCGCACCAGGCCGGTGCCGAAGAGCCAGGTCCACGCGCGGTTCGCGAAGACCCGGGCGGTGAGCGGGTTGTCCCGGCTTGCGAGCCAGTCGCCCAGTTCACGGCGGCCGCTCTCCTTCTCAGAAATTTTGGGCACCGCGCCGTAGCTGGCCACCTGCAGGAAGCCGCGCGGCACCTTCGCCCCGAGGTTCTGCACGCTGCCGCGGATATGGATCTGCGTGTCGCTGATGTTCTCTTCCTTCACGGTCATGAACATCGGCCGCTTGGGACCGGAGGCCTCCAGTTTCTTCAGCTCGGCTTCGAGCTTCTTCACGGTCTCGGAAACGTCCGGCTTTTCCTTCTTCGCCGCATCGGTCGTGGCGGTGGCCGCACCTTCCGCCGGCTGCCCGACCGGCACGAACTGCACGGCATCCGCCGTCACGACCCCCTTGGTGCCCTCGGTGCCGACGATGACGAAGCCCGCGCCGTTCTGCTCGAAGCGGAACTGCCCGAGCGAGGCGAACCGGCCCTCGATGGGCGGATCATCCCGCAGGTCCACGCGAATGGTCTTTTCGCCTTCCGCGCTGAAGATGGTGACCGGCGCGTTCTGCGCGCGGGTCTTGCCAGGGCTGTAGGCGAGGCGGATCTCGTATTTGCCCGCGCGCAGGTTCTCGGGCTGGAAGGTCAGCGACTTCTCGCCCTTGCCCAGATTCGAGTCGTGCAGATAGCCCTCGCCGATGAAGGTCTTGGTGGACATCGAGTGCGTCCAATCGCCCACCTTCTTCGCCTGCGCATCGTCCACCACAATGCCTGCGAGCACCTTTGCATCGAGCGCGCCGCTGGGCAGCGTGGCCTTCTTTGCCACGGCCGTATTGGCGGATTCTTTCGCGGCTTTGATGCTGGCCTGCAACTTCGCGACAGCCTGATCGTGGGCCGAAAACTGCTTGTCCTCACCGGTGGGCATAGGCAGGGGGAACTCCAGCCATTTGCTCACGTTCGAGTGCTCCAGCGTCTTGGAACTCTTGAGGATGCCGGCCATCGCATAGTAGTCGCGTGTGGGGATGGGGTCGAACTTGTGGTCGTGGCAGCGGGCGCAGCCGATGGTCTGGCCGAGGAAGGCCTTGCCGATGGTGTCGAGCTGCTCGTCCACCACGTCCATGTCGAGCTGCTTCTTCTGCTGCTCTTCGAGGTTCGTGTTGCCCAGCGTCAGAAAGGCCGTGGCCACAAGCTGCTGCTGGCGCTGCGCGACGGACTGGTGCGGCAGCAAATCCCCCGCCACCTGCTCGCGGAGGAAGCGGTCGTAAGGCTTGTCGGTGTTGAAGCTGGTGACGACGTAGTCGCGATAGCGCCAAGCCTCCTTCATCACAAAGCCGCGCAGCGTAAGCGACTCGGCATAGCGCACCACGTCCAGCCAGTGGCGGCCCCAGCGTTCGCCGAAGTGCGGCGAGGCGAGGAGCTGGTCCACCAGCTTGGCGACGGCGGTCTGGCGACTCGCCCCCGCCGACTGGTAATCGCGGACAAACGCATCAATCTGCTCGGGCGTCGGCGGCAGGCCGATGAGATCGAAGTAAAGGCGGCGCACCAGCGTGACTGGGTCGGCGTCGGCCGCGGGGCGCAGGTTCTTCTCCTCCAGCTTGGCGAGGATGTAGCGATCCACGTCATTGCGCGCCCAGGCGGCGTCCTTCACCGTGGGCGGCGTCGGCTGCTTCGGCAACTGATACGCCCAGTGCTTCCGGCCCTCGGCGATGTTGATCTCCTTCTTCGCCAGCACCGCTCCGCCCGTGCGCGGGTCGGGTGCGCCCAGCTTCACCCACTGCTCGAAGTCCGCGATCTGGGAGTCCGTGAGCTTCCGCTTGGGCGGCATCCGAAACTCCTTGTCCTTGTAGCGCACCGCCTTGATGAGGAGCGAGGCGTCGAGGTCGCCCGGCACCAGCGCCGCACCAGAGTCGCCGCCCTTCATCCAGCCCTCGCGGGAGTCGAGGTTCAGCCCGCCCTTGGTCTTCTGCCCGGCGCTGTGGCACTCGTAGCAATGCTCGGCCAGCAACGGGCGAATCTTCTTCTCGAAGAACTCAATGCCTTCGGGGGCGTCCGCCGCGCGGCCCGGGAGCGCGAGCAGCAGCATGCCTGTGGCGACGGCAATCGCCGGGCCTTTGAGCGGTCCTGACAAAACTGGATTCATGTCTAGCTTAGGTCTGACGGTGGCGGTCGCGTGTATGTTTCATCCATTTTGCCCGGCCGACTGCGGTGGCTTGGTGGCCGCACCCTAGGCCAGCAGTTCCGCCGGCGCGACCTCGATCTTCTCCGCGATGGCATCAGGGATCGGCACGGCGGACATCTTGCCATGGGCATCCCGGGTGACGCAGACGACGGTCAGCTTGCCGCGCGCCACTTCGACCGGGTGCGGGCCGTTGAGCTTGCGGAACTTGAAGAGGTAGCTCAGGGACCGGGCCTTCTTCTCGCAGACCAGCATGTGGATTTCCACCTCATCCTCGAAGTGGAGCGGCTGCCGGTAGTCACACGAGGCGTGGACGCGCGGCCAGCCCACCGGGGGGTCTGTCTGCCGGGTGATGATCGAGAAGCCCAGCGAGCGGAAGAACGCGTGCTCGGCGGTCTCCATGTATTTGAAGAAGTTCGAGTAGTGGACGATGCCGGCCATGTCGGTCTCGCTGAACTCGACGCGGCGCAGGGCTTTGAACTCGGAGGCCATGATGCAGGGTGCGTTAAGACTGGGCCTACCATGGCGCAACCGCCCGGGAGCCGCGAGTTGAATGTGTGGCCAGGCGAGACTTCAGGCGCATCGTTCCAGCCAGGAACCGAGCCGGCGGGACGCCGGCGCTACGTAGCGCCGGCCTCCGGCCGGCCGTGCCGCAAGCGTCCCCGCTTGCCCGGCATCGCGAACCAGAACACCAATGCGAAACGATACGATTGAGATCGGAGCGTTCCATTTCAACGCCGAGGCGCAGAGGACGCAAAGTTACGCGGCGCGGGGACCAAGCGAAGGTTTCCGAAGCGTGCGCGCGATTTGACTCAACTTCGCGTTCCTCTGCGTCCTCTGCGCCTCTGCGTTAGAGTGAAGGCTGTTTTCAACTGCATCGCTCAGGGGAAGTTCCGCATCGCCTTCTGCCCCGGCTTCCCAAGGCCCTTCACGAATGCTATTCTTTGGTCATCAGCCCCGCCTCATGAAGCTGCCCTTCAAGCTCACCCGCCGCCGCTTCCTGCTCAGCGCGGGCCTGGGTTTGCCCGCCGCGCTGCTGGGCGATGCCTTCGCGCTTGAACCGAACTGGCTGCAGGTCCGCACCGTGCAGCTGGCCCAGGCCAACCCCACCCACCGCCTCGTCCATTTCACCGACCTGCATCACAAAGGCGACCGCCAAGCCCTGGAAGCCGTGGTGGCCAGAATCAACGCCCTCAAGCCGGACTCCGTGTGCTTCACCGGCGACTTGATCGAGGAGGCGAAACACCTGCCGGAGGCGCTGGAGTGTTTACGACAAATTCGCGTCCCGCTCTACGGCGTGCCCGGCAATCATGACTATTGGGCCGACGTGGACTTCAAGGCCATCGCGAAGGCGTTTCGTGCGACCGGCGGCGCGTGGCTCATGGACGCCACCGCCCGAACAGCCGACGGGAAGCTCACCATCAGCGGCCTGACCTGCCAGAGCGGCCACCGCCCCGAACCAGTGCCCAACACCCGCAACGTGCTCCTCACGCACTACCCGGCCTGGATGAAGCGCTTCGACGGCCTGCGCTTTGACCTCACGCTCGCGGGCCATTCGCACGGCGGCCAAGTTCGCCTGCCTTTCCTCGGCCCGCTCGTTGTGCCCTGGGGCGTGGACGAATACGACTGGGGCCTGTTCGAGACGAAGACCGGCCCGCTCTACGTGAACGCGGGCATCGGGTGGTTCTACCTCAACGTGCGCTTCCGCTGCCGGCCGGAGATCACGGTGATTGAGATTTGAGTCTGGGACCTAGGCCTTGCGTAACACCACGATGCGATTCGTGTTGGTGCCCTTGCTGTTGTTGGCCACCCCCCAGCAATTCGCCGTCTTGGTGAACTTCTGGTCATTCACCAGCACCAGCACCGGTTCCAGCCCTGCGTCGAGACCGCACGGAAGCACCGCCTCTTCCAGCTTCACCTGCCGGGCGTGGACCTCGCCCACCTCGAAAGCGATGTGCCCGCCGGGACGCAGCAACCGGTGCAGTTCGCGAAAGACCCGGTGCATCTTCAACTGCCAGTCCGGGAGTCGCGGATGGATGGCCAGCGGGACTGAGTCCCCATTGAGGCCAAGGAACCAGTTGCGCAGCCAGTTGTCCGCCGCGTAGTCCACCACGTTGAGAAAAGGTGGCGATGTCACGACCAATGCCACGCTCGCATCGCTGAGTTCCGGTGCGTGCTCGGCGTCACCGACCAGCACCCGGGCGCCGCGGCCCGCTTTGCTCAGCGTGGCATGGTGCTCGGTTGTGTAGTCGGCGAGAAGGCTGGCGGTTTTGGCGAGGATCAGCTTCGGAACGTCGCGCCGGGGAGGGGTCTGCTTCAGCCGCAGATTGATTTTGCGCTGCGACTCCAGGGAAACGGCCTGATTTGGCGGCAGCGTGTAAACCGAGAAGAAGCCTGCGGAGTGGCCAGTCAGGCGGTTGAGTGCCACCATCTGAATCCAGCCGTCCACCGCATCGAAATCACCATCGCTCCGACGTGCGGACAGGTAGTGGCGCAGGGCGCAAATCTCCTGAAGCGTCGCCGGATGGTAGAAGACCAGCAGCGAGTCTGGCGATTTCACTCGGGCGTCGAAGGGAATCGTCCGCAATCGCTCTTCCACGGCCCCCTGGGCGGGCGGCGTCAGGCGATGTCGCACCAGCGAAGCGCAGAGGGGATTTAGGTCACCGCCCCACGGCGTGCGGCCCAGCAGCGCGGACTCCAGCAACGTCGTGCCGCGCCCCATGAACGGGTCATGCACCACGTCGCCGGGTTGGCTGAGGCGTTCGATGAAAAAGCGCGGCAGTTGCGGTTTGAAGCAGGCCCGGTAGGAAATCTCGTGCAGGCTGTGCGCCGCCCGTTGCTTGCTTGTCCAGAACTCGTTCGTGAAGACCGGCACGCGATGCCCACCCACCTCCAAGGCGGTTTTGGCGCTTGGTCGGCCAAAGTCGGCGAACCGCTCGACCGAGGCCACGAAGGCGCTCTGCGAGGTTGGGGTCACTATGGTGGTTGAGCGGCTCATGTGACCGGGCCCAGCGCTTGCAGCAGCTTGAGTGCTTTCGCACGGGAAACCTTCGTCGTCGAGCCGAGCTGCCGGGCCTGCCACCAAGCAGCGACTTCGACTGCGGAAACGACATAGAACGGAACGTCTGGAAACGTTTCCACGTCCGCGAGGATGTAGCCTTTGATCTCGTCCAGTTTGGCAAGAAAGCCGCCGATCCCGAATGCCCGGCCGGAACCCACCATGTAGCTCGGGCAGAAATATACCCCACCGCGCGTGATGCTGCGCACCTCCCACTTGTCGCCTTTCGCATCCGTCAGGTCGTGGTCCGCACCTTCGCTCTCCGCCACAGTTCCGTTCAGCACCTCGCGCGCAAGACGGCGTTCCAAAATGAATGAAACCCGCCGCCCGTCCGTGAAGTATTCCCGCACATCTTCCGGCTGAATCTTGAGCGCCGCTGCGATGGCGTTCAGATCCCAAGTCAACCGGCCTGCGGGTTCACGTGCCATGTGCGTTTGATTTCACTCCAGCCGGATGGCCGCCGATTTTCCGTGCGCGTCCAGCCCTTCCAGTTCGGCGAATTTCTTCACTGCGCCCAACGCCTTCTTCAGCGCGGGCTTGTTGTAGTCCACCACGCTGGTGCGGCGCTGGAACTGGTCCACGGTCAGGCCCGCGAAGGAACGGCCTGCGCCGCCGGTGGGCAGCGTATGGCTCGGACCGGCGACGTAGTCGCCCAGCACCGTTGGCGACCACCCGCCGAGGAAGAGCGCGCCCGCCGTGGTGATCTGCTCCACGGCCTGCTGCTGCTGGCGGATCATCACCTCGCAGTGCTCCGGTGCGAGGCGGTTCACGAGCGCGATGCCATCCGCGAGGGACTTCACCTGGATGAGCCAGCCGTTATTCGCCAGCGCCTTGGTGATGAACTCGCGGCGAGACAACTGCGGAAGCTGCCGCGCGATTTCCTTTTGCGTCGCCTTGAGAATCTTGGCTGAGGTCGTCACCAGCCAGACACGCTCGTGGCCGGAGCCGTGTTCGGCCTGCGCGAGCAGGTCGGCGGCGATGAACTTCGGGTTGGCCGTGTCATCGGCGAGCACGAGCACCTCGCTCGGTCCGGGCAGAAGATCAATGGCCACAGAACCGACCAGCAGCCGCTTCGCCGCGACCACGTAGGCGTTGCCGGGGCCAAACACCTTCTGCACCGGGCGAATGGTCGCCGTGCCCAGCGACAGCGCGGCGATGGCCTGCGCGCCGCCGGCCTTGTAAATCTCGGTCGCGCCCGCCACCCGCGCGGCAAAGAGCAGCGCGGGGTTCACCGAGCCATCGCGACCCGGCGGCGTGCAGACGGCGATCTCACGGCAGCCCGCCACGCGCGCCAGCGTGATGGTCATCAGCGCCGTGGAAACCAGCGGCGCGGTGCCGCCCGGGATGTAGATGCCCACCCGCTCGAAGCCGTCGAACTTCTCGCCCACCGCCGCGCCGTGCGAGTTGCGCGCCCACCAGTTCTTGCGCAGGGATTTCTTGGCGAAGGTGGCGATGTTTTTCTCCGCCTCGGTCACCGCTGCGCGCAGCGAATCATCCGCTGCCAGCGACGCACTGAAGATTTCCGCCTGCGAGACCGCGATCTGCTCGGCGGTCAGTTGCGCGCCGTCGAAGCGCTCGGTCAGCTCCAGCAAGGCCGCATCGCCGCGCTCGCGCACGGCGGCGATGATGCCGCGCGCGCGCTCCTCGACCACGGGATCAAACAGGCTGGAGGCCGCCGCGAGCTGTGCCAGCCGGGCGGCGAAATCCTGGTCCGAGAATTTCAGGACGTTCATGGGCCGCGAGGCTACGGGGCAGGGTGGGGAAAGTCAAAAGCGCTGGATTTTTCCTGTCCGCTGCCCCGGGCGTGTGGTTTCATGGCCGCCAGTTCATGAGCAACATGCACGTCCCCGATCCGCGCGAACGCGAAGTGGCGCGGCGGTATTTCCAGCCCTTCATCGAGCGGTTTCGCGGCTGCCAGTCCATCGTGGACGTGGCATCCGGCCAGGGGCATTTCCTCGAACTCCTCAAGGAAGCCGGCCTCAACGGCACCGGCGTGGAACTCGACCAGGAGCTGTCTGAACGCACTCGCGCCAAGGGCCTCAAGGTCGTCAACGAGAGCTTCTTCGACTATCTCAAGTCCGTTCCGGCCGGCACCTATGACGGCGCGAATGTCTCGCACATCGTCGAGCACTTCACCCCGGTCCAGGTCGAGGAGCTGTTCAAGCTGCTGCATCACGCGGTCAAGCCCGGCTCGCCGATGGTCATCCTCACGCCGAACATCGCGAACATGCGGCGCGCGGTCGGCGACTTCTGGCGCGATCCGACGCATGTGCGCCCTTACCCCATTTCCGCGCTGGGCAAGCTGCTCCGCCGCGCGGGCTGGGAGGTCGCGGACTCCGGCGAATACACCGACCGCAAGCCCTCGATGGGCCGTGCGATTCTCTACGCCTTCCGCAACGCGCTGCTCGGCCGTTACTGGTGCGGCGACGACGTGTTCGTCGTGGCACGGCGAAAGGAGTAGCGCGCCGGCGTGAAGATCCTGCTGGTCAAGCTCGGCCACCTGGGCGACACGCTGCTGCTCACGCCCACGCTGCGCTTCCTCCGGCAGAAATTCCCCGCCGCCCGGCTCGACGTGATGGTGCGCAGCGGCTGCGAAGTGGTGCTGCGCGGCAATCCCGACGTGACGAACCTCCTCCCCGTGGGCAGCCCGGAGAAGGCGAACCGTTCCCTCAGCAAGGAACTGCGCGAATCCACCGCCGCCTTCCGCCTGATCGCCTGCGGCGGACGCTACGATTACGCCTTCGACCTCTCGGACTCCGACCGTGCCAAGTTCTGGGTCACCGCCTCCCGCGCGCGGGTCCGGGGTTTCAACGACTTCCCTCCGCTCATTGGCTGGCGACGCAAGCTCTTCACCCGCTTCACCCGCTTCGAGTGGGCGCGCGACCATCAGGTGCATCGCGACTTCCGCACGGTGGCGGACATCATCGAGCCGTCGGCGCAGCCGGGGCAGATGCGTTTCGTGCCCCAGGTGGATGAAGCGAGCCTGCGGGCAAGGCTCCCTTGGGTGAGCGCCCCGGGGGGCTTCGCCGTGATCCATCCGACGAGCCGATGGGCCTTCAAACAGTGGGTGCCCGAGCGCTGGACGGCGGTGGCAGATGCTTTGGCCGAGCGTGGCTTGCAGGTCGTTTTCTCCTGCGGTCCGGCGGCACGCGAGACCGAGCTGGTCAATGGCATCCTCGCCACCGCGCGTGAAAAGCACTTCTCCACCGACGGCCAGCTCAGCCTCCATGAGTTGGGCTGGCTGCTAGGCCGCACGCGGCTCTTTCTCGGCGTGGACACCGTGGCCATGCACCTCGCCGCCGCGATGCAGGCGCCCACGCTGGCGCTCTTCGGCCCGTCGTCCGAATGGAGTTGGCACCCGTGGCAATGCCGGCACGAACTCGTCCTCGGCGACTGCCCCTGCAAGGCCCGCCGCGTCTTCGAGTGCGACAAGTCCAAGCCCTACCCCTGCATGGAGCGCATCACCGTCGAGGCCGTGCTGGCCGGGGCGGACAAGCTCCTCGCCCCGCCATGAATCGCGTCGTCTTCCTCCAAAAGCGCGCCCACCGGGCCGGGGCGCAGACCTGCCTTGCGCGGATGCTGCGGCACGAGGGGATGCGGCCGTGGCAGCCGGTGCTGGTCTGCTCGGAGTCCGGCTGGCTCACGACGGAGTGCGAGCGCCACGGCATCACCACCGTGATCGAGCCGTTCCCCAGCTCGCGGGCGCTGACCGCGCGACTGTGGGGCAACGCCGCCTTCGCCCGCCGGGTTGCCGCACGTCTCGCCAAACTTCCCGGCACTCCGGTCATCGTCCATGCGAACGACCACTGGGAAGGCTTGCTCGGCCTGGCCGTCGCCCGCGCGCTTCAGGCGCGCAGCGTGATGCACCTTCGCTCGCCCGGCATGCGCGAGGCCGACTATTGGAAATACCGGTGCGGCGATTACGACGGCATCGTGGCCGTGGGCGACGAGATTCAAGCCCGCGCCCAGGGCTGGGACACCAGCCACAACATCCGCCTCGTGCCCGACGGCATCGAACCCACGGAATTCTGCGAGCCGAAACCAAAGGCCGCCGCATTCCCCAACAAGATCCTCGTCATCGGCTCGCCCCTCGATTGGAAAGGCTGGGCGGACCTGACCGAGGCGCTGTTCCAACTGGAGCAGGCAGGCGCGCTCCCCGAACTTCAGTTCGACTTCACCGGTGCCCAGCCCGATCCCGCGAAGAACGACCTGCAGCTCGTGCGCCTGAAACGCGCCCGCTGCACCTTCCTCGGCCGCGTGGAGAAGTTCCGCGACTTGGTGCTGGGCTACGACCTCGTCATCAATCCCTCGCGCATGGAGACCTTCGGCATGGCGGCGGTCGAGGTGATGGCGGCCGGGGTGCCGCTGCTCTCCACGCGCACCGGCATCATCGAGCAGGTGCAGGAGCGCCCGGAATTATTGGTCGCACCTCACCAACCCGCCGCGCTCGCCGCCGCGCTCAGAAACCTGCACCAGAACTGGCCGGCCACCGACTTTGGCATTCCCCGTTGCCAGGCCAACATCCGTGCCAAGTTCCTTGTGGAACACACCGTCGCAAAGCTGACGGCGGAGTTTGAAGCGGTGCTCAAGGCCAGATCACGCCGCGCTTCCTGAATGCTGAAGCAGCAGCGAGGCAGCCGACGGGTGGCACAGGCTACCAGCCTGTGCCGAGCGGCTACCAGCCGCTCGGAATGACGAGGGCGCGCGAACGCATTCGAAGCGTTGTCGTCAAGGGTGGCCGCCTTGCCGTTCCGTCCGGCCAGTGGCCGGACGGCACAGGCCGGTGGCCTGTGCTACCCATTGTTGCTTCGTAGCCTTGCCGCGTCCGGACGATGAAGCGGCGTGAACGCCGCGCGCCAGCCCGACCTATTCCTTCGGCTTCTTCCCGATGCCCCAGATCAGCCAGACGGCCAGCGCCACCAGCAGGATCAGCCACCAGAAGTAACGCAGTTCCACTGCCGCCATCTCGACAAAGGCCAGCACCGGCTTGAACAGCAAGGCCAGCAGCACCAGCACGAGGACGAGCACCAGCCAGCGGAGCGCGGCACGGACCTGCGGGTTCATGGGGCGGCGGGTTTCTCAGCCGGGCCAAGCGGGAGGAGCAGCGCAGCCCCGGTGTTGTGGAGGTCGGCGGGGACGACGAGCGGGGACCTGCCGTTCCAGCGCTCGACGATTTGCAGGCGCAGGAAGGCGGGGTTCAGCTTGAGCGCCTCGCCGCGCACCTTGATGGCCTCGGCCTCGCCGCGCGCGCGGATGATGGCGGTCTCCGCCTCGGTCTGCGTCTGCACCTGGGTGAAGCGCGCCTGCGCGGCCTGCTGCTCGGCCACCATCTTCGCCTCGATGGCCCGCTCCAGCTCCGGCGAAAGGTCAATGTTGCGGATGACGATGTCCTCGACATTCAGCAAGGTGCCGATCTTGTGCTTGGCGGCGGTGATGGCCTTTTGCTTGATCTCCTCACGGCTCTTCACGATCTGCTCGGCGGTCTGCGAGGCGGTGACTTCCTTGAGCGCCTCCTGCACACGCGGGGCGATGAGGCTGTCGAAGGGATCGCCCGCGAACTGCTTGTAGATCTGCACGACCGACGACTCCGGCACCCGGTAGAGCACGCGCACGTCGAGGATGACCTGCTGCAAGTCCGAGGAGAAGCAGTCCGCCTTCACCGCCATGGTCTTCTGCCGGATGTTCACCGGCACGATGCTGGTGATAAAGGGCATCTTGAAGCCAAAGCCCTCGGGCAGGAACTGATCAGCCGTCTTGCCCAGCGTCACCTTGATGCCCCGCGTGCCTGGCTCGACCATGTAAGACGTGGCAGAGCCAAGGATCACCAGGGCAAACACCAGCACTCCCACACCGATCAGTCTGGGCAGAATGTTGTTGTTCATCGCATTACTTGGTGTTGCGGCGAACGGCCGGCGATTGGGCGTTGGACGGGGCATTGGGTCGGGTCTGACGCAGGCGTTCCGCGTCTTGGAGGGAAAGCAGGAGGTTGTCCCCGCCGCCGATGACCAGCGGCGTGAAGCCATCCCACTTGTCCACGATCTTCAAGTCCACGAAGGCCGGGTTGTCCTTGAGCGCCTCGCCGCGGATGCGGATGGATTCCGCCTCGCCCTTGGCCTGGATGACCGCAGTGTCCGCCTCGATCTGCGCGCGTTGCTGGAGGAACTTGGACTTCGAAGCCTCCTGCTCCTGCACCATCTTGGCCTCGATGGCGTGGCCCAGTTCCTTGGACAGCGCGATGTCCTGGATGACAATGTCCTCGATGACGAGCAGTGCGCCGACCTTCTTCCGGGCGATTTCGAGGGCCCGGGTCTTGATCTGCTCGCGGGTTTTCACGATCTGCTCCGCGCTTTGGAGGGCCGTCACTTCCTTGAGCGCCTCGTGGACGCGCGGGGCGATGAGATTCTCAAAAGGCAGCCCGTAATAGTCCTGGAAGAGCTTCACCACCGAGGCCTCGGGGATGCGAAAAAGCACTTTCAGCTCCACATGGATCTGCTGCAGGTCCGAGGAATAGCAGTCCGCCTTGTCCTCGGCCGTCTGCTGCCGGATGGAGATGGGATGGATGACCGTTACGACCGGGGCCTTCATGCCGAAGCCCTCCGGCTTGAAGGCCGGCGAGACCTTGCCCATGGTGACCTCCACGCCACGGAAGCCGGGATGCACCACATACGTGCCCGACGAGGCCATGATGACGACACAAAAGATCAGGATGGCGACGCCGATCAACCGCGCGATGTTTTGAGGTGTCATTGCTGGCAATGTCCGCGCGTCACAGTCCACCTTGTCCACGGCTGAAACAAGCCTGCTTTTGTTGCAGCTGATGCTCTGAACGAGGCGCTCAAAACGCACCTTTATTTTTCCGGCTTCATTCTCCCTTGGGGCTCCGGCACCCTCCCGTCTGTGACCGCCGAACAAGCCGCCGCCCTCCTTGATGCCTTCCGCGCCGGTCGCGCCACGCGCGACGAGGTGCTCCGCGCCTTTCAGGCCGCGCCCGTCGCGGATCTCGGCTTCGCGCAGGTGGACACGCACCGCGCGCTGCGCAAGGGTTTTCCCGAAGTGATCTTTGGCGCGGGCAAGACCCCGGCCCAGATCGTGGCCATCGCGGGCAAGCTGGTCGAGCGCGAACAGAACGTCCTGGTCACCCGCCTCGCACCCGACGCTGCCCGCCTGCTCAAGCGCAAGTTCAAGCGCGCCGTCTGGCACGAATCCGCCCGGGCCGTGACCATCGAGAAGCAGCCCTTGCCCAAGCGCCCGGGCTTCATCGCCGTGCTCTGCGCCGGCACGAGCGATTTGCCCGTGGCCGACGAGGCCGCCATCACCGCCGAGGTAATGGGCAACCGTGTCGAGCGCATCTGCGATGTGGGCGTGGCCGGGCTGCACCGGTTGCTGGCCAAAATGGAAATTCTCCAGCGCGCGAACGTCCTCGTGGTCTGCGCTGGGATGGAAGGCGCGCTGCCCAGTGTGGTCGCGGGCCTCGTCTCGAAGCCGGTCATCGCCGTGCCCACGAGCATCGGTTACGGCGCGGCCTTCGGCGGCGTAGCGGCGCTGCTGGGCATGCTCACAAGCTGCGGCAGCGGCGTGACGGTGGTGAACATAGACAACGGGTTTGGTGCCGGCTACGCAGCGAGCCAGATCAATGCGCTGGTGGCGCAAGACACCGGCCGTTGACCCAGCGTGTCTTGGACTGCGGCGGCAAGCGGAGCGCGATGCCGCTTTCACTTCCCGCGGAGCGGTCGTGAGGCGGACACTCTTGTCCGCTGTGACTTGGGGTGCCGGGGGTTTCCGAACAGGGGGGACAAGAGTGTCCCCCTCACGCCAACTCCGCTCCGCGGGATGCCAAAGCGCCGCCGCCGCTGCGCTTTGCCGACGCACTCCAAGATGCCCCGGCGTGAATTCACCCCGCCACCCCGCGTCATTTCTTCCGCATGTTCACACGGCTGTTCATCGGCGCGCTCGCGCTTGGGCTGGCTGCTTCACCCGCGTTGCGCGGGGCGGAAGCGGACACGCACGCGGCTGCCGCGATGACCATTCTCCGTGCGCACTGTTTTGGCTGTCACAACGTCGAGAAGAAGCGCGGCCAGCTCGACCTGACCTCGCGCGAGGCGGCCATCAAGGGCGGCGAAAGCGGCCCGGCGCTCAAGCCCGGCAAGGGTTCCGACAGCCCGCTGGTCAAGCTCCTTGCCCCCGGCACCGACCCGCACATGCCGCCGAAGAAGCAGCTCCCCGACCAGCTCATCGCCACGCTGCGCGGCTGGGTGGACGCCGGCGCGCCGTGGGACGCGGGCGTGCTCAAGCTCCTGACGCGCGAGACGAAATCGGACGAACTCAAGCCGCTCCCCGCCAGCTACACGCCCGTGCTGGCCGTGGCCCTCGCGGCGGACGGAAAACGCCTGGCCAGCGCGCGCGGCAACCAGCTCCTTATCCACACGCTCGGAGCCACCAACCGCACCCTCACCGCCACGCTCACCGGCGCGCGCGACGCCATCCAGTCGGTCGCGTGGAGCGCGGACGGACGCTGGCTGGCGGCGGGCGAGTTCCGCCGCGTGCTGCTCTTCGATGCGAAGACGCTCCAGCCCTTTGGCACGCTCGACAAGCCGCTCGCGGGCCGCGCCACCGCGCTGGCCTTCACGCCGGATGGCAGCACGCTCGCAGTGGCGGACAGCCCGGGCGGGGCACCGGGACAGGTCCATCTGTGGAAGATGGGCGATGAAAAGCCCTTCGCCTCGTGGACCGCGCACAACGACAGCATCCTCGACCTGAAGATCAGCGCGAATGGCAAGCTGCTGGCCACCGGCAGCGCGGACAAGCTCGCGCGCGTGTGGGACATCGCGACGCAGAAAGAGGTCGCGAAGCTCGAGGGCCACACGAGCTACGTCCAGGCCGTGGCCTTCGGCAAGGACGACGCGGTGCTGGCCACGGGCGGCGCGGACAAGGAGATCAAGATCTGGAACATTGCCAGCGCCGGACGGGAGGGCTCTTTTTCCAATCGCAGCGCCGCGGTCACCGCCCTGTATTGGACCACCGGCGGCACGAATTTGCTCGCGGTGGCCGAGGACGGCAGCGCGGTGACCATCACCGACATCAAGCGCCACAACGGCGAGCAAAGCTCCGCGCCCGGCACGGAGCGCAAGCTCTCCTCCATCGGTGAAGTGCTCTACGCCGTGACCGCCACGTCCGATGCCAAGACCATCTTCGCCGGCTGCCACGATGGCAGTGTGTATGTATGGGAGGGCGGCAAAACCGCGTCCAAGCTGGAAGCAAAATGATTTTTGGCCACAAAAAGACGCGGCAGGCGCAAATAGCTGAGGGCACCGAGCGCCTCCTCCCCCTCTCCCCCACTGGGGGAGAGGGCCGGGGTGAGGGGGTAAGGCGTCCAGCAGACCAGGCCGATGTCAAAGTCAGCGCGTCATTTCCGAGCTGCATTGAATCCGATAGCTCACTTAGCTCCGTGGCCCGGGGGGGGGCGGCCGCCCACGCCACCCCCCCCGCGGG
>CAZCBE010000132.1:0-19088 GCA_964496695.1 uncultured Klebsiella sp.
TCTCCCCCATCGGGGGAGAGGGTTAGGGTGAGGGGGCGCGCTACGGAGTAAGGCGGGTTGCGCATGGTCCGCACTGACCATGCCACCGCCCCCATCTTTGTCCGTCCCAAATCTTTGGGAATCCACAGAAGCATCCTTCCCTCATGATTTTGTGCCCCATGATTCTGTGAACCTCCCCGCCACCGGCTTGCCAACCGTAGAATCCCTTCCTATCTGTGGCCGGTCTGAATCGGTGCGAATCATCTCAACTGTTGGTTTCGTTCCCCATCTTTGTCTTTCCCGAATCTTTGGGAGTTTCCCCTCTGCATCCCTCGCGTCGTCCGCCGACGCATTCGTGACTCGACCTCGGAATTGCGGTTGGACACAATTCCTCCGGATTAGATGCACCGGACCGCGTGCGCGGCCGGCCAGGTTTATGCCTTCCTCGGATTTTCACGCGGACGCCGGCCCGGATGGCCCGGCGGAGCGCTACACCATTCGTCGGAAACTTGCCCGCGGCGGCATGGGGGTGATTCTCGAAGCCACCGACCAATCGCTCGACCGCTCGGTGGCGATGAAGGTGATGGTGGAGACGACGGAGGGCAACGAGGTCGCGCAGCAGCGCTTCCTCCGTGAGGCGCTCGTGCTGGCGAGGCTGGCGCATCCGAACATTGTGCCCATTTACGAGTTTGGTCGCGATCCCCAGGGCCGGCGCTTCTACGCGATGAAGCTGGTGAAGGGCCGCACGCTCCAGGCGGTGCTCAACGAGCTGAAGACCGGGGACGCCGCCGCGCTGGAACGCTTCCCCTTGGACCGCCTGCTGAACCTCTTCCTCAAGGTCTGCGACGCCATCGAGTTCGCGCACTTCAACGGCATCATCCACCGCGACCTCAAGCCGGAGAACATCATGGTGGGGGAGTTCGGCGAGGTGCTGGTGATGGACTGGGGCCTGGCCAAGATCCTCCACGAGCCGGACAATCACGCGACCGAAGCCGCGCTGGAGAATGTCCCGACCGGCTTCGAGGACTTTGACGAGACGCAGGAGAGCGCGGAGGCCCCGGTCCTGACCCTGGATGGCACGGTGTTTGGCTCGCCGAACTTCATGCCGCCGGAGCAGGCCGCCGGGCTGGTGGCCAAGATGGACACCCGCTCGGACATCTATGCACTGGGCGGCATCCTCTACGCCATCCTCACGCTGCGCCCGCCGGCCCGGGGCAAGACCTTGCGCGAGATGCTGGCCAACGTGGTCAGCGGCAACATCGAGCCGCCCACGCACTTCAACCGCACCAAGTCCGCCGGGACCGTCCCGCCGGCGGCGGACGGGACCAAGGCGCTGCCGCAGGAATTTCCTCTGCGCCACTGCCCGGGCGGGCGGGTGCCGGAGGCGCTGTCCGCCGTCGCCATGAAGGCGCTGACGCTCGACCAGGCGGGCCGCTACCAGACGGTGCGCGCGCTGGCGGAGGAAGTGGTGGCCTACCAGAACGGCTTTGCCACGGCGGCGGAGGAGGCTGGCGCGTTGCAGCTCGTGCGGCTGTTCATCCGGCGGCACAAGATCATCGTTGCCGCCGTGTGTGTGCTGGTGCTCGTGGTCGTGGGCTTCCTGGGCAAGGTCATTTCCGCCGAGCACAAGGCCGAGGCCAGCGCCCTTGCCGCCAACGCCGAGGCCGCGCGGGCCCGCGAGGCGCTCGCCAAGTCCGCCCTCTCTCTCGCCGAGGCCGCCCGCCGCGAGGGCAACGGGGCCGAGATGCAGGCCGCCCTCTACGAAGTGCCTGACGACCTGCGGGATGACACCTGGAACTACCTGCTCGAACAGTCCGACACTTCCATTGCCCGCGTGCGCACCAGCACCGGCGAATTGGAGGACGTGGCGGCCAATCCCGAACGTCCGGGCACCTTTGCGGTGGCGGATCGCGATGGCCGGATCACGGTGCTGGAGGCGACCGGTGCCCGGCAGGCGAGCTTTGCTCCGGGTTTCGCGCAGCCGGCCGCCGACCGGCAGTTCCGCATCGCCTTCTCCCTGCATGGCGCGCGCATCGCCGTCGCCCGTCACGGCGCGCCGGGCATCGTGGTCCACAACGCCCGGGACGGGAAAAAGCTGATGGAATGGAACGCCCCGCCCACGGAGCGCCTGGAATTCCACCTGGGCAGCAAGCTGCTGCTGCAGACCGTGGCGGGCGGAGCCCAGCTCAACGTCTGGGACAGCATGGTCGGAGGCAAGCTGGTGTGGACCGCTTCGCCCACCAACGGAAACCTCCATGCCGCGTTTACCCCGGACGGCAAGCAGCTCGTGATGGTGTCCGGCAAAGGCACGTTCCGGGTGGTCAACGCGCGGGACGGGGTGCTGGCCCGCACCTTCACCACCCGACGGGGCATGGTCACTGCGCTCGTGGCCAACAGCGACGGCACGGTGCTGGCGGGCGGGGCGGACGGGTTTGTGAGCCGGCTCGAGCTGCAGGATGGGCGGACGCTGGCGGAGTTCCGCGCGCATGACCGCGCGGTGCGGCTGCTGGCGCTCACCCCGGACGGCGGGCGGATTGTCACCGTGGCCGGGCGCGCCGACGGGCGGCAGGACATCCGCATCTGGGATGCGAGCAACGGCGCGGCGGTGCAATCACTTCTCGGCGGCAGTGGCGAGGCGCGCAACGTCAGCGTGCATCCGCTGACCGGCGAACTCTTCGTGTGCGGACCTAATTCCAGGGTCTGGAATCTGACGGGTTCGCCGGAAAAGTGGGCGCTCCCGGGCGACCTGCCCACGGTGGCATTCTGGGGGGCGGACGACGCAGTCTTCGCGCCGGGTCCGGGCCACACCAACGCCTTGTTCCAACTGCGCCCCGGCGGACCGAGTGCGCTCTGGCTGCCGCTGGGGGCCGGGTATCGGGAGCCGAGCGTGAGCGCGGACGGGCGCTTTGCCGCCGTGGGTCAGCTCGGTGCCACCGCGCCCATCCGCTTCCTGCGCAAGCCCGGCCCGGAAGTGGAGGAAGTCCGGACGTTCAAGCCGAAGCAGAGCCTGAGCTACCTGCGCCTCAGCCCGGACGGGGACCGGTTGGTGGCCGTCGAGGCCGGGGATTCCGCAGTGGAAGTGTGGAACACCGCCACCGGCACGCAGCCTGTCCAACTGGACCGCAAGGACATCAAGCGGTTCAATGATCTCGGCTGGCTCGCGGGCGGGAAACAACTGGTCGGGCTGGTCACCGCCAAGGCCGAGCGCGGCAACTCCGGTTCGCTGGAATGGCTCGTCCGTTGGGACGCGGTCACCGGCCAGCGGCTCCAGGTGCAGCCGCACCGCGCGGCGATGGACGTGCTGGCCATTGCTCCCGATGGCCGGCGCTTCGCCGAGGCCGGGGTGGACAAGCTGGTGCGCATCCGCGACGCGGAGACGCTGGCCGTGCAGCAGGAATTCCGCGCGCATGATGGTGCGGTCACGGCCCTCGCCTGGCATCCCACGCGGCCCGTGCTGGCCTCGGCTTCCGCTGACTTGAGCATCCGGCTATGGGATTTGGAGAACCGCCGGCGGCTGGATGAGTTTCGCGGTCCGCTCGCGCCGCCCACCGCGCTGGTCTTCAGCCCCGGCGGCCAGCGCCTTGGCTGTGCGGCGGATCACCTCACCCGCATTTGGGAGCCGGAGGCGTTCAAGACGAGCGGCCAGGCTGAGCCTGCCGACGGCTGGACTGACGCCCTCGCCACGCTCACGTCGGTCTCGCTCCGGAAGTCCGGCAACGGCTGGTCCATGAACAACGGCGCGCTCTTCAGCCCGAGCAAATCCTGGGCGACGCTGCCCTTGCTCGGCAATCTGGCCGGCCTCAGCTATCAGGTGCGCGTGAAGCTGCGGCAGCTTGCGCCCAAGGACGTGTTCCACCTCGCCTTCCCGGTGGGGGACCGGATGGTGGGCTTTGATCTCGAAGGCTTTCGCGAGGAGGGTTACTACACCGGCCTCATCCTGGTGAACGGCAAGCAAGGAAAGGATTGTCCCGGCGTCGTGACCGGCAAGCAGATCAACGATTCCGCGCAGCACGACTTGGAACTGACCGTCCGCTTGGACGGCGCGAACGTTACCGTGTCCACCACGCTTGACGGCCAGCCGCTTTACGCCTGGACCGGCCCGACCACCGCCCTGAGCCCGCATTGGCTCTGGGCCTCGCCCTCCGGCTTCCTCACCCTCGGCTCCAACGCCGCCGACTGGGCGGTGTATGAAGTGAAGGTGAAGCGGCTGGACGGGAAGCCTTGAGGCATCGGTTTCATCGGCTGGGCGCGACCGCCTTTCAGCGTCTGTGCCCACGAGGCGTCGGCGCGGCGCCTGATACCAAGTCCCAATGACTATCGGTGGAATAGCCAATGGGCACCGTGACGCGCCGCTTCTCCCTCTCCCTTCCTCGGAGGAGGGTTAGGGGTGAGAACCAACGGCCCGCCCACTGCCGCGCTTTCAGCCCTTGAACCTTCCCTTCGTGCCGGGACCGGTGGCCGGCAGCGAGGCCGAAACTACAGCGAGTTCGCGACCGCCGGCCTAAGCACGACGCACCGCGGTCTCCCTCGCCCGCGAGGCACGAGCGGGGAAAGGGCTGGGAGAGGGGTGCTTCGACCGTCTCCGAACGCAACTGGACCTGCCGCCCCTCCTCGCCCCGGCCCGCTCCTCCATTCCAGGGAGGAGCGGGAGCCCCGAGCACGCCAATGGTTCGGCGAGGCCGTATCCATTCGCGCTGGGGCAAGGTGCGCGCCGGGAGGTTCACGGGCAGGGTTGGGGTGAGGGGTGCCGTCCCGCGACATTCTACCGATTGGCTTTGGGAATTGGTGTCATTCGTGCAGCATCAAGCGATAGCCAACTCCCGGTTCGGTGCGGATGACTTCGGGCTGGCCGGGGACATCTTCCAGCTTCTCGCGGAGGTGGGCAATATGCACCCGTAGATAGTGGGTTTGTTCGAGGGCCTTCGGTCCCCAGACTTCACGGAGCAACTGGCCGTGCGTCAGGACTTTGCCGGCATGCGTCACGAATAAACGGAGCAGGGAATATTCGGTCGGCGTGAGCTTTACCTCTTCGCCGCGCTTGCGCACGACCCGGACGGACAGGTCCACCTCCAGATCGCCGGAATGAAACACCGCCTCGCTGCCCGCGGGCAGCGCGTGCCGGAGTGCGGCCCGCAGGCGGGCGAGCAGTTCGGCGCTGTTAAATGGCTTGGTGACGTAGTCATCCGCGCCGGCATCGAGCGCGGCCACCTTGTCATCCTCGCGGTCACGCACACTCAGGATCAGGACCGGGACCCGGCTCCATTCACGCAGGCGTTTCAGCACGGTCACACCGTCGAGATCAGGGAGGCCGAGGTCGAGCAACACCACGTCTGGCCGGCGCTGCGCGGCCTGCACGATGCCGTCCTGACCGGTCGCGGCGTCGAACACGCGGTAGCCGTTCGCCTCCAGCGTCACGCGCAACAGCCGGCGGATTTGCGGTTCGTCGTCAATGACGAGGGCGACGGGTGCGGATGCGGGTCGTTCGGCGCTCATGGGATGGGTTCGGCGGCCGGCGGTGGTTCGGCTTGCGGGAGGCTGATGGAAAACAACGCGCCGCCACCGGGACGGTTGGCGACCGAGACCGTGCCCGCATGTGCCTCGGCGAAGCCCTTGACGATGGCCAGGCCCAGGCCGCTGCCCCCGGCGGGAGCCCGGGTGCCGCGTGTGAACTTGTCGAAGATGCGCGGGAGCAGATCCTCGGCGATGCCCGGGCCGCGGTCGCCGACGGACAGCGTGAGTTCGCCGCCTTCCAGCGCGGCACGGATGTCAATGGGTGTCCCGGGAGGCGTGTGCATGACCGCGTTGAGCAGGAGATTGGCGAGCGCCTGCTGGAGCAGTGAGAAATCCAGCCGCGCCAGCAGCGGAGCGGCGGGCAGGTCAAACTGCACGGGATGCTGCTCCAGTTCGCGGCGCAGCTCCCGGACGGTGGTCTGGACGAGGTCGCGGGCATCATGCCAGTCGAGACGCGGACGGATCTGGCCGGACTCGAGGCGGGAGACATCGAGCAGGTTGCCGACGATGCGGTTGAGCCGGGCGTTGGCCTCCTGGATTTCGGCAAGGAGTGCGTGCCGGTGTTCCGAGGACGCGGCGTCCGCGTCCGCCAGTGCGCTCGCGGCACTGGTGCTGGCGGCCAGCGGCGTGCGCAGCTCGTGCGAGATGGAGTTGAGCAACGTGCGCCCCAGCCGCTCCGATTCGGCGAGCAGGCGCGACTGCTCGGCCGCGGCGCGCAATTCACTCCGGTCCAGCACGAGTGCGGCCTGCCGGGCAAAGGCTTCGAGCAGGTCCCGCTGGCCCAGCGGGAGGGAGTTGCCCGGCAGGCTCACCGCCAGCACGCCCAGGGACTTGCGCTCGGTGGCGAGCGGGAGGTGCAGGGTGGTCGAACCGGGGAGGTTGTCGGTGAAGCGACCCGCCGGCTTGCGATGCCGGAAGGCCCAGTCCGCCACGCCCAGGTCCTTCTCCGAAAGCACCAGCGGGCTGTCCGGGTGCATGGCCAGCTTGCCGTTGGACTCCAGCGCGACCCCGGCCGGAGCCTGGAACACCCGGCCCACCTGTGCGACGAGCTGCCAGACCACCTCGTCGCGGGAGGACGCCTCGGCGAGGTCGCGGGTCAGTTCATAGAGCGCCGTGGCCCGTTCCTCGCGCCGCCGCTCCGCCTCGCCCTGCGAGCGGATGCGCGCGACGAGCTGGCCAAGCACGACGGCGACCACGAAGTGCGTGCCAAACAAGATCGCGTCTTCGGCTCGCTCGATGATGAAGGTGAAACGTGGCGGCAGAAAAAAGAAGTTCCAGGCCAGCGCGCTCAACGTGCCCGCCAGCAGCACCGGGCCACGCCCGACGAACAGTGCCACGAGCACCACGGCCAGCAGAAAGACCAGGCCCGGCACGCGCGGACCAGCCAACTCCATCAGGCCCAGGTTCAACAGGCCGGTCACGCCCACCGCCCCGGCGGCGAAGAAGTATTGGTTCAACGTGGACTGAAGCACCGGCTGCCATGGTGGTGCGGCTGCCTCGGTCCCGGCCTTCTGCGCCCGCACCACATGCAGGTCCACATCGCCGCTCTCCTGCGCGAGCCGACGGAGCAGCCCGCCGCTGCGCCACCATTGCAGCCAGCCGGCCCCGCCCGGCTTGCCGATGACCATCTGGGAGACGTTCTGGTCGCGCGCGATGCGCAGCAGGCCGCGCACTAGGTCTTCATCCGCCGTCGTGACAATCTGCGCGCCGAGTTCGCGCGCGGTGGCGAGGTTCTTGGTGAGCTGGGTCTGGGCGGGTTCCGTCAGCGCCGCCGGTCCTTCCACGTTCACGGCAAACCACGGGCACTTCAGCCCGTCCGCCATGCGGCGGGTCCACCGGATGAGCGGCTCGGACAAGGGGCTGGGCCCGACGGCCACCAGCAGCCGGTGGCCGGTCTTCCAGTTGCCCGCACCGGGATGGGTGCGGCGAAAGTCCCGCGTCCCCGCGCCCACCTGGTCCGCCACGAGGCGCAGGGAGAGCTCGCGCAACGCGGTCAGGTTGGCTTCGCGGAAGAAGCTTTGCACCGCGGTCGCGGCGCGGTCGGGCACATAGACCTTGCCCTCGTGGAGCCGCTGCACCAGCTCGGCGGGCGGCAGATCCACAAGTTCCAGCACGGCGTTGTCGAGCACGCTGTCGGGCACGGTCTCGCGAATCTCCACGCCGCTGACCTGCTGCACCGTGTCCGCCCGGCTCTCGACATGCTGGACGTTGAGCGTGGTGTGGACATCAATCCCGGCATCGAGCAACTCCTGCACGTCGTGCCAGCGCTTGGGGTGGCGTGAGCCGGGGGCGTTGGTGTGCGCCAGTTCGTCCACGAGCGCGATGTGCGGACGACGCGCGAGCGTGGCGTCGAGGTCAAACTCCTCCAGCGCCACGCCGCGATAGTCCAGCTTCTGACGGGGAATCAGCGGCAGCCCTTGCGTGAGCGCGTCCGTCTCCTTGCGCCCGTGGGTCTCGATGTAGCCGATGACGATGTCGCGCCCGGCCTTCAACTCGCGTTGGGCCGCCTCGAGCATGGCGTAGGTCTTGCCCACGCCGGGGCACATGCCGAGGAAGACCTTGAGCCGGCCACGCCGCCGGGCTGCGTCCTCGCGCTGGAGGTCCGCGAGCAAGGCGTCGGGATTGGGCCGGTCCGGCTCCGTCATGTAGTCAGATTAGCGGGCTTCGCTGGTTTTGCGCGATACTGTTTCCACAAGGAGACCAAGGGCGTCACCAATAACCACCAATAGATCGGCAGGGCCAGCCCGCAGCCGAACGTGAGCAGAACGCCAAGCACCACATCGAGGATGGGCTGAAGGTCTTGCATGGGTCCGCATCGTCGTGGTGGAGTCGGATTTAGAGTTTGTCCAAGGCGAGGTTGAGACGGAGCACGTTCACGCCCGCCTCACCGAGCAGGCCGAAGTCGGCCTTGTCCGTTTTCGCGCGGACGAGTTCGCGGACCTTGTCCACACTCAGGTTGCGCGCCTTGGCGACCCGCGTGGTCTGCAGCTCCGCGTTGCGCAGGCTGATGTGCGGGTCCAGGCCGCTGCCGGAGGCGGTCACGGCATCGGCGGGGACGGCATCGGTGTCCTTCAGGCCGTTCTCCTTGCGATACCCCTCCACGCGCTCCTTGATGGCGTCCGCCAGCTTCTGGGAGGTCGGGCCGAGGTTGCTGCCGCTGGAGTTGCCGGCGTCGTAACCGTTGCCGGCGGCGGAGGGACGCGGGTGGAAATACTTCTCACCCGTGAAACCCTGGCCGAGCAGTTTCGAGCCGACCACGGTTCCTTTCGCGTCGGTGATGAGGCTGCCGTTGGCCTTGTCTGGGAAGGCGGCCTGGGCGATGCCCCAGACCACGACCGGGTAGATGCCACAGCACACCACAGCGAGGACCAGGGTGGCCATGACCGCGCCACGGATTTCAGAGAAGAGGTCTTTCATAGGCTGGGAGAGTTAAACGAGTTTCAGGGTGGTGATGAGGATGTCTATGGCCTTGATGCCAATGAACGGAATGATGACGCCGCCCAGGCCATAGATGAGCAGGTTGCGTTGGAGGATCGCGAGCGCGCCGATGGGCTTGTAGGCCACGCCGCGCAGGGCCAGCGGGATGAGGGCGATGATGATGAGCGCGTTGAAGATGATGGCGCTCAGGATCGCACTCTGCGGCGAGGCCAGGCCCATGACGTTCAGCGGCGCGATGGCCGGAAAGGTTGCCATGAGCATCGCCGGGATGATGGCGAAGTATTTCGCAATGTCGTTGGCGATGCTGAAGGTCGTGAGCGAACCACGGGTCATCAGGAGCTGCTTCCCGATTTCCACGATCTCGATGAGCTTCGTGGGATTGCTGTCCAGGTCCACCATGTTGCCCGCCTCGCGGGCGGCCTGCGTGCCGGTGTTCATGGCCACGCCGACGTCGGCCTGCGCCAGCGCGGGCGCGTCGTTGGTGCCGTCACCGGTCATGGCGACGAGGTGGCCCGCGGCCTGTTCGGAGCGGATGCGCGCGAGCTTCTGCTCGGGCGTGGCCTGCGCCATGAAGTCATCCACGCCCGCCTCGGCGGCGATGGCCGCGGCGGTGAGGGGGTTGTCCCCGGTGATCATCACCGTGCGGATGCCCATCTTGCGGAGCTGCGCGAAACGTTCCTTGATGCCGCCCTTCACCACGTCCTTGAGCTGGACGACCCCAAGCACTTCCCGGCCCTCGACGACCACCAGCGGAGTGCCGCCGGAGCGTGAGACTTCCTCGACAGTCTTGCTTACCGCCTCCGGGAACTTGCCGCCGAGCTTGTCCACGTAAACCTGGATGGACTCGGCCGCGCCCTTGCGGATGATGCGCGCGGGCTGGCCATCGTGCGCCTGGAAGTCCACGCCGCTCATGCGGGTCTGCGCGGTGAAGGGCACGAAGTGCGCGAGCGCCGGAGCGACTTCGCGGCCCCGCAGGTTGAACTTCTCCTTCGCCAGCACGGCGATGCTGCGGCCCTCGGGCGTCTCGTCCGCGAGCGAGGCGAGTTGGGCGGCGTCCGCGAGGCGCTCGGGCTTGACGCCGGGCGCGGGCAGGAAGGCCGAGGCCATGCGATTGCCCAGGGTGATAGTGCCGGTCTTGTCGAGCAGCAGCACGTCCACATCGCCGGCGGCCTCGACCGCACGACCGCTCGTCGCCATGACGTTGCGGCGGATGAGCCGGTCAATGCCGCTGATGCCGATGGCGCTCAGCAAGCCGCCGATGGTCGTGGGAATCAGGCAGACCAGCAGGGCGATCAGCACCGGCACGGAGAACTCCGTGGCGGAGTAGATGCCGAACGGCTTCAACGTCACGCACACGAGCAGGAAGATGAGCGTGAGCGCCGAGAGCAGAATGGTGAGCGCGATTTCGTTGGGCGTCTTCTGGCGCTTCGCTCCCTCGACCATGGAGATCATGCGGTCGAGGAAGCCGTGGCCTTTCTCCATCGTGACGCGGATGACGATGCGGTCGCTGATGACGCGCGTGCCGCCGGTCACGGCGCTGCGGTCACCGCCGCTCTCGCGGATCACGGGAGCGGATTCGCCGGTGATGGCGGCCTCGTCCACCGTGGCGATGCCTTCAATGACTTCGCCGTCGGCGGGGATGGTGTCGCCGGATTCGCACACGACGAGGTCGCCTTTTTGGAGCGCCGGTGCGGGGACCTTCTCCTCGCGACCGTTCTTGAGGAGCCGGGCGAGGGTGTCCTTGCGCGCCTTGCGCAGGCTGTCGGCCTGGGCCTTGCCGCGGCCTTCGGCGACGGCCTCGGCGAAGTTCGCGAAGAGCACGGTGAACCAGAGCCACACCGCGAGCTGCGCGATGAAGCCCCGGTCGGCGCTCGCCGTGAAGATGCCGACCGTGGTCAGCACCGCGCCGACGAGCGTCACGAACATGACGGGGTTCCTGACCATCAGGCGCGGGTTGAGCTTCTTGAACGACTCGCCGATGGCAGGGCCGATGATGTTCCGGTCAAACAGGGAAGGAGCTTGGTGGGTCATAATATCTCCAGTGGAGTTAGAACAGTTTGCCCTGCGCCGTGAGGAAGTGCTCGACGATGGGACTGAGCGCGAGCACCGGCAGGAAGTTGAGCGCGCCGAGCAGCAGCACGGTGCCCACGAGCAGCACGATGAAGGTGAAACCCGACACGGGGAAGGTTCCCGCGCTGGGCGGCGCGGCCGGCTTCAAGCCGAGCGAGCCCGCGAGCGCCATGATGGGGATGATCATCAGGAAGCGTCCGATGAGCATCGCGATGCCCAGCGTGGTGTTATACCAGGGCGTGTTCGCGGTGAGACCGGCGAAGGCGCTGCCGTTGTTGCCCGTGGCCGAGCTGTAGGCATAGAGCATTTCACTCAGGCCGTGCGGGCCTTGGTTGTTCAGCCCGGCCTTGCCCCACTCGCTCACGGAGGCCCACGCGGTGAAGCCGAGGATGGACAGGCACAGGACCAACAATGAGAGCATCGCCATCTTCACCTCGTAGGACTGGATCTTCTTGCCGAGATACTCGGGGGTGCGGCCCACCATCAGGCCCGCGATGAACACGGCGAGCACCACGAAGACCAGCATCCCGTAAAGCCCCGCGCCAACGCCACCGATCACGACCTCGCCCAGCTCGATGTTGAACAGCGGGACGAGTCCGCCCAGCGCGGTGAAGGAATCGTGCATTGAATTCACCGCCCCGCACGAGGCGGCGGTCGTGACGGTGGCGAAGAGCGCGGAGTTGAAGATGCCGAAACGGACTTCCTTGCCTTCCAGGTTCCCGTCGGCCAGGGCGAGGCCCAGCTTGTGGTGAATCGGGTTGCCCGCCGCCTCGGCCCACCAGCACACGAGCACGCCGGCCACGAACATCGTCATCATCGCGCCCCAGACCGACCAGCCGTGCGCCTGGTTCTTGGTCATGCGACCGAGGTAGTAGGTCAGGCCGCTGCCGATGGCGAAGATGGAGAGCATCTGGAGGAAGTTGGAAAGCGGCGTGGGATTCTCGAACGGATGCGCGGCGTTCGCGTTCACGTAGCCGCCGCCGTTGGTGCCGAGCATCTTGATGGCGACCTGCGACGCCATCGGGCCTTGCACGATGACCTGCTCGTCCACGACCTGGTCCACCATGACCGGCAGGTTGGTCATCACGGGCATGCCCTTCGCGTCAAGCTGCGGCGCTTCGATCATCACCGCCACGCCATTGGTCAGCACCGGCTTGCCCTGGGCGTCGAGCTTGGGCGACTGGACCATCAAGACCATGTTCGTGGTGACGGGCTGGCCCTTGGCATCCAGCTTGGGAACCTGGATGGTGTAGGTTTCCGTGAGCTTCGCCTTCGTGTAGGGCTTAAAGTTCTGGATCATGCCCTGCGACACGAGGAAGATCGCGAACACGAGACAGATGGGCAGCAGCAGGTAGTAGGTGACGCGGACCAGGTCCACCCAGAAGTTGCCGAGCGTCTTCGTCGAAGCTCGCGCGAGACCGCGCACGAACGCCGCCGCGATGCCGATGCCAACGGCGGCGGAGGCGAAGTTGTGGATGGTCAGCGCGACCATCTGCGAGAGGTAGGACATCGTCGTCTCGCCGACATAGCTCTGCCAGTTGGTGTTGGTCGTGAAGCTGACGGCGGTGTTAAACGCGAGGTGCTCGCTCAACGCACCGAGCCCCTGCGGGTTCAGCGGCAGCAGATGCTGGAGCCGCAGGATGGCGTAGGTGAAGAGGCAGCTCACCAGGCTGAAGAGCAGCATGGCGAAGGTGTATTGCTTCCAGTCGTGCTCCTGGTCCGCCTTCACACCCATGAGCCGGTAGGAGAGCCGTTCGAAGGGCCGGACGATGGGATCCAGCCAGGTGCGCCCGTTGGCATCGAGCACCTGCACGAGGTAGAGGCCGAGCGGCTTGGTGATGAGCGCCAGGATGCCGACGAAGAGGGCCAGTTGCAGCCAGTCAGAAGTTTGCATAGTGAGTCCTCAGAATTTCTCCGGGCGCAGCATGGCGACCAGGAGGTAGATGAACAGCGCCAGTGAGATGAGTCCGACGATGAGGTTTTCCATATAGCCTTTCAGAGCTTCTCGCAGAAGCGGACGTAGAGGCCGCCAATGACGAAGAAGGCGATCACAGTGCCGATGAAGAGGAGGTCGTTCATGTCAGTTTCTCCAAGGTTGGGTTGCGGGAGTGGTTGCTGCGGGGGCGAAGTGCGGTCATGGGGCGTCCCCTGTGAGCCTCTCGCGAGGCCTCAGGGGATGCGTTACCTGGCTTGGCCGAGGCTGCCCTTCGCTTGGCGAACACCTCGCTGAGCCGCCCGGCCAGGGGAGGAATCGCAAAGAGGACCACCGTCCCGGCCGCCAGTATGATTAGCTCTTGCACGCCGCCAACGTGGCGCACGAGCAGGGGCTTGGGTAATTAAGACGCGCGCGTTCGGCGTTAAGAAGTTATCAAGACAGATTTCTCTCCAGGGTGAGAAATGGCGGACTTCCACATTGCTGGCGGCACCCGGTCTGAGCCCCTTCCAAGCCAACACCGCGCACCGCAGGCTTGAATTGGCCGGCCTTTTCGCGGAAGTATCACCGCAGCTTAAAGCCCCCGCAGCGCATGACCCAGTATCGCATCACCGCCACGTTGGAGTCCGGCCGGCAGGTCGCGTTCCTGCTGGAGGCCGGCACTTTCGTGGTCGGGCGTGATCCCAGTTGCGAGATTTGCGTCCCCTCCGAGTCTGTGTCGCGGAACCACGCCCGCCTGACACTGGCGGAGGAGTCCGTGACGGTGACGGACCTGGACAGCACGGGCGGCACGTTCGTGGGCGGGTCGGCCATTGACGAGACGGTGCCGTTGCGCTGCCCGGCCACCTTCCTCGTCGGGCCGGTGACGGTGGCCGTGGCGGTGCTCGGCACCGCCGGAGACGTGGGCACGACGATGGCTCCGGATGTCGCGTCGTCGGGCGCGCCCACGGTGACGCCGACCCAGCCGAGCGGCGGGCACTACCGGGTGGGACGCGAGATTGCCAAGGGCGGCATGGGGGCGATCCTGGAGGCGAAGGATCAAAGCCTGGACCGCGAGGTGGCCATGAAGGTCATGCTGTCCCAGGTGGACGCCTCGAAGACCTCGCGGCAGCGGTTTGTGCGCGAGGCGCTGGTGCTCGCACGCCTGGAACATCCGAACATCGTGCCCATTCACGAGATGGGCCGCAATGCGGACGGGCAGCTTTTCTACACGATGAAGCTGGTCAAGGGTCGCACGTTGCAGGCCATCATCGGGGCCATCCGCAAAGGCGACGCGCCGACCATCCAGCACTACACGCTGGACCGGCTGCTGACGATTTACCGCAAGGTCTGCGATGCCGTCGCCTTCGCGCATCATCAGCGTATCATCCATCGCGATCTCAAGCCGGAGAACGTGATGGTGGGCGAGTTCGGCGAAGTGCTGGTGATGGACTGGGGGCTGGCGAAGCATCTGGACGACGAGCAGCACGCCAAGGCCGAGGCCACCGAAGCGTCGGTGATCACCGGCTTCAACGAGCTGACGGACGCGCAACTGGCCGCCGAGGCGGGCGGGCTGACGCTGGAGGGGTCGGTGATGGGTTCGCCGCAATACATGCCGCCCGAGCAGGCGGAGGGGCGGCTCGCGGACATCGGCACGCACTCGGACATCTATGCGCTCGGCGGCATCCTCTACGCCATCCTGACGCTGCGGCATCCGGTCGAGGGGCGGAAGGTGGAGGAAGTCTTGGAACGGGTGCGCAGCGGCACCATCACGCCGCCGACCACTTACAACACGATGGCCACGGCGGCGCCCAAATCCACAGGTGCCACCGTGGCGGATGCCCGCAAGGTCACGGGCCTGCCGCATTGCCCCGAGGGCAAGGTGCCCGCCTCCCTCTCGGCGATGACCATGCGCGCCATGGCCTTCAAACCGGCGGACCGCTACGCGAACGTCGCGCAGCTCGTGACGGACATCGAGAAGTATCAAGGCGGGTTCGCCACCAGCGCGGAGCACGTCAGCGCGTTCGGGCAGTTTGTGCTGCTGATGAAGCGGCACAAGGGCGTCACCGTCTCGGCCCTCGCCGCGTTCGCCGTGATCACGGTGCTGACCGGGCTGTTCGTTTTAAGTCTTCAGTCCAAGGAACGCGAAGCCACGCGGGCGGCGGACCTGGCCATTCAAGAAAAGGAGAAGGCGCTGCGGGCGGAACGGGAGGCGAAGACGTCCTTCGCCCAGGCGCAGATCGCCCTCGCCGAGGCCGCGTTCCGCAGCGGCGATTATCCCGGCATGGTGCAGGCGCTTGATGCGTGCCCGCCGGACAAACGCGACCAAAGCTGGACCTACCTCTCCGCCAAGCGCGAGGCCTCCTTGGGCACCTTGCGCGTGCCCGGCTTTGAGAACCCCAGCCACCTCGTGGCGGTCCCCGGCCAGCCGGGCCAGTTCGCGCTCGTGACCTTGCGGGGCGTGGTTGGTTTCGTGGACGCGGCCTCTGGAAAAGTGCTGCGCACCGTCAAGACCAGCCGCACGGGGCTGCGCGACCTGGTATTTTCCGGCGATGGCCGGACCTTCGCCGTCCGCGCCGGCGACAAGGAAGTGGACCTCCATGACACGGCCACCGGCACCCGGCGCACGACGCTGACCCTGCCCGCCGACGCGGTGCATCAAGTCACGCTCAGCCAGGATGGCAGCCTGCTCGCGGCCATCCTGGGGAGGCAGGGTGCTGACGTGAACCTGGTCCTGATGGACACGCGCACCGGAGCCATCCGCTGGCAGCGCCAGGAAGCCGGCCTGGGCAGCGTGCTCATTCATCCCTCCGGCAACCGGCTTACGGCGGTCAGCGGCGGACGCGCACGGTTTTTCTGGCTGATCAACGCGGCGGATGGCCGCGACCTGGCGAAGCTTCCCGTCTATGCGTTCTGCCAGGCGCTGAGTCCCGATGGCAAGGTCCTCGCGATTGGCACGCAGCAGGGCGAGGCGCTGCTGGTCAGCACGGTGAGCGGGGCGGTGCTCCAGCAGGGCAAGCTGCACTCTGGCATCCTGGCGTCGCTGGCCTGGACCGCCGATGGCCACCTGCTGACCATGGGAAGTGAAGGCAAGATCGGCGAGAGCCGGTGGCTCTTCCGGCTGTGGGACCCTGAGTTTCTCGCGCCCCGCGCCACCTTTGCCGGACTCAAGCCCGGCATCGCCCCTCGCTGGAGCCTGAACCCGGACAGCGGCCACCTGCTCACGCAGGAAAATCCGCCCCGCCTCTGGCTCATCCCGGCCGGACGTGAACGGGTGCGCGTGAGCCACATTTCCGAGCAGGCCTGGGGCGGCGCGTTCCTCGCGGACTCCGTGCTGGTCGCCCGCAAGGCCTACGAACTGGCCCGCTATGATCTCGCCACGCCCGGACGCATGACCGAGCTGCCCGGCCCCCGGCTGGTGGGGACGCTGTGCGCCGCGCACCCGGCTTCGGGCCTGTTCGCCATCGCTCCGAGGATCGGAAACATCCCCTACGCCGTGAAAATCTTCGCCACCGAGGGAGCCGCCGCGTTGGAGAAACTCAGCCTGCCCGTGCCTGCGCTTGTGAACGATCTTGACCTGGATGGCGCCGCCGAGCGCGTGGTCGTAGCCCTCCGCAACAACTCCCTGGAGGTCTTTGCCGTGAAGAACGGCGAGTCGCTCTTCAAGGTGGCCGGCCGGTTCGAGCGCGCTGCGTTTGCCGGTCCCAATGGCCGGCTCGTCGCGTTGACCCCGCACACTCTCAAGGCCGCCGCCGTGGAGTTTCACCTGCACCAGCTCGAGGGCGCGACCGGCAAGGTGCTCGCCACCGCCACGAACCGTTTCAACGTCCAGGCCCTCGCCGTCTCTCCCGACCGGAAGCTGGTGGCTCTCGGCGGCAGCGACCGTGCGGTGCATTTGTTTGACGCCGAGACGCTGCGCGAGCGCCCGGGCTTCCGCGCACACGATGGCGATGTCGGCGCGCTGACGTTTCATCCTGCGCAGCCCATCATCGCCACCGCGTCGGCGGATGGTTCGGTGAAAGTCTGGAATCATCAGAGCGGCCTGCTGCTGGATTATTTCCTCGGGCTGGCTGGCAATCCGGTCGCGTTGTCCTTCAGTCCAGACGGCAAGCTGCTCATGGTGGACGGTCAGGAACGCACCACCCGCGTGTATGACGTGGGCCACATCACCGACGGCACCGCACGCCTCACGCCGCCGCCCCTGTCGCCGCCTGCGCCCGTGCAAGAATCAACACCCATGCACCCGATCGCCCTCGCCCATGGGCACGCCCGCGCGAGCCGCTGGGCCGAGGCGCGCCCGCTGTTCGCGGAAGCCGTCCGCCAACGCCCGGATGACAGCATGCTCGCCATGCACCTCGCGGTGGTGCTGTGGCAGCTCGGGGACCGCGCGGCCTACCGGGCCCACGGCCACGCGATCCTTGAGAGCTTCGACAAGTCCACCAGGCCAGAGGATCTGGAGCGCGTGGCCAAATCCAACGCCCTGTTCCCGCTCGACGACATGGACCCCGCCGACCGCGCCGCCATGCTGCGGCTGGCCAACGGCGGTGCCGCCGTCGGACCGGCGCACCAGTTCTTCGATTACTTCCAGTTTGCCCTGGCCTTTGCCCAATACCGCGCCGGCAACCATGCCGACGTCCTCGCCACTCTGAAGAACGTCAACGAGCGCGCCACGCCGACGGTCTCGGTGCCCGATGCCGCCCTCGTGGCCCTGGCCCAGCAGCGCCTGGGCAACGCCGAGGCCGCCCGCGCCGCGCTCAGCCTGGCCGAAGCCCGCGCCACGTTTCTCACCAAGCTGGATGCCCCCGATCTCGGCCCCTCCTGGAACGACATGCTGATCGCCCACCTGCTCCTGCGCGAGGCGCGCGAAGCGGTTGGAAAGCAGTAATGTCAATTCGGCTGGAGGGCCGATGGAATGGCGGGGATCGAGACGCCTTTGGCTCCCATGAACCTGCGGTGGGTAGGGCGGGCTGTCCTCAGCCCGCCGTCGAGCACCCGCAGCCCACCGGACCTCGGCGGCGCGGTGAGGACACCGCGCCCTACCAGCGCTGGTTCACCGGCCGCCAGCGAGCCTTGGCTCTCACGCTCGCCGGACGACGCGGCCCCGGAGTGCCGCGCTCCGGAAGCAGCGCATAAAAAATCCTTGCCAACGATTCCGCAGGTGGAAGCCTCGCACCATCGAGTATGAAGATAACCCTCGCTCAGCCCGGCGTTGAAAAGGTTTACATCTGCAACGCCCCCGATCTGGTTATTGGACGGGCGGCCAAAGGGTCGGACGTGGAAGTTCAGATTGATACCGACCCCAGCATTTCACGCCGGCATCTGCGCGCCTGGGTGGATGAGGGCAACCTGTGGGTCGAGGATTTGGGCAGCGCCTGGGGCACGCGCGTCAACGGCGTGACCATTGACAAGCCCACGCGCGTGGCGGCGGGAGACCGGATTCACATCGGCGATTCGATTCTCACCATCCTCCTGGCCACCGCAGCGGCCAAGGGCGGCGCGGCGGAGGACGGCACCGCCCTGGATGAAACGGTGCTGCCCGGCTTTTTGCGGAAGGCGGAGTAGCCCGGCCGGCTCATATCAGTCCGGCAGCCCCGAATTCGGAAGTCGAGGCGAGGGAAGCCCCCCGTAGCGCAGACTTCCCTCCTCAATCGCTTTTTCTGGAGCGACGTTCTGCTGTCGAAAATAATACTTGCGCTGGAAAATAGTTTCTAAGCAAATGGCAGAGTTCCGAGAGAGTCATAATCAATGAGCAGTTAATCGCACCACAATTTAATTTCGCGTAGCTGTTTGGCTACGGGCTTCACCGAAAACGACCAATTTGACCGAGATGCCCCGCCGAGCGCGCGCCCCATCGGGCGCCGCTTGACGTTCTCATCTTAAGGGCGCTTGGTCGTGCCTCGGTGGAGGGGGCGTTGAGTGTGCGCCCCTTTTTTGGAGGAAACCTATGAAGAACAACATCCTATCCGTTGTCATGCTGGCCTTGTGCTGGAGCGCGTCCGCGCAAATCACGCCGAAAGTTTCAGTGCAGGGCACCAACGCGATCTTGCGCTGGGCCAGCACGCCAGGAGAAAGCTACGTGGTGCTTTACCGGCGTTCCTTCCACGACGCTTTTCCTTGGATTGTTCTTAGAGCACTTTCTGTTTAAGTTGTCGCAAGGTCCGGTCGAAGGTAAGGTTGC
>CAZCBE010000133.1:0-18985 GCA_964496695.1 uncultured Klebsiella sp.
GCGGCCCAGCGGGCCGCGCTCCGCCGTCGTGCGGGGGCAGTGCCAAGATGCGCCCTGCCCGACACCGCCCACGCCAAAAAACTTCCCCTGCCTCCTTCCGCTCCACACACTCGCACGTATGAACGTGACCGTCCGTGGCCGCACCCGCCACCACCGCACCGTCAGCTTCGATGCGGAAAAGAACCAGGTGCTGCTCATCGAGCAGCGCCTGCTCCCGCATGAATTCAAGGTGGTCGGCACCCGGAATTACCGCGAGACGGCGACCGCCATCACTGACATGGTGGTGCGCGGGGCCGGCGCCATCGGGGCCACGGCCGCTTATGGTCTGGCCCAGGGCGTGCGGGCGTTTCGCGGTAAGGACCTGGCCGCATTCCAGACGCATGTGGAAGAAGTCTTCCAAGTGCTGAAGCACGCGCGTCCCACCGCCGTGGACCCGGTGAACGCCATGCTCGATGTGCGCCGCAAGATGACCTCCGGAGCCACCGTCGCCGATCAGCAGGCGCTCGCGCTCGCGGCGGCAGAACACTTCGCCGACGAGGATGTGGCCCACTGCGCCGCCATCGGCCAGCATGGCGCGAAGCTGATCCGCGACGGCATGCGCGTGCTCACGCACTGCAACGCCGGCTGGCTCGCCTTCGTGGACATCGGCACCGCCACCGCCCCGATGTATGCGGCCCAGGCGGCGGGCCGGAAGTTCCACGTCTTCTGCGACGAAACCCGCCCGCGCTCCCAAGGCGCGACCCTCACCGCCTGGGAACTTGCCCAGCAGGGCGTCCCGCACCAGATCATCGCCGACAACGCGGCCGGCTTCCTCATGTGGCGCGACGAGATTGACCTCGTGATCGTGGGCAGCGACCGCACGCTCGGGCGCACCGGCGAGGTGGCGAACAAGATCGGCACCTACACCAAGGCCGTGCTGGCCAAGCGCCACGGCATTCCCTTCTACGTGGCCATCCCGCTCTCGACGATTGACTGGAATCTCAAGTCCGGCCGGGACATTCCCATCGAGGACCGCAGTGAAAGCGAAGTGCTCGGCGCGTGGGGGACGATCTCAAATCCCAAATCCCCAAGCCCAAACCCCAAGCCGGGGAAGCGCGCCTATGTGCGCGTCGCCAATCCGACCAGCGGCGCACGCAACCCGGGCTTCGACGTCACGCCGCCGGAACTCATCACGGGCATCATCACGCCGGAAGGCATCTTCAAACCCGGCGAGTTGTGGAAGCACCGCCGCCGGCTGGGGTTCGTGGAGTCGTGATGGCGAAGCGGCACCCGCTGTCGGGCACTCCGCTGCCCCGCCCAAAGGGCAGGCTTGGTTCCAGTCTGTCGGGCAACTGCGGCGTGGTGATGAGGAAAGTCCCGCGCGGCACAAACTTGAGATCAAGCAACGGGGGGAGTTCAGCTCGCTGAGCCAAGGGTGGCGCGACCAGTGCTGGCGGCGGTAACTGCGCGTCATGGCTTCAGCGTGTCGGTTACCCCCTGCATATCAAATCGGATCAGCAGACGTTCCGCGCCCCCGTGGGCGGCACGCGTCTGACTAACTGCGGGACGCTGCCGTCGCTCTTCGATTGGAACCATCCGGGCGCTTCCGGATCGGAAGCGTGACGCGCCTCCGACGGTTCCACCCAAGACTCAGGGCAGCGCGGCTGCCGGCTACGCGAGCGCCCGTTCGATCACGTTCCCCGCCACGTCCGTCAGCCGTTCCTGCCGCCCGCCGTGACCGAAGGTCAGGCGTTCATGGTCAAAGCCCAGCAGGTGCAAGATGGTCGCATGCACGTCGTGGACATGCGTCTTGTCCACGGCGGCGCGCAAGCCCACCTCGTCCGTCGCACCGATGACGGTTCCGCCCTTCACCCCACCGCCCGCCATCCACATGCAGAAGCCGTGCGGGTTGTGATCGCGTCCGTCGGGTCCTTCGCTCATGGGCATCCGCCCGAACTCGCCGCCCCAGACGACCAGCGTGTCATCCAGCATGCCGCGCGACTTCAAATCCTTGAGCAAACCCGCCACCGGCCGATCGCTCTGTGCGGACAGGCGCGTGTGATTCTCGTCCATCTTCGAGTGGCCGTCCCAGCCGTTGGTGTCACCGCAATACACCTGCACGAACCGCACGCCACGCTCCGCCATGCGCCGCGTCAGCAGGCACCGCAGGCCGAACTCCGCCGTCACCTGCTTGTCGAGGCCGTAGAGCTTGCGCGTCGCCGGGCTTTCGTCGCTCACGTTCACGACCTCGTGCGCGTGGCTCTGCATTCGGAAGGCGAGTTCGTAGGCGGAAATGCGCGCGGCGAGCTCGGAGTCCTGCTCATTCGGAGCCAGCCCCTCGCGGTTCAACTGGTTGATGAGCCCGACCGTCGCCTGCTGCTGCTGCGCACTGATGCCATCCGGCGTGTTCAAATGCAGGATGGGAGACGACCCGCCACGCAAGACCGTGCCCTGATACGCGGCGGGGAGAAACCCATTGCCCCACGCGGGCGCGCCGCCCTTCACCCAGCCCGCCGGGTCCGGCATCACGACGAAGGCCGGCATGTTCTGATTCTCCGTGCCGAGACCGTAGGCCGCCCACGCGCCGAGGCTCGGCTTGCCCATCAGGATGGACCCGGTGTTCATCATATACACCGACTCCGGGTGCGTGACGCTGTCACCGTGGCAGCCGCGCAGCAGGCAGATGTCGTCCGCGCACGAGGCGATATGCGGCAGCCAGTCCGAGATTTCCATGCCGCACTGGCCGTGCGCGCGATAAGGGCGCAGCGAGGGCAGCAGCTTGTTCTTCGCCACGTTGCGCCGCGTCTTGAAGCTGCCGAAGGACTCGGGGATCGGCTGCCCCGCCAGACGCACCAGCTCCGGCTTGGGCTCAAACAAATCCACATGGCTCGGCCCGCCGGACATGAAGAGAAAGATCACGCGCTTGGCCCGGGGCGCGAAGTGCGTGAGCTGCGGGGCGAGCGGATTCGTGGTGCGTGGTGCGAGGCGCGTGACTTCGTTCCCAAGCAACGAGTCCTGCTTCAGCAACGACGCCAGCGCGACCATGCCGAAGCCGCCGCCCGCGCGCTCCAGAAACCGGCGGCGTGAGGTCGGGCGCGCGAAGGGAGCGTTGGGTCCGGGACAAGGCGTGTTCATCCGAGCAGCTCCTTTTTGTAATCGCGCGTGGGCAGGCCGTAACCGGCCTTCCGCTTCGCGAGCGCCGGCGCAATAATCTCCAGACGCGGGTCGATCTCCCGCCCAAAGATCAACGGCCAGAGCCGGCGCGTGTTGTTGACCAAGTCAGAAGCGTTTTCCTCGTCGAAGCTGGGCCGGAATAAGTCCACGGCATTTTGCAGCTCGCGAATCATTTCCAGCTCCGTCGGATGGCCGGTCTTGCGGATGACCATCCGGAACGCTTCCAGATCTTTTTCCTCCAATCGGTTCAACTTCGCGATAAGGATGTCAATCGGATGCGGCAGGATGAACGTGCAGTTGCCGATGTCGAACGACTGCGTGCGCGTGCCCCAAAGCGGCGAGGTGCGAAAACTCAAACCAGAACAGACCTGGATGTAAGGGCGTCGCTGCTCGTCGCCTAGGCCGGCGGATTCCACGATTGTCTCCAACTCCTCGAAGTTGGAAAACAGGTCAACATCTCCACTCAGAAAACCCTCATCCACCTGTAGCTGAAGCGGTGCTGAGCCAAATAATGTGATCTCAAAATGCCGCCCGGGGGGTAACGCTTCAACCAAATGCTTGAGCACACCTGCTGCGGGGCCGTTCAGGTGAAACTCACGTGTCCACGGGTCGCTTATCATGGGGTGACCGGAGCACGGAGATACTTCACCGCCTGGTCAATCAGCCGGTTCGTCACGCCGGGGTCGTGGTAAAGCTGCTCCGCCAGCGCACGGTCGCGCGCCGTCCACGGCTGCCGCTCCTTTTTCAGCAGCAGCCGCGCCGCGATGCGCGCCTTGCGCCAGCAACGGTTCAGCTTCGGTTCCATCGTTGTGAAGTTTAATCATCCTCGCCGTTCAGACAAGCCGCTCTTTAGTAGGCATACACGAACTCATTCAGATTGAACAGGGCCCGACAAAACTCGGTCATTGGCGACTGGACGAGAAACTGTGCCGCCACCACCTGCTCCCGCTCCGTCGGCACGCGTCCGAGGATGAGCCGATACGCCAGCGCCACGCGTTCGCGCGGTTCCTTCGCCTCACGCTGCAGCCGGGCGGCGACTGTCTTGCTCGCGACCAGCACCTCCTCCGCGTTCAGCAGGGTGAGTGACTGCGGCGCGGTCGTGCTGCGCCCGCGCTCCGGGCAGGTCAGGTTGCTGTCCGGCGCGTCGAAGACTTCGAGGAAGGGAAAGCGCAGGTTGCGCTTGGCAAAGATGTAGAGGCTCCGGCGGTCGTGCTCCTTAACGTCCTGTGAGAGGTTCCAGCCCTTCGAGCCCTTGATGGCGTCGGCGGGGATCGGCGGGAAAACGCCCGGCCCGCCCACTTTCGGATTCAGCCGACCGCTCACCGTGAGCAGGCTGTCGCGGATGATTTCACCTTCGAGGCGGAGGCGGTTCATGCGCCAGAGCAGGCGGTTCTCGGGGTCAATGGTTGAAGGGTTGAAGGGTTGAAGGGTTGAAGAGGGGGGAACGGTGCGTGCTTGTGTCTCTTCAACTCTTCCACCCTTCAACTCTTCAACTGCACTCGCCTGCCGATACGCCTCACTCGTCACCATCACCCGATGCAGTTGCTTCAAGCTCCACCCGCCCGCGATAAACTCGCTCGCCAGCCAGTCCAGCAATTCAGGGTGCGACGGCTTTCCGCCGTGCGTGCCGAACTCGCTCGGCGTGGCCACCAGCCCGCGGCCGAAGTGGTGCTGCCAGACGCGGTTCACGATGACGCGCGCGGTGAGCGGGTTCGCCGGGCTGGCCACCCACTCGGCGAGCTGGGCGCGCGGACTGGCCGCCTTCACCGGCACGGTGGGCAGCACCGTCGGGAAGCCCGCCGGCACCAGGTCGCGCGGCTGGTTGTAATCACCCCGGTTCAGCACCCGGGCGCTGGCGGGCACCGCATTGCTGGTGGCCAGCGTCAGCGCCGTGGGCAGCGGCGCGGGCGCGGAATACTGCTTCGCGGCCTCGGTCAGTTCCTTGCGCCGGTTCCGGTCGGCATCGCTCATGGCCGCCTGCACATCCTTGTCCAGCACGGCGACGGCGCTGGCGGTCTCGAACGCGAGGTTGGCCTGCGCGGCCGTGCGCTGCTCCGGGGGCGTGTTATGCGCCTCGCGGACCTCGGGCGGCTGCTTGGCAAGTTTCGCCGCGCGGAGCTTATCTCGGTAAGGCGTTTCAAGCGCGGCGAGTTCACGCACGGCGGGACGCGTCTGATACTCGCTTAATGCCCGTTCGTGGGCGGCGCGTTCCTCCGGGGTCGGCACCAGCGTTTCGCGCTTGAAGGCGGCGGGCATGAAGAAGGCCTGCATCGCGAAGTAATCCCGCTGCGAGATCGGCTCGAACTTGTGGTCGTGGCACCGGGCACAGCCAAAGGTCTGGCCGAGGAACACCGACGCCGTCGCGTCGGTCATGTCGTTGAGCGTGTTGAGCCGGCGTTGGATCTGGTCCGAGCTGTCGGTCATGTCGGGGCCGATGAGGTTGAAGCCGGTGGCGATGAGCGCGTCGCGGTCCGCTGGCCAGAGTTCGTCCCCGGCGATCTGCTCGCGCACGAAGCGGTCGTAGGGCTTGTCCTCGTTGAGCGAGCGCACCACGTAGTCGCGATAGCGCCAGGCGTTCGGGCGCGTCACGTCGTGTTCGAAGCCCTCCGTGTCCGCATAGCGCGCGAGGTCCAGCCAGTGCCGCCCCCAGCGCTCGCCGTAATGCGGCGAGGCGAGCAGCCGGTCCACGACCTTGGTCCATGCCTCGGGCGAAGTATCGGCGAGAAAGGCATCCACCTCCGCAAGCGTCGGCGGCAGCCCGATCAAGTCCAGCGACACCCGGCGCAACTGCGCTTCCTTCGTCGCCCGTGGGGAGAAGCCCAGCCCGGCGGCGCGCAGCTTCGTTAGGAGGAACACGTCAATCGGATGCGCGGGCGGAGCGGAGTGCTGGAGCACTGGAGTATTGGAGCGCTGAGCAGGAGCCGTTGCCCGCAACACTCCATTGCTCCAATACTCCATCACTCCAGCCTTCCTCACCGGCTGAAACGCCCAATGCGCCCGGTCCTCCGCCGTGATGGCGAACTCCCGCGGAGCCGACCAGGCCGCGCACCCGCCCGCGACAAACAGCGCGAGCAGGGTCAGCTTGACGGCGAATTGGGAGCGGGACATGTGCATTGCTGACGAGTCAGTCTGCCAGCGGCTTCATCCTTCGGCCAGCCCGGCGAGGTCCTGTTCCAAGGCCGCCCGTTCGCCCGGATCGGTCACCAGCGCCGCCAGCCGGCGGGCTTCGGCCAGGTGATGCCGGGCGGCTGCGGCATTGCCCGCCAGCTTTTCCGCCCGCGCCAGGGCTTCATGCGCGTAGCCGAGGTAGAACGGCGCTTCCCCGACGCTGAGTGCGAGACAGAGCTGGCCGTAGTGGCGCGCGTTCTCGGCCTGTCCCAGCACCGCATACACGCGGGACACCTGCCAGTAACCGATGGAAAGGTTGTGCGCCGTGCAGTCCGTCCGTTCCCGCCAGTGGGCCAGCGACGCATGGGCGAGCGAGATCATGCGCTCATTGTCCTCCGCCGTTCGGTCGGGCTTTTCCAGCAACGACCAGACGCGGTTGAAGCAGTCGGCGGAGAACCACCGGTGGGCACGGGACAGGTCAAAGGGCGGAACTTCACTCATGATCGTTGTTGTTCGTCCTCAGTAGAGCTTTATGTCCGAAGCCGGGCTGGTGCCAGCGGCGAGGAGCGCGAGATTCAACCAACCTCGCGCCGGCCAGGCGTTTTTCCTTTTGTATGTTTTGCGTGTTTCGCGAGCTCACTCTTCCCGCTCTGGGTTAACCACGGTTTCATCGCTCAGGCAACCGTCCTCACTCCACCGGCATATTTTCGAAGTCCGTCGCATTCACCCACCCAGCCTTGAGCGGCTCGCCCTTCATGTAACGCTCGTAGAAGTTCACGTGTCCCTTGTTGGCGTGCGGATACTTGTCGAACACGTCGCCTTTCCCCTCCATGCGCGGGTCGCCCTGTTGTTTCAGTTCGGCGTAAAGCTGGGCCTTGAGCGCGGCGAGCTGGGCTTTGGTCGTCTCCCCGTTTGCGAGATTCTTCATGCAGTCCGGGTCTTTGCGCAGGTCGAAGAGTTCCTCGGCCGGGCGTTTGCCGAAGCAGAGCGCCCACGGGATGTCCCCCGCACTGAGACGATGCGCATCCAGGATGAAGGACTTCGTCGGGCTGGCATCCACGTTCAAGTAACCGGTCTCGGGATTGCACGCGGGCCAGCGGGCGGGCTCGAAGTTTTGCAGGAACAGCACATCGTTCTTCACGATGCCGCGGATGGGATACCCCACGTCGCCCGGCCGTCCGATGTCGTGACGCTCCATGCCGACGAGCACATGGTCGCGCGCGGGATTCACACGGCCGGACTTTTCGGAGCGGAAGATGTCCGTGAGGCTGCGTCCCGGACTCGTCGCCATGCCGGTCTTCGCCCACGGCAGGCCGGCCAGCTCGATGAAGGTCGGCGCGAGATCAATGAAGCTCACGTAGTCATCCACCACGCGGCCCGGCTTGGCGATGCCGCGCGGCCACATGGCGGCGAAGGGGACGTGGTTCGAGGCTTCGTAGGCGCTGCCCTTGCCGCGCGGGAAGGGCATGCCGTGGTCGGCGGTGACGATGACGAGCGTGTTCTCCAGCAGCCCGCGCTTCGCCAGCTCGTCGAGCATCCGCCCGAGATGCCGGTCGAAGTGCTCGACCTCGAACGCGTAGTCGAGCAGGTCATTCCGCACCGTGTCGTTGTCCGGCCAGTAGGCGGGCACGCGGTCAATGTCCGTGAGCTTCTTGCCGCCCTTCGCGACGCCTGAGCCAAATTCATAGCCGCGATGCGGCTCGATCGCGCCATACCAGAACGCCCACGGCTTGTCCTTCGCCGTGGTGTCGAGGAAGTCGTTGAAGTTCGCCGCGTAGTCGTTGTTGCCGATGCCGGTGGTGGGCGGCGCGGCCTTTTTCGCGTTGAACGCCTTCCCCGTCATCTGCCGCGCCTGGCCGAGCGCATTCGTCGCCACGCCCGGCCCCCAGCCCTTCATCGTGTGGCCGACGTTCCAGCCGTTCTCGGCGAGCGCCTCGCCCCAGCCCTTGAACTCCGGCGGGAAGTAGCAGATGTGATTCGCCGCCTCCTTGAGCTGCCACGAGTTGCGCCCCGTGAGGATGCACGCGCGGGACGGCGCGCACTTGGCATTCGGCGTGAAGGCGCGCGTGAACAAGATGCCCTCCTTCGCCACGCGGTCGAAGTGCGGCGTCTTCACCCACCGCGTGCCATAAGCCCCCGCGTGCGCGCCCCAGTCATCCGCGATGGCGAAGAGAATGTTCGGCGGCCGCTGGCCCTCGGCGGCGATGGCGGGAAGCGCCAGCAACAGCAGGAATGCCAGACGCGGCAGGAACGAGGTCATGCGCGCAACCTATCAAACGGGCGAACGCGAGGAAAGCGCCGCTTGAGCGAGGTGGCGGCCCCGGAGCGCGGCCCTCCGGGCCGCAGTGGCTGGAAGCAGGAAAGGACATAGGAAAACCCGGAGCACGCCCTGCAAGGTGGCCGCTGCGGCCCGGAGGGCCGCGCTCCAAGGAAATGCCCGGACGCAACGCGCGCAACTGAGCCTCCGCAAATCCGAAACCGAACCCCCTCGCCCCGCGAGGCACGAGCGGGGCGAGGGATGGGGAGAGGGGAGCTTCAACAGCGCCTTGATGGGCTTCGACGTGACGCACCTCCTCTCCCCGGCCCTCTCCTCCAATCCATGGAGGAGAGGGAGAAGTGCGCGCGGCCAGCCCTCGCACCACCGCCGACACACGATCACGAAAGCACTGCGTTCCGCGCCCGCGCCCGCTACACTCCCCCCCGTGACGGTTCGAGAAGTCATCCAACGCAGCACCGAATTCCTGCAACGCCACGGCGTGGACTCGCCGCGCTTGCAGGCCGAGCTGCTGCTGGCACACCTGCTCAAGCTCCCGCGCCTCCAGCTCTACCTGAACCACGACCGCGTGCTCACCGAGCCGGAAGTCACTGCGCTCCGGTCCCTCGTGCAACGTCGCGCCAAGCGCGAGCCGCTCCAGCATCTGGTCGGCACCACCTCCTTCTACGGACTGGAGATAGCCGTCGGCACCGCCGCGCTGATTCCACGACCTGAGACGGAGACCCTCGCGGAACTCGCCATCGCCGCCCTCGCCAAGCTGGCCTTGCCCGCTCCCGTCGTCCTCGACTTCGGCACCGGCACGGGCTGCCTCGCCATCGCGCTGGCGAGCCTGAGCAAGACCAGCCGCGTTCACGCCCTGGACATCTCCGAAACCGCCCTCGCCCTCGCACAGAAGAACGTGGAGCGGCACCGGCTCGCCGAGCGCATCACCCTGCATCTAGGCAATGGCTTCGCCGCCCTGCCACCGGACGCGCGCTTCGATCTCATCGTCTCCAATCCGCCCTACATCCCGACCGCGGAGATTGCCACCTTGCAGCCCGAGGTGCGCGATTTCGATCCGCATTCGGCCCTGGACGGGGGTGCGGTCGGGCTGGGTTTCTACCACCTGCTCGCCCGGGAGGCACCGGCGTGGTTGCAGGCGCAGGGCGGCCTGTTCGCCGAGTTTGGTGACGGCCAGGAAACCGCGCTGGAGGCGTTGTTTCGTGAGGCCGACTGGCGTGAAGTCGCCATCCACCGTGACCTCACCGGCCGTCCCCGCGTGCTGGAAGCCTGGCGCGCCCCGTAGTCGCAGGCTTCCGCCTGCGCTTCAGTCCAAATTCCGAAGCGGGCGTATCTCAACGATGAGGAGCGAGGTCTTCCGGCCGCAGAGACGCGAGCACGCCGGTGGTGGTGCGAACGCGCCGTTCCAGCCGCAGCTTTCTGCGGCGTGAACGCCGCGCTCCGTTCACCCCTTGAACGCCGCCGTCTTGGCCGCCAGTTCCTTCTGCAAGCGGGAGCAGACCAGTTCGCACAGTTCAAACAGGGACTTGTCCGCGATGAAGTAATACACGTTCAGGCCCTCCTTGCGCCGGGCCAGCATGCCTGCGTCAGTGAGGGTCTGGAGGTGGCGCGAGACGTTGGCCTGGGTCAGGCCCGTGGCGGCCACCAGTTCCGTCACATTCTTCTCGCCTTTCTCCAGGGCGGAAATGAGCCGCAGCCGGCTCGGCTCGCCCAGCACGCGGAAGCGGGCGGCGACCAGTTCCAGGGCCTCGGGCGGGAGCTTGTTCGATTTCATGGCAGCAGGGGCTTGACAGTCTTTATATGAGCATATACTCATTTAGTAGCGCCGGCGGCAAATTGGGCCGGCCCAACTGGAAACGCAACATGAAAATGGAAAACGTCATCCGCATCCTGGCCGGCACCATGGTCCTCCTCAGCCTGGCGCTCGCGCACTTCGTCAACCGCCACTGGCTCTGGCTCGCCGCCTTTGTCGCCGTGAACCTCATCCAGTCCGCGTTCACCGGCTTCTGCCCGGCCTGCAACATCCTGCGCCGGCTCGGCGTCGGGCGCGGGCAGTGTGGTGACGATGGCAGCGGGCCAAAGTGCGGCTAGTAACCGCCAAACCGGAGTCTGGCGGACAACGCCCGCTGGCTCGACAGTTCGCCTGCCAACGACACCTCAACCGAATCCCATGCTCGCCGCCAGAACCATCACGAACAGCTACCAGGACTTCCAGTTGCTGGAGTTGAGCAAGCTCCTGCACACGGAGGGCCGGGGGCCGTTCATGGTCGTCCAGGAGGGCTGCGCGCCGGACGACTCCAGTTCGCGGCATTGCAGCTTCGTCCTGACTCATCGTGGAACGTGGCTGCACTACTATCTCTACCTCGCGCTGCCGGAGGAGGTGCGGCGCGGCGCGATGTTCGACACGGTCGCGGATGTCTTCGCCCGCGCGGAGACGATGCCCGCCCGCGTCAAGGTGGAGGACGCCACGTCCTTGCAGGAACTGCTGCATGACAAGGGTTTCGAGCCGGGTGCCGAAGATGAGCAGGGCCGCGCACTGCTCGAAGACCTGCGCCGCCGCCATCCGGGCGAACTGCTCCCCAAACTGGATTCCAAGCCATGAAACTCCTGTTCCCTCTCCTCCTTGCCGCCTCGGTGGCGGCCTGTCAACGACACGAAACGTCCGCACCGCCTTCCGCGCCGCCGCTGCCCGCCGCCGTCGTGCGGGTGCTGAAGGTCGAGTCCCAGCGGCGCATGGCGGTCGAGGAAATCGTCGGCACGGTGCGGCCCAAGCACTCCGCAGCCGTGTCCGCCAAGCTCAGCGGCAGCATCGGGAAAATGCTGGCGGCTCCCGGTCAGGCGGTGAAATCGGGCGAACTGCTGGTCCAGCTTGATGCGCGTGAAATTCAGGCCCGCCTGGAACAGGCGCTGGCCTTGCGCGAACAGGCGGTCAAGGATCTCCAGCGGTTCGAGAAGCTCATTGTGAACAAGGTCGTTTCGCAGCAGGAATTTGAGGCCGTGCAGGCGCGCCACCGCGTGGCGATGGCGGCGGTCAGCGAGGCGGAGACGCAGCTCGGCTACACCAAAATCCTCGCGCCGTTCGACGGCGTCATCACGCACAAGCGCGCGGATGTGGGCGACCTCGCCACGCCGGGCCGGCCCCTGCTGGAGATGGAAAACCCCGCGGCGCTGCGCCTGGAAGCCGACGTGCCCGAGGCGCTGGTGGGCAACCTCAAGCTTGGCGACCGCCTCGGACTGCATGTCGCCGCGCTCAGGACGGACTTGACCGGCGTGGTCAGTGAGATCGCCCCGGCTGCGGATGCAGGCAGCCGCACGTTCCTGGTGAAGCTTGACCTGCCGGCCACCGCCGGCCTTCGGAGCGGGCAGTTCGGACGCGTCGCGATTCCCGTTGCCGAGGTGAACGCCCTCCGCGTGCCGGCCGGTGCGGTCGTCGTGCGCGGGCAGATGGAACTGGTCTTCGTGGTTGCCAGCCAGCAGGCGCAACTGCGGCTGGTGAAGACCGGGAAGCGGCTCGGACCCGAGATTGAAGTCGTCTCCGGCGTGAGTTCCGGGGAAACGCTCGTGGTGGAGGGCGCGGCCACTTTGACTGACGGGCAAAAACTGGAGGTGAAGCCGTGAGTGCGAACCTTGGACCAGCCCAGGTTTGGTGCCCGAAGTTTGATTCCCTCTCCCCCATCGGGGGAGAGGGTCAGGGTGGGCACGGGGCGGGCCGCTTGCGCAGAAGCACACTCCTCCTGTCCGAACGCCCCGCCCCCTCACACCGGCCTTCTCCCCCGATGGGGGAGCAGGAGAAGACGCGCCGGGCGCCCTACACCCCATGACTTCTCCGGCTCCAACTTCACCGCCGTCCCTCGGTCTCGCCGGCCGCATCGCACGGACGTTCATTGATTCCAAGCTGACGCCGCTGATCATCGTCACCTCGGTGCTGCTGGGCCTCGCGGCCATTGTGCTGCTGCCGCGCGAGGAGGAGCCGCAGATCAAGGTGCCGATGATTGACGTGCTGGTGGCGATGCCTGGCTTCACGGCGAAGGAGGTCGAGGAGCGCGCCACCCGGCCGATGGAGAAGCTGCTCTGGGAAATCTCCGGCGTGGAATACCTCTACTCGACCTCGCGCCCCGGCGAGTCGCTCGTCATCGTGCGCTTCAAGGTCGGCTCGGACCCGGACACCGCGCTCACGCGGCTCACCGAGAAGCTGCGTGCGAACTTCGACCGCATCCCGCACGGCGTCACCTGGCCACTCATCAAGCCCAAGTCCATTGACGACGTGCCCATCCTCGCGCTGACGTTGCACAGCGCCCGCTACGACCACCTGACCTTGCGCCGGCTGGTGTCGCAGGTGGACGACGCGGTGAAGCAGGTGCCGTTCGTGGCGGAAACCACGCTCATCGGCGGCGCACGCCGCGAGGTCCGCGTGCTGCTCGATCCCGCAAAGCTCGCCGCGCGCAACCTCAGCCCCGCCGGCCTCGTGCCGATGCTGCGGCAGGCGAACCGCCAGTATCGCTCCGGCGAACTCACCGCGGGCAACCAGGCCGTGGTGATCGAAACCGGTGCCTTCCTGAAAAGCGCGGACGACGTCGGCAACGTGGTGGTGGGCGTGTTCAGCGGCCGGCCCGTTTATCTCCGTGAAGTCGCCGACGTGGTGGACGGCGCGGAGGAGCCGGCGAACTATGTGTTCTTCGGTCACGGTAGCCGCCGAGGTGAGGAGGCGGATTCGGCGAAGGCCGCTGAGGTCCGCCTCCTTACGTCGGCGGCTACGGAACAACCGGCCGTCACGCTGGCCATCGCCAAGCGTCCCGGGGCGAACGCCATCTCCGTCGCCGAGGACGTGCTGCGCAAGGTCGAGCTGCTCAAGGGCACCGTCATTCCGCGCGACGTGGAAGTGTCCATCACCCGCCACTACGGCCAGACGGCCGCCGAGAAGTCCAACGAACTGCTGCTGCACATGTTCATCGCGGTGGCCGGAGTGGCCGTGCTCATCTGGCTGACGCTGGGCTGGCGCGAGTCCGGCATTGTGGCCGTGGCCATTCCGGCGACGCTCGCGCTCACGCTGCTGGTCTTCTACCTCTACGGGTTCACGCTGAACCGCATCACGCTCTTCGCGCTCATCTTCAGCATCGGCATCCTGGTGGACGATGCCATCGTCGTGGTCGAGAACATCGTCCGCCATTTCCACCTGCCGCAGAACCAAGGCCGCAACTGGAGCGATATCGCGGTCGAGGCCGTCAGCGAAGTGGGCAACCCGACCATCCTGGCGACCTTTGCCGTCATCGGCGCGGTGCTGCCGATGGCGTTCGTCGGCGGGCTGATGGGGCCTTACATGCGGCCGATACCGATTGGCGCGAGCGCGGCGATGGGGTGGTCGCTGGCGATTGCGTTCATTGTGACGCCGTGGGCGGCGGTGCGGTTGCTGCGGTGGCGGGGAGGGGAGCGTCGTCTGGCGGCGCATGGAGGCGGGGTTGAAGCGAGCGGGAAGGTTGAAGAGTTGAAGGGTTCAAGCGTTGAAGGGGACTCGCGTGCGGACGCCGCTTCAACTCCGCCCAGTCACTTCGCGCACGAGGACGATGCCTTCACCCGCCTCTACCGCCGCATCATGGGGCCGCTGCTTGCGCACCGTGCGTGGCGTTGGGCCTTCCTCGCAGTCATCTCGGGCCTGCTGTTCGCGGCCATGGCGGCGGTCGGCTTGGGCTGGGTGAAGGTGAAGATGCTGCCGTTCGACAATAAATCGGAGTTCCAGATCATCCTCAACATGCCCGAGGGCAGCGCCCTGGAACGCACCGCCCAGGCCGCGCGTGAAATCGCCGCCGCTGTGCGGGTGGAACCCGAGGTGACAGACTACCAGATTTACGTGGGCACGGCGGCACCGTTCAACTTCAACGGCCTCGTGCGGCACTACTTCCTGCGGCGCGGCGCGAACGTCGCGGACATCCAGGTCAACCTCGTCGGGAAGCACGCGCGCAAGGCGCAGAGCCACGACATCGCCAAGCGGGTCCGGCCGCAGGTCGCGGCCATTGCGGCGAAGTTCGGCGCGCGCGTGGCCGTGGCCGAGGTGCCGCCCGGCCCGCCGGTGCTCCAGACGCTCGTCGCCGAGATCTACGGCCCGGATGAAGCGACCCGTCACGCGACCGCCCGCCAGGTGCGCGAGGTCTTCACGAGCACGCCCGGCGTCGTGGACGTGGACTGGTATCTGGAAGCCGATCAGCCGAAGGCGCGCTTCGTGATCGACAAGGAGAAGGCCGCGCTCCACGGCATCAGTGCGGAGACGATCTCGCAGACGTTGCGCATCGCGGTCGGCGGCGAGTCCGTGGATCTGATGCACCTGCCCCGCGAGAAGGAGGACGTGAACCTCGTGCTGCAATTGCCACGCTCCGCCCGGACTTCGCCCGAGGAACTGCTCGCGTTGCGCGTGCGCTCCGGCGATGCGAACGCGCTGCCCGAGCCGGGCACGGGCGGCGCAGCCCCGCTGGTGCCGCTGCGTGAGCTGGTGAAAGTGGAGCACACCCTCGAGGACAAGAGCATCTACCATAAGAACCTGCTGCCCGTGACTTACGTGATCGGCGACGTGGCAGGCGTGGTCGAGAGTCCGGTGTATGCGATCTTCGAGATGAACAAGAAGCTGGCGAAACTCGGAGCGCCGCTCGAGATCCACAACGCCACCATGCCCTTCTCCGATGCCCGGCCCGCGATGAAGTGGGATGGCGAGTGGCATATCACCCTCGAAGTCTTCCGCGACCTGGGCCTCGCGTTTGGCGCGGTCTGCATCCTGATCTACGTGCTGATGGTCGGCTGGTTCCGCTCGTTTCTCACGCCGCTGATTGTGATGGCGGCGATTCCCTTCTCGCTCGTGGGCATCCTGCCGGCGCACGGCGGGCTGGGCGCGTTCTTCACCGCGACCTCGATGATCGGCTTCATGGCGGGCGCGGGCATCGTGGTGCGCAACTCCATTATCCTCGTGGACTTCATCGAGCAGCGCCTGCGGGAAGGAATGCCCCTGGCCGAAGCTGTCGTGGACGCGGGCGCGGTGCGGTTCCGCCCGATGCTGCTCACGGCCATGGCCGTGGTGGTGGGTGCGGCCGTGATCCTGGCCGACCCGATCTTTCAGGGCCTGGCCATCTCGCTGATGGCCGGGGAAATCGCCTCGCTGCTCATCAGCCGCATGGCCGTGCCGGTGCTGTATTACATGGCCAACCGAACGCGGGACTGAGTCGCGCGGCCTCGGCGCGAAGTCGGCGGCGCCTACTTCGCCGCCGTCACTTCACCGGGATAGATCGTCAGGTCCACGATTTCACCGGCGTAGAGATGCAGGTCGGCGGGGAGCTTCTCGATGATGATCGGCAGCCCGAGTTCCACCCGGCTCTGGCCGGGCGGCAGCAGCGCCCCGCGGATCGGCGCGAGCTGCGGGCTCACCTTGTCAATCGTCGCCTCGAAGGTCTTCCGGCTGCGCGCGCGCGGGCGGATGAGCACCTTCATGCCGGGCGTCGGGTCAAACGTCATCGGCTGCCGCAGGAAGGCGATGAGCCGGTCCGGGCGGGGCGCGGTGATCGTCAGGATCGGTTCGCCGGCGGCCACGACCGCGTTGGTGTCACCGGGGAAACGATGGATTCTCGTAATCGTGCCTTCGATGGGGGCGGTGAGCGGCACGGGATTCTTCGGGTCCGCGCCGACGAGGCGCATGACGATCTGGCCGCTGGCGACCTTCGAGAAGATGCGGATGTCCTTGCTCGCCTCGGCGAGCACGCCGGGCTGCGCGCTGGACACAATGGCGTCAATCGTCTCCGCCTCCGCCAGCACGGTCGTAGGGCCGAGGCGCTTGTTCCACAGCACCAGCGCGATGATCGCGACGATGACGAACGCGATGGCCGGCGTGAAGGAGTAGTTCAGCTCGCGCAGAAGCACGGGCGACGGCGTCGGAATTTTCGGCTGCTCGTCCATAATGTGTTGTTTCCGCCGCCGGCCAATCCACCTGCGGCCTGCTTGGGACGACCGGAGTGTAGGGTTCCATTCGAGTGAATCAAGCCTTGTGGCGTGCGGAATGTGAGATTCCCAGCGAACGGACGGGAAGGAAGGAGGGAGTATTGGAGTGCTGGAACAATGGAGTGCGGGGGCGTCCTGCGTTTGTCCCATCACTCCACCACTCCACCAACTCCTCTCCCGCTGTCCTCGCCGTCCTCAGGGAGCGCCCCCGCTGACCTGGCCCGGTTTCCCCGTGGCACGGCGTTCCACCTCGGCGAAGACGCGCAGGAAGTTCTCGCCCAGCACCTTCCTCACGTCGGCCTCGGCATGGCCGCGTTTGAGCAGTTCGTAGGTGACGTTGGGAAACATCGAAACGTCCCGCAGGTCGGCGGGCACAATCGAGATGCCGTCGAAATCCGAGCCGAGGCCCACATGGTCAATGCCCGCGACCTTGATGATGTGCTCGAGGTGATCAATCACGACCGACAACGGCGTGACCGGCAGCTTGTCCTCCATCAGCTTGCAACGCTCCGCACGGGAGCGGGCAGGGTCATCGCGCCACTTCGCGCGGAGGGCGTCCAGCTCGGGCTGCAACTGTTCCAGCAGGATGCTGATGCGCGGGTCCACATAGGCCGGGTAGAAGTTCACCATCACCACGCCGCCGTTGGTGGCGATGCGCTTCAGCAAATCATCGGGGATGTTGCGCGGGTGCGGCGAGAGCGCACGGGCCGACGAATGCGAGGCGATGATGGGTGCGGCGGAGACGTCCAGCACATCGCTCATGGTTTTGTCCGCCACATGCGAGACATCCACCATCATCCCCAGCCGGTTCATCTCGCGGACGACGGACTTGCCGAAATCCGTGAGGCCATTGTGCTGCGGCGGTGCGGTGGAGGCATCGGCCCAGGTCGTTGCCTGCATGTGCGTGAGCGTGAGGTAGCGCACGCCGAGCCGGTGGAACGCGCGCAAGGTCGCCAGCGAGTCCTCGATGGCCGCGCCGTTCTCCGCGCCCAGCAGCGCGGCGATGCGCCCGGATTGCTTGGCGGCGCGGATCTCCGCCGTCGTGGTGCAGAGCACGAGTTCGTTAGGATGCCGCTCAATCTCACGATGCGTCGCATCAATCACCGCGAGCGCGCGACGCGTGGCGGCGTTGTTCGTCACGAACTTGTGGTCCACGTAGATGGCGAAGAACAGCGCGCTCACCCCGCCCTCGCGCAGGCGCGGGAGATCAGTGTGGTGCTGGGACGGCTGGGCGAGGTCGTAGCCGTCGTCCGTCATCGCGCCGGTGATGTCGTTGTGGCCGTCCACGACGATGGCGGAGCGATGCAGCGCGAGCGCGCGCTGCCAGAGGGCTCCGTCGCGAGGTTCGGCGGCGGGAGCGGAGGGGCAAGGGACTTCAAGCATGAGCCAAGCGAGGACAAACGGTCGCAACACAGTCAACCGGGCGAACATGTGGTCACGATGGGAAAAACGGCGCGGCTTGCCCAGCCAATTTCCCGGCCAGCGCCCCATGAATGAGTTTCCCAACCGATAGTTGACCACGGTGACAAGACGAGCCCAGGAATTCTCTTTCCATGCCCTCTCTGTGTTCATCGTGTCTCTGTGGTCAAACTCGGGTTGCGCAGCCGGCCCATTTGCCGCCTGCCCGAAACGGGCTTAGCTTTGGGAATGCCGCACCAAGCGGCGGGCCATGCACCGTTCGTTCCTCAAGCGCATGGGGGTGTGGGTGGGTGTCGGAGTAGTGTGGTTCAGCCTGGGCTGCGGTTCGCCGGCTTGGGGCCGCAAAATTGACCAAGGGGTGGCCAGTTGGTATGGCGAGTCCCATCGCAATCTGCCCATGGCCAACGGCGAACCCTTCAATCCGGACAAGCTGACGGCCGCAAGCTGGTTTTACCCGATGGGCACGCGCGTGCAAGTGAGCCATGGCAGGCGCAGCGTCACCGTGAAGATCACGGACCGCGGCCCGGCGGAACGCCTCGTGCGTGAAGGCCGCATCATTGACCTGAGCCAGGCGGCGTTTGCCCGGCTCGGCGACCTGGATGACGGGCTGATTCAAGTGCGGGTGAAACCAGTCCAGTTTCCGGACAAGCCCCGGCGTCCTCCGGCTCGCCGTTGAATCCGAAGCCCGAAGTTGAACCCCCGATGCACACGGATGCACACGGATAGCGAAATGGCCGATGGCGTCCCCCTTGCCAACCGCACCGAGCTGCGTGGCTCCCTCTCCCAGCGGGAGAGAGCCAACGGCCCGCCAACGGCCGCGATTTCAGCCCTTGAACCTCCCCTTCGTGCCGGCACCGGTGGCCGGCAGCGAGGTCGAAGACCCATCGAGTTCGCGACCGCTGACCAAAGCACGACGCACCTCTGTCTCCCTCGCCCCGCGAGGCACGAGCGGGGAGAGGGCCGGGGTGAGAATTCCCGGAACGAAAGCCTCGTGCTTCGAACCCCCCCGTTGCCTCATGGAAAAAAGACGCCGAAGGATTCTGAGTCGGCAGGCATGGA
>CAZCBE010000134.1:0-18903 GCA_964496695.1 uncultured Klebsiella sp.
ACGTCACCCCTCACCCCAACCCTCTCCCCTCCTCCGAGGAAGGGAGAGGGAGCCGGAGCGCGCCGATGCCGTGCGATTCAGTGTGGAGGTTGCCGGCTGCCGTCTGTTAAAAAGCTGACTTATGAACTGCAACGACCATCAATTTCGCGGGCTTGATCCGGCGGCGCGGCTGGCCGTGACGCGGCGGACTTTTCTCGCCAACTCCGCCGCCGGCATGGGCATGGCGGCGCTGGGGTCGCTCATGGGGAATCGTGCGGAGGCGGCGCCCGTCGCGGCTGCCGGCGCGGTGTTTCCGAACTTTGCACCCAAGGCGAAGCGCGTGATTTATCTGTTCCAGTCCGGCGCACCGTCGCAGATGGACTTGTTCGATCCCAAGCCGGAGATGGAGAAGCACCGGGGCGAGGATTTGCCTGAGTCCATCCGCAAGGGCCAGCGGCTCACGACGATGACGAGCGGGCAGGCGAAGTTTCCCGTCGCACCGAGTCTCTTCAAATTTGACCAGCATGGGCAGAGCGGTGCGTGGCTCAGCGAACTGCTTCCGCACACTGCGCGCATCGTGGATGACCTCTGCATCATTCGCACGCTGAACACGGACGCGATCAACCATGACCCGGCGATCACGTTCTTCCAGACGGGGCATCAGCTCCCCGGCCGGCCCAGCATGGGGTCGTGGCTGAGCTATGGCCTGGGCAGTGAGAACCGCGATTTGCCGGCCTATGTGGTGCTGACTTCGTTTGGTTCGGGCCGACCGGATGACCAGCCGCTTTACGACCGCCTCTGGAGCAGCGGCTTCCTGCCGACGCAGCATCAGGGCGTGAAGTTCCGCAACAAGGGCGATCCGGTGCTCTATCTCTCCAACCCGCCGGGCATGGACCGGGAGACGCGGCGCGAGACACTCGATGAACTCGGTGCGCTCAACAACCGTCGCTTCAAGGCGCTGGGTGATCCCGAGATTCAGACGCGCATCTCGCAATACGAGCTGGCCTTCCGCATGCAGGCCAGCGTGCCGGAGCTGACGGATTTCTCGAAGGAGCCGCAGGCCATTCTCGACAATTACGGCCCGGACGTGAAGCGCCCGGGCAGCTACGCGGCGAACTGCCTGCTCGCGCGCCGGCTGGCCGAGCGCAACGTGCGGTTCATCCAGCTCTTCCACATGGGCTGGGATCATCACGGCGGCCTGCCCAAGGCGATTCGCGGCCAGTGCAAGGATACCGACCAGGCGACGGCGGCGCTGCTGCTCGACCTGAAGCAGCGCGGGCTGCTGGATGACACGCTGATCGTCTGGGGCGGGGAGTTTGGGCGGACGATTTACTCGCAGGGCGGGCTGAGCGCGGACAACTACGGGCGCGATCATCACCCGCGCTGCTTCACGATGTGGCTGGCGGGGGCGGGCGTGAAACCGGGCACCACCTTCGGCGAGACGGATGACTACTGCTACAACATCGTGCGCGATCCCGTGAGCATCTATGACCTGCATGCGACGATGATGCACCTGCTGGGCATCGAGCACACGCGGCTGACTTACCGGTTCCAAGGGCGGGACTTCCGGCTCACGGACATTCATGGGGACGTGGTGAAGGGGCTGCTGGCATGATGGGGGAGGGTTGCCCGCGAACCATGCGAATGAGCGCGAATGAAGAACAGCTTGCTCCGAACTCTGAGGCGGACGGCCACCTGCGGCGTGGAGCGCGGCCTTCAGGCCGCAGAAGCGTGCGTGAGGCAGTGGTGGTTCGAGCGCACGTTTCCACGCGTGGCTTTCTGCGGCGTGAACGCCGCGCTCCGTCTGCGGTCAGCGCCGCAACGGGATTGGCGGTTGCACCTCAATTCTCAATGCCAGTCGGTGGCTTGCCAACGGCTCGGACGTCACCCCTCACCCCAACCCTCTCCCCTCCTCCGAGGAAGGGAGAGGGAGCCAGAGTGCGTCGCGGCTGTTTCCCAATCATGAAGCTCCGGTTACTGCTCCTCCTGCTCGGCTGCCTGGTTACGTCGCTCTGGGCTGCGCCCAAGGCGGCTCCGCCCAACTTCGTTTTCCTGCTGGTGGACGACCTGCGGTGGAATGCGCTGGGGTTCATGGGAGACAAGATTGTGCAGACGCCGAACCTTGACCGGCTGGCGGCGCGCAGCGTGGTGTTCGACAACTGCTTCGTCACCACGTCCATCTGCTCGGTGAGCCGGGCGAGCATCCTCACGGGGCAGTGGATGCGGCGGCATGGGATCGAGGATTTTGCCACCGGCCTGAACGGAGCGGCCTGGGACAACACGTATCCGGCACAGTTGCGGAAGGCGGGTTTTCGCACCGGGTTCATCGGCAAGTATGGGGTGGGCTCGGTGAAGGAGACGGACGCGAAGGCGGCGGCGTTTGACTACTGGAAGGGGCTGCCCGGCCAGGCTGGCGAGTTCATCGAGAAAAACGACCCGACGCGCACGCACAAGACGGCGAGGTTCGGCAACGAGGCGCTGGAGTTCCTCGGCGGATGCACGAAGGAGAAGCCGTTCTGCCTGTCGCTCAGCTTCAACGCGGTTCATGCGCGCGACGGCAAGCCACGCGAGTTTGAGCCGGACCCGCGCGACGAGGAGCTTTACAAAGACGTGACCATCCCGGTGCCGAAGCTGGCGACGGAGGCGGCGTTCCTGCGGCTGCCCGAGGCCGTGCAGAAGTCCGAGGGGCGCAAGCGCTGGGGCTGGCGCTTTGACTCACCGGAGAAGACGCAGAGCATCCTGCGCGATTACTACCGGCTGATCACGGGCGTGGACCGCGAGGTCGGGCGCATCGTGACCGAGTTGGAGAAGCGCGGGCTGGCGGACAACACGGTCATCATTTTCACTGCGGACAACGGCTTCGCGCTGGGCGACCGCGGCATGGCGGACAAGTGGTTCATGTATGAGGAGGACATCCGGGTCGCGTGCTTCATCTTCGATCCCCGCCTGCCGAAGTCCGCCCAGGGCCGTCGCTCCAGTGCGATGATCCTGAACGTGGACTTCGCGCCGACGATGCTGGAGCTGGCCGGCGTGCCGGTGCCCGCCGTGATGCAGGGCCGCAGCCTGGTGCCGCTGCTGAACGGCTCGGCACCGAAGGACTGGCGCACGGAGTTCTTCTACGAGCATCACTCCGTGGCCGCGCGCATCCCGAAGAGCGAGGGCGTGCGCACCGAGCGCTGGAAGTATCTGCGCTGGATCGCCGAGACGCCGGTGAAGGAGGAACTCTACGACCTGCAGGCCGACCCGCTGGAAGAGCGCAACCTGCTCACCGATGCGAAGCACGCGGCGATGCTCGCCGAGCTGCGCGGGAAGTGGGAGCGGTATGGGCGGGAGATGAAGTAGCCTACTTTGGGGCAGGTTGGGGCGGAGGGCGGTTGGTGAGCGATGCTAGGGACCGCCGGATTAGGTCCAAATGATTCGCATTGGTGGTGACAGCCAGAAGCAAGCCTTGGTGGTCATTGTAAAAGACCCGAGTTGCCTGGGGGTTGTTGGTGAGCGACAGATTGGTTACACCGGCCGTGATCAAGTGGCTGCGGATGAGCTGGTGCAGGGCCGCGACCGGTTTGTAATCAACCACGCCAACCCCGATCCAAGATTTGTTGGTGAGCGTTAAATAGCCGGTTCCGGAAGGCGAGAACAGTTGGGCCAAACGGAGGTCTTTCCGAAGCGGCGCGAGCGTCTCCTCGGGCGTCACACTGAGAAGCTGGAGGCGAAACTGCTCCGGGTCCACCTTAAACAGGACGGGGGACAAGCGTGGCTGCTGCTCGGGAAGCCTTGGCGCGAGAACGATGCCGTATTCTTCAATGGTCCACTTCAGCGGGACCGTTTGCCCGTTGTCCAGTTGGGTCTTAGCGGTTTTGCAGATAAGATCGAGCGATTGACGGAGCGTCAGTTTTCTTAGGGGAACCGGCAGTTTGACCTGTGCGTTGAGGAGGTCCGGGGCGGCTGGTTGCCTGGCCATGACGAGCTGTCCGTCATAATCAAACAACGGCGGTTTTGACTCGTTTGCCGGGGTTGGCTCGTCGGCCACGTTGCTGAGCAAGAAGTTTAGTCCCATCTGCTCCGGGTCCATCCGTTTCGCGTTCGCATCCAGCCAGTGCAGGACCTGTGGCAGCGGCACGTTGTCGAACGGCCCCACGAGAGGAAAAGTGATCTCTTCTAGCTTGTGAGCGATGCGTTGCACGAGCTTGCTCGGATTGGCTTTTGGGGTCGTGGGAGTTGAAGTCGTGGAGTTTTTTGGGGCAAGTCCGGTTGGATACTTTTCAACTGAAACCAGCTGGGGCGCAGTGCCGTTCAAAACGGTGGTCGCCGTCTCGATGAGGTCGAGATCAGTCGGCGTGGCTCGGGTCATCAGCCAGCCACTGCGGTCGTTGTAAAATACTTGTGTCGAGTCTGGACCATTGGTGTTCCTTAACAAGGAGACACCGGTGGCTTGAAAATAATCGCGTAGCTGTTGGTTCACATGGCCTATCTGGTTCCAAGATCCCCCTCGCAGTCCTCCTTGCCCCGGTTTGCGGGTGGAGACCACTTCGTCTGGATCCTCGTCAAACGGCGTTCGAATCGGCCCCATCACGGCCTGCAAGCCGAGGTTAAACTGCTCCGAGTTCACCTTGAAGATTCTCGGGAGAAGCAAAGGACTCTGCGGTGATACGGGCGAAATGATGACGGCGTCTTTCTCGATCGAGAATTTGAGCCCGGCTCTGATTCTACTATCGGGCAACCACACGTCCGCTGTTTTGCAGATCACTTCCAAGGTCTGACGCAAGGTGAGATTGGAAAGGGGCACTGCCAGCCTGACCGGCACCCGAGGAAGGCCGAAATCTGGAGGGATGGCTGCAGCAATGGGATTCCCGTTCGGGTCTAGCAGTGGTGCGGCGGGCACGCCCGGTTGGAGAGAGAAGTTGGTCAACTCTATGTCGCTTAAGCGGAATTCGATCCCCTGTTTCTCCGGGTCGAATTGTTTTGCCGTTGCTTCCAGCCAACTCACGACCTTGGGCAACAGCATGCTGTCGAAGCGGACTTCCGGTAGAATGATTTCGTCCAGCTTGGCGTTGATGCTTTGCGCGCCTTGGCTGGAATGCGGGAATGGCGGAGTGACCGTGTTGGTGCGATTAAACGTGTTCGGACTGGCGGCTGCTGTGAGGGGTTCGTTTTTCGTCGGGCCAGCCTGGGCGACACTGGTGGCTTGCTTGATCGTCGCCTGGGGCTTCACGAAACCCGGCGGCAAAGGCGTGGCCAGGAGTTCAATGGCCTGCTGCATCATATTCAGTTCTTGCACCGTGCCGCGGATGAGCAGGAGGCCGGTCTGGTCATTGAAGAACGATTGAGGCGCGGCCGGGTCATTGGTGCTGCCGCAGTCCACGACCAGGCTGTAGGCCCCGAAAAATTCCTGCACCTGCCGGTTCAGCACCACACTGCGATCAACGGGGCTGAGTCGCTTGAATTGCTCCGTTGGGTCACCAGCCGAGTAAACTGCCGGGATTGTGTTTAGGTAGAACTGAAGTTTCTCAATGAAGACATCCGGGTCCAGCTTGAAGGCTCGTGACACCAGCTTCTGATCTCCCGGCAAAGTCGGTGAGAGCACAATGCCAGACTCTGAGACCATAAATTGTAAACCCGTGCTCCGTCCGTTGATCAGCGCTACTTCGGTTCCTTTGCAGACCGCGTCCAAGGCCTGGCGTATGGTGAGGTTTTTGATTACTTCGGGCAATCTGACTATCGTTGTGTCGAGGTTCTTTCTCCGGGTGGGCGCACCGGGCAGCCGGTCGTTGATTACAAATTCCAAGCCCTTCTTCTCCGGGTCGAATTTTTGAGCGGCAGCGTTCAGCTTCTTAATGGCGTCGGGCAGGAACAGATCGTCGAAACTGATCTCGGGCAGAATGATTTCATCCAGCTTGCGGTTGATCCGCTGCGTCCGAGGGTTGGGCGGGGTGACGATGGAATTGGTGGAGTTGGTGCGGGAATCCGGATTTGCCGAGTTGGTCGGAGCGGGGTTGGTCAGGGGAGCCAGTATCCGAAGGCTTTGCTCGAAGATTCGCAGGTCATTCGTCGTGCCTCGCACACGAATAAGGCCGGTCTGGGGGTTGAACTGCACCTGGGTGCCGGGGTTCGTGGCGTTGAGGCTGGTGACGCCGGCGCTTTGGAAGAACTGGCGGACGCGGGCGTTGATGTCCATCGAGGAACTCGTGGCGGTGGCGGTGGCGGGGACGGTGGCGCGCACGGGGCCGGTGGTGGCGCCGGCGGCGGGCTGGCCTTGGGTTTGACCGCCTTGGGCATTGCCGGTGTTGTTTACTCCCAGGACAGGGTTGGCCACCACGCCTTGCAGGCCCTGGATGAAGGCGTCCGGGCTGACGCGGAACATGCGGGAGAAGAAGGTGGCGTCGCCGCGCGGGATGAACGCGATGGCGTATTCCTCCACGCTGAACGTCGTGGGCTGCTCGGCGTTCTTGCAGATGACGTCGAGCGCGTGGCGGAGGGTGAGGTTCTTGAGCGGCGTGCTGACCCGGATGAGGCCCTCGCTCAAGGCCACGGGCTGCGCGACGGGAACGGGATTGCCGCTGGCGTCGAGGAGCGGGGCGGGGCGGACGGCATCGTTGATGAGGAAGTTCAGGCCCTTCTTCTTCGGGTCCGCCTCGGGGTCGAACTTTTGCGCGTCCTCAGAGAGGCGCTTCACGACTTCCGCGAGGGGGATGCCGTCGAAGTGGACTTCCGGGAGGATGATCTCCTCCAGCTTGCGGTTGAGGCGCTGCGCGCCCTTGCTGGAGTGGGTGAGGAAGGGGGCTTCGGAGTTGGTGCGGAAGTAGGGGTTGGGGATGGGGAGGCTGGTTGGCTTTTGGGGCGCGTTCCATCGATCGTTACTTCCAATGATGCGGCCGCGAGGGTGCGGTCTGCGGTCGGACTCGAACTGCGACGCCAGGACCAGCCGCAGGTAGTAATAGGCCATATCGTTGGCGGGGTCCAAGGTGATGGCCTCTTCCAGTCGCTTGCGTGATTCCCCATATTCGCCCACTTCGTAGTAAAGCTTGCCGTCACGGACCAGGGTCATGACCTTCGAGCGTTCTGTCATCTGCGGACCAGCCAGCCGGTCCTTGTGCGCGGTTTCCACACGCTTGTTTAGCTGCTTGAACTGTTCAGCCGCCGTGCTTTTCGGATCGAACGGCAGGATCTTGTCCACCTCGTCGGCAGCGGCCTTGAAATCGTGTTTCTCCTGTAGTTCGACGGCCAATTGAACACGGCAGTGGGTGAGCCCCGCCAGTGCGACGGCGACCTCGTTAGTGGATGCCGGGCCGTCCGAGGCAAGCCGCTGAAGCGGCTTTGCGTCTGGTAGTCGGGGCTCCACCCGGCTGAAGCCGGGTGCTAATGAAAGTTCGCGCGCCAAGCCGACGGCCTCCTCGTAGCGCACCACCGCGCTGGTCCAGGACTTGATCTTGCGGAACTGGTCGGCTTCACCGAGGAGTTTGGAGAGCAGCTTGGACAGGACGAGCTTCTGCTCTTGCTGGCGCAGGGCTTCTGCCGGTGCGTCTCCGCTGGTAGCAGCCGACGTGAGGAGGCTCTGATTAGGGGCCTCGGGTTTAGGGTCTGGTGAATGGGGAGAAGTGAGCCTCCTGACGTCGGCTGCTACCGGGACGGGCGCGGCGGCGGCAAGCTGGACGGGCTTCGGCGGCAGCGTCGGGTGGAGGAGCGTGAAGCTGTTCGTGGGGAGGCCGGGCACCGGGGGCTTGAGCGGATACATGGGGTGAAGCAGAGGGGCGTTCAGCGGCCCGGGCGAAACTCGCTCCGCGAGCGCCTTGGCAAGGCTGTTGAGGTGAGCCTGAAGCGCATCTCGCTTACTCGTGTCCCGTGCGGGCACCACGACGGTGTCACCGGCCTGCAAGGTCACGTCCAGCGCAGGCTGTTTGGAAACCTCCATGATATTGAAGGTGAGCCGCTCTTCTTTGCCGTCGCTCGTAATGCGAAAGACATGGCAATTGGTCAGGCTCGCTCCCGGCGCAAAGCCGCCAGCGCGAACTATGGCGGCGCAGGCAGTGAGCCGGGAGTCCGGGACCAGCGACATCGGGCCGGGCTGGCGGACGCTGCCAGTCACGGTGACGAAGACCTGACTGGCGGGCGGGGTCTGGGGAGAAGTGAGACTCCTCACGTCGTCTCCTACGGGAGACGGGGTTTTGTTCGCTACGAGTTGGGCAGGGGCATCGTCAGGCGATTGGTTCGCTGCGCAAATGGGCACCAGCATCAGCGCGAGGAGCGCGGCGAGGGATTGCCACGCGAGCCGGTGGCGAGGGTGGCGGCCGTCGCGAAGGTGGGTGCGGAGGCGGAGCATGATGGTGGCGGAGGGTGGTTATGCTGATACTCCTTGGGTGGGCGGGTGGCAAGCGGAAGCGGTGCCGCTGGATGAGCCGGGGACGGGACCCAAAGATTTGGGAAAGACAAAGATTGGGATTGAGGAGGAGCTTGTGGAGAGGGTTTCCCGCAGATTCAAGGCGACCACAGATGGGGATAAACGAGAGGTGGAACCCAAAGATTCGGGGAAGACAAAGATGAGGATTGGCTTGAGGGGCGAATGGCTGGGGGGGAGTGCAAAAGCGGCGCTCTCGGACGGGGCACGCGCAACGGGGCCGGCGAGGACGCCGGCGATACGGCCCGCGGGACGCGGGCGCTACGTGGGACGGGGCGGGGGCTGGTGGACGGCATCATCACGCCGGGTCGGAGACCGGCGCTCTGGCGACGCGCTACTCGCCGAGCCAGATCCAGCGCACGCCGTCTATGGCCACGCGGCCGTCGGTGTCGCGGTTGGTGATTTCGACGAAGCCGGTGTCGCCGGCTTTGAAGCTGAACTCGCCGAGGGGGACGAAGTGGAAGGGGGTGGTTTCCTTGCGCTGGTCCACGGTGAGCTTCGCAGTGCCGTTGGCGTGCTTGATGGTGACGGGGGTGTTGGTGGCCTGCACTTTCGCAGGGCGGAAGCCGAGGCAGACGAGGTAGCGGCCGGCGCGGGGCAGGGCGGGCGCGAAGCGGGCGCGGGCGGGGGCGACCTTGCCGCGCACAACCTGGTCGCGGTGGATGCCGGGGCCGAGGAAGACGTCGGAGTAGCGGAGCGGGAGGCCGGCGATGTATTCGGGGAAGGTGCCGTTCCAGCGGCCGGCGAGTTCGCCGTCGAAGTCGTCCATGGTCACGTCGCGGAGGACGGCGGTGCCGACGGGGACTTCGGCGGTGAGCAGGCGGCGGCGGCCGGAGGCGTCGGTGACGAGGAGGCTGACGGAGTAGGCCTTGTCGAGGTCGAAGGTATGCACGACGCGTTCGCCTTCGGCGGCGACTTTGCCGGTGCCGGTGAAGTCCCAGAGGAGCTGCTTGAGCGGCTCCTTGTTGTAGGGGCTGGGGACGGCCTTGAAGATGACTTTCTCGCCGGGCTTCGGGTTGGTGGGCGTCCAGGTGAGCTTGAGCTGCGGCTGGTAGCCGGCGTCGAGGACGGCGTTTTCCTTGAGCAGGAGTTCGCGGAGCTTTTGCGGGTCCACTTTTTGCACGGAGGTTTTGGCGGCGAGGGCGAGGTGCGCGGCGTTGCCGGCGGCGTGGCCGAGCATCATGTAAACGGGCTCCATGCGCAGCGAGCAGTAGGCGACGTGCGTGGCGGAGATGCAGACGGGGACGAGGAGATTCTCCACGTCCGGCGGAGTGAGGCTGCGGTAGGGGATGTCGTAGTTGTTGCAGGCGACGTGCCGGGTGTGCTCGGGGATGATGCGACCGTCCTCGCGGACGAGCTGCACGACATGGCAGTCAATGCCGTAGCCGCCGGTGGCGATGCCGTCGGGCTTCCAACGGTCCTGCGTGAGGTCCTGCTCGCGCAAGACGTAGCGGCCGACCATGCGGCGCGCTTCGCGGACGTAGAGTTGGAAGGGCCAATGGCCGTTGTCGGTGAATTCGTCCTTGGGCAGGCCCCAGGTGCGCGCCTCGGTGCGGAAGGCCTCGGGCAGCGCGGGATCGTTTTGCAGGTAGTAGAGGCGGCTCTGGACGTTGTCGCGGATGCGCGTGGCGATACGGTCGCGCGTGGCCCAGTCGCCGTCGGCGTAGCCTTCGCTGTTGCCGGGGAAATCGCCCCAGTTGGCGTCGTATTTGCCGTTGGGATGGGCCTTGTCGGTGGTGGTGAAGAAATTGCCGAAGCCGATGGCGAGGCCCTTCTTCACACGCTCGCCATCGGTGGCGGCGAAGGGCGCGGGGTCGTAGTGCGCGGGCTTGGGGAAGAGGACGCGGTTGACGGTGTTCGAGGTGATGGAGATGCGGTAGTTGTAGGCCTGGGTGCGGTGGTCGCCGAGGCCACGCTGTTCCTTCGCGCCCATGCTCACGCCGGCGAGCTGCTCGCCGTATTCCGCGCGGGCCTCGCGGCCGATGCGATAGGGCACGCGGGCGCCGGCCATGAGATCGCCCTCGTAGCTGGCGTCAATGAAGAGGTCGCCGGTGAAGGTGCGGGTGGTCTGGGTGGCGAGGTCGTCCACGACGAGGCCGGTGAGGCGGCTGCCCGAAGCGGTGCGGTCGGGCTCGGGCAGCACGGAGCGGTAGCGGTGTTTTTTCCAGACGGTGATCTTGGGCTGCTCCTGGAGCATCTGCTCGAAGATGAGTTCGGCGACGTGGGGCTCGAAGGTGTTGCCGTTGCGGCAGGCTTTGAGTTCCTTGGAGTCCGCGCCGTATTTGGTGGCGTAATACTTCACGATGCGGGTGAAGAAGTCGTCGGCCAGGCCGCCGACGGTCTTGCGGTCGCCCATGTCCGTGGCGACGAGACCGCCGCTGACCATGCCGCCGACGTGGGCGTTGAGTTCCACAAGGGCGACGGTGTGGCCCTGGCGGGCGGCGGCGATGGCGGCCATCACCCCGGCGGGCGTGCCGCCGTAGATGATGACTTCGCGGTGGATGGGGGCGGTGGCGGGGGCTTGGGCGGAGCAGGTGAGGGAAAGGGCGAGGAGGGAGAGAGCGAGGGTGGCGAGTGGAAACCGGCGCGGATGCATGGGAGAGTGGTAGCAAGTTGGGCGGGGTGTCACAAGGGGCGGGGAAGGGGACGGATGGGGCTGATCCGGGACGATGCAGTTGAAAGTGGCGATTCATCTAACGCGGAGACGCAGAGAACGCGGAGGAACGCAGAGCTGGATGTATCCGTTTGCGTTCACCTTTTGGTGGCCTTTGCAGGTCGTAATCTCCGCGCAACTTTGCGTCCTCTGCGTCTCTGCGTTTAAGCGGTCCGTCCGATTTCAAATGCATGGTTCCGGCCTATACCAATTTTCCATGCAAGTCGATCGAACGCCGGCGGACGTCACCCCTCACCCCAACCCTCTCCCCTCCTCCGAGGAAGGGAGAGGGAGCAGACGTGCGTCGCGGTTCGTCAGCTATGCCAGCGATGTCATTGGGAGTTGGGTTGAGATGCGAGGGGCATTGTCTTACGGGGCACGCGCAACGGGGCCGGCGAGGACGCCGGCGGCACGGCCCGCGGGACGCGGGCGCTACGGGGGACGGGCGCTACGTGGGCGGCTATTGGGCGGCTTGGATGAAGTTGTGGATGACGGTGCGGACGTTGTCGCCGCCGCATTTGCCGCCGGGGATCGCCCGCTCCTTCCAGTAGGTGGCGGAGCGGAAGACCTTGCGCGCGATGAGCACCTGGAGGCTCTGGTCGGCGGTGGTTGCGGGTTCGAAGTGGCGGGCCATGCTGAGGAGCATCGCCGCGACCTGCGCGCCGTCGCATTGGCCACCTTTGGCGGCGTTAGCCAGCCAGTAGTCGGGCGCGTCCACGATTTTCTTGGCCACAAGTTTCTTCACGTCGGCGACGAACGGGTCGGCGGTAGGCGGGGCGCGCGGAGCGGGTGCGGCCGCGACTTTCGGCGGGGTTGCGGGCGTGGCCGGCAGTGCGGAGTCGAGCACGGCCCCTTCTTTGCGGAGCAGTGCGCGAAGTGCCGGCACGTCCACTTGCTGCACGGTGGTCTTGCCCGCGAGGGCGAGGTGCGCGGCCGTGCCGGCGGCGTGCCCGAGCATCATGTAGGTCGGCTCCATGCGCAGCGAGCAGTAGGCGACGTGGGTGGCGGAGAGGCAGACGGGCACGAGCAGGTTGCCCGGCTCGCGCGGCGTGAGGCAGGCGTAGGGGATGTCGTAGGGCTCCACAGAGATGTGCGGGGTGCGGTCGGCGACGAGCTTGCCGTTGATCATCAGGCGTTGCACGACGTGGCAATCCACGCCGTAGCTGCCGGCGCAGACGCCGTCGGGCTTGTGGCGGTTTTGCGTGAGGTCGCTTTCGCGCAGCACGTAGCTGCCGACCATCCGGCGTGCTTCGCGGACGTAGAGCTGGAAGGGGAAATGACTGTTGTCCGCGAATTCGTCCTTGGGCAGGCCCCACTGCTGGGCGTCCGCGAGGAAGGCGGCGGGCAGCCCGGGGTCGTTCTGCAGAAAGTAGAGCAGGCTGAGAAAGTAGTCGCGATGCCGCGCCTCGATCTGTGCGCGCATGGCCCAGTCGCCTTCAGGATAATCGGCGCTGCCGCCGAGGAGGTCGCACCAGTTGGCGTCGTGCTTGCCGTTCGCGCCCGGCTTGCTGATGAAGAGGTCGCCGAAGCGGGTGATCTTTCCGCTCGTGATCCGCGGGCCATAGCGGGCGCGCCACGGCTCGGGGTCGTAGTGCGCGGGCTTCGGAAATAGCACGCGGTTCGTTGTAACCCCGGTGATGGAGACGCGGTAGTTGTAGGCCATCACGCCCTTGTCCGCCTTGCCTTGGTCCGGGCCCACGCTGACGCCGGCGAGGGGTTCGTTGAATTCCGCGCGCGCCTCGCGTCCGACGCGATAGGGCACGCGGGCGCCGGCCATCAGGTCGCCTTCGTAGCTCGCGTCAATGAACACATCGCCGGTGAACGTGCGCGTGGTCTGGGCGGCGAGATCGTCCACGACCAGGGTCGTGATGCGCCCGGCGTCAAGGGTCGCGGCGCGATAGCGGCAGCGTTTCCAGACGGTGATGTGCGGCTGCTCCGCGAGCATCTTGTCGAACGTTAGCTCTGCGACGTGGGGTTCGAACTTGCGCCAGTTTTTGCAGGCCGCGAACTGCGGCGAGGCCGCGCCATACTTGTCTGCGTAGTGCTGCACGGCGCGCTTGAGGAATTCTTCAGCGAGGCCGCCGACGGTCTTGCGGTCGCCGATGTCGGTGTTCACAAGCCCGCCGCTGATCATGCCGCCGACGTGGGCGTTGAGGTCAATGAGCGCGACGGAGTGGCCGTGTCGCGCGGCGGCGACGGCAGCGGTAACACCGGCGGGCGTGCCGCCGTAGATGATGACTTCGCGGTGGATGGGGGCGGAGGACTGGGCGGAGCAGGTGAGGGACAGGGCGAGGAGGGCGAGAGCGGGGGCGGCGAATGGGAACCGGCGCGGATGCATGGGAGAGTGGTAGCAAGTTGGGCGGGGCGTCACAAGGGGCAGAGGATTTCCCGCAGATTCAAGACGACCACAGATGGGGAAGGGATGGGCGAGGCGGGGGAGGTTCACAGAATCATGGGGCACAGAATCATAGGAGAGGATGGGAGTGATAGGACGAATGAGATGCGAACGGGGCGCGGCTGGACAGGGCACGCGCAACCGGGGCCGGCGAGGACGCCGGCGGCACGGCCCGCGGGACGCGGGCGCTACGTGGGCGGAGGGCGGTGCCGACGAGAGATCGCCACGGCAGGCCGGGCGTTGAAGCGGCATTAATGCCGCGGTCCGGCGGAGGCATGTGCTGCCTCAATAATCCCTGACCGACCCGTCCTGATACGTCGGGTGCGGCCATTTGAACTGGCGCTTGGGGTCGGCGTTGACTTTGTCGAACATGGTTTCGTCCACTTCGACGCCGAGGCCCACGCCTTGCGGGGGGAGGGCGTTGCCGTCCTTGTTGATCTCGAAGGAGGGGCGGGTGACGCCGGGGGGCATGAGGTGGCCGTCGAGGTAGGCTTCGTGGATGAGGAAGAGCGGGGTGGCGAAGGTGGCGTGCAGGCTGGCGCTCAGGCCGAGTTCCGAGCAGGTGCAGTGCGGGGCCAGTGGAATCATGTAGGTCTCGGCGAGGGCGGCGATCTTCCGCATCTGCGAGATGCCGCCGGTGTGGGCGCAGTCGGGCTGGAGGATGTCAATGCAGCGCTCCTGCAAGTAGGGGAGCATGCCCCAGATGGTGCGGTCACGCTCGCCGGTGGCGAGCGGGACGCGGATGGCCTGCTTGAGGCGCTTGAAGACTTCGATGTTGCCGGGCACGGCGGGCTCTTCGATGAAGAGGACGTCGTAGGGTTCGATCGAGTTCGCGAGCTGGATGAGCATCGGCGGCGGCACGGCGCAGTGGGCGTCGAACATGACCGCGCCGTCCGGGCCGACGCGCTTGCGGGTGTCGCGGATGCTGCGCACGAGGTTCTCGACGTCCTGGGGCGAGCCGCTGAAGGGGTGCGGGCCGCCGGTGCCGGTCTTGAAGGCCTTGGGCGTGGGGTAGAGGCGGACGTAGTCGCGCACGGGGCCGCCGAGGAGGCGATAGACGGGGACGCCCCAGAGCTTGCCGGTGATGTCCCACAGGGCCATGTCAATGGCGGAGAGGACGTGGGTGAGGAAGGAGCCGCCGCGGATGTTGCGGTGGGCGCGGTAAACTTTCTGCCAGAGGTGTTCGATGCGGGTGGGGTTCTCGCCGTCGAGCAATTCGAAGATGGAATGCGCGAGGACGGAGGCGACCTTGGGGTCGAGGCCGGTGACTTCGCCCCAGCCGAAGATGCCGTGGTTGGTCTCGACCTTGATGTAGCCCTTGGTGCCGACGCGGAAGGGTTTGAGGGCGGAGATCTTGATGGTGCTGGTGCGGTCGGAGACGTTGGCGGCGGGGTTGTCCGCACCGACGGCGTCGTTGAGCAGGGCAAGGCCGGCGGTGGCGAGGGCGCTGGCGGAGAGGGCGTCGCGGCGGGTGAGGTCTGGGTGCATTGGGTGGTTTGGACGCGGGGGGGCGGGGCGGCTTCAATGGGAAGAGATTTGCCCGCGAAACACGCGAAAAGACGCGAAGGGGGGAAAGGGATGAAGGGTTGAAGGGTGAAGAGGGAGGCTTCGAGCGAAGGCGGCCAGCTCGGTAGGGTGAGACTCTGTCGAACCCCACTTGGCGACGCAGGAGGCGCGAGCGCAGCGAGCATCTTGGTCGGTGCGTTCGGAGGTGCTCGCGGTGCTCGCCTCGCTTCGCTCGAGATGGTGGCTCGACGGAGTCTCGCCCTACCGCGAGCGGGTGCCTTCGGGGTGGCTTCAATGGACAGAGATTTGCCCGCGAAACACGCGAAAAGATGCGAATGAGGGAAAGGGGTGAAGAGTGGAAGCGGGGAAGACAGAAAGTTCGCGGGCGAGACGCCCGGAGATGCAGGCGAGACGCCTGCACCACTACCTCGCCCGGGCACCTTCGCCGCTGGTGGTGTTACGTTCGCGCCAGGAGAAGCGTTCGTGCGTGGGCGCGGGGGTGCGTTCGACGGCGTTGGCGATGAGGTCGCCGAGGACGGGGGCGAACTTGAAGGCGTGGCCGCTGTCGCCGGCGGCGAGGCAGAGGCCGGGGCGCTGGGGATGGTGGTCGAGCCAGAAGTTGCCGTCGAAGGTGTCGCAGTAGAGGCAGAGGCGCGTGCCGATGAGCGGGGCGTCGGCGAGGGCGGGGAAGGTGTGGCGCAGGAAGGCGCGGAAGCGGGGCTCTTCGTCGGGCAGGACGACGCGTGGTTCGTCCGCCTGCATACGGCGGCCGGGTCCGTGGTTCGCGACTTTGAGGGTGCCGTCGGCGAGGGCGGGGAAGCCATACCAGCCGGTGCGGCCGATGTCCGCCGCCCAGACGGGGAAGCGCGGGGCCTGCCAGTCGGCGGAGTGCGCGACGCAGAAGTGCAGCACGGACTGGCCGGTGGCCCACATGACGTCGGACAACTCGGGGAGCAGGAGCGGGGTCCATGCGCCGGTGGCGAGCAGCGTGAGATCGGCGCGGAACTCGCGGCCGTCCGGCGCGCGGACGCCGACGATGCGCGAGCCGGTTTCGAGCAGGCCGGCGAAGGCGCAGTGCTCGATGAGTTGCACGCCTTCGCGCCGGGCTTGTTGCGCGAGCCAGGCGACGACGTTGCCGCTCTCGGCCCAGCCGCCGCGCGGGTTGAGGTAGCCGTCGGGATACTGATCGGCCGCCCACGCGGGGAAACGGCGGGCGAGGGCGGCGGAGTCGAGGCGCTCCAAGGGTTCGCCGAGAGAAGTGAGGTAGCGGAAGCTTTCGCACTCGAAGCCGCCGGGGCGCATCGCTTCGCGGGAGAGGACAAGGAAGCCATCGTTATGAAACAGCGTTTGGCCGGACGCGCGGTTCCACTCCGCCCAACGGCGCAGGGATTCCCGGCCCAGCTCGGTCCACAGCGGATCGGCTCCGTAGTCCATGCGCACGACCTTGCTGATGTCGGTGGAGGCGGCGGTGGGCGCGGGCACGGGACCGGGGTCCAGGACGGTGACGTGCCAGCCGCGGCGGCGGAGTTCGCGCGCGGCGGTGAGGCCGAAGACCCCCGCGCCGACGATGACGATGGACTGGGTTGCGGCCATGCGTTGGTGGGGGTAGGGTCGCCCCGAACGCCACGGCGGTTCAAGATTACAACTCACATGAAGTCGCTGCTAACAATCCTGCTCGTCACCCTGTTACACCAATCTGCCCAGGCGCAGTTCAACCTGCTCGATGAGTTGAAGAAGAAGACGGCGGTGACCAATGCCGTGCCGTCGCTCAGCAGCCTGACGGAGGATCAGACGACGAAAGCCTTGAAGGAAGCGCTGGCGAAGGGCGCGGAGAGCGCGGTGAAACGGCTCGGCACGAACGGCGGTTTCCTCACGAACCTCAACGTGAAGATCCCCATGCCGGCGAGTTTGCAGAAGGTGGATCAGACGCTGCGCAAGTTGAAGCAGGAGGCGCTGGCGGATGAGTTCGTCACCACCATGAACCGCGCGGCCGAGCAGGCGGTGCCGGCGGCGGCCACGGTCTTTGCCGACAGCATCCGCCTGATGACGGTGGCGGATGCGAAGGCGATTCTCACGGGAACGAACGATGCGGCGACGCAATACTTCCGCCGCACGAGCACGAACACGTTGCAGGCGCAGTTCCTGCCGATCGTGAAGCAAGCCACGGACGCCGCCGGCGTGACCGCCGCCTACAAGGCGATGCTGGCGAAGGCGGGACCGGCGGCGAGCCTGGCGCAGAGCTTCGGCGGCGCGTTCGGCAAGAACCTCGGCCTGGATGCCTCCACGCTCGATGTGGATGCCTATGTGACGGGCAAGGCGATGGACGGGTTGTTCAAGATGGTGGCGGAGGAGGAGAAACGCATCCGGGAGAACCCGGCGGCGCGCACGACTGATTTGCTGAAGCAGGTGTTCGGAGCGGTGAAGAAGTAGGGAGACGACCCGGTGCGATCCACTTTGACGCGGAGACGCGGAGGACGCAGAGAAGCGCAGCGAGGGGTGCCTGCTTACTCTGTTTTGTTGGCCTCGTCCGTCTGCTGTTTCCAGGCGTCGGCCACGACCTTCACGGTGAAGAGGCCGATTGGCTCCTCGCCTTCTTTGTGGGAGTAAACCCAGTCATTGAGGTCGCTCAAGGGGGCTTCCACCTGGTCGCCGAGCTTGAGCCCGCCGAGGTCCACGGGATCATTGGCCAGCTTGCCGTGGATGTGTTCCGGTTCGAGGCCGATCACCTCGAGCCAGATGAACTCGGTGTTCTCGCCCCGCGTGATGGCGGCCTTGACGGCGTAGTTGCCGCCGGATTGGCGGGCCTTGAAGGCGGCGACGAACTCCGGCCACCTTCGTTTGGCTTCCTCGACGGCAGCCTTCATGCGCGGATCGTCCTCGGAAATTCGCACGACGGGGACATGGGGCGAAGAGAAGAGGTCGTCGAGGTTCTCGCCCTTGCGCAGGCGGGATTCGAGGTCCGCATCCCAGGGGATGAGCCGGCTGTCCTCGGGCTGAAACAGGCCCGCGACGGTGTCGTCCGCGAGTTCGGCGATGGCCTTGGCGATGCGGGGATACTGGGCGGGGCCGGAGTCGTGCTCGGCGCCGATCATGTAGTCCACCGAGAGCCAGGCCGTGTGATCCGTGATGACCTTGCGCAGGCGCAGGTCGGGGACTTTCTCCACGAGCTGCTCCTGATCGTCGAAATAGGGCCGGTCATGATTGTGAATGATGAACATGCCGTCGGCGGTCCCGACCATGAAGAGGGGCGAACTGCCCCCGACGAAGGGCAGGGCGTCGTCCTCGTTGCCAGAGTCGTTCACCGCAGCAGCTTTGAAGGGCAGGCCCCACGCGCTCTTGAGGATTTCGGCCAGCACGGGGGCTTCCAGATAGCGCGGCTGCTTGAGGAGCAGGACGAGGGAAACCATTGGGCGGTCCGAACCGTTGGCGGGTGCGAGCGTCCGCCAGAACTTCCACGCCATCCACGGGCCAAAAACCACGCTCAACGCGCGCGGCCAGGTAAAGCCCAGCGTGGCCCACAGGTAGATGCTCACCCCCGTGGCTGCCAGACCGGACACGACCGCCGCCAGCCGGGTCCACGGCAGGCGTTTCCACAGTGCCACGCCCAGCAGCAGGCACCAGAGGCCGCTGACCAACGGCAGGGTGCCGCCTTGGGTGGCGGCCAAGATCAGCAAGGCGGCCCCGGCCGCGAGAAAGAGGAGTGCGTTGAACGTCCACGGTGCTCCCGGTGGCTGAAGGAGGCTGGGCATGGGCGGAGTTTTGGTGGATCGCTGGCGGAACGAAAGGAAAATGTGTGGCAGTGGTGCGGGGCGCGGATCAGTTACTTGCCTGGCGTCTCCGGCCAAGAGGAGAAACCCGGAGGGTTTCAAGGTGAATAGCCGTGGGTGAAACCCACGGGGGCGGTTGGCTGGCGCGACCCTGAAAGAGGGTGTTCGGAAATTAGCTGCAACCTCTTGAGAGGGTGGAAGTTTGGCGGAA
>CAZCBE010000135.1:0-18716 GCA_964496695.1 uncultured Klebsiella sp.
AACTCTTCAACCCTTCAACCCTTCAACCCTTCAACCCTTCAACCCTTCAACCCTTTAATCCTGCGGTGCTTGCGGGAGGGGTGTGAACCGGACTACGGTGTGGGCAATGAAATCATCCTTTGAACTCGCGATGGAGCGGCTGAACAAGCAGGCCCCCTCCGCGAAACTCACCGCCGGGCAGAAGGCCAAGCTCGCGGACCTCGAATCCCTCTACAAATCGAAGATCGCCGACCGTGAAATCCTGGTGAAGGGGCAGCTCAGGAAGGCCGCCGAGAAAGGCGATGCCGAAGCCTACGAGCAACTGGAGAAGCAGCTCGTCAGCGACCGCAAGACCTTGAACGCCGAGATGGAGGAACAGAAGGAACGCGTCCGCGCGGGCAAAGACTGAATCATCAACACAGAAGCACCACTAACCTGCACTGACTGGCACTAATCCGAAATTCCATCAGTGCAGGTTAGTGCAGGTCAGTGGTTCAAACGTTCCTTCCCGCATCTCGGATCTGAAATGTCCAGCACCGCCCAACCCAGCAGCCTGCCGCCTGCGCTGGCGGCCATTCGGTCGAATAAGCCGCTGCTCTACCTGCTGGCGGGTGCGCTGGGCGGCGCGGCGGGTTCGGTGCTGGCGGAGTTCGCGCCCGGTGGTGGGACGGACCCTTCCGCACTGGCGCGCATCGTCGCGACCGGCCTCTGGTCCGGCATCGCCGCGAGCGTGCTGGCCACCGCATTGTTTGCGGCCGGCGAATGGCATCAACGTCGTGACGTGCGGCCACGAAGCGTTCAGAAGATACTGCTGTTCGGCGCGGTCGCCGGATTTGTTTCGGGAGCGGTGGCGCAGGCGGCCTACTCGGTGCAGATCGGCTCCGCTGTGTTCCACGCCATCGTCGTCCGCACTGTTTGCTGGGCTTTGATGGGCGCGTTGCTCGGCGCGCTGCTCTCCCGCCCAGTGCCGAATTTGGGCCTGTTGCGCGGGTTGCTTGCGGGTGGCATCGGCGGCGGTCTGGGCGGCTTGGGCTTCCTGCTGGTCGGTGCGGTGCTGCCGGACGCGATAGGCCGGCTCGTGGGCATCGGCACGCTGGGGCTCGCCCTCGGCCTCGCGATGATCGTGGTCGAGAAACTCTTCCGCGAGGCCAGCCTCGAAGTGATCTGGGCACCGAACGAGACGACGAACTTCAACCTCGGCGCGCAGGCCGTGACCATTGGCGGCGGCGAGGACCATGTCTTCGTGCGCGGCCTGCCGCCGCGCTTCGCCAGCATCGCCTTCACCAACGGCTTGATCGAATACGTCGAGACCGCCACGAGCAAACGCACACCGCTCAAGCACGGCAGCCGGCTGGAAATCGGCAAGCTGAACCTCGTCATCCACGCGGCCAAGTAAGCCGGGCTTCGGAGCGCGGCATGAATGCCGCAGAAGCGTGAGCACGTCGGGGATGGTTCAAGCGCATTTCTCCAATCGGGGCTTTCTGCGGCGTGAACGCCGCACTCCCGCTCGCAGTTGGACACCAACGCCCCGAGCACGCACACTCACCCCGATTTGAACGCCAGCACGCCAGCCTCTCCGCCGCGCCGCGCCCGCTGGGTGGTGCTGGCGTTCGTGATCGCGCTCGGCGGCTTCACCTTTCTTTGCTGGCGTGACGCGAGCCGTCCACCGGTCCGGCCCGTCGCCGGCGGCACGTTCATCGGAAAGGATGTGGACGGGCGGCTGGTGCAGGTCTGCCTGTTCGAGCAGGACACCGGCTGGCAAGGCTGGCTGTATCGCGAGGGGCGCGAACAGACGGAGTGGTTCAACGCCACGAACCGCGCTCAGCCCTGGCGTGCGACGGTCAATGTCCGCGAGCGCGAGGACGCGCCCAAGCCGCCTGAGCCGGTCATCACCTCGACGGACGGCCCGCTCCGGCTCAACGCCACGCTCCCGCGCACCAACGGCTGGGCCAGTGACACGGCAAATCTCACGCGGCAGTTTGAGCATCTGAGCTTTCGCCGGCTGGCGGGGCTGCGGCTGGGGCGCTGGGGCGGCACAAAGGAATTTCGCGCACAGTTTCCCAGGCTGCCGGACGGCTCGGAGTTTCACACTGCGATTGGCCACGAGATTGTCCGCCAGTGTGAAGCCGCGACGGAAGAGTTCACCACCGGGCCACTGGAGTTCTGGCAGGAGAATTTTCGTTTGCGCCAGCCCATGATGATGAACACGCATGAGTTGACGGCGCACTGGCAACTGCGGCTGCTCACCACCAACCTCGCGAGCTTCTGCGTGTGGAGCTACGACGAGGTCGGCGGCAACGGCAACCACTCGCATTGGCAAGGCGCGAACTTCATCGCGGCCGATAGCGGCCTGCGAAGCCTGGGGCTGGCTGAATTCTTCCAAAGTCAATCCGACTGGAAAACCGAACTGCGGAACCGTTGCGAGCGCAAGCTCACGGACGGCGGGGTGCCGGACCGGGCACGAGGAGCCGTGATGGACACGCGGACCGGAATTGACATCTTTACGCTGTCCCCCACCGGCCTCCAAATCTACTTCAACCCCTACGTCCTCGGCTCCGGAGCGGACGGCGAGTTCGTGGTTCACTTCGACTATGCCGAACTGAAAGACCTGTTGCGCACCGATGGCCCGGCTGCACTGTTGCCACGCGCGCCGTGAGACGGACGCACCGGGCTTCGGGGCTGCGGGACAGGAGTGTCCCGCCCACTCCAGCTTGCGCATCTCAGCTTCTTGCAGTCTGGACGCTAGGAAACCATGGCTTCGCCTCGGGCAGCGGCGGACGTGAGGGCCACCGGCTCCGGCGGCGCGGAGCGTTTGGAGTGCGGCGTGTTTCACCGCCGCTTTTGGTGGGGCGCGCAGGACGGCTGCGAGATTGCCAACGCCCTTTGGCACGGGGAAAAGCGGGGCTGAAAGACACCGCACTCCAGACGCTGGCGCGACTTCCACCCTCTCGGATTTTCCTGAAAGGAAAAGACTTCGGAGTGGCATTCATGGCCGAAAAATGAAATTGGCGTTCGCTCGAACCGTCGAGCATCGTCCGTTGGTTGCCCCGTGTGCTCGTGAATCATCCGCGAACATCCGGGGTCAAACGCTACGCATTATGACGCTCACTCGATTTGGTCTCGCGCTCGCGCTGGGCTGGTCCGCCAGCACCGCCTTGGATTCCCGGGCCGCCGCCCCGGCCAGCAAAGTGGATTACAACCGCGACATCCGGCCCGTGCTCTCGGACAACTGCTTCTTCTGCCACGGCCCCGATGAGAAGAAGCGCGAGGCCAAGCTCCGCCTCGACATTCGCGAGGATGCCATCGCGAAAAAGGCCTTCGTCCCCGGCAAGCCCGACCAGAGCGAGCTGATCAAGCGCATCTTCACCAAGGACGCGGACGACCTGATGCCGCCGCCGGACTCGCACAAGAAGCTCACCGCCGCGCAGAAGGACTTGTTCAAGCGCTGGATCGCCGAGGGGGCCGTTTACCAGACGCACTGGGCTTACGTGCCGCCCGTCAAGGCGACCATCCCGGCGGGCAAGAACGGCGTGGATCATCTCGTGCTCGAACGGCTCAAGACGCTCGGCCTCAAGCCCGCGCCGGAAGCGGACCGTCGCACGCTCGCGCGGCGGCTGTGGTTCGATTTGCTCGGCCTGCCGCCCAAGCCCGACGAGGTGGACGCCTTCGTGAATGACAAGTCGCCGGACGCCTACGCGAAGCTGGTCGAGCGTCTGCTCGCCTCGCCGCACTACGGCGAACGCATGGCCATCGGCTGGCTGGACGTGGTGCGCTACGCGGACACCATCGGCTACCACTCCGACACGCCGCGCAATGTCTTCCCCTACCGCGACTACGTGATCAAGGCGTTCAACGAGAACAAGCGCTTCGACCAGTTCACGCGCGAGCAGCTCGCGGGCGACCTCCTGCCCAACGCGACCTTGGAAACGCGGGTTGGCTCCGCCTTCAACCGGCTCCTGCTCTCCACCGAGGAAGGTGGCGCGCAGGCCAAGGACTACGAGCAGCGCATGCTCACCGACCGCGTCCGCGCCGTGGGCACCGTCTGGCTCGCGCAGACCATCGGCTGCGCGCAGTGCCACGATCACAAGTTCGACCCGACGACGCAGCGCGACTTCTACTCGATGGGCGCGTTCTTCGCCGACATCAAGGAATCCATCATCGGCAAGCGCGAGGAAGGCATGATGGTTCCCAGCGCGCAGGACACGGCGGAACTCGCGCGGCTGGAGGATGCGGCCACCAAGCTGCAGCAGGACTTCGACGGCCCGCAGCCACAGCTTGCGGAGGGGTTTGGCAAGTGGCAGGACAGCGCCTTTGCCGCCGTGCAGCACGACGCGAAGTGGAAGCCGCTCAAGCCCGCGAAGGTGGCCTCCACCGGCGGCGCTAAGCTGGTCATCCAAGGCGATGGCGCCGTGCTGGCCAGCGGCAAAAGCCCGGAGAAGGACACCTACACGATCACCATCACGAACGGCGTGAAGGAAGCCACCGGCCTGCGCCTCGAAGCGCTGCCGGATGCCTCGCTGCCTGGCAGCGGGCCGGGTCGCGCGCCGAACGGCAACTTCGTGCTGACGGAAGTCGTCGCGACGGTGAAGCACGGCCAGGAGAAGGCCGAACCGGTGAAGTTTACCGGGGCGCACGCGACCTTCGAGCAGACCAGCGCGGCCGAGAAGAATCCGAGCAAGGCCTGGACGGCGGCTTCCACGATTGACGGCGATGTCAAGGGTGCGGCCTTCGGCTGGGCGGTCTTGCCGGAAGTCGGCCGGGCGCAGCACTTGGTTTTGGAACTGACTGCTCCGCTGACCCTCGAAGCGGGGGACACGCTCACCGTCGAGCTGAAGCAGAATGCCACCGCGAAGGATCACTTGCTCGGCCGCTTCCGCCTGGGCGTCACGGCGGATGCCGAGAGCGCGCGGGTGGCCCATCCCCCTGCCCCGCCCGCCGACATCGGAGCCGTGCTGAAGATCGCGACGGACAAACGCACGGCGGCGCAGAAGGACAAGCTCTTCGCGCACTACAAAGGCCTTGCCCCGGAGATGGCCCCGCTCCGCACCAAGCTCGCCGACGCGAAGAAGGCGAAGACGGACTTCGAAGCGAAGATTCCCAAGTGCATCGTCTCGGTGTCTTCGGAGACCAAGCGCACGGTGCGCATTCTCCCGCGCGGCAACTGGATGGACGAGAGCGGCACCGTGATGCAGCCCGCGCTCCCGTCCTACCTGCCCGTGTCGCTCAAGAAGGACGCGAAGCCGGAGGCTCCGCTCACCCGGCTCGACCTCGCCGATTGGATTGTGGCGAAGGAGAACCCGCTGACGGCGCGCGTTTTCGTGAACCGCCTGTGGAAGCAGTTCTTTGGCATGGGCCTCTCGAAGGTGATTGATGACATGGGCGCGCAGGGTGAGCCGCCCGTGAACCCCGCGCTCCTCGACTGGCTCGCGACCGAGTTCGTGGACCGTGGCTGGGACATGAAGCACATGGTCCGCACCATCGTGATGAGCGCGACCTACCGCCAAGCCTCGACCGCCTCGAAGGATCTCCAGACGCGCGACCCCTACAACCGCGAGCTGGCCCGCCAGAGCCGCTGGCGGCTGGATGCCGAGCTGGTCCGCGACAACGCCCTGACCGTCGCCGGCCTGCTGAATCCGAAGATTGGCGGCCCGAGCGCGAAGCCCTACCAGCCCGATGGTTACTGGGAGAACCTCAACTTCCCGGTGCGCAGCTACGACGCGAGCAAGGGCGATGACCAGTTCCGGCGCGGCCTCTACACCTGGTGGCAGCGCAGCTTCCTGCATCCCTCGATGCTCGCCTTCGACGCGCCCAGCCGCGAGGAATGCGCCGCCGAGCGCAACCGCTCGAACATCCCGCAGCAGGCCCTCGTGCTGCTGAACGACCCGACCTACGTCGAGTCCGCCCGCGCCTTCGCCGCGCGCATCGTGAAGGAATCTACCGGCGACGCCTCCGCCCGGCTCACCTGGGCCTGGAAGCAGGCCCTGTCCCGCGCCCCACGCCCCGACGAACTGGCCACGACTCGGGCCCTCTTCGACAAACATCTCGCGCAATACAAGGCGGACACGAAGGCCGCCGAGTCGCTCCTAAAAGTCGGGCTCGCCCCGCTGCCGCCCGCTGCGGACCAGGCCGAGCTGGCGGCGTGGACGAGCGTGGCGCGGGTCATTCTTAATCTGCACGAAACCATCACGCGCTCTTGAAAAAGGGTCCAATGTCCAAGCGTCCAAAGTCCAAAGTCTGGCGTCCATGACCCAAAGTGACTTATGAAACGCTATCAGCCCAGTGCTCGGCACTTTGTCAGAGCCAGCATCGACGACGCGATCCGCAACCGGAGTAACGACTTTGGACCTTGGACGCTTGGACTTTGGACCCTGACCACACCGTCCCAAATCAAAACCCTGTAACCGCATTATCTATGGCACGTATCGAAACGTTCGAGGAACTCGCCTGCTGGCAGAAGGGGCGTGAACTGACCAAGGCGGTCTATCGCGCTTCGCGCAGCGGTGAGTTTGCGAAGGATTACGCGCTGCGGGACCAGATTCGCCGAGCATGCATCTCGGTGACCTCGAACATTGCGGAAGGCTTTGAGCGGGGTGGTGACAAGGAGTTTCACCAGTTCCTCTCGCAGGCCAAAGGCTCCTGCGGCGAAGTGCGCTCCCAGCTCTATGTGGCATTGGACGAAGCCTACATCACCGAAGCCCAGTTCAAAGCAATGAAGACGCTGGCCATGGAAACCAGCCGTGCCATTGCCGGCATGATGGGCTACCTCACCAGTTCGCAACTGCGAGGCAGCAAGTATCGAAATTCAGACGCGCGCCCGAGCTAACAGACTTTGGCCCCTTGGACTTTGGACCTCCCCCTCCCATGAACCCCTCCCTCCTCGCCGCTGCTGTTAACCGCCGCGTTTTCCTTGGCCGCACGGCCCAAGGCCTCGGCACGTTTGCGCTGGCTTCATTGCTGAATTCGCCGGCCTTCGCCGCCGCGAAGAAAGCCCCGTCGAAGGACAAGTGGCCTGGCGTGGTGAACCCGCTGCACTTCCCGGCCAAGGCCAAGCGCATCATCTGGCTCACGATGGCGGGCGGGCCGTCGCACTTGGAGACGTGGGATTACAAGCCGCAGCTCGCCAAGATGCACGGCGAGCCGATGCCAGAGTCGTTCACCAAGGGCAAGCAGATCGCGCAGCTTCAGAACGCCAAGCTCATGTGCTACGGCCCGCAGCTTGGCTTCAAGAAGTTCGGGAAGAACGGGCAGGAGATGTGCGAGCTGTTCGAACAGATCGGCACCGTCTCCGACGAGATGTGCTTCATCCGCTCGATGACCACCGAGGCCATCAACCATGACCCGGCGCACATGTTCATGAACACCGGTTCGCAGATCGCCGGCCGCCCCAGCGCGGGTGCGTGGGTCACTTACGGCCTGGGCACCGAAGCGGAGGATTTGCCGGGCTTCGTGGTGCTCACCTCGCTGGGCAAGGGCGGGCAGAACCAGCCCATCGCCGCGCGCCAGTGGTCCTCGGGCCTGCTGCCCAGCCGTTTCCAGGGCGTGCAGCTCCGCAGCAAGGGCGACGCCGTGCTCTACCTCGGCACGCCCGCCGGCGTCACACGCGACCAGCAGGGCGACGTGGTGCAGGCCGTCAACTCGCTCAACAAGAAATACGACGCCGTGGTGGACGATCCCGAAATCGCCACGCGCATCGCGCAGTATGAAATGGCCTTCCAGATGCAGGCCAGCGTGCCCGAGCTGATGGACACGGCGAAGGAGCCGCAGACGATTCTCGACCTCTACGGCTGCAAGCCCGGCGACGGCTCGTTTGCGTCGAACTGCCTGCTCGCGCGGCGGCTCGCCGAGCGCGGCACGCGCTTTATCCAGCTTTATCACAAGGACTGGGACCACCACGGCGGCGTGAAGGAAGGCATCACGCTGAAGGCCGCCGAGATTGACCGCGCCTGCATGGCGCTCATCACCGACCTCAAGCAACGCGGGATGCTGCAGGACACGGTCATCGTGTGGGCCGGTGAGTTTGGGCGCACACCGATGAGCCAGGGCGGCAGCGGCCGCGACCATCACAACGCCGGGTTCACCATCTGGCTGGCCGGCGGCGGCATCAAGGGCGGCATCAGCTACGGCGCGACCGACGAACTCGGCTACTCCGCCGTCGAGAACATCGTGAACGTCCACGACCTGCACGCGACGGTGCTCAAGCTCCTCGGCATCGACCACAGCCGCCTCTCGGTGAAGTTCCAAGGCCTCGACGTGAAGCTCTCGGGGGTGGAAGGGGCGAAGCCATTGCAGGGGATATTGGCGTAACCACTGTCTGCACCAAGCAGACGACTTGACCTCGGTGCCGGCAAACTTGCTGTCCTCTTTCAGGGCTGAAAGCCCGCCCGGTGATAGCCCGGGCTGGAGGCCCGGGAATGCATTCCACACAAAACCTCGCCGCCCTGTAAGGGCGGGACAACCAAGTAGCGAGGGATTGGGACGTGGAGGTGTCGCCCTTACAGGGCTTGGGTGATGTTGGGGACCGGGTTACCCGGCCCTTCAGGCCGGGCTATCACCGGCCGGACTTTCAGCCCGGGGAGAGGGACGGGTGAATACCAGATCGGCATTCGGAACAGTGCGAACGCGACGAGCTGACGTGAATGAAAATCGGCTGGCCATTCTTCGCCGGTCTTAGGGCTGAAAGCCCGTCAGGTGATAGCCCGGGCTGAAGGCCCGGGGACGCGTCCAAACAAAAGTCCTCCGCCCTGTAAGGGCGGGACAAAAGGAATCACTTCGGAAACCGTTTCAATCCCACGCATACCGCTCGTCGAGCGGCTTGCCGTTTTTCTCGCAAAACCGGCGATACTCGGTCTGAAAGTCTTCCTGTGCATGGTGCTCGGCCTGGTTGCGGATGTAATCTCGCACCGCTTCCACATGCATCGGGCTGACGCTGAATTCCCCGTAGCCGCCCTGCCACGCGAAGTCCGCATACCATGGGTCCAGCGTCTTGAGCCAGACCGAGGACGCGGTCTTCACCTGCTCCACGATTTTCGCCGGGGCGTGGTTCTTGGATTGGGCGAACAGGATGTGGACGTGATCGCGCACGGAGTTGATTTCGATCAGCGGGGAATCGTGGTGCCTCAGCACGCCGGTGATGTAGGCGTGGAACTGGCTGCGCTCGGCGTCGCGCAGGAGCGGGCGGCGGCCCTTGGTGCTGAACACGAGGTGGACGACGATGTTGGCAAGGGATTGGGACATGGAGGTGACGCCCCTACAGGGCTTGGATGATTTTGGGGACCAGTTACCCGGCCCTTCAGGCCGGGCTGTCACCGGTCGGGCTTTCAGCCCGCAGAGATGGACGATTGCGAGGCGGATTGGCATTCGGAACAGTGCGAACGGTGCGAGGGGTGCGAAGGTGGCGGAGCAGCAGACCGACAATCCGTTTGCCCTTCTCCGCCGGTCTTGGGGCTGAAAGCCCGTCCGGTGACAGCCCGGGCTGAAGGCCCGGGAACAAGTCCGACAAAATTCCCCGCCCTGTATGGGCGGGACAATCGATTAACGAGGGATTGGGACGTGGAAGTGTCGCCCTTTCAGGGCTTAGGTGATTTTGGGGATCGGGTTACCCGGCCCTTCAGGCCGGGCTATCACCGGTCGGGCTTTCAGCCCGGGGGAAAGCGGGGCTCCCTCCCGTAGCTTGCGGGTTGTCGAGGCTTGGTGGTGCTGCCTCCGCGCGCCCCCTCACACTGACCCTCTCCCCCGATGGGGGAGAGGGAATAGAAGGACGCGGCGGGGAGGGCGGTTCAAAATCCGTTTGCTTTTCCGTCGGCGGTCTGGCGTCAAAGGAGGCGATGCATTTGCCGTTGATGGGGCCGATTCGACGACGCGCTTTTCTGGGGCGGTCGGGACTGGGTTTGATGGCGTTGTCTTCGCTGCTCGGGCGGGCGGGGTTTGGGGCGGAGGCCAGCCCGGCCAAGCGGTCGGCGGGGGTGGTGAATCCGTTGCATTTTGCGCCGCGGGCGAAGCGGGTGATCTGGCTTTATATGGCGGGCGGGCCGTCGCATCTGGAGACGCTGGACCCCAAGCCGGAGCTGGCGAAGCTCCATGGGCAGCCGATGCCGGCGTCGTTCACGGCGGGGCAGCAGCTCGCACAGTTGCAGGAGCAGTCGTTGAAGTGCTTCGCACCGCAGTTTGCGTTCAAGAAGTGCGGGCAGAGCGGCACGGAGTTGTCGGAGATTTTTCCGCACCTGGGCGGGGTGGCGGATGAGCTGACGGTGATCCGCTCGATGCGGACGGATGCGATCAATCATGACCCGGCGCACACGTTGATGAACACGGGCTCAATGATTTCGGGCCGGCCTTCGATGGGGTCGTGGGTCACCTACGGGCTGGGCAGCGAGGGGGAGGATTTGCCGGGGTTCGTGGTGCTGACGTCCACGGAGGGGCGGAGTCCGCAGCCGATCTCGGTGCGGCAGTGGCACAGCGGGTTTTTGCCGGGGCAGTTCCAGGGCGTGGCGATGCGGTCGAAGGGCGACCCGGTGCTCTACCTGAACCGCCCGCCCGGCGTCACCGCGACGCAGCAGCATGACGTGGTGGCGGCGGTGCAGTCGCTGAACCGCGGGCAGCAGCAGTTCGATGACGACCCGGAGCTGGCCACGCGGATCGCGCAATACGAGCTGGCCTTCAAGATGCAGACGGCGGTGCCCGGCCTGGTGGACGTGACGAACGAGCCGCAGCACGTCCTCGACTCCTATGGTTGCAAGCCGGGCGATGGCTCGTTCGCGTCGAACTGCCTGCTGGCGCGGCGGCTGGCGGAGCGCGGGGTGCGGTTCATCCAGCTTTATCACCGGGACTGGGATCATCACAACGACCTGGTGAAGTTCATCCAAGGGAACGCCGCGAGCGTGGACCGCGCCGCCGCCGCGCTGATCAAGGATCTCAAGGAGCGCGGGTTGCTGGACGAGACGCTGGTCATCTGGGGCGGGGAGTTCGGCCGCACGCCGATGGCGCAGGCGAACAAGGGTGGGCCCGGACGGGACCATCACATGAAAGGCTTCTCGATGTTCCTGTGCGGCGGCGGGATCAAGCGCGGGACGGTGTATGGGGCGACCGATGAGCTGGGTTACGCATCCGTGGAGAACGCGGTGCATGTGCATGACCTGCAGGCGACGCTGCTGCACCAGCTCGGGATTGATCACAAGCGGCTCACGGTGAAGTTCCAAGGGCTGGATGTGCGGCTCACAGGGGTGGGCGAGGAGGGACGGGTGGTGAAGGGGATTTTGGGTTGAGGGGGAGCGCAGAGGGCTAGGACGGATGGGACAAATAGAAGGTGTGAGGCGAGGCGGTTATTCTCAAATCCATTGGCGTCGCGCAATTGCGGACGGGCGGGGAGGTTGGCGGCGGGCACGCTGAACCATTGGAATTTGCGCTTTGGTGTTTCTTTGGAGCTTGGAATTTGGAATTTCCCGGCCCGCCTCCCTGTTCCACCGAAAACAGCGAAGAGCCTTGTTTGTCCCAAATCTTTGGGGACTCCACTGTGTTTACTGCCTCACGGCTCCGGCTTGTCCAGGTGCTCGCCGGGGGGCAGTTCGTCGTAGCCTTTGAAGTGCTCGGGGCGCAGGGGCTCGGAGATGGCGTGCTCCTCGTTGAACCATTTGCCGAGGTCCACCAGCTTGCAGCGCTTCGAGCAGAAGGGGCCGAAGGGCGTGGCGAACCAGTCGCCGGGCTGCTTGCAGGTGGGGCACTTGATGGTGGTCGGGCGGCTCATGAATCAGCACTGGTAGGGCGCGGTGTCCTCACCGCGCCGCCGTGGTCTTGTGGCATGCGGGTGGTCGGCGGCGGGCTGAGGACAGCCCGCCCTACCCACCACAAGCTCACGAGCCATGAACTCGGGCGGAGCGCCGGTCTCCGACCCGGCGTGGTCATGCTGCCGACCACCACGCCGGGTCGGAGACCGGCGCTCCACGGAGAAGTCGGGGCTCGACGGAATCTCGCCCTACCGGGGGAGGAGGTCATTTCGTTACGAGTTCCGGGGTGCGCAGCCAGGTGCCGGGCTGGGTGGCGCTTTGGCGGCAGGCGTCGAGCAGGCCGGCAGTGAGCAGGCTGCGGGATGACGGCCAAGGTGGTTTGCCCGTGCGGAAGAAGTCTTCGAGCGCGGCGGCCAGCAGGCTGAAGTGCTCCTGTGCGGGCACGGGGGCACGGAAGAGTTGCGCGGAGACTTCGCTCCCGTTGGCCCGCCGCACGGCGAAGTTGCAATCGGCCACCACGCCATCCAGCGCGAGCAACGTGGAACGCAGGCCGTCGGCGTGCTCGATCAGCCAGCCGCGTGGGTCGGTGGCGAGCTTGGGCACCAAACCGAGACCGACGAGGTCCTGGGTGCGGCCGTCCGTAATCGTGTCGCCTTGCGGTGAGTCCGAGCGGGAGAGGGCGGAGGACAGGAGGGGCCAGGACCATTCGCGACGGTCTCCGGCCTTCCAAAGTTCGCGACCGGCCAGGAACTTCACCTGTCGCACGCCGCGCTCGCCCCCGGCGCGGCGTTCCAGCAGCGGGAGCAACCCATCGAGCGCATGCAACTCGGCGAGCGGCGATGCGCCCTGCACCACGATGAGCGCCTCGCTCAGAGCGGCATGGGCGGGCACGTCCACCTGGGGCAACCGCCAGGTCACAGGCAGCGTAGTGCCGGAGGCGAGTTTGATTTGTCGGGCGGTGGCGAGGGCGGAGAAGGTGCGGGCGGCGGCGAGGTTCGGAGCAAGCGCGCCGAAGACGAAGCAGGTGGTGCCGCGCCGGGCGTTGGTCAGCGCGGCGTTTACCAAGGACTCCGCTGGAGCAGCGGCATCGCTCCCCGGCACGATCACGATGGCGTCGGACTCGCGCACGGCGGAGGCAACGTCGGCGGCGCGCTTGAGGCCGAAGCCAGCGACGCGCTGTTGCAGTAGTGAGTTGTCCGCGTCCGCACGGCTCCCCCTCACCCTGCCCTCTCCCCCAGTGGGGGCGAGGGTGAAGACAAGCTGCACGCCCTCGAGTTTGTGGAACCCGCCGTCGCGGCGGTAGCCGAGGAGGAAGCGGTCGAGGAGCTGCTGCGCCGGGGTTTGCAGCGCGAACTCTTCGAGCAGGAAGATGACTTGGCGGAGAGGGGGCATGGGAAACCACTAATGGACACGAAGGGACACGAATGCGGAGAGAGAATTCATAGCCCGCCCAAAGCCGTGACTTCGGCCCTTGAACCAGTGCGGGTAGGGCGCGGTGTCCTCACCGCGCTGCCTTGGTCCCGTGGCGTGCGGGTGATCGGCGGCGGGCTGAGGACAGCCCGCCCTACCCGCCACAGGTTCATGGGCCACCAAGGCTTGATGCGCGTTTCTGCGGCCTGAAGGCCGCGCTCCTTGGCGTTGGCCGCGTCCGCTGCCTACTTCTGATTCGTGTCTATTCGTGTCCATTCGTGGTTGCCCCTACCCCGTCCAGAAGTGCGGGCCGGGCGTGGGCTGGTAGCGGATGCGGAGGTCGGGCGTTTCGAGCTTCGCGCCATCGGAATAGAGCGAGTCCACGGCGAAGAGGGTCATGCCGGTGGTGAGGTAGTTCCGCTCGATGGGCCAGGCGGTGCGGCCGGTCAGGACCATCTGCTCGATGTGGTTTACCAGCGGGCTGAAGAAACTCGCCAGCGTGGACATGGTCGGCGGCATGGGCAGGAACATCAGCGTGGAGAAGATGTCTCCAGCCTGCGTGCGGCCCGCATAGGTGAAGTCATTCAGCGCGGCAGTGTCGCGGCTGAAGTTGGTGCCGGTGCCGTTGAAGTGAAAGATGGTCGTGCGGAAGCCGTCGAGGTGCTCGAAGACGTAGGCGACCGCGAAAGGGCTCACGCGACGGAGATGCTCCAGGGTTGGCTCTGCGAAGGTCATTCCCGGCAGCGGGGCGAGGGTCTGGCTGCGGTTCAGCGCGGCGAGGCAGAGGCGGCGCGTGGACTCACGTTCGCCGAGCAGCCGCCACACGGCCTCGTTCTTGAAGGCCTGCACAGACTTCACGCCGGCTTCACCCCCCGCGCGCCGCTCGGACATGCATTGCGCGGTCTCAATGGTGTGGATGTCGTAGTAGCCGTGGTGGCCGTAGCCCACGCCCACGCTCTCGACCAGCGGCGTGCCCAGCGGAAGCTCGATGGCCGGAAGTCGCCAGGTGACCGGGAGCGAGGAGCCGGCCATGAGCGGGAAGCTGAGGCGCTGCGCGTCGCGATACGTCTCCTGCGCCTCGCGCCAGTCCATGGCGAAGTGCTTGTCCTGAAAGACGGGCACGGACTGGTTGGTGCGCTCGAAGGTCTTCACCACGTCCTTGAAGAACCGGAAGCGCGGGTAGAGGGGCTGGCCCTTGGCGTCGCGCGGGTAGTCGCCGTGCTCGCCGATGATGAGCACGCCGTCCACGGCCAGTTGCGAGGTGCCGAGGGTGAGCGCCTCGCCGATGGTCGGGCAGAGCCGCACGCCGTGCCGCCGGCTGCGGTCGTGGCTGGTGTCGGTCTCCGGGAACTGCTCGACGAAGAGGGAGACCAGCTCGAGGGGCGACGTGTGATGCCGCCCATGCCAGCCGTAGCCTTCCAGCAGGCGGTCCACAAAGTGCTGCCCGTGCGAGAACTTGCGGACGATGGTGGTGATGAGGGCGACGCGTTTGCGTTTGGCGGGATGCTTGGAGGCCGCCCAGGTGGAGGAGGAAAGCATGGCCCCCGCTGTGGCACCGGCCACCGATCCGGTGAACTGGCGGCGGGAGAGGCGCGGGGGCGGTGGAGCGGACATGGAGAGCTAAATACCGGAGCGGGGGCAGACTGCCAACCGCAAAGCACCGAGGAAGCGGGAGAAGTGCCCGCAAAACATGCGAAAAAACGCGAATGGGGAAGAACGGTTCTCCGCAGTTTTCAGTGGAATGGGTGGGGGCGAAGCTCCAAAGCCCAAGTTCCAAATGCCAAATAAACTCCAAACACTAGATCTCAAAGGGAGGGGTCGCTCGGCACTGGCCGGGCCAGCCGACCGAACCAGCCCTTGGGCCAAGGTCCGAATCAGGGCGGAAGCGCTGGCGGGGTGCCACGCTAAACCATTGAATTTTGGGCTTTGGAGTTTCTTTGGAGCTTGGGACTTGGAGCTTGGAATTTCCCGGTCCGCCTCCCGGTGCCACCGAGAACAGCGAGGAGGCGGAAGAACTTTTTTGGCCCTCAATTTTTCGGCCATTTGCGTTCACAAAATCATGGGGCACAGAATCATGATTCCAGGGCAGTTGAGTTGGCTGCGAAAGGGGGGTCCAACGATGATCCTTGAGGGGTGTTCCCGCAGATTCAAGGCGACCACAGATGGGAAGTCCAAACGGCGGCTGGAGGGAGGCCTGGTGCGGAATGGTGCCCGCGAAACACGCGAAAAGACGCAAATGAGGGAAGGAAATCTTCTGGCCCCAATTTACCGGCCAACTGAGTTCACAAAATCAGGGGGCACAGAATCATCCCGATGAACCGGGACAGGGAAGACCAGGATTTAGAATCAGGAAGGCAGATGTGCATCCTGGCCCTTCGGCTATTCCGACTCACTTGCCCTGCGAGTCGGTCTGAATCTCGATCCAGAGGTCGCCGATTTGGAGTTTGTTGCCGCCAGCGAGGGTGTGGGTGGAGTTCGAGAGCTTGTTTTCCATCTGCACGCGGCCGTCGCGGAAAGTGACGATGGCGGTGATGGCGGGGAAGCCTTTGTGCTTGGGGAGGTAGAGGTGCGCTTCCGGCGAACTGCCGAGGATCACGGGCTGCGCCCCGAGGTTGATGACGGTGCGCTCGTTCTCATGCCAGTGGACGATCAGCGCGGCCTCGCGGGCCAGACGCTCCACCAGCGCGACGACGAGGCCGATGGTCAGGCCGAGGATGGCCGCGCCAACCAAGCGGCCGGAAACTTCGCCGGACTGGGCGAGTGCGAACAGAAAGGCGGCGGCACCCAGGGCACCGCCAATCAGGCCTGCGAAGCCAGCGCGGAACTTGGGCAGATTGGGAATGAAGAATGCGAGGCCAAAGCCCAGCAGCGCGCCGAGCAGCGACCAGCCCACAACCTGGCCGGTCTTGATGATCTTGGGGAGGATCAAGTCGGCCTGATCGGGGGTGAGGCCGGCGGCGAAGCTGTTGGCCCCGAGGGCGAAGAGGTGCTGGCTCACGGCCCCGGAGATGAGGCCCGCAAGCAGGCCGCCGCCGAGCACGAGCGTGGCTTCCTTCAGGCTGAACAGCGCGCGGCGCAGGAGGAAGTTTTGCGTGCCCACGATGAGCGCGGCCATCCCGACGGCGAGCAGCGAAGTCCAGAGGCCGATGACGAGGGTGACTTTGAGCGACGGCGGCCGGCGCTGGTTGAGCTTCGCGAGATCAGGGGGAGCTGCCTTCTTCAGCTCGAAGGTGTGGATGACGTTGGTCTGGCCGAGGCGGATGAGGCCGCGGAATTCCTGGGCCTTGCCGCCCTGCTTGATGGCCACCGTGTAGGGCGTGTCGTTCACCGGCGAGTGCAGCGAATAGTGGATGACCCAGACGCGGTAGCTGCCCTCGGGCGCGCCATTGGTGGGCCAGTAGATGTTCTCGACCGGCTGGCTGGAATACGGCGGACGGGCGTTCATGTCCACGTCCAGTTCGCCCCGGGAGGCGGCGATCTTGTGGCCGTAGAAGATCCGTTCGCCGGAGGGATCTTCGCAATGCAGGTCGAGGTCGTTGGCGTTGTCCCACATCAAGGAGATCTGCACGTCGCCGGTCTTGGCCTCCTCGCGCTGGAGACGCTTTTGCAGTTCGTTGCTGAAGACGAGCACGGGGGCGGCGGGCTGGCCTTGGGCTTCCTCGCCCTGCTTGGGGACGGGCGGCTTGATGACCTTGAGCAATGGCTCGCCAGCGGCCCAGCCCAGCACGCAGCCGAGCGCGCCGAGCAGGCCGAAGAGAACCGGCTTCGGTATCAGGTGAACCAGTTTCCGCATGTGACGAGGGAGTGAAGCATGAAGCCGGGGCGTTGAACAGTCCGGCGGCGGGGGAAAAGTGGCGACGGGGAAGGGACCCACTGCGAATCCGAATGGGGGGAATGAGAGGCAGGATTAGGATTAGGATTAAGAGTAGGATTAAGAGTAGGATTAAGAGTAGGAGTAGGAGTAGGAGGGGTGGGGAGGAGGGAGGTTTGAAATTTTAGAGGACGGAGGAATGGACCCCAAGACTTGGACAAGACAACGATGGGGAACACACCGGCTCGGCAAGCGGTGCCCCGCGCGGCGATTGACCCGCGGGCCGGGCCGGTTCATCCTCCGCGCCATCATGCGTCTCTGCCGTTTCCTCCAAGGCCGCGACCCGCGCGCGGGTTTCTACTCCGACACCACCCTCCTTCCGCTGGACGCCGCCGTGCGCCTCCACCGCGAGCACACGCATAAGGAAGTCGCCCTCCCCGTCGGCGACGATCTGCTCGCGCTGCTGCCAGGCGGCAGCCACTTCGCCGCCGCCCGTGAACTGGGTGACTGGCTGACGGCCAATCGCGGTGCGACGACCAGCGCGACGCTGGCGGTGGACAAGGTGCAGCTCCTCACGCCAATCCCCCGGCCGCCCAAGATCATTTTGCTGGCCGGCAATTACAACGAGCACATCAAGGAGGGCGGCGGGCGCGAGACGGAACGGGCGAAGACGTTTCCCTACCTGTTCCAGAAACCCCCGACCACGACGCTCAATCATCCCGGGGCGGCTATCCTCATCCCGAAGGTCTCGCCCAATCATGTGGACTGGGAATGCGAACTGGGCGTGGTGATCGCGCGCCGTTGCAAGGCGGTGAAGGAAGCGGACGCGCTGGGCTACGTGGCGGGCTACACCGTGGTGAACGACATCTCGGACCGGAAGTTCCGCCCGAACCCGGGCCGGGACAAACGCGAGAAGGACACGTTCTTCGACTGGCAGCATGGCAAGTGGCACGACACGTTCTGCCCGGCCGGTCCGTGCGTGACCTCCGCCCACACGCTGCCGGACCCCCAGAAGCTCGGCCTCACGCTCAAGGTGAATGGCAAGATCTGGCAGAACTCCAGCACGGCGCAGATGATTTTCCCGGTCGCGGCGATCATCGAGTTCGTGTCGGCCATCGTGACGCTGGAGCCGGGCGACATCATCTCCACCGGCACGCCTTCCGGCGTGGGCAATACCACGGGGACCTACCTCAAGGCCGGGGACCAGATGGAGGCGGCGATTGAGGGCATCGGGGTGCTGAGGAACCACATGGTGGCGGAGTGAGGGCAGAGAGGAACCACTAACCGGCACTAACCGGCACTAATAAGATCCGGCAGCATGGAGGGTTCCGGCGATTCATGGCCCCCCCATGGGGGGAGCGCAGCGAGAGGTTCACAGAATCATAGAGCACAAAATCATGGGGAAAAGAATGATTCTGTGAACCATGATTTTTGTAGAAGGAATGCCCAAAGATTAGGGACGGACAAAGGGGAAATTTGTCTGACCTCGCTGTGGGTCGCCATTCATGCCAGTTCCCGATGCAAATCGGCAGCCTGTCGCCGGACGTCACCCCTCACCCCAACCCTCTCCCCTCCTCCGAGGAAGGGAGAGGGAGCCGAATCTGCGTCGCGTTCCCCATCGGCTATTCCACGCATCGTCACGGGGAGCTTGGTGCCTTCGCAAATCCTGATTTCCGCGCAACTTTGCGTCCTCTGGGTCTCTGCGTTGAAGTGGTCCCTCCGATTTCAAATGCATGGTTTCGGTTGAACCCGAACTCCGAAGTCGGAATGGGTAGCACAGGCTACCAGCCTGTGCC
>CAZCBE010000136.1:0-18594 GCA_964496695.1 uncultured Klebsiella sp.
GGTGGAGTGATGGGACCGGTCGCGCGTCCCATCACTCCACTTCTCCACCACTCCATTACTCCGTCAGCGCTTATGAACGACATCTTGAACCGCACGACCGTCCTGGTGCTCAACCGCAACTGGCAGGCCATCGGCGTGCGCACGCCCGCCGACGCCTTCTGCCAGATGGCCACCAACGTCGCCACCGCGCTCGACATCGCCGAGGACGGCCACATCCGCCCCGTGCGCTGGGACGAGTGGCTCGCGCTGCCCATCCGGGAGCGCGACGCCGCCGTCAGCACCGTGCGCGGCCTCATCCGCATGCCCACCGTCATCGTGGCCGTGAACTTCGCCAAGGTGCCCCGGCAGCGCCCGCGCCTCTGCGCCAAGAGCATCCGCGAACGCGACGGCAACCGCTGCCAATACACCGGCCGGCCGCTCCGCCCCGACGAGGGCAGCCTGGACCACGTCCTGCCGCGCTCGCGCGGCGGCCGCGACACCTGGGAGAATCTCGTCTGGGCCGCGAAGGACGTGAACCAGCGCAAGGCCGACCGCCTCCCACACGAGGCCGGCCTCAAGCTGCTCGCCGTCCCGCGCGCGCCGAAGGAACTCCCGGCCAGCGCCTTTATCCGCAACGCCCACGGCATCGCGGACTGGGGGCTGTTTGTGAAGGAACACTCCGCGTAGGAGACGGCGTGAGGAGTCTCAAACTGAACCAATAACAGCCCAGGGCCAGCGACGGCCCGCGAGCGCAGCTCTGGGCAACCATTTCAGAACAATGCATTTTTGAAGCCAGTGCTTAAACTCTCTCGAAATCAGCAACGAATTTGAGCAACCTCGAACGCATGAAGCCAGGCGGGTCAGAACCTAGGACGAGGTTACGCAGACTCGACAAGTCGGCAGACTGGTGGCGGCGCTTTGCTGCCTCCACAGATGCGTCGGAGGTTCACGGCCTGGTTACTGAATTATCCCCGCTGGAGTTGGCCACACTCGATAAAAGAACGCGCGGACTGGCGACATACAGATACTATGAGCACCGGCGGTGGCATGATCTGCGTGCCGTTGACGTGCGCGATCTCGCACAATCCAAATTTGCAGCGAGCCTGATCGGGCTTACGAGTTTTCATTACAACGGCTATGTTCGCCAGGCGTCGGTGGAGGAGCTGGCCTGTCAACGAACCGGCAACGAACTGCCCTTTCTGCTGCTCCGGCTCAACGACTGGGTTGTGCAGGTGCGCGAGGCCGCCACGGTGGCGGTCCGGGCGCGGCTTGCGCCTGACTATGGAGTCCACTTTCTCGCAAACATCGCGCTGGTGCTTCATTTGCGAAATTGCGGGCGCGTTGATCGGAAGTTCGTGGAAGAAGTGCACGGACTGCTGAAACACCCCGAATGCAGGAACATTTTACAGGCCGGGATAGGCTCCAACGACAAGCTCATCCGCCGCACCAGCTTTCAACTGGCCACGGAAGCGGACCCCTCATCGCGTAACGCAATCATCCGCGCGGTGATGGATGACCCAGATCAATATGTTCGATCCTGGGCGGTGTCCCAGTTCCTCCCCACCGTAACGCCTGCCGAACTACCGGGCGTCATCGAACCGATGCTGTGTGACCGCTTCACACCTGTGCGCCGGGCAGCACTCTGGGCCGTCGCCACCCAGCGCCCGGACCTGGCGGCAGAGCCGTTGCGGCGTGCCTTGCTCGATGAGCAGGCCTCCATGCGCGGAATAGCTCAACAGTTTCTTGTCGTTGCTGGTGTCGCCAACGCACGGGCCTTTTACGCCGAGGCAACCCGAAGCGGGCCGGACAGGCAGCGGTTCGCTGCGATTTGCGGTCTGGGTGAACAAGGTGAGCCATCGGACGCGCAAGGGCTCTCAATCTTTCTCGATTCCCCGCTGCCGAAACTGCGGCGTGCGGCGGTATATGCCGTCGGGAGACTGGACCTTGAGGGCAGCCTCGCTCGTTTGACTCGATGCTTGTCCGACGCAAAGGCCAGCGTTTCACGGGAGGCTTTGAAGGCATTGCTCCGGAAACCAAGACAGATCCCGTTGAATGAGCTGGAGGTGCTGCTCGCTGACAACGCGGGCCTTCACCATATCCGGCGGAACTCACTGACCTTGCTGCTGCACACGGAGAAATGGCGGAAGCTGCCCGCACTGCTGCGCGCGTGCGTTGATGAGGACGCGGTGATTGCCGGCCTGGCCGTTGGAGCGTTGCGCAATTGGTTTTCCACCTACAACCGTAGTTTTTCCGAACCAACGCGCGAAGATTTTGAAAGAATTCAAACCGTGCTGAGGCAAGTCGGATCGCGACTGCCGCACGGAGCACCGGCCGAGTTGAGATATTGCCTCGGGATCTATTTCAAATGAGCCTCCCCAATTGAACCCAACTTTAACGTGCCCTGACCGAAGCATTCGGCAGATGTTTCCGTTAATCTCCTCCCATGTCCCACCAGCCCAGCAACATCTCCGCCGGCACGCAGGTTGTGTCGCTCGTTGAGGTGCGCGGCACCAACAACTCCCTCGTGCATCCGCGCGGCGCGGTGGGCGTGGTCACGCGCACCCCGGCGGGCGCGGATGACCAGCGCTTCCTCGTGCGCTTCCCCGACGGCTTCGAGGCCGCCCTGGAGCGCCCGCAAATCGAAGTCTTGAAACACTTCAAGGACCGCCTCGGGGCCGGAGCGCCGGTCTCCGACCCGGCCCGCGCCGCCGGAGCGCCGAGCATTGCTCGGCCAGAGCACGCCGGGTCGGAGACCGGCGCTCCGTTTGATCTGGAGTCCTTCATCCTCTACCGCTGCGTCGTCGGCTCGCGCGCCTACGGCCTGGACCACGACGACTCGGACACCGACCGGCGCGGCATCTACCTCGCGCCCGCCGACCTGCAATGGTCCCTCTTCGGCGCGCCCGAGCAGTTCGAGGACAACGCCTCGCAGAGCTGCTACTGGGAGCTGCAGAAGTTCCTCACCATGGCTCTCAAGGCCAACCCGAACATCCTGGAGTGCCTCTACTCCCCGCTGGTGGAGAAGATCACCCCGCTGGGCGAGGAACTCATCGCCGCCCGCCAGGGCTTCCTGAGCCAGATGATTTTCCAGACCTTCAACGGCTACGCCATGAGCCAGTTCAAGAAGATCGAGCAGGACATCCGCAACCACGGCGCGGTGCGCTGGAAGCACGCCATGCACCTGCTGCGGCTGCTCCTCAGCGGCGCGGCCACCTTGCGCGAGGGCCGCGTCCCCGTGCGCGTCGAGGTCCATCGCGACCGCCTGCTCACCGTCAAACGCGGCGAACTCCCCTGGCCCGAAGTGGACGCCTGGCGCAAGGACCTCCACCACGACTTCGAGCGCGCCCTCACCGAAACCCAACTGCCCGAACGCCCGGACTACGAAGCGGCGAACCGCTTCCTCATCAAGGCGCGGCGAACGATGGCCCGTCCCGATGCGGGCTGACACGCACCATGGAACTCATTCTCTTCATCGGCATCCAGGCCACCGGCAAGTCGAGCTTCTACCGCGAGCGGTTCTTTGGCACGCACGTCCGGGTGAATCTGGACATGCTCAAGACGCGTCACCGTGAGGCCCTGCTCGTCACCGCGTGCCTGGAGGGAAAGACCCCGTTCGTGGTGGACAACACGAACCTGACCCGCGAGGAACGCGCCCGCTACATCGCGGTGGCAAAGGCGAACCAGTTCGCCGTGCGCGGCTATTTCTTTCAGTCACGGGCGGCCGATGCCCTGGCCCGCAACGCCGCGCGCACCGGCAAGGCGCGTGTGCCAAACCTCGCCATCCGTGGCGCGAGCCGGCGGCTGGAGCTGCCTGTGGCGGAGGAAGGATTCGACTCACTGCAATTTGTGCGCCTGGAAGGCCCGGGCCAGTTCATCGTGGAGGAATGGAACTATGAAATTTGACGACCTGGATGCCAAGATGCGCCGCTTCGAGACGGCGCACGATCACTGCGTGCTGCCCGGCCTCTTCATCGTGGCCCGGCTGGATGGGCGCGGTTTTACGCGCCTGACCAAGGAAGTTCACCAGTTTGAAGCTCCGTTCGACGTGCGCTTTCGTGACCACATGGCCGCCACGGTCGAGCACCTGCTGAACGCCGGGTTCCGCGCCGTGTATGGCTACACACAGAGCGATGAGATCTCGCTGCTGTTCCACCGGGAGGCGGATGCCTTCGAGCGCAAGCTCCGCAAGCTGGACTCCGTCCTGGCTGGAGAAGCCAGCGCGTGCTTTTCCCTCAGGCTCGGGGCCATCGGGTGCTTCGACTGCCGCATCAGCCAGCTCCCGACCGAGCAACTGGTCGTGGACTACTTCCGCTGGCGGCAGGAGGACGCGACACGCAACGCGTTGAACGCCCACTGCTACTGGCTGCTGCGCAAGGCGGGCAAATCGGTGAAGGAGGCGACCCAGTTTCTGCTGGGCCAGACCACTGCGAACAAGAACGAGCTGCTCTTCCAGCACGGCATCAATTTTAACAAGCTGCCGAGCTGGCAGAAGCGTGGCCTCGGCCTCTTCTGGGAGAACTTTGAAAAGGCCGGCCTGAATCCGAAGACCGGTGAGGCGACTACGACGGTCCGCCGCCGCATCCGGACCGAACTGGAACTGCCGATGAAGGAGGCTTACGAAGCCTTCATCCGCGCCCGGCTGGTCGAGGCGTTGCCACCGGAGGCCAAACTTCCGGGCGCCAAACCGGCCGGTCGCGGCCACGGAGAAAGCTGACCTATGGGCGCCACCCGCGACGACTTCATCAAATACCCGCGCACGCCGCACCTCTTCGGCTCGCAGGGCACTGACGATGACCGGCATCTGGGCCGGAAGGAATCCGCCGCGTTCATGGCCGATCCTTCGCTGATCGTGGAGGAGAAGATGGACGGCACCAACGTCGGCATCCACTTCACCTCGCGCGGGCGCATGGTGCTGCAATGCCGTGGCCACGAGATCACCGAGGGCATGCACCCGCAGTATGACCTCTTCAAGCAGTGGACCTCCGTGAAGCGTCCCGTGCTGGAGGCGATGCTCGGCAGCCGGTTCATCCTCTACGGCGAATGGCTTTACGCGAAGCACTCCGTCCACTACCGCGCGCTGCCGCACTACTTCTTCGAGTTCGATCTTTACGACAAGGACGCAGCGCAGTTCCTGGACCTCGCCACGCGCCTGCGGATGCTCGATGGCACAGGGCTGCACACCGTGCCCGTGCTCCATCGCGGCCCCGCCACGGCGGAGCAACTGCGCGCACTCGTCGGCCCGTCCGCCTTTGACAGCGCGTTTGACAATCCGCTCACCGGCAGGACAGACCACCTGATGGAAGGCCTTTACGTGCGCACTGAAGTCGGCGGCTTCGTGACCGGCCGTGCGAAGATGGTGCGGCCGGAATTCGTGGAGAAGGTGAAGCAAAGCGAGCACTGGCAGCATCAGGCGATGGTGCCGAACGGGCTCGTGGAAGGGGCGGACATATGGCAATGAACCCAGACATCCAGAAGGACGCATGAAGACGATTCAATGCAAACACTCCGATGCAGAGGGCAAGTGGGAGATTTGCGAGCACCTCCTCTCACGGATTGGGGAAGAATACAATCCGTCGGCACGTGGGCACTATCGCCGCTACACGGGAAGCGGAGCGCAATACATCCTGTTGTGCAACGGCTGTGCGAAAGCCTCTGAACCGGTTGAGCAACACTTAAGGTGGGTCTGCCACGCCTGCTACGATGACGTAGCGCAATGGGGCAAGCGCTTAGGCGTGCAAGGATCGCCAGAAGCCCGGGAAAGGATCAGTGGAGCAAAACTTGTCCATACAGAGGTTTCCTGTCCAGAAGCTTTGGGGAGGCTCGCGACCGTTGCACCCGTTTGCGGTTCCACCAACTGTCAATGGTTGGCGCTGAATGATCGGAACGAGTTGGTCCTGGTGGACGCGGAAGCTGGCAGTCACCGTCGGCTGCTGCGGCTGGACGCCTTGGAGGTCGCACTGGATCAGCCAAAGACCTTGATCGCTTCACCGACCGGTGAATTCGCGGTCATCGCAAGCACGTTCGGTTCACACGGGGTCGTGGTGAATACGCGAACGAGCAAGCCCATCATGCACTTGGACCGGGGCACCTACCGAGTCGAGCATTGTCGGTTCCCTGCGGCCTTTTTCGAGCACGAAGGTCGGGTGCTTCTTGTCCACGCAACGGATTGGAACCGATTGGATATTTCGGATCCGCTCACCGGCGAAGTTATCACACGACGCCATCCCACGTCATACGAGCGGGAAGAGAAGCGCCCTCCGCACTATCTTGATTACTTCCAATGTGGCCTCTGCGTCTCTCCAGACGGTGAATGGATTGCGGGTAACGGCTGGGTTTGGCACCCAGTGGGAGCGGTGGACACCTGGAGCCTTAGGCAATGGGTGAACAAGAATGTATGGGAAGCTGAAGATGGTGCCACCAAGAAGCGGCTATGCTGGCGGGATTATTACTGGGATGGCCCTCTCTGCTGGGTCGGGAAACGGACGCTCGCAATTTGGGGGCATGGCGACGATGACCTGTTGCTCGTTCCAGGAATCCGGCTCTTCGACGTCGAGACGGGCAACGAGTTGCCGGGTTTTCCCGGTCCAGTCGTGGTTGGATCGCGCCTCGAAGAGGTGACTTCGAATGGCCAGATGCACCAGATTCCCCACGCAACCGGAACCTTGGTATTCGACGAGTTCCTCTTCTCGTTCGATGCTGGTTGCGAATTTGCAGTCTGGGATGTTGGGACAGGCGAACGATTGCTACATGAGGAGAGTTTCTTGCCGCTGGGGTATCACCCGACCAGCAAGTTGTTCCTGTCGCAAACTCAGGACGGTTCAATTCGACTCACGAAGTTCGTTATGGGATGAGGGATGATCATGGAATCGATCCGTTGGCCATTCGCCGGTGCCACTAACGCACAAATCCTCGCCTGGGCGGAAGCCCAGCCGTGGGCGCGTGCGATGGCGGCCTGCCATCAGGATGCCCAGTGGCACGCCGAGGGCGACGTGTGGACGCACACGCGCATGGTCTGCGCCGAACTGGAGCGCCTCGCCGACTGGCCGGGCCTCGACCGTGCCGCGCAGTTGCAGCTCCTCTTCACCGGGCTGTTCCACGATGCCGGCAAGCCCGCCACCACCGTGCTCGATCCCGAGACGGGCCGGACGCGGTCGCCCAAGCACGCGCTCGTGGGCACCGAGATCGCGCGGCGCGTGTTGCGCGAGCTGGAGTGCGATCTCGCCACGCGTGAGGCCATCGCCGCGCTGGTGCGCTATCATGGACGCCCGCCGTTTCTGCTGCAGAAGGAGCAGCCGGAGCTGGAAGTGATCTCGCTCTCATGGCAGGTAAGCAACCGGCTGCTCTACCTCTTCGCCCTCGCGGACACGCGTGGCCGTCACGCGAAGGAGATGACCCGTCCTGAGGAGAACCTGCACCTCTGGAAGCTCGTCGCCGAGGAGCGCGACTGCTACCTCCAGCCCTACGCCTTCGCGAATGACCACGCGCGGTTCCTCTTCTACCGCGAGCAGCTCAGCAGCCTGCACTACACGCCGCGCGAGGATTACCGCTGCACCGTCACGCTCATGTCCGGCCTGCCCGGCGCGGGCAAGGACACCTGGCTCGCGCGCCATCGCCCCGCCGTGCCGGTCGTGTCCCTCGATGCCATTCGCGGCGAACTCGACGTGGACGCGACCGACAACCAGGGCACCGTCATCCAGGCCGCGCGCGAGCAGTGCCGGGAGCATCTCCGGGCCGGCCGTGCCTTCGCCTTTAACGCCACGAACATCACCCGCCAGATGCGCGGCCGCTGGATCGAGCTGTTCGCCGACTACGGGGCGCGCATCGAGATCGTCTATGTGGAGCCGCCCCTGCGCATCCTCAAGGCCCAGAACAAGCGCCGCCCCAGCCCGGTGCCGGAGCAGGTGATTGATCGCCTCCTCGAAAAGCTGGAACCACCCACCATCACCGAATGCCACGGCCTCACGCTGGCCGAGCCGGTGAAGCAGGGATAATGTCGCTGAAGCGCCTGCCTTCATGCCGAAACGCCCCTTCAATTACACCAGCCTCCGGCTCCCGCTGATCTTCGTCATCGCCGGTATTGCGTGGCTGAACGTGCGCGTTTACTCGGTTCCCAAAGGTGCGGCCACGCCAGGCGAGATTGCGAAGGATGCGGTTCCGCAACTGAACAACATTGGGCGGCGACTGCGGGCGGGCGAAGGCACGGCGATGCAACGGCTGTTTCCCGAAGGCTGGTTCTTCAGCCACGCGCTCTATGGGTATGCATGGGTGAACGTCGGTCTGCAAACGCCGGATGCGGCGCTGAAGCAGCGGGCCATCGCCGAGGCGCGCTGGGTGCTGGAGCGGATGGGCACGCCGGAGGGCCTCGCTCCCTTTCGCGACGCGACGCAGGTGGAACATGGCGTGTTCTATCTGGGCTGGAAGAACCGCCTCCTAGGCGGGCTGCTGCTCCTGCTGCCTGAGGCGGAACGGCGGGCCGAGGAAGTCACCCTGTTCCACCGGCAAAGCGAACTGCTCGCCGTGGCGTTCCTTACCACTTCGACGCGGCACCTGGACGCCTACCCGGGGCAGGCCTGGCCGTGCGACAACGTCCTCGCGCTCGCCTCGCTGAAGCTGCACGACCAGCTCTTCGGCACGCGGCATCAGGAGATCGCCGATCTTTGGGTGGCTTTTACCAAGCAGCATCTGGATGCGGACACGGGTTTGATCGTCCATCAAATTGACGGGCAGACCGGACGCACCTTGGTCGCAGCACGCGCTTCATCCCAGGCCTACATCCACGCCTTCCTGCCGGAGATCGCGCCGGAGTTCGCCCGCGAGCAGTATGCCGGGTTTCGGAAAACCTTCGTCTCCGACTGGCTCGGCTATCTGCCCGTGCGCGAGTATCCCAAGGGCAAGTCCGGCCGCGGCGACGTGGACACCGGCCCGCTCATCTTCGGCATCAGTCCGTCGGCCACAACCGCCTCCATCGCCGCCGCCCGCGCCAACGGGGACTACGAACTGTGCGAGCGCTCCGTGATCCTGAGCGAGACCATCGGGCTGCCGTGGACGTGGGGCGGGGAGAAGTCGTTCGGCCTCGGCCAGATCATCGTCGCGGATGCGTTTCTGGTGTGGGGCAAGACCCTGATTCCGTGGTCCCGCACGCCGCCGGTTGAGTTCCCGGCCACGACGCCCTCCTGGTGGCGCTGGCGGCTGCATGGGCTGTCGGCATTGCTCATCGGGGTAGGGGTGTTCGTCCTCATGAAGATTTGGAAGCGAAAGCCGGACAGCGACATTCCGCCTGGGCCGCCAGCTCGATGAACCTGCAATATCGTAGATAATTCCCATGACCATTGACCCTCGCCTCCACCGCATCGTCGCCGCGCAGCCGTCCTGAAGTTGAGAGTTGAAGGTAGAGAGTTGAGAGAAAGACACCATGAACATTGATCCTCGATTGAACCGCATTGTGGCTGCGCAGCCGTATCCGCTGTTGTTTGCCACCATCAGCGGGTCACATGCCTACGGGTTTCCGTCGCCGGACTCGGACTTTGATCTGCGCGGGGCGCATGTGCTGCCGCTGGAGCGGGTCATCGGGCTGGACCTGAAGCATGAGACGGTGGAGTGCTCGCGGGTGATCGAGGGGCTGGAGATGGACATCGTGAGCCATGACGTGGGCAAGTTCTTCGGGCTGCTGCTCAAGAAAAATGGCTACGTGCTGGAGCAGTTGTTCTCGCCGTTGATCGTCCAGGCCACGCCGGAGCATGAGGAACTGAAGGAGATTTGCCGGACGAAACGGAGCGATACCTCAGCCCCGACCCCTCTCCCCGAGCGAGGCGGAGAGGGGGGCGGAGCGGCGTCCGGTTCCGGGGAATATCAGAGCCTCCTGACGTCGGCTGCTACGGGGGAAACGGGAGTGATTACCAAGCACCACTCGCATCATTACTTCGGGTTTGCGGAGACGCAGTGGAAGCTGTTCGAGAAGGAGCGGCCGCGCCGGGTGAAGCCGCTGCTCTATGTGTATCGCGTGCTGCTCACGGGCATCCACCTGATGCGCACGGGCGAGGTGGAGCCGAACCTGATCACGCTCAACGAGACGTTCCGCGTGCCGTTCATCCCCGATCTCCTGGCCCGCAAGCTGGGCGGGCCGGAGCTGTCCACGCTGCCGGACGGGGACATCGCCTTTTACGAGGCGGAGTATCAGCGGCTGCGCGGGGAGCTGCAGGCGGCGCACGACGCGAGCTGGCTGCCGGAAGCGCCGAGCGCGGCGACGCGGGCGGCGTTGAATGACTTGCTGCTGCGGGTGCGGCTGAAGGGCTGGGAGCGGAGGTGAGGCTGGGGTGCGTCTGTCCCCCGCGCGCCGCTGCGGCATGCGAACGCCCAACCGGCGCGCTGGGGACAGGCGCGCACTACCTCGCACTTGACGGCTGGCTGATCACGCCGGGTCGGAGACCGGCGCTCCGTTCGAGCGCGCGGGCAAGCGGGGCCGCTTGCGGCACGGCCGGCCGGAGGGCGGCGCTACGCGGGGCCGTGAATCACTTGCCCCCCGCTTCCCCCGTCGGCTAGCTTGCGCGCGTGTCGCGACTGCCCTTCGAGCTGCTGCTGGCGCTGCGTTATCTGCGGCCCAAGCGCACGTTCGTGTCCGTCATCACGCTCATCTCGGTCATCGGCGTGATGCTGGGCGTGGCGGTGCTCATCATCGTCATCAGTGTGATGAGCGGCTTTGACCGGCAGCTCCGCGAGAAGCTCCTCGGCTTCAACGCCCACCTCCGCGTCGTCCAGCCCGGCGAACTTCTCTCCAAACGCGAGGACCTCATGGCCCGCATCATGGCCAACCCGCGCGTGAAGGGGGTCGCCCCCTTCGTGCAGGGCAAGGTGCTCCTGGAGACGCAGCCACCCGTAGGCGGCGCGCTGGTGGATGCGCCCGTGCTGCGCGGCGTGGACCCCAAGCGCGAGGCCGAGGTCAGCGACCTGCCCAAGAGCGTCACCAACGGGGTGTTCGACCTGCGCGGCAACGGCCTCGTGCTGGGACGCGAGCTGGCCAACAGCCTTGGCTTGCGCGTCGGCGACCGCGTCTCGATCTATTCGCCGTCGAACCTGAAGAAGATGAAGGACAGCCGGCGCAGCGGGAAGGAGGAGGCCGTGATGCCGGACGAATACACGGTGAAGGGCATCTTCGACGTGGGTTACTATGAGTTCAACGCGAACGTGGTGATCACCTCGCTCGCCAACGCGCAGGACCTCTACGAGCTGGAGGACAACGTCCACGGCCTGCAGATCACGCTGAACGACTCGAACGAGGCGGACCCCGCGCAGGTGGAATTGCAGCGCGCACTGGGCCTCAACTACGTGGTCCGCACCTGGAAGGACGACAACTCCGGCATTCTCAACGCGTTGCTCGTCGAGAAGAACGTCATGTTCTACCTGCTGTTCTTCATCATGATCGTGGCGGCGTTTGGGATCACCAGCGCGCAGATCACGTTCGTAGTGCAGAAGACGCGCGAGATCGGCGTGCTCAAGGCCATCGGCGCGACGAACGGGCAGGTGCGCTGGTTGTTCCTGAGCCAGAGTCTGATCGTGGGGGTGTTCGGCGTGATTGCGGGCTTTGGTCTCGGTCTGCTGGCGCTGCACTACCGCAACAACTTCCTCGATTTGATGAACCGGCTGACTGGCTTCGAATTGTTCCCACGCACGATCTATGCGTTCGACCGGCTGCCCGCGCTCATCGTGCCAGGCGACATCGCGATCATCTGCGGCGGGTCGCTCTTCATCTGCCTGCTGGCGGGCCTGCTGCCAGCGTGGAACGCGGGGCGGCTGCAGCCGGTGGAGGCGCTGAGGAATGAGTGAAGCGCGGGGATCAGGAGCAGGATTAGGATTAAGATTAAGATTATGAACTGAATGCCGCCGCACCTCCGCTGCCCCTCCTGCTCTTACTCCTAATCATAATCTCCCCAATGTCCGCCTCCCCCCTCCTCCGCGCGACCGGCCTGCGCAAGACCTACCGCATCGGCTCCCGCCTCGTGGAGGTGCTGCGCGGCGTGGACCTGACGGTGGAGACGGGCGAGTTCGTGGCGCTGCGGGGCGCGTCCGGCGCGGGCAAGAGCACGCTGCTGCATCTGCTCGGCGGCCTGGACCGGCCCAACCACGGCGAGATCCACTTCCGCACCCAGAGCCTCGCCGCCCTGACCCTCGGCGAGCTGGCGACGCTGCGCCTGGCCAACGTCGGCCACATCTTTCAGGCCTACCATCTCCTGCCGGAACTCGACGCATTGGAAAACGTCTGCCTCCCTGCCCGCGTCGCGCGCATGGACGCGGCGGAGGCTGAGCAGCGCGGACGTGAGCTGCTCCGGCGGGTTGGCTTGGAACACCGGCTGGAGCACCGGCCGACCGAGCTTTCCGGTGGCGAGCAGCAGCGCGTGGCCATTGCGCGCGCGCTGGTGAACCAGCCCGCGCTGATTCTCGCCGACGAACCGACAGGCAACCTCGACTCCCAGACGGGCGAGGAAATCCTGAACCTCCTCTGCGAACTGCGCACCGAGCACAACGCCACGCTGGTCATCGCCACGCACGACACGCGCGTGGCGGTGCGCGCCCCGCGCGTGGTGGAGCTGGTGGATGGGGCGCTGAAGCAGTAGTAGCGGCAGGCGTCTCGCCTGCCGTAGAGCCGGGCGTCCTGCCCGGCGGCTGGAGCGTGCGGCAGGTTGAACAGCCCAAGGAGTCTCGTGGCCCGGGTCCGGGCGGCAAGATGCCGCCCTCTACGGCAGGCGGGACGCCTGCCACCACCAGGCTACCCCCGCCGCTGGCATTCCTCGACGTAGTCGCGGAAGGCCTGCTGGAGCTTGCGCGTGAGCGGGCCGGGCTGGCCGTCGCCGACCTTGCGGTCGTTGATCTGCACCACGGGCATCACCTCGTTCGTCGTGCCGAAGAGCATCGCCTCGGTGGCGCACTTGAGATCGGTCTCGGCCACGGGGTATTCCTTCACCGGGATGCCCATGGCGGAGCAGAGGCCCAGCGCGACGAGCCGCGAGATGCCGGAAAGGATGTAGTTCGTGCGCGGCGCGGTATGCACCACGCCATCCAGCACGGCCGCGAAGTTCGAGAGCGAGCCTTCCATCGCGTAGCCGTCGCGGACGAGCACGGCCTCGTGCGCGCCGGCCTCCTGCGCCTGCTGGTTGGCCAGCACGTTGGGCAGCAGCGAGACGGACTTGATGTCGCACCGCGCCCAGCGCTGGTCGGGCAGGGTGATGACCTTCACGCCGCTGATCCATTTCTCGATCGGGTTCGCGAACGGGGCGGCGAAGCCATAGACGGTGGGCTTCATCTCGGCCGGGAAGGCGTGCTTGCGCGGGGCGGACCCGCGCGAGACTTGGAGGTAAACTGTGGCCTCGGCATCGGCGAGGTTGTTGCGCTTGAGCAGCTCGCTGGCGATGGCGGAGAAGTCCGTGTTGGCAGGCGCGGGGATGCGCAGCGCCTTGAGGCTGTAGTCGAAGCGGTCCCAGTGCTCGCGGGCGCGGAACAGGTGGCCGCGGTAGGCGCGCACGACCTCATACGCGCCGTCGGCGAAGAGGAACGCGCGGTCGTCGGGCGAGATGCGGGCCTGGTCCTTGGGGAGGAACTCACCGTTGAGATAGACAGTCATGGTGGGGAAAATGCCAAATCCCATGTTCCAAATCCCGACCCAGCTTCAGCGCCGGGGGGCGAACTGCGCGGTGATCTTGGCCACGAAGATGTCGGACTCGCCAAGGCTCTTGAGCACATGGTCGCCGAAGGTCACGTTGCCGCGGAAGTAGCCGATCACGTAGGTGTTGCCGCCGCGGTCCACGGCGATGGCATGGCCCGCGTGCGGGTCGGAGAACATGGCGCCCGCCTGCCGCGCCCAGATGACGATGCCCTCGCGGTCGAGTTCCGCCACGAAGACGTCGCCGATGCCCATGCTGAAGAGGGTGTTCCGGCCGAACTCGACCTTGCCGGCGAAGGTGCCGGTCACATGCGCGTGGCCGCTGGCGTCCACGGCCAAGCCATAGCCAGCCTCGGGCGCGCCGATCTTGTTGCCGCCGAAGGTGCGGACCCAGACCAGCTTGGCGCGCTGGTCATACTTGGAGACAAAGACATCCGAGCCGCCCACGCTGCGCAGGCCCTTGCCGTTGAAGACGCCGGTGTGCGTGCCCTTGCGCGTGCGGAAGGCGGCATGGAGGCGCATTTCCGAGGCGTAGGATTCCGTGCCGTTGAAGCCGCCGGAGACGATCACGTTGCCGTGGGGATCCAAGGCGATGCCGTAGCCGATGTCCGTGTTCGGCCCGCCGGCGCGCTGCGCCCAGACCGTGCGGCCGGTGTTGTCGAGCTTGGCGACGAAGGCATCCACGAAGCCGACGCTGCCCAGCGCGATGTTGCGCGAGAAGCGGACGGTGTCCTCGAAGCCCCCGGTGATGAAGCTGTTGCCCTGGGCGTCCACGCAGATTGCGCTGGCCACGTCATCCCCGGGCCCGCCGATCTGGCGCACCCAGTCCAGCTCGCCGGCGGCGTCATAGCGGGCGACGAAGATGTCGTTGAAGCCGGAGTTCTTGAGGGTCAGGTCGCCGAAATCAATGTCGCCGTTGAAGTAGCCGCAGACATACACATAGCCGTCCGCGCCGATGGTGACGCCGTTGCCGCTGCCGCCGCCGCCGGTGCCGCCGCCAGCCTGGCGCACCCACAGCACCTTGCCGTTGGGGTCAAACTTCGCGACGAAGATCTCCGAGTCGGAGTTGCGCTTCGCGGACTCGCCGCCGAAATCCACGGTGGGGGACTGGAAGGAGCCGGTGAGATAGCAGTTGCCCTCGTGGTCAATCGCCACCGCGCGGGCAAAGTCATCCGCGCTGCCGCCGGCCTGGCGCACCCAGACCAGTTTCCCGATGCGGTCATACTTGGCCAGAAAGATGTCCGCCTCGCCCTTGCCGGCGAGCGCGTAGTCCTCGAAGCGGGCCTGGCCGCGGAAATAGCCGCAGACGTAGGTGCTGCCTTCGCTGTCCACCACGATGCCCGTGCCATAGTCGTGGCCCGTGCCGCCGGCCCGCGAAGCCCAGCGGAAGGCAGGCATCTCGGCGACAGCGGACGTCACCAGGAGCACCCCGGCAAGCAGCCCCAGGCCACAGTGCCGGATGGCCCTGGCCGCCAGCCGGGCGAAGGGGCTGGATGCGGTGAGGGCGGGTGGATTCGATTCAGCGGGGGAGGGTCCGATGCGGCGCACGTGGCTTGGAGTGGTTGTCACTTTGCAGCCAGCCACAAACACGGTGGCTGAATTACGGGGCTTTATGGAGGCAATGACCCTCGGTTTCAAGCGCAAAGTCCGCAAGGGGCGGGCGGCGCACCGGCTTTGGGCCTGGTTTTGGAAATCCGGCGGAACCGGAATGGCCAAACCGCCCGCTGCCGTTCACAATGTCCTTCCGGTTCGGAGGACGCATCGTCCTCCCGGCCGGCGCAACGCAACGCATGATGTCACACTTTCAGCCGGGCCAGCGATGGATGAGCGAGACGGAGCCGGAACTCGGCCTGGGGGCGGTCCAGTCGGTCACCAACCGGGTGGTCACGCTGGCCTTCTCCGCCGCCGCTGAAACCCGCTGCTACGCGCTGGACAACGCCCCGCTCCGGCGCATGCGTTTCCGCCCGGGAGACCGCATCCAGACCCGCACCCAGACCGCGCTGGTGGTGAAGTCCCTCACCGAGCACGGCGGGCTGATCACCTACCACGGCGAAACGGGCCGCGTCAGCGAAACGGACCTGAGCGACACGCTCACCTTCAACCGCCCCGAGGAGCGGCTGGTCAACGGTGTGGCGGATGCGCCGGTCGTGTTTGATCTGCGCCTGGCCGCGCTGCGGCACCAACACCGTCGCCGGCTCTCGCCGGTGCGGGGCTTTGCCGGCGGGCGGATGGACCTGCTGCCGCATCAGCTCTATCTCGTCGCCGAGGTGGCTGGCCGGCTGGCTCCGCGCGTGCTGCTGGCGGACGAAGTGGGCCTGGGCAAGACCATCGAGGCGTGCCTGATCCTGCACCGTCTGCTGCAGACGGGCCGGGTGCGGCGGGCGCTGATCCTCGTGCCCGAGCCACTCATCCACCAGTGGTTCGTCGAGCTGCTCCGCCGCTTCAACCTTTGGTTCCATCTCTTCGATGAGGAGCGCTGCGCGAGCATCGAGGCGCATCAGCCGGACGCCAATCCGTTCCTCGACGACCAGCTCGTGCTCTGCGGCATCGGCCTGCTGGCCGGAAACGAACGCCGCCGCTCGCAGGCGCTGGCGGCCGGCTGGGACATCGTGGTGGTGGACGAGGCGCATCACCTCGGCTGGAGCCCGGAATCCGTCAGCCCCGAGTATGCGCTGGTCGAGGCGCTCGGCCGCCAGACGCCCGGGCTGCTGCTGCTCACGGCCACGCCGGAACAGCTCGGCATGGCCAGCCACTTCGCGCGCCTGCGCCTGCTGGACCCGGACCGCTACCATGATCTCGCCGCGTTCCATCACGAGGCGGAACACTATCGCGCCGTCGCCGGCCTCGCGGGAAAGCTGCTGGCCCGTCAGTCACCCAGCCCCGAGGAAGCGGCCTTGCTCGCGGAAATCCTGAAGACCGACACGCCCACCGTGCGCTTGAAACTGGACCGCATCGCCGCCGGAGATGCCGCACTGCGTGAACAACTCCTCGGCGACCTGATTGACCAGCACGGGCCGGGCCGGGTGATGTTCCGCAACACGCGCTCGGCGATGAAGGGCTTTCCGCAGCGCACCGTTCACCTGCGACCCTTGCCCGCCCCGGCGGATGCCGCGCGCCTCTTTGATGCGCTGGCCGACGAGTTCGCCGCTGACACGCTCCCGGGCAAGGGCAGCGCGTTCGCCCCGGATTACCGGCAGGACCCGCGTGTTGCGTGGCTGGCCGAGTTGCTCCGGGAGGAGCCGCAGGCGAAGGTGCTGCTCATCTGCCGCACGCAGGCGAAGGTCGCCGCCATTGACGCCGCGCTCCGCCTGCAACTGAACCTCCCGGTGGCGCTCTTCCACGAGGGCCTGCCGCTGGTCCAGCGCGACCGCAACGCCGCGTGGTTCGCCGAGGACGACGGCGCGCGGCTGCTGCTCTGCTCGGAGATCGGCGGCGAAGGGCGCAACTTCCAGTTCGCGCACCACCTCGTGCTCTTCGACCTGCCGTTTGACCCGGAACTGCTGGAGCAGCGCATCGGCCGGCTGGACCGCATCGGGCAGACGGCGGAGATCCATGTGCATGTGCCCTTCACGACCGGCAGCTCGCAGGAAGTGCTGGCCCGCTGGTATGACGAAGGGCTGAACGCCTGCGCGCGGAACCTGCGCGGCGGGCACGAATTGCTGGAGCGCTTCGGTGCGCGCGTGCGCGACCTGGGGCAGGACTTCCACGAGACGCAGGCCACGACGCGCGCGGAACTCGCGCGCCTGATCGCGGAGACCCGCGTGGCGGCGGGCGAATTGTCCGCCCGGCTGGAGCAGGGCCGCGACCGCCTGCTGGAACTCAACTCCTTCCGGCCCGAGGTCGCCGCGCCGATCATCCAGGAGATTCGCCGGCAGGACGGCGACCGCACGCTCGACCACTTCCTGCTCACGGTCTTCGATCACCACGGCCTGCATGTGGAGGAGCTGTGGCCGCGCACCTACCGGCTCGGTTCTGCGGGCGTCTTTGCCGACTCCTTTCCGGGGCTGCCCGCCGAAGGGCTGACCGTGACCGCCGACCGCCAACGCGCGTTGTCGCGGGAGGACATGCAGTTCCTGAGCTGGGATCATCCGCTGGTCACCGCCGCGCTGGACCTGCTGCTCGGCTCCGAGTCCGGCAACAGCAGCGTGGCCCACTGGCCGGACGACAAACTCCGCGGACTCTATGTGGAAGCCGTTTTCGTGCTCGAATGCATCGCCCCGCCGGAGCTGCATGTGGACCGCTTCCTCCCGCCCACGCCGGTCCGCGTGCTGCTGGACCACACGGGCAAGGACGAGAGCGCGACCTGGGATTTGGAGGCCTTCGCGCGCCGGCTCAAGCCCGGCGATCTCCACGCGCTGCTCGATCTGCCTGGGCTGCGCGACGAACTGCTGCCCGAACTGATGGAACAGGCGGAAGCGCTGGCGAACCAACGGGTGGCCGTGCTGGTGAAGCAGGCCGGGGCCCAGGTGACGCGCCAGCTTGGCCACGAGATCGCCCGCCTGACGGCCTTGCAGCGGGTGAATCCGAACGTCCGGCCCGAGGAAGTCACGGCGCTGGTGCGGCATCAGTCGGCGCTGGCGGAACACATCCGGGCGGCCCGCCTGCGGCTCGATGCGGTGCGGTTGATCCGGCGAGGGCCGGCCTGAGCGAAGGCCTGACGGATCAAACGCCGCACCGGCTGAAGCCGGGACTCCCTCCGCGCGGAACGAAAGCTTCGGGCCTTGGACCTGAACCAACCTTGGTAGGGCGCGGTGTCCTCACCGCGCCGCCGAGGTCTCATGGCCTCCGGTTGCTCGGCGGCGGGCTGAGGACAGCCCGCCCTACCCGCCGTAGACTCATGGAGAGCGTGTTTAACCCAACCTCCGAAGTAGCGGCGGCACCGCCGCCGGGTAGCACAGGCTACCAGCCTGTGCCGAGCGGCTACCAGCCGCTCGGAATGACGACGGCGTGCGCACTGATTCGAT
>CAZCBE010000137.1:0-18391 GCA_964496695.1 uncultured Klebsiella sp.
CGCCCGCGTCCCGCGGGCCGTGTCGCCGGCGTCCGCGCCGGCTCGGGTTCGGGGGCAGTGTCAAGATACGCCCTCATGGCAGGGGTGCATCCATGCGCTGTCCCGGGGCGCGGCCCTCTGGGCCGCAGGGGCTGGCAGCAGGGAGGGGCATGGGAATACCTGAAGCCTTTTTAGCAAGGTTGCCGCTGCGGCCCGGAGGGCCGCGCTCCGGGGCAAGCGAGGACGTTTGCGGCACGGCCGGCCGGACGCCGGCGCTACCTGAGGGCAGCCGGACGTGGATGACTGGAACTGGCGAATGGGCCTGATGAATAAAATGCGGGAAGCAGGGAAAACCCAAGCTCTCCCGGGCTTGGAACGTTGTTCCTGGCATCCGCATCGCGGCACCTGTGAACTGGAGCGGTTGACATTCCCCGCCCGCAGGCGCAGTAAGAGAGGCATGAAAGTGCTAGGTAGCGCTCGCGGAGGTTCTTCTGGTTTCACGTTGATCGAGCTGCTCGTGGTCATTGCCATCATCGCCCTGCTGGCGGGCATGCTGCTGCCGGCGCTCTCGAAGGCCAAGATGAAGGCGGGCTCCATCAAGTGCCTCAGCAACCTCAAGCAGGCCGGTCTCGGGGCGCTCGTCTATGCCAGCGACAGCGATGACGCGATCCCCTACGCCAACGTGACCGACGCCGCCGGGAACAACTGGACCTTCGACGACTTGCTGAACCGTTACACCGGCGGCACCAAGGACATCACCCAGCTTGGCGGCACCTCGGTGCTCCCCGCGGACAGCGTGAAGATCATGGAGTGCCCCGCGGACAAGCTCACCCGCGTCAACACGGCGGTCGCCAAGCGCAGCTACTCGATGTCACGCGGCAGTTCCATGGCCGCCGGGAATTACCCGCCGAATCCCGGGAGCACCGGTGGCGTGGGCTTGTTCTGGCTTCCGATGGCGGCGGGCACCGTCATCAGCCCGGTCCGGCTGAACATCGTGCCCGCTCCGGCGGAAACCATCATGCTGCACGAGCGCCAGACCACCGTGAACCTGCAGGGGCAGAGCAGCGCCACCGTCACCGACAGTCCGGACCAGCTCATCTACCTGCCGGGCACCACCACTTCCAACGGCTTCGACCAGAACTACGTCCACAACGGCAAATGGAACTGGCAGCTCGTGGACGGCCACGCGGAATACATCCCCTTCGACAAGACCATTAAGGCCGGCACCGCCATCAACGCCGCCTCCGGCATGTGGACCATCACCACGGCGGACAACTGAACGACGCCCTCCGACCCGCATGACTGCTGTCTTCCGCTCGTGGCTGTTGGCCCTCTGCCTCGCCTCCGTCGTGACCGTCACCGCCTGCAAGCGGCGGAAAGCAACCGAGCCGGTGCCGGTCCCCGCCGGAACTCCGGCTCCCGCCGCACCCGCACCGGCCCAGCCTGGTCAGCCTCCGCCTCCTGCCATCTCCACCCGCGAGTCCAACGATGCCGCCTACATTCAGGAAGTGACCCAGACGCTCAACAACTTCCTCGGTGACTACATCCGGCAGCACAAGCGCATCCCGAAAGACATCAACGAGATGGTGAGCCTCAAGATCATCACCTCGATCCCCGTGCTGCCCGGCGGCAAAAAGTGGGTGATTGACCAGCAGACGGGGAAGCTTTCGGCGAAGTAGTTGCCGATTTCGAGAAAAGACGATTACACACTTCTAGTCAGATTCTTTCTCTCAACCTAGTTAACCTGCCGTGGGGTTGTAGCACTGTTCGTAGCGAAAGGTTTCTTTTTAAGATCGGACATCAGTCGCTCGTAGAGACTGCTATACACCTCAAACGCAGCTCCATTGATGGTCACGTGCGTCGGCGATTCTGAACTGCGTTTCCCAATATGATAGCGACCGAAGCTAAGAATCGCCTCGGTCCCCAGGCGACAGAACTCCTTCTCTTCGCTAGAGAGGCAAACTCCTGCCTCTGAGGCTAAATCAATCAACCAATGACTCTTAAGTGTGTTCCTTTTAATCTCGCCCGCACTTACCGAATCTGGGTGTGCAACAACGAAAAGTCCTTTCAGCAAGTTCTCAATAGCTAACGCGGCCAAAAAATAAGAAACAAACAATATCTGAGGCTTGAAAAGCATTTGTGACTTGCCACCACTATGCCTAAACCTGCGGAGAGCTTCCACATCGCCAAGCCATGCAGTCCACCCAAGATGCACCATGCGGTCAAGCTCCTCGGCTTTTGCCATCCAAAATAGCGGAGTAGTCGCCTGCAATTCATAAGCCCAGTCCGGTTGGCCCCCCTTGGAGAGTTTGCCAACCCTGTTTGCGCGTGTGTTTTTTGAGCTCAATTAGAGTGCAATTGGTTACTTGCCGCCGTGCGCCAGGCTTTCGAGATAGTCCAGCAATGAGGCCAGATCGGCCACCCCGATGCCCGCCGCCAGCCCTTCAGGCATAAGACTCTTCTCCAGCTTCTGCCGCTTCGCGATGTCCGCAGGCTTGATCGTGATTTCCTGAGCTGTCACGAGGCGGGCGATGATCTTGTCCGCCGCCTCGCTGATCACGAAGCCTTCGTATTCGGTCTCGCCGTCTTTCATGATGAAGCGGTTGGCGGCAAAGCCCTGCGCGATGCTCTTGCTCGGGATGAGGATGGCCTCCGCCAGCTCACGGCGTTTGTAGATGGTGGCGACTTGCGAGAGGATCGGCCCGCGGGCCGGTTCGCTCGGGCTGACGGTGTGGCAGTTCGCACAGCCAAGCTGGGCGTAAACGTCCTTGCCACGCGCAACGGTGCCCTTGGTGTTCAGCACGGCGGTGAGCACGTCCTCGACTTTCAAGGTGCCGATGAGCGGGCCGGTGGCCGGGCCGGTCTCCAGCTTGAGGCGGTCAATGGCCTTTTTCGCAGCGGTGGCGACGGTTTTGTCGGAGTCCGTGGCGGCAACGAGAATCTTGGGCGCGAGCGTCTTCTTGTTGGCACCGATGCTCGCCTCGATCAACTGCGCGCGCCGCTTCGGCTCGGCCCAGCCGGCGTCGAAGGCGGCTCCAATTTCGGCCTTGCCCTTCTGCTTGTCCTTGAGCCGGTCGTGAATGCGGAGGAGCGCGGTGTCGGCCCAGAGGCTGGTGTCACCGGCGGCCTTCGCGGCCTCGGCGGTGAGTGTGGCAAGGTGCTTCTCGACGAACGTGGAGTTCAGGAAGGCTTCGGTCGCGGCGTCCACGAGCGTGCCATCACCCTTGCTCTTGCGCAGCGCGGCGACGCCGCTGAGCAACGCCCGCGTGGTGTCGGCGCTCAAGTCGGCCTTCGCGAGGGCGGTGATCGCGGCGGCACGCACGGCGGACGGTGTGGCTTCTGCGGTGGCGTTGCGGGCGAGCAACGCGAGCGCGCCGGGCGGGACGGTCTGGGCGCGGGCGAGCTGCTGCACGAGCACCGGCTCGACGCTGGGGTCCTGTTGCGCAAGGGCGAGCAGCTTGTCGAGCGACGCACCGCCTTCGAGGCGGTGGCGGTTAAGTTCGCCGGCGAGGAACACGGCTTCCTTCGCGTCGGCCTTGGCCATCACGGCGGTGAGCGTGTCGGCGATGCGCTTCGACTCGCTCCATTCTTCGGGCTGGAAGTAAGGCCCGCGCGTGTCCGGGCGGGTGCCCCAGCTCGTGCCGGTCCACTTGCCTTCGAGGAAGTGCAGACGGGCCAGCGCGGTGAGCAAGCCCTGGCGGCGAGTGAAGTCCGTCTCCTTCGTCAGGCGCGCGAGGAGGGCATCCACGACGGCTGGCTCGTGCAGGAGCCGGAGGACGCGGAGGGCGGCTTCGCGCAACGCGGGCGAATCGGTGCGGTCCACAGCGGTGAGGCAAGCCTCGCTGGCGCGCAGGGCGATGAGCGCACGCATCGCGGTGTGGGCGATGGTGGGGTCGGCGTCGGTCAGGAGCGGGAGCAGGGCAGAAAGATTTTGGGCAGGAAGATGGGAGCCGAGGCGGGCGGCGGCGACGAGGGCTTCCTTACGGGTGCGCAGGTCGGGGGACTTCAATGCGGCGAGAACCGGAGTGGCAGCAGCCGGGGAGAGCGTGCGCTCGTCATCGGTGAGGGCACGCAAGGCCCAGGCGGCAATGGTGGGGTCGGTGGTGAGCGGCGTGATGCTGGCGTGGGCTTTCGCGCCGAGAGATTGCGTGAGCGCGAAGAGGGCGGCGATGCGGGAGGGGACAGGCTTCGCTTTGTCGGCGGCGAGTTGGAGCATCGCAGTCGTGGTTGCGTTCTCACCCCTCACCCCGGCCCTCTCCCCGTTGAGGGGAGAGGGAGAAGAGGAGCGCCGAATCAAGGTGCGCTGGGCTTCGAGGCGGGTGCGGTGGCTGGGGTTTTCGAGCAGCTTTACCAGTGCGGCATCGGTAGCTTTGGCGAAATCAGGCAGCGCGGCTGTGGAGAAATTCTTCGGCGTCACGCGGACGATGTAGCCCACGTCCATGCCGTTCCAGTTGAAGGTCGCACCCTTCCAGCTTGCAGCATACACGCGGCTGGAAGCGTCCACATCGAGATCCGTGGGGCGCGTCAGCTTCAGGAACTCGGCGGGCTTCCCGGTTTCCTCAAAGGTCGCGCCCTTGGGCGTCACCGCGTGGCGGTAGATGACGCCCCGGCCCCAGTCAGCGGTGAACGGCGCGTTGCTCCAGGCCGCAGGAAATCCCGGCTCGGCAATCCACGCCGCGCCGCAGCCCGAGCCGCCACCGTAGTCGGCGAGCGGGGCGATCAGCTCGTCGGCGAAGTTCTTGTAGAGCGACGGGTAGCCGTGCTCCTCCAGTCCGCTGAAGTGGTGGAAGCGCACGTCCCAGCCGCCGCCGTCGTTGGTGTTGTCGCGCGCGAAGCTGTCCAGCTCAGGGCTGACGGCGGCTTCGAGAATGTTCCGCGTGCCGCGCGCGAAGAGATGCAAGCCCGTGCCGTCGGGCCGGAAGCGCACGATGCCGCCGCCGCGCAACTGAAGTTTCCGTCCGTCCGTGCCCTCGGCTTCCATGAAACCGAAGTCGCCGATGGCCGCGTAGATCCAGCCATCCACGCCCAGTTCGATGCCGTTGGACGTGTGGTCGGCGGGGCGGTCCTTGAAGCCGAAGGCGATGTTCTTGATGAGCACCTTGCTTTCGTCCGCGTGACCGTCCCCATCGCGGTCAATGAACGCGGTGACGTGCGGGGGATGCAGGCAGATGACACGGTCGTGGTCCCAGAGCAGGCCGCGCGGAGAATCCACGTTGGCGACGAACACCTTCACCTCGTCGGCCTCGCCGTCGCCGTTCGTGTCGCGCACGCGGAGGATGCGGCCGAGATTCGGCAAGCGACCGAGCGAGCCATTGCCGTCGCTGGAAACGTAGAGCGTGCCGTCCGGCGCGGCGGCGACGAAGACGGGGTAGTTCACCGCCGGCGGCGTGGCGAAGACCTTCACGTCGAAGCCTTCGGGAGCCTTCACCTCCTTGAGGATGTCCGCGACCTTGTCGGCGTTGACGGGCTTCATCTTTTCGACCTCGGCGACCGACGGAAGCACGGGCGGCTCTTTGTCGGCGGCCTTGGCGGCCTGCTTGCCTTTGCCTTGCTTGCCGGCGCCGGGCGCGGCGGGCGCGGGCTGCGAGGCACCTTTCTCACCGAGCACGGCGAACTCCCAGAAGCTCCCCCAGCCACCCTTGGTGGAACCAAGGTAGGTCAGGCGCACATGCCGCGTGGTCGTGTCGAAGTCATGGCGCGTGGTGCCGGGTTGCTCGTTCTTCGCGGCGTCCACCAGCGGCTTCCACTGCTGGCCGTCGGCGGAGGCTTCGAGCCGGTAGCGATACGCGTTGTTCTGCGATTCCCAATGGATCTGAACGCCGCTGAGCTTCTGGTCCTTGCCCAGGTCCACCTGCCAGGTGTGGCCGGGGCCGCCGTTGCCGGCGCACCAGCGCGTGCCGGTGTCACCGTCAATCGCGTTGCCCGCGTAGTTCCCCTTGCCGGACTCCTCGCTGGAGGCTTTCGCCGTGCCGGCGACGGCGAGGTTCGGTCGCCCGTCAATCGGCACGACGACAACGGGCTTGGCCGGTCCGTCCGCCTTCGGCGCGGGTGGTGGTGGCGTGAGCAGCTTTGCCTTGGCCGAAGCGCTGGCGACCTGCTGCGCGGCGGTCGTGGCGGGCACGGGCTTGAGGTAGGTCGCGTTCAGCTTGTCGCACGACCAGAGCAGGCCGCGCGTGACGAGGTCGAGATAGCGCGGGTCGGCGACGGTTTCGTTGTTGTGGCCGATGGTGCTGCTGAAGACGCGCGTCTTGCCGTATTGGTTGACCCAGGTGATGACCGACTCGACGGCCCGCTCGCTGCCGTCCTTCTGCTTGAGGGCCTGCTTGCCCCGCATGAGCGGCGTGGCCGTGGGGAAGATTTTGACGTTGTTGTAAAGCTCCTCGCGGCCGGTGGTCCACTCGGGCTGGCCCGCCATGATGGGGTGGTCCTTCGCGACGGTCGTTAGCTGAATCGGCTCCTGTGGGCCGTGGCCGGTGGATTGCAGACCGAGGAGGTCAAACCACAGCGCATCCGGAGAGCCGGGCACGACGGGCTGGCTGATGTTCCCCACGCGGTAGCTGTGCATCGCGCAGTGGAGGTTCACGGCGGGGATGCCGGCGCGGTGGGCGGCGAGGATGTTGTTCACGTAGGCGACGTCTTTCACGTCGGCGGAACACTCATCGTGGACGATGACATCATAGTCCTTGGCCCAATCGGGCTTCTGGTAAGGCGCGAAGGTGACCTTGGTGCTGCGGTCGAAGGAGTGAATCGCATCCACCTCGACAAACGCACGGGCTTCGAGCCCCTCCTTGAGGATGAGGTGCTGCACCGCATAGTCGTGGCAGCACCCGCCGGCGAAGAGCAGGACGCGCAGGGGCTTGGGCGCGGCGGACGCGCTGAACGAACTGACAACGGCGAGCAACAGGACGATGAGGAGCTTGTTTTTCATGGGCGAAACAATCGGGCCGAGAGTGAAGCGGAGCAGCGCAGCCAGGTCAACGCAGGAGACGAAGGCCCGTCCCCCCGGTGCATCTTGACACTGCCCCCGATGCCGGGCCGGCGGGGAAGCCGGCGCTCCGTAGCGCGGCCTCCGGCCGGCCGTGCCGCAAGCGTCCTCGCTTGCCCGGAGCGCGGCCCTCCGGGCCGCAGCGGCCACCTTGCTAAAAAGGCTCCGGACATTCCTATGCCGTTCCCTGCTGCCAGCCGCTGCGGCCCAGAGAGCCGCGCCCCGGGGGCAGTGCGCGGATGCGCCCTATTCACGAGGGCACGGGAGCGACGTTTGACAAAAGTGCGGCCGGGATTTAGCGTGCAACGGTTCCAACAAAAAGTCCTTTGCAGCCGTTCGTGTGAGAAGCTCGCCGCACCACAACCGCGCCACCGCTTTCGCCTTGGTGGAGTTGCTGATGGTCATTGCCATTACCGCCATTTTGGCCGCGCTGCTGCTGCCCTCGTTGTCCAAAGCCAAGGGCAAGGCGAAGGCCACCAACTGCCGCGGCCAGATGCGGCAGATATTGCTGGGTCTCAGGCTCTATGCCGACGACAATCAGGACGCGCTGGTGATGCTGGCGAAGCTCCGCCAGGGGCGGACGCTGACCACTAACAACGTCCTGCCCGCCACCGCCTACACTTGGTGGCCGGAACTGCTCCAAGGCTACACGGCCAACAGCCGGCTCTTTACCTGTCCCGGCCAGCGAGCCGCCTGGGGGATCGGTCTGAACCATTCTGAATTGGGGGTCTGGGGCAACGGCGCGGTGCGGATGAACGACATCGCCCAGCCCGGGGCGACGGTCGCGCTGGCGGACGTCAACACCACTTCCTTCATTGTGACCAACTATTTCACCACCGTCATGGTGGGAACCAATCCGGTGGTGAGGACCAATCTCACCAACTCCACCCCGGCAATCCTGCTGCGGGCGCCGCACACCTGCGTTTCGCTCTGCTCCGGCGGCGCGCCGGCCGAGCGCCACGACAAGCGGCTCAACGCCGGTTTCGCCGACGGCCACGTGCAGCGGATGAAGACGGCTGAAATCGGCCTGAACTTCCCCGCCGGCCACGCCCAGGCGCTTTGGGACAAGCGATGAGCGTGGCCAATTGGGTCAGTCGTCGCCGGGCGGCTTGATCTGCCGCCGGGAAAGGTCGCCCACCATGCATCAGCCGCCACGCATCCACGACGCCATCGTCCGCGCGGTAGAAGATGAGGAAGCGGTTGAAGGGCGGCTCGACGCGGAAGGAGCGCAAGCCAGCCAGCAACGGATGGCGAAACCAATGCCGACGGCCAAGCAAGGGATGACGGCCAAGCTCATGCAGGGTGTCCGCTACTGCCGCCTCGAATCGCCAAGCGAGCTCAAGGTCAACCCTGTCCAATACCATGCGAACTGCCGCTGCACGTCAGCGACAAACAGCCGGTCGCGGCGGAAACGGGCCTTCACTGGCCGCGCCGCTGACGGATGACCTCTTTGCAGGCGGCACGTAGGTCTTCCGGTTCAAATGGCACATGCGGCTGGTTCGCCGCCTTCAGCAACTCGGCCTCCAACTCGGGCTGTCCCCTTCGAGGTCCAGCCCGCCGGGTGGGTGTGGAATCAGATTGTCGCGATTCAGCATCTGCACGAGGTCAATGCGCTCAGCAAGCGGGAGGGCGTCAATCGCCGACTTGATTTCCAACACGGTGCTCATGATGGGACTGCGCCTGAATCTGCTGTTTCCGGCAGGGTCCGCGCTCAGTTGGCATTGGCGGCGGGGCCGAGGGAGCGGGGCGGAACGGGTGTTTCATCAAGCCCCAAAACGTGTGCTGCACCGGCTCGTGGATGCCGAAGTTCCCCGGCTTGCGGTCGCGCGGGAGGTAGTGTGTGCCGAAGAGAATGTCCCAGAGCGGCAGGAAGCTGGCGAAGTTTTTGTCCACGGCAGCCGGATCTTTGGAATGGTGCCACCGATGATAGACCGGCGAGGTCATGACATGGCGCAGCGGGCCCCAGTCCCAGTCCACGTCGGCGTGGCCCAGCAACGCGAAGACACCCAGCGCGGGGCCGGCCCCGGCGGCGGCTTGCGGTCCAAAGCCCAACAGGAGAAACGGAAAGAACAGCAGCGCGTTGGCGAAGATATCGTTCACCGGATGTCCGCGCACGCTTGCGAGCCAGTCCAGCCGCTCGGAGCTATGATGCACGGCGTGGAAGCGCCACAGCCTGCCGCCGTGAAAGGCGCGGTGAATCCAATAGAGCAGGAAATCCCCCAGCACGAAGGCCAGCGCAAACTGCGCCCAGCCCGGCAGCCGCGCGATGGGCCCGAAGCCCTGATACTGCCCGGCCTTCAGCGCCTCCAGCGAGATGACGCCGGTCGGCACGAGGAAAAGCACGGCCACGATGCTGATGAGCACGAGGTTGATGGGCTTGGTGATGAGCGCATCGAACGCGTAGAGCAGGGCGTCCGTGAGCATGTGTGGGCGGTTCCATAGGCGACCTCGCTTGTTACCGCACAGATGCTCGACCACCCAGAACAAGCCCACCAGGAAAACGAGAGAGAACAGCAGCTTGCTCATGCAGTGCGAATTACGGGTGAAATCTGGTGTATGCGCTCGGCCAGCGGGAGGGCGTCAATCGCCGACTTGATTTCGAGCACGGTGCTCATGGCTTGATTGTAATGGTAGCAGCCGACGTGAGGAGGCTCTGACTTTCCATTCCCCATTCCCCATTCCGCGTTCAGATGGAGCCTCCTCACGTCGGCTGCTACGGTTGGGGACAGGAGTGTCCCCGTCACGCCATCGGCGGCGGCGCGAAGCCTTCGCGATAGGTGCGCGAGAGGATCTCCTTGTTCGCCTGGTCGTGATTCGTGAAGCGGAAGTTGGCGCCGTCCCAGCGGAGTTCCTGGCCGGGGAAGCGCGTGGCTTTCGCGGCGAGCAGGGCGGGCTCCGTGATGCGCCAGCCGATTGTGAGCGGCGTCCAGAGCGGTTTCTTTGCGCCGAGGCAGTTGTCGGCCCAGTCCTTCCAGTGGTGGCGCGGCTCGACGGCCGGCAGCGGCTCGTTCGCGACGACCTCGCCCTTGCGGAAGACGGTGATCTTGCCGTTCGCCTCCAGCAGCAGCGTGCCTTCGGTGCAGACCACCATCGTGTGGTTCGCACCGACCTTCATGGGCGGCAGGCCCAGCGCGGCGAAGGACGGGAGCAGCGCGTCGTCGTTGTAATGCACCACGAACTTCTCGCGTGCGAACTGGTTGCGGCCGGCGTAGGTCAGCGTGCTTTGGTTGTGCGACGTGTGGCTGGTGTTCGAGGGCTTGGGGGTGTGCGTGATGACGGCTTCGGGTGACGGGAGGTCGTAGGCGAAGTAGAGCAGGTCGAGCAGGTGGCAGCCCCAGTCCGCGAGCTGTCCGCCGCCCGTTTCCCAGAACGAACGCCAGCGGCGCGGCGCGAGGTCGTCGCTGTAGGGCAGCGGTTTGGCGAGCGGGCCGTTCCAGAGATTCCAGTCGAGGTAATCGGGCACGGGCTTGGCGGGCGTGTAATCGCTCCATGGGTCACCGAAGTAAGTGCCGCGCGCGACGCTGCCGGTCCAGACCCACGCCTCGACGGGCTTGCCGAGCTGGTTCTTGCGGAGCAGTTCGACGGCCTGCATGCGGCCGGGGTTGCAGGAGCGCTGGTTGCCCATCTGCGTGATGGAGCCAGGCCGGGCGGCGAGGGCGTCGCGCATCAGGCGCAGTTCCTCAAGCTGATGCACGAGCGGCTTCTGGCCGTAGAGATGCTTCTTGTGCTTGAGCGCGGTGACCATCATCGGCGCGTGGTGGAAGTCGGGGGTCGCTACGATCACTGCATCGAAGTCGCCGGCCCGGTTGGCGAAAACCTCGCGGTAATCCTTCGCGGTCCAGGCGTTGGGGAATTCCTTCTTCATCTTGTCCAGCTCGCGCTGGTCCACGTCGGTGAAGCCCGCCCACTCAAGCTGGGGATGTCCCTTCAACGCGCCGCGATCCGCGCCGCCCATGCCCCCGACGCCGATCTGGTAGAGGCGCAGCTTGCTGTTCAGGTTGGTCTGCGCCCGTGCGAGCGGGGAGAGGGCGGCCAGGCCGGTGGTGATGACCGCGCCGGATTTGAGGAACGTCCGCCGGGTAACCGGGGACACGGAGGGGGAGTGACGGGTGGTGTTCATGACGAGTTGTCAGCATCATGAACAAGCGCCTCACCGGCTCAAGCAAACTCTCTCAATCTCGCTCAAGAAACTAACCCGAGAAACGGCTCCGCCACCTGCATTCACTTGCCGGCTGGCTTGCCCGCTTTGAACTCGCGGAGCGTCATCACGCCCTTGCCACCACGGAACCGCACCTCGGTCTTTACGCTACCTACACCGGGGGCTTCCCAGAAGTCCTCCGTATGGCTCCCGTCATCAGCGGTGACTTGTATGTGGTAACAGTCTGCGTAGGTCTTGCCACCGATGACCACCGTCTCCATCCCCTTAACCTCGTGGGTCAATGGCGTGCCGGACAAGTGTTTTGTCTTCCAGCGCGCGCCCACTTTCATGGGCAGCACGATCTCCGGCTCTTCCTGTGCCCCGGGAGCAGGCAGATAGATGGTGTGGAAGCCAGCGTAATCCTTCCGGGAAAGCGTGCTTCTTTCCTGCCGTGGCAGGCCCTCAGCCTCCCACCAAGTGCGCACGCGAAAGTAGGTTTTGCCGTTCAGAGTCTCCGCCGCACCCACGACGCGCCTGCCCACCCCGTGAAACTGCCGTCCATCATCGGTGGTCATCACCATGTCCATCGTCCACTCGACGCCTTCAGCCAACGGAAAATATGCCTCCGTCGGTTTGGCGGCGGTAATCGCCTTCGGAGGGGCGAACAGGGTGAACAGAGCCACAGCCAGCGGCATCAGTGTAGTGATCGCTTTCATCGAGAGTAGAGCAGTGCGGTTAACCGGCCTACTTGCCAATCGCGTAGAGCGCGCGGTTGGAGCGGAGCAGCAGGCGGCTGCCGTCGAAGGTGGGCGTGGCGTTGAACATCCCGCGGTTGTTCTCCAGCGTGTTGTCCGCGAGCACCTCGAACTTCGGCTTCGCGGCGATGACCACCATGCGGCCCTGCCGGCCCAGGTAGTAGAGCTTGCCATCCGCCAGCACGGGCGAGGCATAGATCTGGCCGGGGTTCGGGTTCAGCCGCTCTTCGTAAACGATGTCGCCGGTCTTGGCATTGGCGCAATAGACCACGCCGAGGTTTTCGTGCGCGAAGTAGAGGTGGCCCTCGTGGAGCACCGGCGAAGGGACGTTCGAGCCCTTGTTGATTTTCCAGACGAGATGGCTGCCGGTCACGTCGCCGCGCCCGCCGGCTTTGATTGCGAGCCCGTTCTGCGGGTTGCGCCCGCCGATGGCGTAGATGATGCCATCACTCGCGAGCGGCGTGGGGCACATATACCAGCCGATGCCGGTCTTGCAGGTCCAGAGGGGCGAGCCGGTGTCGGCATCGAAAGACATCACCTGCTGGATGCACGCGGCGATGACTTCGGCCTTGCCGCCGGCACCGGGCACGATGAGCGGCGCGTGCCAGGACTCGTTGATGCCGCGGGCGCGCCACTTCTCCACCCCGGTCTTCTTGTCGAGCGCGATGAGCGCGGTGCTCTCGACGCTCGCGTTCACATAGACGAGATCCTTGTGCAGCACGGGGGAAGCGGCCGAGCCCCAGCCGTTCAGCTTGTCGCCCACCTTGGTGTTCCAGAGTTTTTTGCCGGCATGATCGAAGGCAAAGACACCGGACTTGCCGAAGAAGACATACACGCGCTCGGCATCCACGACGGGCGTGCTGGTGGCGTAGCCGTGATCCTCGCGGATGCCGGACTGTTCGGGCAGGTCGGCGGGGACGGGTGTGTTCCAGAGCAGCTTGCCGCTCGCGCGGTCGAGACAGAGCACATGGCGCTTCAACTCATCGAGGCTCGCGCCGCGTCCAGGCTGCACGCCGGTGTAGCAGGTGAGGAAAATCTTGTTGCCGAACACGACCGGGCTGGACGCGCCGGGGCCGGGCAATTCGGTCTTCCACGCGAAGCCGTCGGTGTCGCTCCACTTGAGCGGCGCACCCTTGGCATCGCTGACCCCGGCGCCGCCGGGGCCGCGAAATTGCGACCAGTCGGCAGCGGCAACGGGCAGGGACAGGCAAGCGAGGGCAAAGGCAAGTATCGGGAATGGGCGCATGGCGACCATTTCAGCGGAAGGCTTCCCGGGAGCAAGCTGAAAAGGAGCTGCGGGCGCATCCGCGCATTGCCCCGGTCTCGCGCGCCGGGCAAGCGAGGACGCTTGCGGCACGGCCGGCCGGAGGCCGGCGCTACGAAGCGCCGGCGTCCCCACGGGCTGGGCTTCAAGACATGCCCGGGTGCTTGTGGCGCTGCCGTCAATCTCCGGCTGTCCCCTGCTTGACGGCTGCGCTACAGTCACCGCGTGCGCACCCGCGTCACCGAACCATTCACCGAACGCCCCTTTTGGCAGGCGTGGCCGGGGGCATGGCATCCGCTCTGCGGGAGCTTTAGTGAGATGGGCTGGAGCTTTGAATGGCACGACTTTGAGGCACCCGCCCGCGTGGAGTGGTCAAGGAGCTTTCATCCGCAGGGTCTGGAAGTGTGCCTGAACCTCGCCGGCACCGGGCGGGTGGTGGTGAAGAAGAGCGAACTGGAGGTGAGCCCTGAATCGGCGGCCCTCTACATCAGCGGAGACACGCCGGTCAGCGCGTGGCGGGAGGCGGGGCAGCGACATCAGTTCCTCACGGCGGAGTTCAGCGTGGACTTTCTCCGGCGCAATCTGCCGCTCGGTCTGGGCCAGGTCCGACCGTTTGTGCAGCGCATTCTGGACGCGAAGAAGCCCGTCTCGGCCGTGGAGGTCAGCCTGCCTTTGACGCCCCGGCTGCGGCTGCTCGTGGCGGCCTTGAAGTCGCCGCCGGTGAGCGGCGCCGCGCGGACGATGTGGTTCACGGCCAAGGTCTATGAGGTGGCGGCGGAGCTGTTCTTTGACCACACGGCGGAGGAGGCGCTGTTCTGCACGCGGCAGACGCATGTGGCGCAGGAGCGCGTGGAGAAGGCGGCGGCGCTGGTGCGCGAACATCTCGCCGAGCCGCTGACCCTTGAGGAACTGGGCCAGCGCGTGGGCTGCAGCCCGTTCTACCTGAGCCGCACCTTCAGCGAGCAGATGGGCATGACGATTTCGCAGTTTCTGCGGCAGGTGCGGCTGGAGCGGGCGGCGGAGCTGCTGCGCTCCGGGAAGTTCAACGTCACGCAGGCCGCGCTCGAAGTGGGCTATTCCAGCGTCGGCCACTTCAGCACCGCGTTTCACGAGACGTTCGGCTGCTGCCCGGGGCTGTATCCGCTGCAGATGCCGGCCCAGCGGGCGGAGAAGGAGTAGCGCCTGTCCACGCCAGCCCGCTGGTGCTACTTTTTCGCGCCTTCGGATGAGACGCGCTTGGCCGCGAGCTTGTCCAGGTGGAAGAGCCCGTTGTGGTTCGCGCCGATGAGTTCGAGCTTGGCGATGAAGTCGCCGACGAGCTTCTCCTCCTCCACCTGCTCGTCGAGGAACCACCCGAGAAACGCCTGCGTGGGAAAGTCGCGCTCGGCCCCGGCCAGTTCGTAGAGGGCGCAGATGGACTTGGAGACCTTCTGCTCGTGCGCGAGGCTGGCGCGGAAGGCCTCAATCGGCGCGGCGAATTCCAGTTGGGGCTGCTCGATGGGCAGCAGCCGCACCTTCCCGCTGCGGCGCACGAGGTAGTCGAAGAATTTCCGCGCGTGACTGTGCTCCTCGTCACTTTGGAGCCGCATCCACTGGGCAAACCCGGTGTAGGGCGTCTGCTCGAAGTGCGCGGCCATGGCGAGGTAGGCGTAGAAGGAGGCGAACTCCAGATTGAGCTGCTCGTTGAGGGCTTGTTCCAGCTTGGGGGTGAGCTTCATGGCCTAATTTAGCGTGTCTCGGGCGGGGAGGCAACCAGTGGAAACCGGACACAAACACGCCCATCGCAAGCCAACGCAAACAAACGGCAAGCCAGCGGAGGCCGACGCAAACCGCCGCACACATTTAGCAAGCCACCGGAAGCAGAGCTTTACCTGTTCCCCTACAACAGCACCGTGCTTGGGCGGCTGGCGGCGGGTGCGAAGGTTCCGCTTGCCTTCAGAACTGTGTGTGCCGGATGCCGTGGTCGCCCAGGCCAAAAAACGAAACATGACGAAGCTGAACTCGAACCACAGTGATCGGATGGCCGCCCGGCCGGTGAGCCGCCTCTCCCCCGCCGCCCTTGCGTTGGTGAACACCATCATGCTCACCGGCGCGCTCCACGCGCAGAGCACGAACAAGGCCCCCATCTCCGCCACCAGCACCAATGCGCCGGGCAAGCTGCCGGACGTGGTGGTGAAGGGCCAGCAGGAGCCGAAATCCTACAAACCGGAAATTCTCTCCTCGCCCAAATACACCGAGCCGCTGCGTGATGTGCCGCAGACCGTCACGGCCATCCCGAAGGCCGTCTTCGAGGAGCAGGGCGCGACCTCCCTGCGCGACGTGCTGCGCAACGTGCCCGGCATCTCCATGCAGGCCGGCGAGGGCGGCGTGCCGTCCGGCGACAACCTCTCCATCCGCGGCTTCAACGCCCGCACGGACATGTTCATTGATGGCGTGCGCGACTTTGGCGGCTATTCGCGCGACCCTTTCAACATCGAGCAGGTCGAGGTCGCCAAAGGCCCGTCTTCCTCCTACGCCGGCCGCGGCTCGACCGGCGGCTCCATCAACCTCTCGACCAAGTCGCCGACGCTCACGCCGGCCTACAGCGGCTCGTTTGGCTACGGCACGGATGACTTCAAGCGGTTCACGGCGGACTTCAACCAGCCGCTGGAGAAGGTGCTCAAGGGCGCGGCGCTCCGGCTCAATGTGATGTTCAACGACGCGGACATGCCGGGCCGCGACACGGTGACCAACCAGCGCTGGGGCGTCGCCCCGGCCATCGCCTTCGGCCTGGGCACGCCCACGCGCACCACGATCAGCTACTCCCACCTCGCGCAGGACAACGTCCCCGACTACGGCATTCCGTGGGTGACGGCGAACCAGACCAATCCCGGGCTGATCCCCTACATCAACAGCGCGCCCCCGGTGGACTTCGACAACTTCTATGGCCTGCGTTCGCGTGACTACGAGAAGACCACCACGGACGTCCTCACGGCCAAGGTCGAACACGACTTCAACGACTCGACCTCGCTGCGCAACCTGACGCGCTACGGGACCACGCGCCGTGACTCGGTGATCACCGCGCCACGGTTCCTGGATTTGAACGGGGCGGCGGCGGGCACGCCGGAGGGGACGATCGTCAACCGCCAGGTCCAGTCCCGCGACCAGACGGATGAGATCCTGGCGAACCAGACGGACTTCACGCTGCGGTTCCAGACGGCGAAGGTGGAGCACACGCTGGTGCCGGGTTTCGAATTCTCGCGTGAGACTTCCAAAAATCTCCTGCGCGCCGGCCCAACCTCGACAACGGACATCTTTACTCCGGGCGTCAACGACCCCAGCCCGGGGGCCGTGACCCGGAATGGCGGCCATGCGGACGGTGTGTCCGACGCGGTGGCGGTCTATGCCTTCGACACGATCAAGCTCAACGAGCAGTGGCAGCTCAACGGCGGCCTGCGCTGGGATTACTTCCATCTCGATTTTGATTCGCGCGCGGCGACTGGCGTGCCGACCGACGGGGCGCGCACCGATTCGATGCTGAGCTGGCGCGGCGGGGTGGTTTACAAGCCGCGCCCCAACGGCAGCATCTACTTCGGCTACGGAACCTCCTTCAATCCTTCCGCCGAGGGTCTCACGCTGGGCACGGGTGCGACGGCGGCCAACAGCCTGGCCATCGCGCCGGAAGAAACCCGCTCCTTCGAGCTGGGAACAAAGTGGGACTTGTTCAACAACCGGCTGTCGGTGGGCGTGGCAGTGTTCCGCACGGAAAAGACCAACGCGCGCACCGAAGACCCCGCCAATCCGGCGGACATCATCGTGCTGGACGGCCTCCAACGTGTGGAGGGCATCGAGCTGAGCGCGGCCGGCAGCATCACCGAGCAGTGGAAAGTGTTCGGCGGCTATGCGTTGATGAAGAGCGACGTGGTCAAGTCGGCGAATCCAGTGGAGGTGGGCCGGCCGCTGCCCAACACGCCGGAGCAGACCTTCACGCTCTGGAACACCTTCGATGTAACCTCGAAGTTCCAGATTGGCGCGGGCGCGCAGTTCACGGACAAGCGCGTCAACAGCACCACCACGCAACGCTGGGCGCCCGGCTACCTGCTCTACGACGCGATGCTCGCCTACAACGTGAACGAGCACTTCGCCCTGCGCCTGAACCTCTACAACCTCACCGACGAAAACTACATTGACCGCGTAGGCGGCGGGCACTTCGTCCCCGGTGCGGGACGTTCAGCCGTCGTGACGGCGAATTTGAAGTTCTAGGCCTGCGCGATGACGGGGCGGGAATGCCCGCCCCGTCATCGCAAGCCACCGGAAAACTTTCGCAAGGCAAAGGATGCGGCCGGGCGGCGGCTGCCGCTATGATTCCGCTCGAAATGGGTGGACACATGCCGCCTGACCGCAAGAATCCGAGTCACTTTTTGCCATGCTCATCAGCATCCCCGACGTTTTGACCCCCGAGCAGGTCGCGCAGGCGCGGCAGATCCTCGCCGCCGCCGACTGGGTGGATGGCCGTGTGACCGCCGGCTACCAGGGCGCGCGGGTGAAGGACAACCAGCAGATCCCCGCCGAGCATCCCGCCGCCCGGCAGGTGGGCGAGATGATCCTTCGCTCGCTGGGGCAGAACCTCCTGTTCATGTCGGCCGCGCTGCCCTTGCACATCCTGCCGCCGTTCTTCAACCGCTACTCCGGCGGGCAGAAGTTCGGCACGCATGTGGACGGCTCTATCCGGCAGATGCCCAACGGCCAGCGCATCCGCACCGACCTCTCGGCCACGCTCTTCTTCGCCGGTCCGGACGAATACGACGGCGGCGAGCTGTGTGTGGAGGACACCTACGGCGTGAAGAAGGTCAAGCTCCCGCCCGGCCATCTAATTCTGTATCCCTCCACGAGCCTGCACCACGTCACGCCCGTCACGCGCGGCACCCGGCTCTGCGCGTTCTTCTGGCTGCAGAGCATGGTGCGCGACGACGGCCAGCGCTCGCTGCTCTTCGACCTCGACCTCGCGATCCAGCGCCTCAGCGCCGACCACCCCGACCACCCCTCCGCCGTGCAGCTCACGGGCGTGTATCACAACCTCCTGCGCCAGTGGGCGGAGATGTAAGTCACAATTCACTGTGAGACACTTCGAGATGGAAACTACGGCTGTCTTGCGAGCCTTCTCCCTTCGCGGAGCGAGGGGAGATGGTGGCCGAAGGCCGGATGAGGGATGCGGCTACCCTCGCCGATACACGCAACCCCTCACGGCACGGGGCATAGACATGGGTGACAACGAGGGCATAGACATGGGT
>CAZCBE010000138.1:0-16960 GCA_964496695.1 uncultured Klebsiella sp.
ATGAAGGGAGAGGGAGTCAAAGCAAGTCGTGGTTCCCAGCGATTCCACCGAATCCCGTTCCGAAATGGGACAAGCCCTCGGCGGCGCGGTGAGGACACCCCGCCCTACCACCGCAGGCTCACGCAAGGAGAGACCGTGGCGCGGCTGGTTGGGGAAGTTGAAGTTCATTCGCGGTGTGGCGCTGGTTTACTGGGAGGTCAGCTTCGGCACGGTGCTCACGCGTTGCAGGTAAAACTCCCCGGCGTTGCTGAAGGTGCGGGTGTCGTTGACGGGCACTCCGCCGACAATCCGGGAACGGCCGATGAAGGTGATGTCCTCGGCGAACGTGCCCACCATCTTGGAGCTGCCCTCGGTGAGCGCGGTGAAATCCACCGGCGGCGCGGTGAAGGTCAGCACCATCCGGCGCTGGAGGTTGAACGACTCGGAACCGACGGGCAAAAGCGCGTTGAAGGTCGCGTTCAGGTTATCGTGGTCCGGATGATACGTGTGGAGGAAGGGGTTCGAGGCATGGTCGTTGTAGTCCATCGTGATGACGTTGGTGAGGCTCTGCCCCTGGGCGAAGCTGCCCGTCGCCAGCCAGCCTGCGTTGAGCTTGCTCCACGGCAGGTGGACGGCACTGATGCGCCGGGCGGAGGCCAGGCGGGTGGGGTCCAGCACGCTCTCCTGCAACGTCAGGACATCGTTGGTCCGGGTGTCGGTGCCGCTGAAGATGCGCTGGACCAGCCGGATGTCGCTGTTCGTGCCCACATGATAAATGAGCCGGAGCGGGAAGGGGCTTTGGACGCGGGTGAGCGAGGTGTCAATGTTGGTGACGGCATACGCCGAGACGCCATTGGCGGTCGCGGGGGCGAGGGCCGGCTTGCCGTCAGGCCCCAACTGGTAGCTCTTCAGATACGCCCGCACCTGCGTGACATTGGCACTGCCCACCCATAAACCCGCCGGGGAACTGCGGAGGGCCGAGACGGGCAGGTCCGTTTGGGAATAGCCCAACGAATCGGTGAGGCGCAGGACCCCGGCGAAGAGATCGCCGGGATTACCCGGGGTGGCGTTCATCGCCTGCCGGTTCAGGCCCAGGATGATTTCAACATCCGAGCCCGGCTGCCCCTGCGGGGCGAGTGTCACGACCTGGGGCGTGGAAAAGTTGGTGAACGAGTAGGTCAGGTTGGTCATGTTCCGCGGTCCGCGCAGGAGCAGCGGCGTCAGGCCCACATGAGCCACCTGCCCCGCCGGTGCGGCAGCCGACGGCAACAAGGTCGTGGTGACTTGGAGCGTGCCAGCCGTGACGTTGCGCAGCCGAATACTGTATTGCCCCATCGTGTCCCCAAACCGAATGCCACTGGCACTCTGCGGTGAGACCAGCACCGGGCCGAAGTAACTGTTGTATTGGTTCCCGGCGCGAATCCAGTAGGCCGTCCCACGGGTAACGGGGCTGGAGAAGCGGGTGAGCAGCTCGCGGGTGACCGGGGCGGCATTCGCGGCCTCGCCGCCCGGGTAGTAGAAGATTTGCGACTGGTTTTGCAGCAGGGGCGACGGGGAGAAGAAGTTGTCAAACACCGGTGGGTTGACCGCCGGCGTGGAGAAGCCGATGAAGTTCACGCCCTGCGCCGTCCAAGTGTTCCTCGGCGGGACCGGCTGGCCGACCAAGTTCCATGTGTAGCTAGCCCCGGAGTTGTTCCGCACCAGATACGCGGCGTTGGGGAGCAGTCCGGCAATGGTGTTCGGAATGGTCCCGGACCGGGTCCAGACCGCCCAGTCCACGTTCGAGGGCAAGGGCTTGGCCGGGTCATTGATGAATCGTCCGGGCGCGACCACCGGCTGCCAGAGCCAGACTTCGGAAATCGGATTCGCGGGGTCGGCTCCGATGAGGGTGTCCAGATTGGCGTGGCTGGCATCCACGAAGAGATACACGGAGTTCCAGCCGGGCTTGAGCGTGATGCTCTGCGTAACCCATTGGGCATGAAGATTTACGGCGCTGGCGAGCAGCCAGAGGGCGAGCAGATGGCGAAGGTGCGTTTTCATGGCTTGCGGTAGAAATACCAGGCGGACTGCGGCGTCAGTTTTTGGAGTGCCGCCACCGGGGAACCGGCGGAAATCCCCCCGAACAGCACCAATTGCGTCCCCGACCAGATACCGGTGGAACGGCTCCGGGAGAGCGCCCCCGTGGCGGTGTCCAGCGTCCGCCAGCGGTTTCGCAGCGGGTCATAGGCCGAACCGGTCGGCAGGGTGCCCGAGGCGTCTTCCCCGCTGAAGACCAGCATCTCCGACCCGGACCAGACGGCGACGTGGTAGGACCTTGCCGAAGGCGCGCCGGTCGCTGGCAACGCCGTCCAAGTATCCGTCGCGGGATCATAGATCGCGCCGTCACCGAGATTGGCCCCTCCGCTTTGCCCGCCCCAGATGATGAGCTTCGATCCGGTCCAGACGGCGCTGTGACCGGTCCGGGCGGAAGGCGCTCCCACCGTGCTCATGGCGGTCCACGACGTCGGGAGGCCATTGGCATCGCAGGCCAGCCGTCCGCCGGTCGCCAGTTCAACGGAATCTCCCAGCCCGCCCCAGACAATCATCTCCGTCCCGGTCCAGACCGCCGTGCCAAATCGCCTTGGCTCCGGCAGTCCGGCCGAGGGGAGCGCGGTCCACGCATCCGCCACCGGGTCATAGGCTCCGCCCGCGTCCGTCAGCCCCAGCAGGCCGGTGGAATTTAGCCCGCCAAAGACGATCATCCGCCCCCCGGTCCAGACCGCCACATGGCCGGAGCGCTTGGCCGGGGCGTTGATCGCGGTCACACCCGCCCACGTTCCGGCGGTCAGGTTGTAGCGCCCATGATCAGTGGAATAAGACGCCGTGCCGGACCCGCCCCAGATGACCATCTCCGTCCCGGTCCAGACGGCTGTGTGTGAAGCCCGGGCGGTCGGAGCTTGAAAGGTTGCGATTGCCTGCCACTGGTCGGTGGTTGGATTGTAGGCTGCGCCGCCCGCCGAGTAAGCGTTTCCCCCGCCCAAATCGCCACCCCATACCAACAACTGCTGGCCGGTCCAAACTGCCGAGTGGCTGGAACGCGCCGTCGGCACGCCGGTGGCCGAACCATTGACCCAGGGCGGGCTCGGCACCGTGTGGAACAATTGCAATCCCGAGGCCAGATAACCAGCATCCGCCGGGTCCGCCGAGACCACCGCCACCCCCGCCGGAATGACGGCCGGGCTGCCGTTCGTGAGCGCGGCAAACTGGGTGTTGAGCGTGGCGAGCTGCGTGTTCAGCGTGTTGATCTGATTGCTCAACGCGGTGGTCTGGGTGGCCAGTTGGCCGGCCAACTGAGCGGTGAGCGTGTCAACACGATTGCTGAGCGCCCCCACCGCCGCCGGAGTGGTGGCGAAAGTGGCGTAGGGCGTGGCGTTGATGGCCGTGCGGGGGAGCAGGATGTTGTAGGCGACGGACGAGCCGTTCGTGCGCATCCCGATCTCCAGCCAGCGCGGCGCTCCGTCGAAAGCCGCCGGGCCAAAATCGAGCACTGTCGTAAAGAGTCCGTTGGTGATTCCGAGCGGGGCAACGACATTGGGCGTGCTGATCGAACTCCCCCCGACCGCGCTATCTTTCAGCGTGAACGTCACGTCATACGCGCCATAGACCGGACTTCCGCTCGAAGTCAACCGGCCCTGAAAGGTGAAAGCGCTGCCCTGGGCTCGGACCTCAGACACCCCGCCTGAAAACAGCCATCCGATGGCGAGCAGCGGCAGGAGCCGGAGGAGGGAGTGCCCGGCGTTCACCGGCCAGGGTTCGAGCCAGAGGGCGCGGGGCGTAGCTTTCACGGAAAAAGGAGGAAGCGGGGTTGAAAGCGGAAAGGAACATGCCCGAACAAACAGCATCGAGGAGGACTCGATGCGGCGTCCTGACCCAACTGGGTCGCCACCAGTATTTGGTTGCGACGAGTCCGAATTTTCGCGAAATGGCAAAGCCTAGTCTGGCTAGACTTCAGCGGGAAGGGCTCTCCCTTTATTGGTTTGGGTGCCACCTTTTTTGCCACACCAGTTCGGCGCAGATCCCTCGCCCAACCGGCGATCAGAACGCCCCCAGTCCTTCGTGGCAGCCCGGCAATGGCGTCGGCAATTCGAGTCACATTTTCCCCTGAGCTAGTCAGCATGATCGGTCAAGGTTCTTACCCTTCCATCATCTCAAAACGCACCCTCACGTCACCTCGCCAATATTGGGTAGGACAAAAGGCAATACCCTGGCCCGGACTCCAGATAGAATGCTGACATCTGTCACATTTCGGCGCATCCATTGGCGGAATGAAATTCACGCACCTATGCCTCGTCGCGAACCTTCTGGCACCCGTCGTGTCGGGTCAGGAAGCGCCGCGGTTTGAGAGTCTGGCGTTTTGGTCGTGGGGAAAGTCGGCGCAACTCAAGGATGAGCTGAAGGTCATTGACGAGGAGCTGGCGAAACTGCCCGAACTGGCGGTGAACAACACGAGCCAGCGAGTTGGGTTCAAAACGGGCGTCACCACCCGTGAAAACGTTCGTTGGCTGGGCGTGGAACTGGCTGGGGAAGCAGTGGCTGACACGGTGGTGCTCGCACCGGCCCTGTCGAAGTCCGCCACCGGGGTCGTCGCTGGCTACGGCTTTCCCGGGCGCTTCGTGCTCGAAGTGTTCGATGCCGGGGGGCAGGCGACCGTGGTCCTCGACGCCTCGCGGGAAGACTTCCCAAATCCAGGCTGTTATCCGGTTATCGCGCGTTTCGAACCCAGGCGGATAAAGCGCGTCCGCCTCACGGCGACGAAGCCTTGGACTCTTGACGGCCCGGAAGTCCTCGCGATGGCCGAGCTCCTGATCCTTTCCGGAAATCGCAACCTCGCCACTGGCGCCCAGGTGACCAGCTCCAGCACGCGAGCCGCACCCCGCGTTTGGACTCGCGCCGGTCTGGTGGATTGGATCACCCCGCTCGGACTGCCAGTGCGGCCCGAGCCAAGCGGCGCGCCCGGTTTTCACAGCGCCGTGTCGCAGGTGCCTGATGTGACCAAGCACGTCACGGTCTCCCTGCGCGAGCCCATGCCCATTGATGAAGTCCTGGTCGTTCCGGCCCGCGTCAAAGACGTGCCGCTCTGGTTCGACTACGGATTTCCGCAAGAATACAAAGTCGAGGGCGCGCTCAACCAAGACTTCTCCGACGCGATTCTGCTCGGCGAATGCACGGACCGTTACGAGCCGCGGCCAGGCATGAACTTTGTCGGCTTCCCCGTGGGCGGGCGCAAATTCCAGCATGTGCGATTCACCGCCCGACGACTCTGGTTTCGGCAGAACGATTACGTGTTTGCCCTGGCAGAACTCGCCTTGATGCGGGACGGCGTGAACGTCGCCCTTGGCGCCGAAGTGACCGCGAGCGATCAGTCCGCAGCAGCGAGCGGAATGAACTGGGCACCGCACCAGCTCACCGATGGCTTGACGGCAGAGGGCCCCCTGATTCCGCTGCCGGATTGGTTCGCCCAGCTCGAACGCCGTCGATCACTGGAGCACCAACGGAGCGGCCTCGTTCAACGGATCGCTGACCACCGGCAAAGCGCCCGGACGCAAGTCGTCAAGGCAAGCATCAGTGGCCTCGGCGGAGCCAGCCTCCTCTCCATCCTGCTGCTCGTCCGACAACGCCAGCAGCGCCGGCGCGACGCGCAACGGCTTCAGGAAAAGCTCGCGCGCGATCTGCACGACGAGATTGGTTCAAATCTGGGCAGCATCGCCATGATTTCCTCCCTGGCGAACGAGCCAAACACCACCCCGGAAAGCCTGCGTGCCGACCTTGCGGAAATCGGCCAGGTCGCTGCCGAGAGTGCTGACTCCATGCGGGACCTGGTCCAGCTCATCAACCCACGCACGCATACCACCGAGTCCCATTGGCTCGATGTCATTCACCGGCTCATCGAGCGCCTGCTCCGTGGGATCGAAACCACCTGCGAGTTTCCGCCGCATCCACTGCAGCTTGAGCCCGACCTCGAGACGCGTCGCGAAATCTACCTCCTCTGCAAGGAGGCGCTCCACAATATCGCCCGCCATGCCCGAGCCTCCAAGGCGAGCGTCCTGATCGCGCCCTCTGAAAGAGGACTCCGGGTGCGCATCACTGACAATGGCGTGGGCTTTGATTCCGCCAGGCCCTCCACCGGGCATGGCATCGGCAACATGCAGGAACGCGCCAGCATGATGCGCGCACAACTGCACGTTTCCTCCCAACCCGGCACGGGCACCACCGTCCAGTTCGACGTTCCGGCGACCAAGCGCTGGCGCCCCACCTGATTATCACATCTTCAAAATGCCCGACCTATCAACAACCGATTCCCTGATCCGCGTCTGGATCGTCGAAGACCACGCCACTTACCGGCGCAGCATCGAGCGGCTCTGCACACCCGATCGTGGCCTCGCTCCACCCTGCGCATTCTCCAACGGAGAAGGGATGCTCACCGCCCTGAAACACGTCGGCACGGATGAACACCCTGAGGTCATGCTGCTCGACGTAGGCTTGCCGGGGCGCAGCGGACTCGACCTCATCCAAGACATTCACCAGCACGCACCACAATGCCGCATCGTCATCCTCACGGTGTTCGAGGATGAGGAGAAGATCTGCGAGGCCATCCGTTCCGGAGCCAGCGGCTACCTGCTGAAAACAGCGGGGGCCGAGGCCGTCGCGAAAGCCATTCTCGAAGCCGACGACGGAGGTTCCCCGATGTCGCCGAGCATCGCCAGCCGCGTCGTGTCGCTGCTGGCGAAGCTGATGAAGCCCATGCCGCAGAAAGTCGCGCTCTCGCCGCGGGAAAAGGAACTCCTCACCCTCATGGTCGAAGGCCTGACCGCCAAAGAGATCGCCGTCCGCATGAGCGTCAGCATCCACACCACCGGCACCCACACCAAGAATCTCTTCGTCAAACTCGAAGTCCACAGCCGCGCCGCCGCCGTCGCCCGGGCGCTCCGGGATGGACTCGTGTGAGAAGCAACTTCCTGAACCAGCAGCATGCGCGCCGCGAAATTTCCTGGGCTGGCTGGTTGTCGCTCCGAATCCACGCGTCCAAGGCGGAACATGCGACCCTTGGTCTTTCCTCCGAACTCAGTCGGCTGTTGACGGCCATCTGGATGTTCGCCAACCGGGCCGCCTCCTGGCAGATTACGACGAGCTGGTGAAAACCGGCCCGGCGCGACACTTCAGCAGCCAGGATTCCAAACGCAGTTCGGGACTGCGATCAGACGCTGCGCAGAACTTCCGCTGACAGTTGGACGCCCCGCTGCCTGAAGGCGGGACTCCCTGCCGCCGGCATCAGTGCGCGTGTCGGAAGGCGGCGTGGTCGGCGCTGCCGCCGGCGAGCAGGTAGGCGAGCAGGTCGAGGATCTGCTCCTTGTCCAGCGCGTTCAACAGGCCCGCAGGCATGATGGAGAGCGCGGAGGGGCGGCGCGACTTGATGGCGCTCTTCGCGACCTTCTGCACCTGCGCGGCCGTCGGTCCCGTCTGAATCGTCACGCTGTCCTTGTCCTCGGCAAGGAGGATGCCGGAGAGCGAGTTTTCGTCGCCCAGCTCCAGCGTCACGTTGCGATACTTCTCCTCGATGGTCTTTGAGGGCTCGAGGATTTCCTGCAACACGGCCTTCGCATCGCCTTTATACTTCTTCACCACGTCGCCCAGGCTGGGGCCGAAGTTGACGCCTTCCTTGCCGAGCTGATGGCACTGGGCGCAGGCGAGCGCGGTGAACTGCTGCTGGCCGCGCGCGAAGCTCCGGTGCTGGCCCACCCGCTTCAGGTCGTCGGTGAAGTCGCCGATTTTCCACTCGGTGATTTTCGGCGCGGCCTCGGGATTCTTCGCGAGGAACTCCGCCGGGTTGTCCGCCACGATGAGCGTGCCGCGCATGATGAGGTGGTGGCCGGGGAAGGAGCAGAGATAGGGATAAGCTCCTTCCGTCTTCGGCGCGGTGAACTCGATGACCTGCTCCTTGCCGAAGTCAATCAGCTTGCTCGCCCAAAGGATGTCCGGACTTTCGGGGACGTAGTTGACCTCGAAGCCTTTCGCGCCGAGGGCCATCGCCTTCACGCCGATTTCGTCGGCCTTGCCCGGCTTCACCAGCAGAATGTTGTGCGGCATGAAGTCCGGGTTGGCGAAGGTGAGCTTGATTTTCTTGCCGGGCTTCACGGCAAGCTGCTTCACGTCATACATCATGCGCTCAGGCACGGTGGCAATGCGAATCGTCGTGAGGGCGGGCGTGTCGGAAAGAATACCGGACTTCTGCGCAGCCACTTCCTGGAGGCCGGCAATGACGCCGCCGCGCGTGGAGGCCTCCACGTTGAACCACAGGTGCTTCACCGTGTTGGCGGCGATGCGCGCGTGCGGCTCGGGGGATTTGAGCACCTGGTCGAGCAATGCAGTGTTCTGCACATTATGCTGCTGGTGCACCCAGAGGGCCTCCAGCAGGTGGTGCGCGTGCTCGGCTTTCGCCGGGTCGAACTGCTTCAGCCAGCTCTGCGTGGCGGCGATGACTTCCTTCGTGTCGCGCGCGCTCAGCTCGACGCGGGTGCGGTGGCGCACCCCGTCAGCCGGGTGCTTCAGGTTCTCCAGCAGCGCCGGGATGGGCTGGCCGGCGATGGCCACGGGCTTTTGCAGCGGGCGGTCCTTGGCGGTCACGCGATAGATGCGGCCGTGCTTATGGTCGCGGTTCGGGTCGCGCACGTTGTGCTGCATGTGGCCGATGATGACGTTGTGCCAGTCGGCGACGTAGAGCGCGCCGTCGGCCCCAAAAATGGCGTCGGACGGGCGGAAGTTCTTGTCGCCGCTCATGAGCAGGCCGCGGGATTTGTCCTCGGTCTTGGTGCCGTCGCCGTTTTCCTTCGTGACGGTGAGTTCATCGCCGGCGGGCTCGCCCCAGACCGCGCCGGTCTCGGGATTGCGCGTGAGGTGGTAGTGCTTGATGCCGAGGAAGCCGATGACGTTGCAGATGAGGAAATCGCCCTGCATCGCCTCGGGGAAGTGCGTGCTGGAGACGACTTCGCTCGCGGTCACGGGGCGGACCTCCTTCTTCAGCAGCTCGGTCATCTTGAAGCCCTTGCCCTCCGGCCGCACCTGGAACGCCCGGCCGCCGGTGCCGTCGGTGGCGTAGTGGTAGCCCCACGAGTCGAACGCAATGCCATGCGGGTTCGGCGAGTTGGGCGCGTGCATCGCGATGGTGAAGCGGCGCGGGTCGAAGCGATACATCGCGCTCGCGCCGGTCTGTAGCGAGGAGCCCCACGGATGCTCGTGGTTGTGCTGCATGAAGACGCCGCTCTGCCAGTAGATGCCGCCGTCCGGACCGAAGATAAGGTTGTTCGCGCCGTGGTGCGTGTCCGAGGAATCCAGCCCCTGCAGCATGACGATGCGCACATCGGCCACATCGTCGCCGTCGGTGTCCTTGAGGAAGATGATTTCCGGCGGGCAGGTCACGAGCACGCCGCCGCCCCAGAACTCGAAGCCCAGCGGGTTCTGCACCTTGGCGAACTCAGTCACGCGGTCCGCTTTGCCGTCATGGTTGTCGTCGTGGAAGATGAGCAGCGCGTCGTTCATCGCCTTCAACGGCTCCCACATCGGATACGTGGGCCACACGGACGCCCACAGCCGCCCCTTGCCATCCACCTGCATCTGCACGGGATTGATGAGCTGCGGGAAGCGCGCCTCGTCGGCGAACAGGTTGACTTCAAAACCCTTTGCCACGGCCATCTGCTTGATGCCCTCTTCGCCGCTGATGTAGCGGAGCGCGCCTTCCTTCACGGAGCTGGAACTCTTGCTCTTCCCGCCGACGTTCGAGATGACGGGGATGGGCTTGGGCACGTTGCTGTCGTCAAGCTGCTTGTCCTTGCCGGCCGCACGCGCCCAGACGCGTTCGTCGCGGTTCGCGGTCATCACGTCGAGCATGGTCAGCTCGTGCTGGAGGACCACGGCATTGTTCTGGCCGTCCACGAAGGAAAGTGTTGAGCGGCCGCCCCACACGTCGTTGCCGTCGCGGGCGCGGTAGCGGGCGTTCCAATGCGTGTCCTTCTCCAGCACGGCGGCGCGCAGGGATTCCATCGAGCCGGACGCGCTGACGGACTTGTTGAACAGCGCCCTGGCAATCACCTCGGCGAGCTGGCGGTTGCCCTCCTCGGTGAGGTGGACGCCGTTGATGGTGAGGGGCGAGCGCGCGGCCTTGAACAGCTCAAGCGACGGATGGAACAGGTCCACAAACGCCACCCCCGCCTCCTTCGCCGCCGCCTCGGTGGCCTTGGTGTAGGCCTCGAGCTGCACGTTGTGCGCCTTGCCGTCCGGCACGTTCGGATTGCGCGTGTCCTCATGCGCGATGGGGCTGAAGAGGACGATGCGCGGGAAGGACTTGCCGTTGGCCTTGCTGCCCCGCGTGTTGCGGACGAAGTCCACGAGCTTCTGGCGGTGCGCGTCCGCCTTCTCAACGCCATCGAACGACTCGTTGTAGCCGAAGAACGCGAAGACCACGTCCGCCTTCACATGCTGGAGATACGCGGTCATCGGCATGTGGCCGCTGCTGCGCGGGTAGGAGTTCGGCCGGTCACCGCTCGCGCTCAGGTTCCGGAAGCGCACCTGCTGGCTGCCAAGCTGGCTCTGGAGCAGCGTCTCGAACCAGCCGTCATGCTGCATCCGGTCCGGCAGGCCGTTGCCCAAAATCGCGACGGTCTCGCCCTGCTTGAAGGCGAACGGCAACGGGTCACGGTAGTCGGCCGGCACATCGGCCAGCGCTGGGCCGGCGGGCGCGGCTTTCTTGCCGTCGTTCTTCTTAGCGTCGCCCTTCGCGGCGGCGACCTGCGTGCCGCCCTTGCCGACGGGTTGGCCCGGCTTGCCGTCGAAATCGAGATACGCCAGCTTGCCTCCGCCCTTCACATCAATCTCCATGGCCTGCGGTGCCGCCAGGCCCGTCGCGCGAAAGACTTCTTTGCGGTCCGCGTCGAGCAGCGTCAGCGTGAAGCCATCCAGCCGGTTCTCGAAGCCGGAGCGGTTCCAGATGCCGACCTTCTCGATGTCTTTGGCCGAGCCAAGGTCAAGCTCCCACCACGGGTTCGGCGCGCCGCCGCCGTCCTTCGTGTGGGTCTGTCCGCCTTTCCCAAACTCGGGACTCTTGTTGCCATCAACCGCCCGCTGCGCAACACCGTTGTGGTCGGTGCTCGACTGAGATGCCTGCCCTTCGCGCGCGACGTTCTTGCCCCCGGAGAAAACCTCCACCTCCGCCAGCGTAAGAATGCGCTTGTCGCCCGGCAGTTCGATACGGACGAACTTCGCGGGCTTGCCGGTGACGAGTGTGCCGACCGCGGGCTGGGCCGCAGCAGGCGCGGCCGCCGGCTTCGCCTCGGCCTTGGGGGCCTCCTTCGCCGGTTCCTGCTTCTTCGCCGGCTTGGCGTCCGGGTTCTTCGTGTTGTTGTTCGCCGGAATCTGGCTTTCGAAGCCCGCATACATCTCCGGCTTGATGCCGCGTGCGTAGCCACCCCCGTTGAAGGTGTTGGGCTTGAACGGGCCGACGAACGCGATGTTGAGGTCGGGCTGGATGGCCGCCTCCAAACCCAGCGCCCAGAAGCAGCCGTTCACGAGCAGGCGGCGGTAGCCTTCGTTCGTGATGTCCTCCGAGGTGCCGTAGAGCGACGTGAAGACGCGCGCGGTCTTGCCAGAGGAAGTCTTGTAGGTGCGCGTCCACTCGGAAGGCTGCGGCGGCTTGGTGGCGTCGGCGGGCGATTCGGGCGTCATGCCGTTGAGCGGCTGGGCCAGGGTGAGGATCTCGCCATCCACCGGCTTGCCGACATAACCGCCAGCCTGCACCCAGACCTCCTTCACGCCGCGCAGGATGGGATGGTCCTTCTTCTCCGGCACGAGGGCGATGCGCGTGCTCTGGGAATGATTCCGCCCGTAGTGGCCCACCCAGGTCTGACCGAGCACCTGATGCCCGAAGCCGAGTTCATAACCGGCGTCCTTCGCGTTGTAGTTATACTTGGTGTAGGGCTCCCGGTTGGCGCTGAAGGCATGGGTGGCCGTGCGCAGGCCGACGACGGGCCCGCCGCGCTGGAGGTAGGCGTCGAAATGCTTCATCTGGTCCGCCGGAAAGGCCTGGAAGCGGAGGAACACCACCGCGAGGTCCGCCGTGGCGAGCGCCTCCAGGCCCGGCATGTTCGAGTTGCCCGCCACGATCTCGCCGGTGGCGGGATCAATGTTGAAGAGGACGGTGCACTTGAAGCCGTGATGCTTCGCGAGCAGGCGCGCCAAGGCGGGCAGCGACTCCTCGGAGCGATACTCGTGATCACCCGCCAGGAAGACGATGTGTTTGCCCTTGCCGGGGCCTTCGGTCCCTTGGAAGACCAACGGGGCGGCGCTGGCGAGATGCGCCGTCAGGGTGGCCAGCGACAATAACGTGATCAGTAGATGTTTCATGATGCAAATCGGGCGGCCTGGCTCTTTGACGCGGCAGGCACAGGGACATTCCAGCACAGCGGGGGTTTGAAGGCCAGCGTCGGTGCAAAGCGCGCATGATCGCACAGTGGGCTTCCAGCATCGTTCCGAGGAGGTTGAAAACAGGCCGGCCACAGGGGCGAGCAAAGTGACCCGCTCCCGATACGGCGTCCGGAGCCGGTAGAACTGGAGGGCCTCCGTCGGCCGGGTCCGGCAGGTTGTGCCGTTGGTGACGACGGGCGGTCCCAGCCCCGGGCCCCCGGCGACGGGCGCAGCTCGACGCTGCCCCCGAGGAACGAAATCCCCCGGGGCGCGATGGTGTCGCGGAGACCAGCCGCAGCGGCTGGGCCAGACAGGAGGCGGTGAGGCGTTCCGCTACGGCTCGGCGCTGCCACGTTGCTGCGGCTGATCCCGCGCCGAGCGGGACACAGCCGCGCTCCGGGGGGCAGGGTCAAGCTGCGCCCCCAGGCGACGAGCAGGCGCAAGGTGACCTTGCTTTCCAAGGCGAAGGCCACCGTAAATGCCTGGTTGGTTAGCAGGGTGATGATCTGCGGCGGCGGTCACCGTGAAGGTCTTTGCCCAATTTTCGTTCAGCGCAGGGAGATGGTTCAGCCGGGCGCATTCCATGGACCGCCGCTTCCGCGGGCTTATCGGCCAGCGCATCTGGGTGCCGGCAGGAACCTTTGTGAAACGACACGTGAGATCGCATTGGCCTGAGTTCGCAGGGGGTGAACACCCCATTGGTCCGGCTACCTGCTACCCGTAGGTTAGACCCAGCCGAGCCTCCTTGCCGGACAAAGTGTGAGCGATCAAACCATCATCCTTCTGGTTGTCGGCGGAACGCTGGCCGCCCTTTCTTTCGCGGGCAGCCAGCTCGAGGCGCACCCAGCCAAGCGCCAGCATTCACTCCGGACCAAGCTTGAGCCAGCCTCCAAGGAGAAGTCGCTCCCGACCCTCTCCGACTGGAACCACCGCCTGGTCCCGCTGGGCAACTGTTCCGCCACGCGGCCTGCCTGACCTTGTGAAAACCATACTCCTGATTGATGAAGACGAGTTGTTTGCCGACACGCTCCACGCGGCCCTCGTCCGGTTCGGCTACGACGTGGTCTGCGCCCGCACTGGCACCGAGGCGTTGGAACGCTACGATCGCCAGAAAATGGATCTCGTGCTGATCCATCTGGTCAGTCCCAACCAGCAGGGGCTGGAATTGATCACGGAACTGTATCAGGCGCATCCGGCCATGAAGATCATCACGATTTCCGGAGGCGGACGGAACGACCCTCAGTTCTTCCTGAAGATCGCCCACTATTTCGGGGCGATGCGTGTGCTGAGCAAGCCGTTTCAACAAACGGAACTGCAGCAAGTGCTGAAGGACAGCCTGGAGGCCGCGTAGCGGCCAGCAGCGGCATGCCCCCGGAGTTTGACGGGACGGGACGTCGTTGCCCCCGTCACGTTGTCGTCAAGCGGGTCATTTCCCCAGATACTTTGACGGGTTGCGAAGGCGGTCGAGCCGTTCAGCTTCGTGTTCGCTTTGAATCGTCTGCCGCCACCTCCGTCGGCAGACCCGCGAGACGGCCCGGGGAAACAGCCCGACCTGCCTGGTCAGACGGACGAGGGCCAGGTAAATGACCTTGAGCATGTTCATCAGCGGGAAGCCAGGGGTTCTCACCCGACGCTTTGACCGGCACAAGCGGATGAGCCAAGCCGTTTAACCGGCCAGGTGGACCGGTTTGACCGGTTCAGCACCGGGCGGCGGTCGGACGGCTTGCATCCCGCCGATAGGTCGGCTTCACAAAAGCGTCGGCCCGGAAACCGCGCGGGCCGTCCCAGAGTTGAAAGCCGTGCCGCGCATCCACGACGAAGTCGCCCAGACAAACGACTTCGTTCCACCGCAACCGCCGGAAACCTTCCGGCACGCCGGCCTCCACACAGAGGTCGGGATTGTCCATGCCGTCCGTGGTTGCGTGGACGCGGTTCATCATGCGCTCACCGTTCGCGCTGGCAGGTTCCAAGTATGATTTCATGGCAGGATTTGCAGAGGTTTGATTCGACCGGCAAGGAGTTCTCTGGCCGCCCATCCCGCCGCACTGCGGCGTCAGGCGCACCGCAGCGGCGGCCAGTTTGACTGGACGCCGAGCGGCCAGCCTCAGGTCCGCTTGGGCACCAGCAGCAGCACGATGCCGCCGACCAGGGCGAGCGCACCGACTGCGGGCGGGATGAAGTGGCTGTCGGTGGTGGCCACGCGCAGGCCGAGGAACTCGACCGGCTTGCCCGGGGTGTTGAAGCTCAGGCCCGAGTAGGCCAGCACGACCACCCCGAGGGCGATCAGGACAACGGCAACGATGGTTTTTGCATTCATAGGGAGAGGTTCGGTTAAACTGGTCACGGCGGACCGCCGCTCACGCGGAGCCCTTGCGACCGGAGATAAGATTAACCAGGACCATGACCACGGCCACGACCAGCAGGATGTGAATGAACCCGCCGATGGTGTAGCTGCTCACGAGGCCCAAAACCCACAGGACGAGGAGAATTACTGCAATGGTGTATAACATAGGAGTAGTGGAAGTGGCGGTGCCGCAGGCTGGCGCGTTGGCGCCAGCCCGCTGCGGGCCGCCGGATTAGTTGGCCGAGACTGCGGGAGCGACGGTCATGTTGTTGATCACGCTGCTGACGCCGTTGATGTCCGAGACAAGCTTGGTGACGAGGCTCTTCTCGGCGGCATTCTTGGCAACGCCGCTGACCGTGACCACGCCGTCATTGGTCGTGACCTTCGTCTTCAGGGCGCTGGTCGAGCGATGGGTCAGGAGGGACGATTTGACCTGCGCCGTGATGGAGGCGTCGTCAATTTTGTCACCGACGCTGGGGGCCGGCGTCGCAGGCACGCTGGCTACGGTCATCTCATTCTTGACCTCCTTGACGCCTTCGACGTCCTTGGCGTATTCGGCGGTCAACTCTTTCTGGGCCAGGCTGGAGGCTTCACCGCGCAGGCTGACGACGCCGTCCTTCACAAACACGTCCGTCTTGGTCGCGCTGACGTTGCGATGGAACAGCAGCGCGGATTTCACCTTCGCATTGATCCACCCGTCCGAATGCTCGGCGGAGGGCTCACCCTTGACTTTCAGGCGGTTGTCCACGCTGGTGACCCCGGGCAGGCCTTCGACGGTGTCCTGGGCCAGCGACTTGTGGGACGCCTCGGAAACCGTGCCGGTCAGCGTGACGACGCCGTTCTTGGACACGGTCTTGATCGCGTCGTCCTTGAGATAGGTTTTGAAGACGTAGGACTTCTTGGCCGCAGCCTCGATGCGGTCGTCCGTCTCGGAGGCGCGCAGCGGGGCGTTGGTGACCAGCAGGGCGCTTACAGCCAGGAGCGCGAGCGAGGAGGAGGGTTTCAATTTCATGATGCGATTGCTTTCCAATGTTGCGTTATTGTTCTTTACCACGAACCGCACGCTAGGCGTTCGGTCGGCCAGGCTCCATGGGGTGTAACCCGACCGGCGGCGCAATAAACGCGGTGCTGGCGCGGCGGCCCGGAGTGTCGCGGCCTCAAAAACAGGTGCCGCAATAGACCTCGTAGGCATCCACACGGCCGCCGGGGAAATACTTATTCGCGGGGTAGGAAAAAGTCCGGTCCGCGCGATGGAACGTCAGCCAGGTGGCCTGCCCGGGTGCGTTCGGATCGTAGGTGGCGAAGCGGATCGTTTCCGTGGTTTCCTGAACCTCGAAGAGCAGGACCGCGTGGTTGATGCGCAGACTGGGAAAGCAGGCCAGATGCACCACAGGCGGACGGTGCTCCCGCACGGCCTGCATCAGTTGGGTGGCTGTGGCGGTCCGCTGCCCGCCGGTAAACGGAAACACCATCCGCCAGTTGCCACACTGGAAGTAGCTCTGCCAGAAGCTGCCGCACTCGGCCTTGAGCAGGCGCTCTTGCTCACCACTGAACTCGCGCAGGGTTGCATAGCCGGGAATGACCACCTTCGCCGCCGCCGGCAGATCCCGTCGCGGACTGATCGCCACCACCGCGCGCACCCGCCGCCGATATTCTGCGTCCGATGCTTTCGGCAAGGCGGGGTCGAACCGGGCGTGCTGAAAGAACTGCCGGGCGGAACGGGCGACCACAAAGCATTGGAGCGTGTAGCCGGGCTTGGGTTCGACGGCGTGCCCCCGCCAGCGCCCCTCCGCATCATGGGCGTAGGCCACGTCCACTTCGTTCGCATAGGCGAAGGTGTCTGTCGCGAACTGGAAAGGGCGGGTTCCGGCCGGGCGTGGGGCTGAGGCGCAGCCCATCAGGCAACCGAGGCACAGCCACATCGCCAGGCAGGTGACCCACCGCCGCAGGGCGACAGCCAAGGAGCCCCGAGCGGTGATGGTTCCAACTGGCGGGTTCATGGGTTAACAGCTTCCGGCACGCCGCGCATGGCATCGCGATGGAACTTGCTGACGCCCGCGACCGAGGAACATCGCACCATGATGGCCGGCGCCGCTAGTCTGCTGTCCTTGAAGTGTCTGCCATTATTTCTCCGAGTTTGGCGCGGGC
>CAZCBE010000139.1:0-16693 GCA_964496695.1 uncultured Klebsiella sp.
CGCCACCCCTCACCCCAACCCTCTCCCCTCCTCCGAGGAAGGGAGAGGGAGAAGAAGTCCGTCGCGGTCCTCATCAGCCATTTCGCCGACAGTCATTGGGAATTGGTATTACAGCCGGTCCCACAGCGCGTTCGCGTCCCCTTCCGGCAGGTGCATCCCGATGGTCGTGTTCTTCATGGCCTCGTAGTGGCCGTCGCCCAGGACGGTGGCCACCTTCTTCTGGTGCCGGCCGTAGGTGCGGCTGGGCAGAAAGTCATAGGGCGGATTGTTCGACGTGCGGAAGATGATGCGGTCTTGCACCCCCACGTTGGTGGGGGCCGGGGTGGCCAGCCACAGCTCCGGGTCGGTCACGGTCGGATTGAGAATCCACGCCACGTCAGCAAACGCCACGGTCGCCGACGGATTCGCGACCATGTTTTCGTTGATGCGGTTCGGGCTCTGGTTGGCAATGTAGGTGCCGATGTTCGGGTAGTTGATGCCGATGCCCCAGTTGCCGCCGGGCAGCCCGAAGTCGTTCGGATCGCGCACGGCAGGGCAACTGAAGATGGCCGTCTGCCCGCCGACGTAGCGCGCCAGCGCGTCCACCCACTGCGTCACCGCGCCGGGGAAAATGGCATTGGCCGGGGCGGGGGTGGCGGCCGTCAGTTGGGGGAAGTAGCCATCGTGGTCATCCACATAGAGCTGCAGGCCGATGCTGAGCTGGCGGGAGTTGTTGGCGCACTTGATGCCGTGGGCCTTGGCCTTGGCCTTGGCCAGCGCTGGCAGGAGCATCCCGGCCAGGACGGCGATGATGGCGATGACCACCAGCAACTCAATGAGCGTAAAACCTTGGCGGAGCGAGCGTTGATTCAGTTTCATGTTCGTGGTGAGCCGCCCGGAGGACTGGCTTCACTGGACTGAATCGAAGTTTTTCGGGGGACATGACGAAGAAAGTGAAAATTCTTTGGGTGGGTGGGAAGAGCAAGATTAGGATTAAGATTAGGAGTAGGATTAAGAGTTGAGTGGCCAATGCCCTCCTGCTCCTACTCTTACTCCTAATCTTAATCTCCTCCCTCTTCCCCAAACTACTTCACCGTCACCCCGCCCACCTCATACACCCGCGTCGTCCGTTCCTGCCCGTCCACCAGCAGCCGGGTGCCATCCGGGTTGAAGGACAGCGTCACGGGCATGCCCTCCAGGCCGAGGAAGTAGTCGAGCGGCTGCCGCGCGTTGCGATGATCCCAGAACTTCACCGAGCCGTCCACGGAGGCGGTCGCGAGGATGGGCTGGGTCGGGTGGAAGGCCAGCGCGCCGATCTCACCGTCGTGGGCGCGGAAGAAGTTTCGCTCCTGGATGCGACCGTCGGGCTGCGGTTCGGTGTGGACAAAATACGCGTAACGGTCGCCCCCCGCGAAGGCCAGCAGCCGCTCGTCGGGCGAGACGGCCAGCGCGTTGATCTGGACGTCAATCCGCAGCGAGGCGCGACCCGCGCCGGTGGCGGGGTCCAGCCGTTCCAGCCGGTAGTCCACCTTGGCCGCGCTGCTGGAGTGGTTGGCGATGACAAAAAGATTCGTGCCCGCGAACACGACGCGTTCAAACTTCCCCTCCCGGCGGAACAGGCTGCGGCCATCGGCCAGGGAAAACATCTCCAGCGCACCATCCCGCATCACGACGGCCAGCCGCTCACCGGCCGAGTCGAAGACCATCACGTTGGCCAGCACCTTGAGGGACAACGCGAGCTTCTCGACCGGCGCGTCGCCCGCATGGGTGAAAACCTTGAGCGCCGGCGTCGTGCTCCGGATGTGCCGGGCCAGTGCGAACTGCCGCGAAGCCGGGTGGGCGGCGGCCACATGGAAGTCCCACGGTGGCTGGATCGCGGGCAGTTCGGTCAGCCGCTCGTCATAGCGCGTCAGGCCGAAGGCCTTGCGGGCGACAAGCACGTTGGTGCTGACAAAGACCCCGCCCCACGCCTGTTCGGATTCATGCGCCTTGCGCGCCAGCTCGCGCCCGGCCGGAAACCGCCAGCGGCGCGGGGGCGATTCCAAGGTCAGCAAGTCGCCGCTGCCTGGGTGCAGGCTCCAAGTGGGCGCGCCCCGGCCCTGCTTAAGGCCGAAGAACGAGCCGCGCGGGGCGAGCGTTTCGGCTTCCAAGACCCGGAAGCTCCAGCGGGCCTCGGCGAACTTGCCCTCGCTGCCCATGGTGAGCAGGTGACGGCTGCCCAGCCAGGCCAGCGTCGCGAGGGAGGCGGCATGGACCTTGCCGCGCTGCGTCACCGCCCCGGTCACGGAGTTGAGCAGCACGAGTTCGCCCGCGACGGTCCCGACCGCCAGCAGCCGTCCGTCCGGGCTCAGCGCCTGCATGAGCGGATACACTTCCAACTGCGCCCGCTCGCTGCCATCACGGGCGTCGAGGATGAACACCCGCCGGTGCTGCCCGCTGCCGCAGACCATCACCCGGTCGCCGTCGGGATGCACCAGCGCGCTGGTCAGGAAGCCCCGTTGCGACGTTTCCCAGCGCGTCGTCCGGGTGCGTAGATCCACCAGTTGCAGCGTGGAGGTGGAAGTGTTCCCAACGTGAGCGATCGCTGTAAGCAGGCTGTAATCCCGGTGATGGACGACCCCCAGCCAGTGAAGATTGGTCTGGGTCAGGGTGATCGTGTGCCGGTGCTCGCCGTCCGCCGCACCGAACACATCCACCTCCGGGCTGCCCCGCCGGGCGATGGCCAGCAGCTTGCCGTCTGGCGAGAAGGCCAGCAGATGCACGCCGGCGCGGCCGGTCTTGAACCGCTGCAGCACCGTGCCATTGGCGGCGTTCACCAGTCCGATCTCGCCGTTGGACGCCACCAGCGCGAACACGCCGGGCTGTCCCGGCACGGCGGCGAGTGCCGTCGGGCGCTCGAAGCCCTCGACCTTCAGCTCACCGAGCGAAACATCCCGCTTGGCGGCGAGATACTCCCAGGTCTGGTCGCGCAAGTCCGGCGGGCATCGGTCCAGTGCCTGCACCAGCCCGGGCAGGTCCGAGGCCACCACGGCGGCATCGGCCAGCAGAATGTTCATGCGGGCATTCTCACGGCGTTGCAGGGCGGCAAACTGCTTGGTCTTCGCCTCGCTGTCCTTGGCCTTCTGCTCGTTCGCCGTGGCGACTTTCCGGGCCGCCGTGGCCTCGCGGGCGCTCTGGGTGGCCGCGTCCCGCTGGTGCGACAGGCTCACGATGAACGCGGCCGTCAGGAGCATGATGAACGCCGCCGCTGTCGAGATGACCTTGTGGCGCTGGATGAAAAGGCGGAGCTGAGTGAACGCGCCGGCCTGCTCCGCCGCCGTGGCGAAGCCGCCCTGATACGCCTCGATGTCCCGGCCCAGGTCCACGACCTTCTGGTAGCGATCATCGCGCGTCAGACGCAGCGCCTTCATGGCCACGGCGGAAAGCGCCTCGGGCACGCGGCCATCCGGCAGGTGGGCCAGCGTGGTCTGGGCGGTCGCGCGGGCGGGCGGCGTGATGTCAGCGCGGCAGACCTTGGCCAGCAGTTCGTTTACGTCTTTGCCCTCGACGGGCGGGCGCAGCGTGAGCACCGCATAGAGCACGCCGCCGAGGGAGAAGACATCCGACCGCTCGTCCAGCTCCGCGACGCGTCCGGCCGCCTGCTCGGGGGACATGTAGTTCGGCGTGCCCATCACTGTGCCATCGAGCGTGAGCTGGGAACTGGAGAGATGCGACAACGGGGGCTCCTGCGGGCCGGAGAAGCACAGCGGCGCGGCCGTGGAAGTGTTGCCGCCGGTGGCCATCGTGGCCTGCTCCGGAGCCGACGCGAGGGTCGGCGTGTCTTGCTCCTGGGCGGCAGGCGGCGGGGTCAGCGAAGTGACGACGATGGTGCCCGTCGGTCCCGAGCCGGACACGGGGCCGACCACCTCCTGCGCGATGCTGCCGGGCAGAATTTTGGCGAGGCCCCAGTCCATCACGAGCACTTCGCCGAACTCGCCCACCATGATGTTCTGCGGCTTGAGGTCGCGGTGAATGATGCCCTGCGAGTGCGCGAAGGCCACGGCGTCGCAGACTTTCTTGAAGATGGTGAGCAGGGCGTTGAGCGGATACTTCGCGCGCGTGGCGGCGTCGCCCGCTTTCAATCGGCCGAGCAGCTCATGCAGGGTGATGCCCTGCACGAGCTTCATGGTGTAGAACTGCCGCCCCTGCGCGTCCACGCCCAGGTCGTGGACCGGGACGATGTTCGGATGCGCGAGGCGGCCGAGCACGCGGGCCTCAAGCTGGAAGCGCAGCCGCTCCTCCGGGCTCGCGTTGGGGCGGAGCATCACCTTCATCGCCACCGAGCGCGCGAGTTTCTGGTCGTGGGCGTTCAGCACCGCGCCCATGCCGCCGCGGGCGATCTCATGGCCGGGGCGGTAGTTGCTCTCGACCGGGTCTTCCTCCAGCGCCAGGGCCAGCAGCCCGCCCGCCTGGCGCTCGTCCGCGAGGCTGGGCGTGACGGGTTGGTCGTGCGGGTCGGACATGGTGTGTGTGACGGGGGGGATTTTGCCAGTGAAGGCCCGGGGGACAACAGAGATTTTATGCGGGATAGGGAAAAGGATCAGGGTCAGGATCAGGATTATGAGCAGGAACCGAAGGCGTTCCCTCGTGCTCGTGATCTTGATCCTAATCCTGCTCCTTCCCCCCGATTTCCAATGGCGGACAGGAGTGCCCGCCTCACTTTGCGCCTACAGCAGCCGCACGAGATGCCGCAGTTCATCATCCACCTCGGTGGCGTCGGCGACGGTCTCGGCCACGGCGCGGCGGAGTTCGGCGCGGAAGTCGGTGCGCAGACGCTTCACGGCGGCGGCGATGGTGTTCTCAGAACGGCCCAGCCTGGCCCCGACCTCGGCGTAGCTTGGGGCCTCGGCGGTGGGCGTGAGGAAGACTTTCAGGGCGTCGAACTCGGCGGCCTTGCCCCGGCGCTCGAACTCCGCCCGGCAGGCGGCGAGCGTGCGTTGCAGGATGGCCAGCGCCCACTGGCGGTCAAAGAGCGCCTCCTGATCCGGCTCAACCGCGAAGGCGCGCTGGAACTGCCGTTCGGCCGAGGCGAAGTCCAGGCTGAACTGCTCGCTCTGGCCGCCGCGCCTCTGGGCCTGCGCCTGCTTCGCGGCGTCCGCGAGGTGGTAACGGAAGGCGGCCTTGATGAAGGAACGCAGCCGGCCCTTCTCCTGCGAGACATCGCCCAGCCCGCCACGCGCGCAGATCTCGGCGAGGAAGGTCTGGGTCAAATCCTCCGCATCCGCCTGGCTGTGGCCACGACCGCGCGCGAGCGCGTAGAGCGGACGCCAGTAAGTCTGGCAGAGGTCCGCGAGCGCCGCCGCGCGCACTGCTTCCTCCGAGGCCGAGAGGCGCTGGATGACGGTCCAGTGCGTGTCAGGAAACGCGCCGGGGCGGGTGTTCAGGTCGGCCATGCGGGCGGAGTTTTGGGGGAATGAGGCGGGGAGGCAAGGTTGTGGTGAGAGAGAAGAGAGAGCAGGATTAGGATTAAGATTAGGAGTAGGAAGGGAACGGGAATTCGGCTCGTGCTCGTAATCCTGATCCTAATCCGTTGATTCTCTCTGCGGCCTACTTTCACGGCTTATGCCCTCGCAGTTCAAAGCCGTCAGCTCCGGCTACTTGTTCTTCCCCTTGCCCTTCTTCTTCGGCTCGCCTCCTTCGCCGCCCTGCGTGGCGGGCAGTTCGGGCACGTTGGTCTGCGGGAGGAGTTTCACCAAGGCGGCTTTCTGCGCGGCGTAGGCGGGGTCGTTCGCGAGGTTGGTCCATTCGTATTCGTCCTTGGTGTGGTCGTAGAGTTCATCGCCGCCGTCGGCGTAGCGGATGTAGCGGAACTGCTCGGTGCGGATGCCGTGGTTGTTCAGGTGGAAGGTGGTGATGCCGGGCAGGTCCCACTTCGCCGCCGGGTTGGCGAGCAGGGGGCGGAGGTCCGCGCCTTTCGCGTGCGCGGGGACGGGCAGGCCGGCGAGATGGCAGAGGGTCGGGTAGATGCCCATGAAGTCCACGGTGCGATCACAGCGCCCGCCGGGCTTCGTCAGGCCGGGGACGACCCAGATGAACGGCGCGCGGGTGGACTCCTCCCAGAGCGCGAACTTCCGCCAGTGCTGCTTCTCGCCGAGGTGCCAGCCATGGTCGCCCCAGAAGCAGATGATCGTGTTGTCGCGGTGCGGGGACTTCTCGTAGGCATCGAGCAGCCGGCCGATCTGCGCGTCACAGAAGGAGATCGCGGCGAGGTAGCCTTGCACGGCTTCCTTCCAGCGACCGGAGGCGAGCATCGCCGCGTGGTCGCCCTGGGGCTTGGCCATCTTGATGCCGCCCTGGGGAACGTCCTTCAAGTCGTCTTCGCGATGCGGCGGCAGCGCGATTTTGTCGAGCGGGTGGAGGTCGTAATACTTCTGCGGCACGTTCCACGGCATGTGGGGCTTGTGCAGGCCCACGGCGAGGAAGAAGGGCTTGGCGTGCGGCTTGCCGAGCTGCTCGATGCCGTAGGTGACGGTGCGGTAGTCGGCCATGTCCTTGTCTTCGCAGTCCAGCGGCGCGAACTTGATGCCGCCCACGCCGTCGTTTTTGGCGGACGCGGCGAGCTTCTTGGGCTCGGCGCCTTCGCGCCCGGCGTATTCCGTCCACTCGCCGTCGCGATGCGCGCTGGCGTGGTAGATCTTGCCCGCGCCAAAAACATTATAGCCGCCCTTGAGGAACTGGCTGGTGAGGGTCTGTTCCTTGGGCACCACGGGCATCCAGTTCTGGCCGTTGTCATACACACCGGTCTCGCCGGGGCGGCGGCCGGACATGAGCGCGGCGCGCGAGGGGTTGCAGACCGGCGCGGCGCAATAGGCGCGGGTGAAGGTGACGCCCAGCTTCGCGAGCCGGTCCATGTTCGGCGTTTTGGTCTGCGGGTTGCGGTTGAGGTGGCCAACCCAGTGGTTGAGATCGTCCACGGCAATGAAGAGGACGTTGGGCGGCTTGGCCTCGGCGGCGGAGACATCAAGCGTGAGGCCAAGGAAGCTGGCGAGCAGCAATGGGAAGAGCCGGAGCGGGGTCATAAGCATGCGCATGGTGCAGGGAACGAGACGCGCGGGGAAGGGATTTGGTTAGCAACGGATTCCGCCGGGCGTATCTCGACACTGCCCCCGGCGCGCGGGTCTGCGACCCGCAGCGGCCCGCCCTTGTCCATGGCTCTTCGTGTAGGCCAGCGGGCAGGGCCAATCGGACGTTGCTGCGGGTCACAGACCCGCGCTCCGGGGGCTGCCGTGGGCAGTGTCAAGATACGCCCGATTCCGCCAAATCTGCGGCTTGCCAAGCGAGGCCATGAGAATACAGTGCGGGCCGTGGTGTTGAGCGACTGACTGTTATGCGCACACACGAAGCCCCCTCCTCTCCGGTTCGGCGGCATTTTTCCACGCCGGCTTTCACCCTGATCGAGCTGCTCGTTGTCATTGCCATCATCGCCATCCTCGCCGGGATGCTGCTGCCCGCACTGGCCAACGCGAAAAAGAAGGCGACCGCCACGCTGACCCTCAACAATCTCAAACAGCTCGGGACCGCGTGGCAGCTCTATCTTTCGGAGTCCGACGACCGGCTCGTCCAGGTGCATCTCTACTACAATCCCACGCCGCCGTGGGGCGGGGCGGACAAGAATCCGGAGGCGTGGGTCATCGGGGACATGAATGACAACGCCTTGTATGAGATGACCGGCCTGCTCGCGGCGGACGCGGCGAAGACCGATGCCGGCGGCATGGGCTACCCGACCAACACCTACGGCATCACGCGGACGCTGTTCAACCGCTACATGGCGGGCAACTTCAAGGCCTACAAATGTCCGGCGGACAAATACAAGAACCCCACCGGGCCGACCGCTGGCATGGACCGCGTGCGCAGCTACTCGGCCAACAATTTCATGGCGGGCCGGGACAATTTTGGCACCGGCGCGAAAGTCTTCTTCCGCTCCGCGGAAATTGACCAGCCGTCCAACCGCTATGTGTTTCTCGATGAGAACGAGCGCAGCATCAATGACGGGTTCTTTTCCACCCAGATGCTCACGCAGACCAGCCAGAATGACGTGCCGGCTTCCCACCATGATGGTTCGTATCCGCTCAATTTCAGCGACGGCCATGTCGAGATGGTCAAGCTGCTGGATGGCCGCACCCGCATGTGGAACGGCACTGGGACGGGTCCGTTTGTCAGTGCTGGCTTGAATGCGGACTGGCAGTTTCTCACGAACAAGGCCTCCCACTTCTAGGCGCGGAATCCGCTTCCAGCCCAGCCGTCCCCCCCTCAAACCATGCGCTGGCTGTTGATTTTGCTGCTCGCACTGGCGGGCTGCCGCCGGAAATCCACCCCGCCGCCGACCCCGCCCGTCACCTCGGAGCCGGCCCCGGCGCCCGCGACTCCGGGAGCAGGCCAGCCACCGGCCAATGCGCCGGTGCCAGGCACGGCACCGCGGCCGGCCAAGTCCCGCGCCGGGCACCCGGGGGAGCCCGCCGATCCGGCGTCACTGCGCGGTCTGCCGGAGAAATACTTCGCCCAGGTGGGCAGCTTCCCCAACTCCTGGCAGGAGATGATCAACCGGAAATACCTGGCCGCCGTGCCGCTGGGCAAGAACGGGAAGCCGCTGGACTTTCGGCAATACGCGGAATGGGTCGCCCTGCCTCCGTGAGTTCCGTTTTCGCCGGGACTTTCGTTCGGGCAGTGCTCACCCCTGCCCATCCGCTTCGGACACTTTCGCGGCGCTTTCGTAGCGGGTGAAGCCCTTGAGGAAGGTCAGGTGGACATCACCAGTGGGGCCATTGCGCTGCTTGGCGACGAGCAGGTTCACCGGGACGGCGTCGTAGTTGGGCTGGTCCCCGGGATCTTCCTCGTCCTCTTTGCCCATCTTCGGCTTGTAGAGCAGGCCCACGAGATCGGCGTCCTGCTCGATGGAGCCGGACTCGCGGAGGTCGGAGAGCTTGGGCTTCTCGCCCGGGCCGCGCTTCTCCAGTTCGCGGTTGAGCTGGGCCAGCACGATGATGGGCACCTTGAGTTCCTTGGCGAGCGCCTTGATGCCCTGCGAGATGTCGGCGATTTCCTGCTGGCGGTTCTCCGCCTTCTTGGCCGTGCTGCGGAGGAGCTGGAGGTAGTCAATGACGAAGAGCTTCACGTCATGCTGCTGGTGCATCCGGCGGGCCTTGGCGCGGAGCTGGAGGATCGAGAGGCCGGCGGTGTCGTCAATGAACAGCGGGGAACTCGCCATCTTGCCGGCCACGCTGGTGAGCTTGGGGAAGTCGCGCTCGGCGAGGAAGCCCTCGCGGATGTCGCGCAGGTTCACCTTCGCGCGCGAGCAGAGCATGCGGAGGACGAGCGAGTCGGCGGACATTTCCAGGCTGAACACGCCCACCGGCAGCTTCAAGTCCATCGCCACATGCTCGGCGATGTTCATGGCGAAGGAGGTTTTTCCCATCGACGGCCGGGCGGCGATGACGATCATTTCCCCGCCGTGGAAGCCGGTGGTCATCTTGTCGAGATCCTTGAAGCCGCTGGCGATGCCGGTGGTCTCGCCCTTGCGCGAGTGGAAATCCTCGATCTGCGCGATGGCCTTGTGGACGAGGTCCTTCATCGCGAGGCTGACGGTTTCCTCGCGCTCCTCGCTGATGTGGAGCACTTCCTTCTCCACCTCGTCGAGCAGGGATTCGACATCGCCCTGCTGCTCCTCGTCGTAGATGCGGCCAATGACGCTGGAGCAGGTCTGGATCATGCGCCGGAGCAGGTGCTTCTCCACGACGATGTCCGCGTAATAGGGCAGGTTCGCGGACGAGGGGGTGGCATCCACGAGGGCGGTGAGGTAGGCCACGCCGCCGATGGCGTCGAGCTGCCCCTTGTCCTTCAACTGCTGGCGCACGGTGATGAGGTCAATGGCCTCCTTCGCGTCATACATCGTCACGAGCGTCTCGTAGAGCGTCTGGTGGCGCAGGTCGTAGAAGGCGGCGGCGGCCCCGGCATTCGGATTGGGCGGGGGGGCGTCGCGGCGGGCGGGGGAGGAGGTCGCGCTGTCGTCCCGGCGCGACTTGAACTTCTCGACGCAGGTGCCGATGGCCGTGTTGGGATCGAGCAGCATGCAGCCCAGCACGCCCTGCTCCGCCTCCAGCGAGTGGGGCGGGAGGCGGTCAATCTTCGAGAGATCAATGGCCGCGTCCTTCCGGCGGCGCGTGCGCTTCAGGTCAGGCGGCGCGGCGGCCGGTTCGGAGACAAGGTCAAAGGACTCGATCACGGGGAGAGGAGACGCGAAGCGAACAAAAGCAGGAAGGATATGTTGTTGGATAATTATCCCCAAGCCCGTGCCGTTCGCCCTCAGGAATTCCCCGGCCCGAAAATACGATTGTCACCACGCGGCCCGCTGTTACATTCCCCTGCCATTGCACACCGGCAAACGTGGCTGATATGTCAACTAACACTGGGCAACCGGGCGACGACGAGTGGGTCAAGAACTCATCGCTCTACCGCGAGTTTCTCGCCGAGCGCGAGGAAATCATGAAGCACAAGTGGATTGAGTCTGAGAAGGCCCGGCAGGACATCGGCTTCGAGCGCGCGCTGACGGACTGGATCGTCAAGCACCGCGCCAAGTGGCGCAAGTCGCGCCACGCGCAGAGCCAGAACTAGCCTCCCTGCCCGCGTTCCGATTCCAGCTTCCCCGGTCACTGCCTCCATGCCTGACTCGCTTCTCCTCAACGCCGCCGCCCTCACCCGCGCCCTCACCCGCATCGCCCACGAGATCGTGGAGCGCAACGAGTCCGGCGCGGATGTCGTTCTGGTCGGGGTGCAGACGGGCGGGGTCCATCTGGCCGGACGACTGGCCAGGACCCTTGGCGACCTGTGGAATCACCCCGTCCCCACCGGTGCACTCGACGTGAGCATGCACCGGGACGACCTGGGCGGCCAGTTCGCGCCCACCGTCCACGCCACGCAGATTCCCGGGGACATCACCGGCAAGACCGTCGTGATCGTGGATGACGTGCTCTACAGCGGCCGCACCACCCGGGCCGCGCTGGACGCGCTCAATGACTTCGGCCGCCCGCGCCGCGTGCAGCTCGCCGTCCTGATTGACCGCGGACATCGCGAACTGCCCATCAAGGCCGATTTCGTGGGCAAGAACATCCCCACCCGCGCCAACGAACGCGTGAATGTGAAGCTGAAGGAAGCCGACGGCGAAGATGGGGTCTGGCTGGTAAAAAACGGCGCGATGGCGACGGCATAACTGCCTCTCGGCTCCTGCTCGTAATCCTGCTCCTCCCCGTTCTTTCTTCCAAGAGCAGGATCAAGATCAGGATCACGAGCACGAGGCGGACATCGTCCTCACTCCGAGTAATGGCTTTCCAAGCCCGGCCAATTCCATTACTCCCTTCGCCCAGCCGCGCATGATCTGGAACCGCAAACACCTCCTCGACATCGAATCCCTCTCCGCTGACGAAATCACCGCCGTCCTCGACACGGCCCGTCAGTTCAAGGCCGTCGGCACCCGGGCCATCAAGAAAGTTCCCGCGTTGCGCGGCAAGACGGTAGTCAACCTCTTCGTCGAGCCCAGCACCCGGACGCGCATCAGCTTCGAGCTGGCCGCCATCCGCCTCAGCGCCGACGTGATCAATTTCGGGGCCGAGGCCAGCTCGCTCAAGAAAGGCGAAACGCTCAAGGACACCGCGCGCAACCTGGAGGCGCTCAACGCGGACATCATCATCATCCGCCACAGCGCCACCGGCGCGCCGCACTTCCTCTCGCGCGTGCTCAATTCCCACGTCATCAACGCGGGCGATGGCGCGCATGAACACCCCACGCAGGCGCTGCTCGACACCTTCACCATCCGCGAGCACAAGGGCGCCATCGCCGGGCTGAATGTCACCATCCTGGGCGACATCCTCTACAGCCGCGTGGCCCGCTCGAACATCTGGGCGCTGCTCAAACTCGGCGCGAACGTCACGCTCTGCGGCCCGAGCACGCTCGTTCCCCGCGTCTTCGAGCAGATGGGCTGCCGCGTCACCTATGACGTGAACGAGGCCGTCGCCGGGGCGGACGTGATCAACCTCCTGCGCATCCAGCACGAACGGCAGCGCAAGACGATGTTTCCCAGCATCGGCGAATACGCCGCGCTCTTCGGCCTGAACCACGCGCGCTTCGCCAAGACCAAGCCGGACGTGCTCATCATGCACCCCGGCCCGATCAACCGTGGCGTGGAGATCGCCAGCGATCTCGCGGACTGCGGGCGCTCCGTGATCCTCGAACAGGTCACCAACGGCCTTGCCGTCCGCATGGCCGTGCTCTACCTCATCAACGGCGGCACCGCCTCGCCGGAGTCGGGCGTGCTGAACTGAGCCCGAATTCCGAAGGGAGAACGGCGGTTTCATTTTCGGAGTTCAGGCTGAGTCGTAGTCGCGACCTTCAGTTTGCGGATCAGACTCGGGACTGACGCGCAGGCTGAAGCCTGCGACTACACCCAAGACGAGGCGCGCGGCATTCATGCCGCTTCACCGTGCGGTGGTCTTTGGCAAACGAACGCGTGACGTCGCTCGGACGCTGAAGCGGCGTGAACGCCGCGCGCCGCAACGGCGGCACCATCGGCTCGGAATCAGGCGTGTAGAACTGAACTGGTGGCACCAGCGTAGTCGCAACCTTCAGTTTGCGGATCAGACTCGGGACTGACGCGCAGGCTGAAGCCTGCGACTACACCCAAGACGAGGCGCGCGGCATTCATGCCGCTTCACCGTGCGGTGGTCTTTGGCAAACGAACGCGTGACGTCGCTCGGACGCTGAAGCGGCGTGAACGCCGCGCGCCCGGTGTTTTCCGCAGCTACTTGGACAGAAGGAACTCCAGCAAGTCCGCCACTTCCTGCGCGGTCAGCGCGCCGAGCAGTCCCTCGGGCATCGCGGAGAGCGCGGACTCGCGGGTGGACGCGACCTGGGCCATCGGCACCGATCGGTCGGAGCCGTCTTCGAGATGGAGCAGGATCTCCGTGGCGGTGCGCTTTCGCAGGAAGCCGACCAGCTCGGTATCATCCCGCAGCATGACGGAGTGCGTGCGGTGCTCGGGTGCGACCAGCAGGTTCGGCTGGCGGATGTGCGTGAGCAGCGTGGCCCGGTCATACTTGCGGCCGACGTCCGTCAGGTCCGGTCCAAAGTCCCGGCCCGCGCCGTGCGAGCGATGGCACCGGACGCACTGCCCGCCGGACTCGGCGAGGAACACGCTGCGTCCCCGCGCCGAATCACCTTTCAGTGAGAGCACTTCGTTTGGCGCGAAGTCCAGGCCCAGCGTGCGACGACGCTGCTCGGGCGGGAGGAAGCGCTGGAAGAGGTCGCGCACCATCGCATTGGTGGAAGCTTGCGCGTCCTTGAGCGCACGCGCACGCAAGGCGGCATCGAGGGTTGCCCAGTCCGCCGCCGAAGCGAGCGCGCTGCCCGGAGTTCCGCTTGCGGGCGACTGGCCTGGCTTGGCCATGCTGGCGATCCAATCGCGCAGCAGCTTCACCCCCGCCTCATCCACCGTTCGCGTGCCAATGGCCGGCATGTGCCCGGCCCCTTCCGTTGCAACCCGCCACAGCAAAACGGAATCGTAAGGCCGACCCGGGGCAATGATGCGCGCGTCCGTGAGGCCGAAGTCCCCACGCGTGGGCTTCACGTCCACCACCCGCAGTTCGCTGAGCTTCTTGTCCACGTTCAGATGCGCCGGCACGGCCCCGCCGGCCCCGTTGCGATGACACGCGGCGCAGTTGGCATGCAGCCAGGAGCGGGCGCGGTCTTCGAGCGGCTTCGTGGCATCGTAGGGATTGACCAGGCTGAACTGCGGTGCCGACTGCACGAGGCCGCCCTCTTCGAGACGGTTGAACTCACCGCTCGGCCGGACGGCATTGAGCTGCATCAGGTTGAAACCCACCGTCTCGCCCGACCACGCGTTGTGGCAGCGGAGGCATTCCGAACGGCTGGCGAAGCGCCACGGAATCTCACGGCGACCGCCCGGCGCGGTCGCATCGGTCACGGTAAACGTCTCGCCCATGCCTTCCGCCGCGACGAGGTCCGCGTCGGTCTGCGCGGCGTTCCAACGGTAGGAGTAAGGGTTCCAGGTCTGGCCGTCGAAGTGCAGGAGCTGCGTCTCGATGCGCCGGGCGCTGGCCGCCTCGCCGCGTTTCAGGTCCAGCGTGAGCGTGCGGGCGAAGACCGTATCCTTGGGGAAATACCACATCCGGCCGGAGATGATCAGCCGTGAGTTGGTCGCGACGATGGTGCCATTCCCCGGGATGGCGAGGTGATGCTTCGCCACCGCACCGTCATTCCACATCGGGGCAATGGGCGCGTAAGGCTCCACGCCCGGGGCGGGGGTCAGCGGCTTGAGCGAGGTGAAAATCCCCGCCTCGCTGAGCTTGCGCGGGAAGGCCTGGTTCGCCGGCGGGGCGGTGTTCGGCACGAAACGGTAAATGCCGCCGTTGTAATCAAGCACCAGCAGTTCGCCCTCGCTGTCCTCCGCGAAGGACACGGGCTTGAGCGTGGTCTTGCACAGCTCGTCGTTCGACACGAGCTGCCCGTCCTTGTGCCGCGCCGCCCAGAACTTGCCCGTCTCCCAGTCGCCGTAGATGTAGGCACCCGCGAGCTTGGGGAACTTCTTCCCGTGATAGACCCGGCCGCCGGTGATGCTCGCGCCCTCGCTGTGCGGGATGGAGACCAGCGGGGGCAGGATGGGCCCGGGGCCGGGCTTCACGTCCGTGCGGAGCTGGGTGTTCGGGCCTTCGGTGATGGACCAGCCGTAATTGCCGCCGCGCACCACGCGGTAGATCATCTCCCACTGCTCGAAGCCCACGTCGCCGACGAAGAGGTCACCGGACTTGGAGTCGAAGCTCATGCGGAAGGGATTGCGGAAACCGAACGCCCAGACTTCGGGCCGCGCCCCGGGCGTCTGCACAAAGGGATTGTCCTTGGGCACCGCGTAGCGGTTCGTCCCTTCGGTGCGGTTCACATCAATGCGCAGGATCGAGGAGAGGAGGTCGCTGATGTCCTGGCCGGTGTTGTGGGGCCGGTCGGGCGGGTCGGGATTTGCGGCGTCGCCGGTGGAGATGTAGAGGAAGCCATCTGGGCCGAAGGCGAGCGTGCAGCCGTTGTGTCCCCCGCCGAGCCAATGAATGACGACCTGCTCGCTGGCCGCATCCACGCGCATCGGGTCCAGCGAGGTGACCTTGAGGCGGGAGACCCGCGCGCCGTCCGGCTTGGAGCCTTCGTTGTGATTGAGATAGAGGAAGCGGTTCGTGGCGAAGCCCGGGTGGAAGGTGATGCCCAGGATGCCCCGGGCCGGCGTGCGCTGCTTGCCCCAGTCCAGCACCAGTTCGCGTTCCTTCGCGCCGGGCTGGTTGCGGAAGGCCCAGATCCGTCCGTTTTGGTCCGCGACCACCCAGCGGTCCCCGCCGGGCAGGGCGGCGATATCCACCGGGTTCTCGAAGTTGATCCCCGGGAAGATCCGCTCCACGACGAAGGGCGCGGGCGGGTTCGGCGAGCCGGTGACGCGCGAGGTGGTCCAGGGAACGCGCGGCGCGGCGGTGGCGGCGGTGGCGCAGACAAAGAGAAGGAGGAAGGACAGGATGCCGCTCATGTGTTGAGCGGCGTTCTAACCGAGCGGGCAGTGCTTGGCGAGCGGTTTGCGCGCGCCTTACTGGTAGTTCAGCCCGGTCGCCAGTTTCAAGGAGTCCACGTCATTTGGCTGGACGGGGAGGGCGAGGCTGTTGAGCGGATTGGTGGTCGGCGAGGGGCGCAACTGCGTGGCCCGCTCATCGGGATACTGGCGGTTGAGCTGCAGGAAGGACCCCTGCCAGCGCCAGTTCTCCACATGGCCGTCCACAAAGGCGATCGCCGCGCCCAGGTTGTGCCGGCCGGCGGGCAGGTTCCAGCAGGTCCAGGTTCCGCTCAGCAACCGGGAGGTGGGCCAGATGCCACAGGCTCCGTTGTCAATGCTGACGGCGTTCTCCTCCAAAAACACGATGACGTCCGTGGGCTTGCTGATGTCCGCGAGGCGTCTCGCAATGGGTGAGGGCGGGACCACTCCCGGGGCCGGGCCTGAGCTGCCGGAGTTGCAACTGATGCCCACCGAGATCGCGTAGCTCCGGTTGTGGGGCACCTGTCCGGCGTTCACCGTGGAGCGATCAGTGGGGCAGCGATAGATCGCCAGCGACCGGTGATACGGATAGAGCACACCCTGCGTGACATCGTTGGTGTAGTTGGCGGTGTAATCCTGCACGTTGCCTTGAATCCAAGCCCCGGGAGCGGCGGTCAGCGCGCCCGCCGTGTCGTTGTTCGGAAAGCGGTCATCCCAGTCACCGGCGTAGAGCGTGGCGCCCAGTTCAAGCTGTTTGAGATTGCTGAGGCACTGCGTCCCGCTGGCCTTGGCCTTCGCCTTGCTCAAAGCGGGCAGGAGCATCCCCGCCAGGATCGCGATGATGGCGATGACGACGAGCAATTCGATGAGCGTGAAGCCGGCAAATGGAGCCGGGCGCACGCCGGGACGGGATGGGTTCATTGCGGTCATCGCTGTTTACGGTGTCAGAATAGTTATCCGGCCAAGCCGAATGCTTGTCAATTGGCCGGGGACGCCCCGGAGCGCGGGGCTGTGACCCGCAGCAACGTCCGCTTGGCCGTCCCCGCTGGCCGACACGAAGAGCCATGGACAAGGGCGGGCCGCTGCGGGTCGCAGACCCGCGCTCCG
>CAZCBE010000140.1:0-16567 GCA_964496695.1 uncultured Klebsiella sp.
GCCACCCCTCACCCCAACCCTCTCCCCTCCTCCGAGGAAGGGAGAGGGAGCCGAACGGGCGTCGCGCTCTCCCCATTCGTGTCTATTCGTGGTTGAAAGCGTTGCTGCGGCTGGTCTCCGCGACAGAGCCGCAGTTCCGGGCGGGACGCAAATTGCGGTTGACCGGGTTTCCGCTTCGCTCTTCTGTCACGGGCATGAGTTCACTCGTTCCCTTTGGCTGGCAGGTCCCGGGAGTATTCCGTTCACGCATCGGGGACCGGGCCGGACGGCAGCGGATCATGTCGGCCGAGGGACACTTGCTGATCATCCTGCACAAGGTGCCGCGCACCGGCGTGGCGGAGCGCGAGTTCGTCCTGTTCTGGCGCGATGCGACCGGGGGCTGGCTCTCCACCGAGTCGGGGTCGGGGATCGGCGCGCTGCACGCGCACTTCGAGCAGTGGCGCAAGGCCATTGACGAGTTGGAGGACGTGATGGCGGAGCCGCCGCAGGCCGCGAATTACTTCAGCGTGCTGCAGCGCAGCTCCCCCTTGCTGCGCACCATCCGCAACACCTACCGCACGATGCAGGACGCGCGCGAGGCCTGTCCCGACCGCGACCTCCTCCTGGCCCGCGACGAGGCCGGCGAGGTGGAGCGCGCCCTGGACCTCCTGCACACGGACGCGAAGAACGGGATGGAGTTCATGATCGCCCGGCAAGGCGAGGAGGAGGCCCGCCGCTCCGCGCAACTGGTGGCCACGGGGCACCGCCTGAACCTGCTCGCCGCGATCTTCCTCCCGATGACCGCGCTGGGCTCGGTGTTCAGCATGCAGCTTTCGAGCGGCCTGGAACGCTGGAACGCGCCGTGGGCGTTCTGGTGTTTCGTGGGCGGGGCCTTGGCCACGGGCCTGGTGCTGGTGGCGGTGATTGTGATCGAGATGAATTATGTGCGCCAGCAGCCGCCGATGGCGAAGCGGAGGAAGGGAGCCAAATAAAGCGGAGCAAGACCGGTTTTCGAATGCTGCGACCATGCGTCCGTAGTCGCAACCTTCAGGTCGCGAATCAAGCCGGCTTTCATGACGCGCAGGCTGAATCCTGCGACTACGGGCGGGCTTGAAGTTCGCCACGTCCTGCCGCGTCCACTTCCACACTATGCACCACAGCGAATATCTCTTTCCCCGCCGTTTGACCCGGCGCGATTTCATCATGGCTTCTTCGGCTGCGCTCGCGGTTGCCCCGTTGGCGGGGGCGCAGACGGCCGCGCCGCAGCGCATCGGGTCGGGGAAGTGGACTTACACGTTGGATGAGGCGTGGGGCAAGTTGCCGGCGGGCATGAAATACGGGCTGGGCTGCGGGGTGGTGGTGGATGCGCGCGATAATGTCTATGTGACGTCGCGGTCGGCCAGCCCGTGCGTGGCGGTGTTCAGCCGCGAGGGGAAATTGCTGGAGACGTGGAGCAAGGATTTCGGGGACAAGATCGGCGGCTACTCGGCGGACCAGGTTTCCAGCACGGCGCATTGCCTGTATTGGAGCAAGGAGGGTGCGGACGAGTTTCTCTACTTCACGGAGAACGTGGCGTCCGGCGGGAAGGACGCGGAAGGGAAGGAGAAGCCGGCGCTGGGCAAGCGGGTTTACAAGACGGACCTCAAGGGCAAGGTGCTCTACACGATCGGCAACGTGGCGAAGGAGGGGAGCACGTCGCAGAAGTTCGACTGGACGAATCCGACGGATGTGGCGGTGGCGGCGAACGGGGACATCTACGTGGTGGATGGCTATGGCAGCCAGCGCGTGAGCCGGTTCGACAAGAACTGGAAGCATCTCAAGACGATTGGCGGTCGCGCGGACAAGGATGCGCCGAAGGGCGCGAACGCGCCGCATGGGACGTTCAGCACCTGCCACGGCATCTGGGTGAGCACGCTGGGCAAGGAGCCGGAGATCTTCATCGCGGACCGGGCGAACGGGCGGATCGAGATTTTCTCGATGGACCTGGTGTATCGCCGGACGATTGCGGACTTCAAGGCTCCGTGCTGTTTCTACCAGCACGCGGGCCATGTCTATGTGCCGGAACTGGGCGCGCGGGTGAGCATCCTGGATGCGGAGGGCAAGATCGTGGCGCGGCTGGGCGACGGCGCGGCGGTGCCGAAGGAGGAGAAGGACAAGCGGGTGGAGTTCATCGCGCCGCACGCGCTGACGGTGGACTCGAAGGGCGATCTGTATGTGGTGGAGTGGGTGCCGCAGGGGCGGGTGCGGAAGTTCAGGCACACGCCGATGGCGGCTTGAGACCAGAAAGTCCAAAACCCAAGTTCCAAATTCCAAAGAAGCTCCAAGCTCCAATGGGGCGAAGGATCAAGCGCCCTGCCGGTTTCCGGCGGAAACAAGTGTCCGAGCCAGGCTGCTGGGCGGCGTTTCTTGCAGGCGGTTGAATTCCGGGGCGGGTCTGCCAAGCTGGCGGGGCATGAAGCGAATTTCCGTGTTGTTGCTCGCGTGTGTTGGCGCGCTGCTGGTGGCGTGTCCGAATCCGACCGCCGCGCCGCGGGCCGCCGCGTCCGCCGATCCGACGGAGTCGGGCCGGCCGCAGCCGAAGCTGCCGACGATCAAGCTCTGGCTCGGCGCGCATGAGCTGGCCACGGAGATCGCGCGCACGCCGCAGGAGCATCAGGTGGGCATGATGTGGCGGACGAACATGGCGGAGATGGAGGGGATGATTTTCATTTTCGACGAGCCGGGCAAACGTTCGTTCTGGATGCGGAACACGCTGGTGCCGCTGGACATCGCCTACATCGCGGCGGACGGGACGTTGCTGGAGGTGCATGCGGCGAAGCCGAGGGACGAGACGCCGGTGCCGTCGGATAGTGACCGCGTGCAGTTCGTGCTGGAGACGCGGCAGGGCTGGTTCCAGCGGAACAATGTGAAGCCGGGGATGCAGATCCGCACGGAGAAGGGGACGTTGCTGGAGACGTTTTCGCGGCGGCGGTGAAGCACGAGACTGGCGGGTTAAGCCCCAACGCCGAAGTAGGAATGGGCAGCACAGGCCACCGGCCGGCCACTGGCCGGACGGAATGGCGAGACGGCCACCCATCTGTTTGATGCACCAAACCAGTGCGCACACCGTTGTCGTTCCGAGCGGCTGGTAGCCGCTCGGCACAGGCTGGTAGCCTGTGCTACCCGGCGGCATGGCCGCCGCTACTTCGGGGTTCGAGTCAAGCCGGGACCACCCCTCACCCCGGCCCTCTCCCCTCATCCGATGAAGGGAGAGGGGGCGAACAGCCCGGACGGGGAGGAGTAGGATCAGGATTAGGAGTAGGAAGACTCGAACTGCGGCGGCTCTTGCCCAACTTCGTGGCCCTATGAACCCGTGCCGGTGGCTTGCAGCCGCCGTTTGTGGGGCACAGCAGAACCCACCAGCTTCAAGCTGTCCACCCGCAACGCGGTGGCTGCAAGCCACCGGCACGGGGTTTAGGGGCTCATAGCGCGAAGATTCTCACTCACTTCACCGGTTCCGGCGGCTTGGGCAGCAGGCGGGTGAGGACGAACAGGAGGACGGCGACGACGAGGACTAGGACGCCCCAGAAGAGGGCGTTGCCTTTCGTGCCCGCGAGCGATTCGCCGAGGGGGGTGCCTTTCAGGGATTCTTCGGGGCCGAGCGTGGCTTTCACCTTTTCCGCGGAGAGGATCTGGCGCGCGACAAGGTCGAGGTCGTAGCGGGGGAAGGCGGCCTGGGCATTGCCGTAGTAGAGCGCGGGGGTGGTCTCGCTCGGGGCGCGGAAGAGGAGGCGGGCGGTGGCGTGCCAGGCGGTGAAGGCGGTGAGGGGCAGCGGCGGGTTGTCGCCGTTCTCGATTTCGAGCCAGAGCTGATCGGTGGCGGGGGCCTGGTTCAGGGTGAGGATCAGCTTGGCGGGCTTTTGGTCCGGGGTGCGGACCCAGGAGGCGTTGCCGAGCGGGGTGCGGTGCTTCTCGCCGCGGGAGTCGGCGCGCTCTTCGTAGAGAACGGCTTCGCGGCGGAAGAGCGGGGCGGTGGTCTCGCAGGTGAGGCGGGTGAGGGGCAGGGACTTGTGCGGGAGGGCCAGGGTCCAGCGGCTGGTCTTGGGGCGCCTGGGGTCGTCGGCTTTGGTGGCGGCGACGGGGAAACTGCGCTGGACGGGGGTGCGCTCCAGGATGAACGGCACCTGCTGGCCGCCGGCGACGACGCGGAGGTCGGCGTAGCTTTGGGCACCGCGCGCAAGCACTTCGAGGTCGAGGTCCAACTGCTGCATGCCGGTGGCGGCGAGGCGGATGGCCTTCCGGAAGCGCCAGGGGTTCACGTCCAGCGGGGTGGTGCCGGCGGCGAGGAGCGCGAGCGGGTCGGGGGCCTGAAAGGCGGGGTTGACTGCGAGCCGGCCGGGCTGGGCGGTGACGACCGGGACGGTGCGGAGGTCGCGGCGGAGCGTGGCGAGGTCGTAGCTGGGCGCGGCGATCTGGGCGTTGCCGGAGAGGAGCAGGAGCGGGCCGGGGCGGTCGTTGAGGAGCAGGGCAAGGACGGGGCGGCGGCGGGCCTCGACGGTGGCGAGGGTGAGCGGCGGGTTGTCCTCGTTGTGGATGGTGAGGAGGAGTTCGCGCGCCTGCACGGGGACATCCACGGCGAGGGTGACGTTGGACACGGCGGCGCGGCCTTCGAGGGCGAAGCGGAAGAGGTGGCCGCTTGCGATCTGGTGCTCGCGCACCTCGCCTTCGCTCACGCTGCGTTGCGCGAGGGTGACGCGGCGGGAGAAGAGGGGTTCCGTGGTGAGGAGGCTGAGGCCGGCGAGGGTGACGTTGCCGCCGTTGAGGCGGAGCGTGAGGCGGGTTTCCTTGTCCGTCTCGGCGCGCTCGGTGATTTCCACGCCGAGGGGTTCGGCGGGTGCGGCTGCGGCGGTTTCCGGGTGGAGGAGGACGCCGGTGACGGGGATGGGTTTGGCGCGCTGGTCGTTGAGGGTGAGGCGCAGGTGGGCCCAGGTGCCCGCAGAGAAGTCCACGCGCAACTGCACCGCGCCGGGCAGGGTGAAGACCGGGAGGCCGTCGGCGATGGTCGCCCACCGGAGGCCGTCGCTGCTGCCCTCGACGCGCACGGCCTTGAGGAAATCCTGGGCGGGGGTCTGCAAGGTCACGCCGACGACCGGCTGCGCCAGCCCGGTCTCGATGTAGGCGACGGTGGCATTGGACTCGAACCGGGAGAGGAACTTGCGCGGGGCGGCGGTCAACGTGGTGCGCTGCACGGGGCGGTCGAGATCGAAGGGGACTTCGCGGCCGCTGGCGTCGTGGATGCGGAGGTCCTCCAGGCCAGGGCGGGCGGCATCGAGGGTGTCGAGCGGGACGGAGAAGCGGAGGAGGCCGGGCTGGGGGAGGGTGACGGGCTGGGAGTTTTTCCAGGCGGCGGGAAGTTCGGCGGAGTGGAGCAAAGCTCCAAATCCCAAGCTCCAAATTCCAAACAAGCTCCAAATCCCAAGCCTCAATCGGCGTGCGTGAACGGACGGCCGCCCATTGGAACTTGGAGCTTGGAATTTATTTGGAATTTGGGATTTGGAGCTTGGGGCTTCGTTCATGTATTTTCTTTCGATTCTCCACTGGTTTCAGGCCGCTCCGCCTCGGTGGCGAGGAATTTTTGGTAGAAGAGGGAGACGAGCATCAGGACGACGGCGAGGCCGATGAGGGAGCCGATGCGGTAGAGGCCGCCGAGATTCCAGAGGTCGTGGAGGAAGAGCTTGCCCAGGGTGAACACCAGCAGCGCCATGCCGGCGCGGCGGGCGGCCACGACGCGCTGCTTGAAGCCGGTGATGAGCAGCACGAAGGCGAAGGCCGCCCACGCGAGCGAATAGGTCATGTCGCGCGCGAGCTGCTTCTCGCGCGACAGGCCGTCGCGGCTGAACGAGAAGGTCGTGCGCGTGCCTTCGCTAAAGTAATCGGCGATTTCAATGTTCATCAGGCTGAACGCCAGCAACGTGCCAAGGGTGTAGAGCAGGGGCAATACGTTGAAGCCCTGAACCTTGTTTCTGGGCGGGGCGAGCAGCCGCGCGCCGGCGAAGAGGCAGGCGGTCACGAGGCCGTAGGTGTAGAGATACCAGTTGAAGATCGGGGTGGCGCTGCGCTCGTGGTAGCTGAAGACATCGTTGAAGGTGAGGCGCACGAAGGCCACGCAGAGCAGGGCGACGCCCACGACGGGCAGGCCGGGATGCGGGACGCGGTGGAAGAGCCAGAGGAGCGCGGCGCCTTCCAGCCCCCAGGCGACGGTGAGCCATTGCTTCTCGAACTGGATCGGGAAGATGAGCGTGATGAAGAACAGGCCCGCGCCGCCGAAGAGGGCGAGCAGGGCGTTGCGGCCTTCGTTGGTGGCGGGAAGTTTCTTCAGCAGCCAGACGAGGCCGGCGAAGGCGGGCAGTGCGCACACGGCGGGAATGAGGCCGAGCCAGCCGAACTCCGGGAGGTTTGCCTTGCAGAGCTGGTAGATGAGGTGGAAATGCAGGGGGAGGGCAAGGGCGGCGGTGATCCACGGGAGACGGCGCTCGCCGATCTGACGGTGGCAGACGAACGGGAACAGGGTGAACACGGCGGCGAAGCCGGCATACCACGCGAGGGGGAGCCAGTCGGGTGAGTTGCCCGTGCCGCTGAAGAGGCGTGTGTGCCAGACGAATTCCAGCAGCAGCGTGCAGCCGAGGGCGACGGGCGCGAGCAGATCCGTGCCGAAGCGCCGGACCACGCCCAGGAGCAAGGCAATCAACAGCACGGCGAGGCCGAAGACGGGCGAGGGGTCCGCGAGCGGCAGGCGGACGACGACCATGATGAGCAGGATGAACGGCAGCACGGCAGCCATGGAGCTGAGCTGCACGGCGAGTTCCGGGGTGACGGAGCCGGAGAGTGGCAGGCCGGCGGCGGCCTGGGGATCAGTCTTCGCGGCTTCGAGCTTGGGGAGGATGCGCTTGAGGGCGAAGAAGGAGGCGGCGAAGAAGAACACGGCGAAGCCGCCGATGACCAGGAGCATGCCCGGCAGGCCGGTCCAGCCGGTGAGTTCCGCCGGGACTTTGAAGATCCAGCGCGCGGTAAGGAGTGCGGTAAACAGCAGCACGGCGGCTACGGAAACCAGTGATGCGCTGAAGAGCGCCAGGCCGATGGCAAGCGCGTCCACCAGCAGCACGACCGGCCAGAGGAGGAATGATGGCGTGGGGAGCTTGTCGAGCAGGACGAACAAGAGCAGCAGCGCCACCGGCGGAAAAAGCTGCGCCCACCAGACGGGCGAGAGGTTGGGCTGGAGACGCTGTTGCACCACGGGGAAGACCGAGTGCAGCACGGCGAAGAGCAGGGTGAAGCCGAGCGACCAGTTCAGGAGGTCGTCGGTGAGGAAGCTGCTGTTCCATACCATGAGCAGGAAGAAGGAGGCGCCGCCACCGATGAGCTGGACCGGGCGGAGCGGTTCGCGCATCCAGGCGATGCCGAGCAGCACAAGATCGAGGAGGAACACGAACGAGAAAATGAGACCAGGCTGGGCGGCCAGTTCGCGATAAGGACGCGTGAGGAGGTGCAGCGCGAAGGCAAGACCGACACAGGGCATCAGCACGGCGGCGGTGGAACTCCAGGTGTCCTCCGCCGTGCGCTTGCCAGTGGGGCGATGGACGAGGCAGAAGAGCCCGAAGAACAGCACGCTGAAGAACACGAAGATGGTCATCGCCGTGTGGACCTTCTCGACGGCGAAGAACTCGCCGGCCCATGCGAGCTGCATCACCACAGTAGCCACGCCCGCCAACAGCGTGAGATGGAGCCACCGCTGACGCAGGGCGACGGCGAGCAGGCCGATGTCCAGCAGCGCGACGTAGCCAAAGAGGCCGAGCGGGTTGTCGTGGCCGGTGCGGATGAGCACGGGGGTGAGGAAGCCGCCGAGCAGGCCGATGATGGCGACGGCCTGGGCGTTGAGCCGCACGGCAAGGATGAACGCCACGGCGGTGACGAGCGACAGACAGGCGAAGGTCACATAGGGGCTTTCGATCAGCTTGTAGTAAGCGTGCGCCGCGTAGAGGTCCGCGTAGAGGATGACGATGCCCGCGCCACAGATGGCCTGCACGCTGGCGGCGTAGCGTTCACGGTTCAGCCAGAGGCCGCCGCCCAGCAGGCTGATGCCGATGACCAGCCCGCTGGCGACGCGGACGGCCGGGCTGATCCAGCCCTGCTCGAAGGAGTATTTCAGTGCGAAGGCTACGGCGAGGAAGCCGACGAAGGCCCCGATCCACGCGAACATCTTCACGCCGAGGAACTGCTCGAAATCGAAGGCTGGGGCGGGCGGCGGGGGCGTGAAGGACCGCGGTGGGACCGGTGGGGTCGGGGGCACCGGGGGCACGGTCAAAGGGGGCGGGGGGACGGGGATGGAGCCGCCCAGCGTTGGCAGTGCTTCCACCGGAATCGGTGGGGGTGGGGCGGGGACCGTGAGGACCGGGGTGAGCGTCTCGGGGACAACCGGGACGGGGGCGGCGACCGGCTGGGTAGTTTCAGCCGGGGCCGGGATGGCGGTCCGCTCGGAGGCGAGGGCGCGGACGGTGGCGAGTGCTTTTTCGGCCTGGGCGAGCCGGCGTTCCAGGTCGGTGGTGCGATGGCTAAGACGCTCCTGGTCCTCCTGCGTGGAACTCGCCTTGATCCACATGAGCAATGGCATGAGCAGCACCCAGCCCACGATCAGGAGGCCGAGCAGGATGAAGCCGGCTTCGCCACTAGCGAGCATGGGGGCCTCCAGTCGTGGGTGGCTGCGCCTTGGAGAACAGGTGAGCGGGTTTCACGTTTTGGAGAATGGCAGAAGGGATGCGGGGCCGTTAATTGATTTTTCGGGGGCGGGCATCTGGGGTGGTGATGAAGCAATGGGACGGATGGGACGAGTGGGGTGCGGTGGCTCGACTTTTGGTGCGTGCAGGGAGGCGAGGTTTTGGTTTTACTCAGACCATGCTCATCGTTCACGTCCAGGTGCAGGTGAAACCGGAGTTCATTGCGGCGTTCAAGGCGGCGACGGTCGCGAATGCGCAGGCGAGCGTGCAGGAGCCGGGGATTGCGCGGTTCGATGTGGTGCAGCAGGTGGATGATCCGACGCGGTTCGTGCTGGTGGAGGTATATCGCAACGTGGAGGCGCCGGCGCGGCACAAGGAGACGGCGCACTATGCGAAGTGGCGGGATGCGGTCGCGCCGATGATGGCGGGGCCGCGGACGAGCGTGAAGTTTGGGGAGGTTTTTCCGGGGGAGGCGGGGTGGTGAGGGACGTGTTGCGTGGTGCGTGTTTCAGACATGGCCCGCAGGGCGCTGCTGGATTCACGCAGCAGGCATCACGGCATACCAATTCCCGATGCATGTCGGTGGATCGCTGCCAGACGGCACCCCTCACCCCAACCCTCTCCCCTCCTCCGAGGAAGGGAGAGGGAGCAGGTGTGTGCCGTGGTCGCCAGCGACTAATGCACGGCCGTCATGGGGAATTGGTTTAACGCGTTTCAGTCATGACCTTTGAATTCGCCACTGCTCATCGGGTTGTTTTTGGTCCAGGGACATTCAAACAGGCGGGGAGCCTGGCGAAGGAGTTTGGGCGGCGGGCGCTGGTGGTGACGGGGCGGTCGGGGGAGAGGGCAGGGCGGCTGAGGGAGTTGCTGGCCGGGGCAGGGGTGGAGGGGGAGATCTTTTCGGTCGCAGGGGAGCCCACGACGCAGGCGGTGAGCGAGGGGGTGGCGCGGGCGCGGGCGGCGGGGTGTGACTTGGTGATTGGATTTGGCGGGGGCAGCGCGATGGATGCGGCCAAGGCGATGGCGGGGCTGCTGACGAATGGCGGGGAGCTGCTGGATTATCTGGAGGTGGTGGGGCGCGGTGCGCCGCTCACGAAGCCGGCGGCTCCGCTGCTGGCGATTCCCACGACGGCGGGCACGGGGGCGGAGGTGACGCGGAATGCGGTGCTGGCATCGCCGGAGCATCGGGTGAAGGCGAGCTTGCGGAGCCCGTATCTGCTGCCGCGCGTGGCGCTGGTGGACCCGGAGTTGACGCTGAATTTGCCACCGGACCTGACGGCGAGCACGGGGATGGATGCGCTGACGCAACTGATCGAGCCGTATGTGTGCCCCCGGGCGAATCCGATGACGGATGGTGTGTGCGTGGAGGGGATGCGGCGGGCGGCGTGGTCACTGCGGCGGGCGGTCGAGTGCGGAAGTGACCCTGCGGCGCGCGAGGACATGGCGCTGGCGAGTTTGTTCGGCGGGATGGCGCTGGCGAATGCGGGGCTGGGGGCGGTGCATGGGTTTGCTGCACCAATCGGCGGGATGTTTCCCGCGCCGCATGGGGCGGTGTGCGCGGCGTTGCTGCCGGGGGTGATGGAGGCAAATGTCCGCGCGTTGCGCGAACGGGCACCGGAGAGCGTGGCGCTGCGGCGCTATGACGAGGTGGCGCGGCTGCTCACGGGGCGTCCGCAGGCCACGGCGGCGGATGGGGTGGCGTGGGTGCGGGAATTGTGCGCGGCACTGAACATCGCGCGGTTGCGAACGTGGGGGCTGACGGAGGGGGACGTGGTCGGGGTGGTGCAAAAAGCGATGCAGGCGAGCAGCATGAAGGCGAATCCGATACCGCTAAGCGCAGGCGAGCTGGAGCTGGTGCTGCGGGGGGCGCTGTGAGGCCACGAAAGGGCGGGGATTTTTTGCCACAAAAGGGCACAGAAGGCGCAAAGAGGAGAAGAAGAGGGAGAGGCTGGTAATTCCGCGAGCGGTTCGGAAGCCGCGCGGGTTTGACTTTTGAGTGAATGGAGCCGTTTGACCACGGGTTGGTTCGTCTTCATAGTCGTCCGTCGTATGCCGCAGCCTGAACCGATTGCGCCGCCGGAGGAACCGCAGGTAGAACCGGCTCCCCAGCCAGTGCCTGCGCCGCGACCAGAACTCGACCCGTTCAACCCCGATTGGCCGCTGACGCGACCAACTCCCCAGCCCAAAGCGCAGGAGAGCCAATGACCGACGCGGAACTGCGCGATGAAGTGAACAAGCGGTTGACCTTGAACTGGTTGATCCAAGGGGCCGCCCAGCACGCCGGGATGACCTTTCATCACCTGGTCCGCGAGGAGTTGGATGCAATCGACGCCCGGCTCCTGCGCCTCTACGACCAATATGCGCTCATCAACCTCCTTCAGTATTGGAGTCTGGAGGGGATAATGATTTTCGGCCATCCGTCCCGCTTCTGGGGCCGTGCCAGCCGGAAACACGACCACCCATTCTTCCGCCATCCTCTGCTTTCACGCCATGGAGGAACGCTTGCAGCAACCGCCAAGCAACGTGGCCTGGAGCGCGCCAAAGGAAAGGGCATCCTGGCTTTTCCGGTGATCTTCTCGGTCCAGGTAAACTACGTTATCACCCGACTCCGCTGGCTCGAAGCTCGCCACCGGGTGCGGTTGACTCAACTGGCAAAAAAGTCCGCGAATACAATCTGGGGCATCCCCATTACACGTTTGGACGCCGAACTAGCGTCCGGAAGGTTGCCCATTGGCGACCTGATGCCGGCACGAACGCAAGCAGGACACGTCTGGCGATCCTGCATCGTGGGTTACGGTGGTGTCGTGCGGCGTGGGGCTGATCTGGCAGTTATTGGACGTGGAACCAACCTGCAGTTGCTCACCAAAGAGCTGGTAAAGGGCACGGCCGAACTGATCTGCCTGCATGGGCTGAACAAATTAAGTGACGATGTCTATTATCAGGTTCTCGACGCGGCCGACTGGCTCGAATATGAGCCATGGATGTTGCAAACCGGCGGCGAACTTTGGCGCCGGTTGCTCGCGGTCCTGCCGGAGGGCGAACCCATCGCGCACAGCCTGATGCAGCTAGCGCTCCTGCCGGCCAAGTCTTTGGAAGCCGTGATGAGCGCGGTTATTGAAGCGCCGGAACAGGCGCGGGATCAGTTGAGGCGTCACAAGGGCTGAAGTGCTTCTGAAGGTGCGACCGGCTGCGAAGAGTTTTCCTCGTCGCAGGGAGGCACAGAGGGTGCAACCGAGGGAGAAGGCGTTTCTTTTTGCGCTTTATGCGCCTCTTTGTGGCAAAAACTCAGGCGGATTTTGCGGCGGCGAGGGTGCCGGATTTGATTTCCCAGCGGTGCAGATCGCGGGCGAGTTCGCGGGGCCAGTTTTCTTCGGTGCAGGTCATGAAGACCTGGCCGCGGGCGTGGTGGGAGCGTTCCAGTAGGGGAAGGAGGCCGGTGCGGCGCTTGGCGTCGAGTTCGCCCATGACGTCGTCAATGAGGAGGACGGGCGGGGTGCCGAGGAGGCCGGTGACGTATTCGGCCTGGGCCATCTTCAAGGCGATGGCGAGAGTGCGCTTCTGGCCTTCGCTGCCGAATTGCGCGGCGGATTGCTCGTTGAGCAGGAGGGCGAGTTCGTCGCGGTGCGGCCCGACGACGGTGGAGCGGTAGGTGCGTTCGCGGTCGCGGGCCCGGGCGAGTTCCACGGCGAAATCGGCCTTCACGCTGGGCTGGTATTCGAGGCGGAGTTCCTCGGCATCGTGGGAAATGCGGCGGTAGGCGAGGCGCGCGAGGGGGGAGATGCGGGGCAGGAGTTCGCGGCGGGCGGCGATGAGCTGGTTGCCGAGGGAGACGAGTTCCTGGGAAAAACTGTCGAGCAGGGCGGGGTCAGGAGCGCGCTGTTTCAGCAGGGAATTGCGCGAGCGGAGGGCGTGAGCGTAGCGCTGGAGGAGGGGCAGGTAGGCGGGCTGGGTCTGGGCGAGGAGCAGGTCGAGGAAGCGGCGGCGGGTGCGGGAGGTGCCTTTGACAAGCTGCAGATCTTCGGTGCAAAACACGACGGCGCGCAAGGTGCCGAGGTAGTCGGTGAGGCGGCGGACGGGCTGGGCGTCCAGGGAGATTTTCCGCTCGGCAGCGGACCAATACATTTTGATTTCGTGCGGGGCGTTGCTCATCACGGACGCGCCGACGAAGTAGCCTTTGGCCGCATGGCGGATCATCTGCGCACCGCCGACGCCGCGAAAGGAACGCAGGGTGGCGAGGAGGTAGATGGCTTCGAGGATGTTGGTTTTGCCCTGGGCGTTGTGGCCCAGCAGGAGGTGGAAGCCGGGGCGGAAATCCGCATCGAGCCGCGGGTAATTGCGGAAATCGCGGAGTCGCAGGTGGGCCAGATGCACGGGTGGAGGCTAGCGAGGTGCGGCAGGAAAGGCGAGCGGGAGAGTGGAGGAGGCAAGCAAGTGCCAAACTGAAGATTTGGGCCTGAATGTAGAAGAGTTGCCCGCTAAACACGCGAATTGACGCGAAAAAGGGGAGGCGCGCTGGGGGGAGCCGCAAACCGAATTGGCTACAGCAACGATGAACACGGAAAGGGGCAATCAAGGAGTGCGGTTCGCCGCTGTTTTCGGTGGACAGGGAGGCTGGCAGGGAAATTCCAAGCTCCAAGGCCCAAGCTCCAAAGAAATCCCACCCCCCAAATTCCAATCGCTCAGCGCACTTCGCTGCCAGCCCTTCCGCCCTGGTTGGCACCTTGATTTAAAAAAAAGACTGGGATGGTGCGCCTTGTCCGTCCAGGGCCAGGCCACGCTTTTCCTTGGACTTTGGAGTTGCTTCGGAAGCTGGAACTTGGGATTTGGAGCTTCTTCCACACGCCATTCCACTGAAAACAGAGGGGAGCCAGGAGTGTCTGTGATCGCCGTGTCTCGATGGCTGGATGGTGGCCGGAAGAAGCGCTCAGGAGGCAATGATATGCGTGGAATTGGGCTGCGAAGGCGCAGAGCACAATCCGACTTGAGCACCGAGACGTGATGAACTCAGGGAAGTTCATTGTCCGACGCAAGAAATCAGTGGGTTGGAGCTACGGAGGATACTGAGCTGCACGACCCGTGGTGCAACAGTGGAGGGGTCGGAGAGGACGAATGGGACTCGTGCAGTTGGCAGCGCACTCGCCCTTGCAACGGAGAGGCGGTGAGGACGAGAACAGCCGCAGCAGAAGGGCGGCTGAGGCGGGGCACGCGGAGGTGAAAGTGGCCGGAAAGCGACTAGATTGGCACCTTATCGCGTTGTCCGAATTACAGTTCGAAAGAGAATCGGTGGCCACGGCATCGTTCCGTATCAGGTGGCCGATTTTCGAGGGATTGAGAAGAAAGCGGCCAATTTTCTAGGCGTTTTGGGTTCGCGCAGCTTGGAGGGCGGGGTGGGCGGTGAGGTCGTTGGCACCGCCGCGCCGGTATCCCTGGAGGTCGAGGGTGACGTGCTGATAGCCGAGGCGCTTGAGTTCCTCGGCAACGCGAGCGGTGGTGGCAGGATCGAGGAGGCGAGGGAGTTCGGTGGCGCCGACTTCAATACGGGCGAGGGAGGGGCGCAGAGAGGGAGGAGCGGGCTGCGTGAGATTGTTGAGGTTTGGCGAGGCTTGGGCAGTAGCAGAAAGCGGTTGGCCGGGGAGTTCGTGGTGGCGGACACGCACGTCGAAAAAGCCGAGATCGCGCAGCAAATTCTCGGCGGATTCGATCATTTGGAGTTTTTGTTCTGTAACGGGCTCGCCGTGGGGGACGCGCGAACTGAGGCAAGCCATCTGGGGCTTGTCGGTGGTGGGGAGGCCAAAACGGGCGGATAGGGCGCGGATCTCGGCTTTTGTGAGGCCGGCTTCCTTGAGGGGGGCGCGAATTTGGAATTCAGAAGCGGCCTGGGCACCAGGGCGGAAATCGCCGATGTCGCTGGCATTTTCGCCGTAGGCGAGGACAGAGAGGCGGAGTTCGCGGGCGATGGGGAGAAGCTGGGTAAAGAGTTCGTGCTTGCAGAAGTAGCAGCGGTTCAATGGGTTGGAACTGTAGTCTGGGTTGTTGAACTCGGCGGTGGAGACGACGCGGACAGGAAATTGGAACTGAGCGGCGATAGCGAGGGCTTCGGTTAATTCGCGGCGCGGGAGACTCGGAGAATCAGCAATTACGGCCAGAGAACGCTCGCGGAGCACGTCGTGAGCAATGTAGGCCAGGAGCACAGAATCCACGCCGCCGGAGTAGGCAATGAGGCAGGAACCGTAGTTGTGAAGCGTTTCGCGAAGATTTTTTAGCTTAGAGTCCAACACGCAAGAAGAGTGCGTGCTGACGGGGCTTTTGTCGAGTTTGAGGGAGGGGAAAGGAGGGCCAAAAAGGACGGCTGGATCAAAATTTTGTAAAAAACTATTGCACACTTCCGGGAGTGAGCTAATCTGTCTCCGTTGTTTTGAACGACGCAGTTCAAAAAGGTTCGTCGAAAATAAAAAGTTGACGACCTGCGCGAAACTGATAAAAGTATTCGCGTCGAACGAAGCTGAGATGCCGAGTTTGCAGTGCGAACCGGCGCTCAGGTTTTTTTTCCCCTAAAACGGGAAACGACTTGGTGAATAACCGAGTGGCTCTTTGAAAATTGAATTGTGCGACAAGTGAGAGTCCCTTCAGATAGTCCGGTTAGCGGAATATCTGGAGAGTTTTAATCGGAAATTGACAATTGTCGGATCTTCGGATTCGACGAGAATCAAGCTAACGTTTTTTAACGGAGAGTTTGATTCTGGCTCAGAACGAACGCTGGCGGCGTGGATAAGACATGCAAGTCGAGCGGGACATTTCGGGTAGCAATATTCGGAATGTTCAGCGGCGCAAGGGTGCGTAACACGTGGGTAATCTTCCCTGAAGCTTGGGATAACTCCGAGAAATCGGAGCTAATACCAAATGTGATAGTTGGGAGGCATCTTTTGACTATCAAAGTTGGGGACCGTAAGGCCTGACACTTTAGGATTAGCCCGCGGCCTATCAGCTAGTTGGTGAGGTAACGGCTCACCAAGGCTAAGACGGGTAGCTGGTCTGAGAGGACGACCAGCCACACTGGAACTGAGACACGGTCCAGACACCTACGGGTGGCAGCAGTCGAGAATTTTTCTCAATGGGGGAAACCCTGAAGGAGCGACGCCGCGTGGGGGATGAATGGCTTCGGCCCGTAAACCCCTGTCATCTGCGAGCAATACCTTCAACCTAACACGTTGAAGGTTGATAGTAGCGGAAGAGGAAGGGACGGCTAACTCTGTGCCAGCAGCCGCGGTAATACAGAGGTCCCAAGCGTTGTTCGGATTTACTGGGCGTAAAGGGTGCGTAGGCGGCCAAAAAAGTCTGATGTGAAATCTTGGAGCTTAACTCCGAAACTGCATTGGATACTGGTTGGCTTGAGGAGTGGAGGGGAGACTGGAATTCTCGGTGTAGCAGTGAAATGCGTAGATATCGAGAGGAACATCAGTGGCGAAGGCGAGTCTCTGGACACTATCTGACGCTGAGGCACGAAAGCCAAGGGAGCAAACGGGATTAGATACCCCGGTAGTCTTGGCTGTAAACTGTGCGCATTTGCTGTGAGCGGAATCGACCCCGTTCGTGGCGTAGCTAACGCGATAAATGCGCCGCCTGGGGAGTACGGTCGCAAGATTAAAACTCAAAGAAATTGACGGGGGCCTGCACAAGCGGTGGAGTATGTGGCTTAATTCGATGCAACGCGAAGAACCTTACCTGGCCTTGACATGCAAGTAGTAGAACCTTGAAAGAGGGACGAGGTAGCAATACCAGCTTGCACAGGTGCTGCATGGCTGTCGTCAGCTCGTGTCGTGAGATGTTGGGTTAAGTCC
>CAZCBE010000141.1:0-16308 GCA_964496695.1 uncultured Klebsiella sp.
CCCTAACCCTCTCCCCCGATGGGGGAGAGGGGACTTGTCGCGGGGAACTCATGCGCTTGGGCATCCATGCCTCCATGCCCCCAGCCACTCACCCTGGCTTGCGTTTACTGGAACAATTCCTGACTAGACCGGGGGGCCGGAAGGAAGCACAGTTTCCCCGCAGCCGAGAATTTGACTGAACGACCGAGCGCCAACGTCCAACGCCGCAGCTTGACCATGCAGCAGCCCATTGCCTTCAAACCGCCCGGTAGTTACACGTCCGCCGTCGTGCCCAAGCACGTCGTCCAGCAGCGCTTCCGCACGCCGAAGAAGAACGTGCCGCAGACGCCCATCGAGCGGAACCACTTCCTGCACGTCATCCGCAATTACGTCGCCGAGTTCAACCCGGTGCCGCCCATGCCGGCGGACGAACTGAAGGTCCACGCCGACCGCGTCATCGGGATGCTCAAGTGCGACCCCATCTACCGCGACTACATCGGGGTGCTCATCAACAACGAGATGTGGCGCGAGCAGATCGCGGCCGTGCCGTTCGAGCGCCGGCTGCTGCTGCTGCCCAAGTGCCTGCGCGTGGAGAGCAAGTGCCCCGCGCCGTTCGATGAGTTCGGCCTGCTGTGCAAGCAGTGCGGCCTGTGCACGATCCAGGATTTGCAGGCGGAGGCGGAGAAGCTCGGCTATGCCACGCTCGTGGCGGAAGGCTCGGCCATCGTCATGTCGCTGATCCAGACCGGCAAGATCGAGGCCATCGTCGGCGTGAGCTGCCTGAGCGTGCTGGAACGCGCGTTCCCCTACATGGAGGCGGCGGCCATTCCCGGCGTGGCGATTCCGCTGCTGCAGGATGACTGCATTGACACCACCGTGGACCTCGACTGGGTGTGGGACTACATCCATTTGACCAGCGACGATCAGACGCGTCGGCTCGACCTCGGGGCGCTGCGGGATGAGGTAGATTTCTGGTTCAGCCCGGTGGCGCTCGACACCATCATGGGCAACGCCGAGGGCGAGTCCGAGCGCATCGCGCGCGACTGGCTCATGCGCGCCGGCAAGCGCTGGCGGCCCTTCCTCGTCGTGTCTGCCTACCAGGCGCTGCGCCGGGACACGGGCAAGCCGCTGCCCGAGGACATCAAGAAGGTGGCGGTGGCCGTTGAGTGCTTCCACAAGGCCTCGCTCATCCACGATGACATCGAGGACAACGACGCCTTGCGTTACGGCGAGAAGACGTTGCACGAGGAATATGGCGTGGCCGTGGCGCTGAACGTGGGCGACCTGCTGATCGGCGAAGGCTATCGGCTGCTCGCCGCGTGCAAGGCCAGCCCGGCGGCGAAGGCCGAGATGGTGCGCATCGCCAGCGAAGGCCAGCGCGAGCTGTGCCGCGGCCAGGGTGCGGAACTCTGCTGGGCGCGCAACCCGCAGGCGCTCACGCAGCATCAGGTGCTCGACATCTTCCGCAAGAAGACCGCGCCGGCCTTCGAGGTCGCGCTGCGTTTGGGTGCGCTCTACGCAGGCGTGGACCAGCACGAGGAAGTCGAAGACGTGCTGCATGTTTACAGCGAGGCGCTGGGCATCGCGTATCAGATTCGCGACGACCTGAGTGATCTCGGCGACGGTGGCGAGACCAACGACATCGCCGGACTGCGCCCAAGCCTGCTGCTGGCCGTGGCCCACGAGAAGGCCAAGGACGCGCACAAGGAACTGCTCGCGAGCGTCTGGCGTCGCCAGCTTCCGACGGGCACGAGCGTGAAGGACATAGAAGTGCTCTACTCCGAACTTGAGGCCGATCTCCGCGCCAAGACGCTGCTCGAAACCTACAAGGAGGAAGCCATCCGCTGCCTGCGTGATCTGGAGAATCCGAATCTCAAGGGCCTCCTCCGCCGCGTGCTCGGCAAGATCTTCAACGACGTGGAGATCAAGGGCTGGTGCAAGGAACAGGAGCAGATGAACGGGGTGCGGGATGGGGTGCGGGTGGAAGCTGGTGCGCCTGAGGCGGCTCCGCGGGAGCTGGATGTGGTGATGGCGAAGTAGTCGTCGGTGGCGGGGATGAGCCCGCACCGTGCTTGGAGTCCCGCCTTTAGGCGGCGGGGCGGACGAGGATGACAGGCGCTGCGCGCGTGAGCGTCTGGAGTTCGCACCGTTTCACCGGCTAAAGCCGGGACTCCGAACGAGGTTCACGGTGAGAGCGCACTGAGTTTTGCTGAACGCCAGTTAGGCATCATGACACGCACCACCATTATTCTATTGGCGCTCGCCGTGATTCTTTGCACGAGTTGCGAGAGCCCAGAAAAAGCTGCGCGCCGTCACGCGCAGTGGGAGCGAAACATTGAGCAGGCTCGACTTCGAGTGCTGGACCAGTTACCAGATTTGGATGCGGCTTCACGAGGAATGATCCGCACGAACAGACCATCGATTCCCTACGTTGGCGCTCCCTTTGGCGGCAATTATTCGTTTCGGTGGACGATTACGTCTAATCGTGTTGTTGTGCTCAACGCTTTCAGCACACCCGAGAATGTGAGCAGTCGTCCTGTGAAGATTGAGACGCTGGTTTCGGAAAGGAATTATTGATGCCTAAGCAGGGCGCTACAGCGCCCTGCGTCGGTGGGCTACACTACACTCATCACACTATGGGAGCAGCATACTTCATCGTTCTGGAGCGCAAGATTGACGGCATTGATACCGGCATGGACGGCAAGAGCCTGTCCAAGCACATGGAGGCTCTGGATGAAGCGGCGCGTCAGCGTGGCGTTCGTCCGCTGTCAGAGTTCTTCAGCGCAGACCCGGAGCAGTTGGCCGAGTTCATGGAGGGCGAGGGCGGGGATGCCGGGGACGCCGCGCCAATAGAACTCCAGCAGTTCTCAGCGCAAGATGGTTTGGCCACCATCAGGGCATTGGCCTCGCACGCCATCGCCCAGGCGGATGGTGTGGCGCAGGACTTACGCGAGTGCGAGCGCATCTTGAGTGCAGCGGCGCAGCATGGAGTGGGCTGGCACTTCGAGGTGGATTTTTGAGCGTGACGCTGTGCATGCGCTGCATCTCACTCGGCCATTGGGCTCAGGCTGCTGTCCACGCCTCGCGCTGGCCGGGTTGCTGAGCTTGGGCCGTTAGACGACACGCATATGCCCGTAACACCAACAGTGGTTCTTGAGATTGATGACAACACGCCGGTGGATCAAAAGCCGTTCACGAATGATGTCTCAATGTGGAGTTTTTCGGACGATCTCAATTTGCAAACGCGCAGCGGAACTGAAGTTTTCCAAAAGCTTCATGCCAGCACGGGGTCGTCTGCGTTCCGCGGTTATCCTGAGCGTGTATCGCGGGCTACTCGTGAGACTTTCGACCCGCTAGTAGATCCGACCGAGGTTACTTGGCTCACTGCTGCCGAGTTACCGGTGGACAGAGATTGGCTTCCGACAGGAGATTCCTCGGTCGAGAGGAGTTTGAGAATGTTGTTCGAGACCTTCGATCTCGCGGCTCGTCACTTTGGCGCAGACCGTGTGCGCTTGATCTTCGCTTTCGTTTGATGAAATTTACGTCATCTAAACAGGTGCTGCACCTAACCCAGCATGAACGTCGTGATTGCAATCCACGCCTCGCTCGGGCCGGATTGCTGAGCTTGGGCCGTTAGGCCACACACGCCGTGGGCTACGAACTACACATCACCCGAGCAGAGTTTCACGCTGCGAACGCAGGCCACGAGATTACGGCTGACGAGTGGATGCTTTATGCTCAGAGCGACCCTGAGCTTCGAGCATCTCCGAACAACGGAGAGTGTTTTTTCCTGTGGAGCGGCAAATCGAAATATCCTGACCCTTGGTTTGATTGGTTCCTCGGGAACATCTCAACCAAGAATCCTGACAAGGCGATCGTCGGGAAGATGCTGCTGATTGCACAAGCACTTGGCGCACGAGTGCAGGGAGACGATGGAGAGTTTTACGAGGACACATCAGGGATTCCGGAGTGACCATGATACGCCTTCCGATAATTGCGGCCGTCCGAGGCCAGTTTCTGCTCCTCCTCTTGCTCGCGCCACTGCTCGGCGGGTGCCGGTCCTTCTCCGTCACGACCCGCAGCGTTCCGGGCTTTCATCGGCCGGACTTGGCGAGCGGCGGGTTGATCATCGGTGGCGTTACTGCGCTCGGCGGCGGCGAATATCTTCTCTCCGATAGAGTCAGCGAGCGGTTCGTGGAGACGTTGGGTGGGGTGGTTCCGACCAACCGCGTGATGACGTTGCCGGCGGTCCGGGAGGCGCTCGGGGCGGCCCGGCATCGGGAGCTGCAGAAGCAGTTCAGTGACTACGACAAGCTGCGGTCATCGGACCTGCCGGTGTTCGCCCAGCTTCCGGGCGGCCGGCGCTATCTGCTGTGGGTCAATGCCCAGGGCAGGACCTTCGTCCAGAGCAGCGCCTTTCCCGTGGGGCGGTCTTATCCCGCCATTGACCCGGCGACCGGGGAGAAGGTGCGGAGCTATCCCGCCTGGGTGCGGGAAACGACGGTGAACATCAAGAACCTCGCCGTGGATTTCACCCTCTGGGACCTGCGCACGGGGGAAAGCGTCTGGAACTGTCACATTGCGGGAACGGAATCGCTGGCCGAGCGGTGGTCACGCTCGCCGAGCGCGGATCGGGTGGAGTCGGCGGGCGCGCACGGCACGTTCGAGCGCATGACGGAACGGGCGGTGGGGGCGCTGCCGCCGTAGTGGCCCAAGGCGTGGACCTAAAGGAGGTTTGATTGAACCTCAACTCGAGAGCAGCGGCGGCGGCCGGGTCGCAAAGGCTGCTAGACTGTGCCCAGCGCCTGAGTCCTGCAAGCGGTGCCAGATCGTCAGCGACGCCTATGGAGTGCGGTGACTTGTCACCGCTTTCCGCAGGCGACTTGTCGCCGTCGAAGTCCGATTCACTCTCGTTTGGCCGGGCCGCCCCGGCTCGCGCCAGCCGGAGGACGCTCGGATAAACCGAGCACCAGCGAACCTCGACGGCGACAAGTCGCCTGCGGAAAGCGGCGAGAACTCGCCGCACTCCATAGCGGTGCGTCAGCAACGTGGCGTTGGAAAGCCCGTCCGCTGCAGGCCTTACCGCAGTTCCGCATTGTCAATCAGGCGCGTCTTGCCGATGAAGACGGCGAGGGCCATGTGGGTGCCGCGGGTGACGGCGGTGGCGGGCTGCAGCGTCTCGCCATCGAAGAACTCCACGTAGTCCAGCCGCGCGGCGGGCTGCGTGGCGATCAGCGCGGCGAGTTCCTTCTTGAGGACATCGGCGTAGTTCGGCGCGCGCGAGGCGGTGACGATTTCCTTGGCCAGCTTCAAGGCGCGCCAGAGGATCGTCGCCTGCGGACGTTCCTCGGCGGAGAGGTATTTGTTCCGCGAACTCATGGCCAGGCCGTCCTTCTCGCGGCGCGTCGGGGCGACCACGAACTTGAGCGGGAAGTTCAGGTCACGGGTCATGCGGCGGAGGATGGCGGCCTGCTGCCAGTCCTTCGCGCCGAAGACGGCGACGTCTGGCAGCACGAGGTTGAAGAGCTTGGCGACGACGGTGGTGACACCGCGAAAGTGCGTCGGACGCGAGCCGCCTTCCATACCCTGGGAGAGCCGTTCCTCGACGACGTAGGTGCTGAAGCCGCCGGTGTCGCGGTCGGGATACATCTCAGCGTCGGACGGGAGGAAGAGCACATCCACGCCGGCCTTGCGGCATAAGGCCTTGTCGCGATCGAGGTCGCGCGGGTAGGCGGACAAGTCCTCGGTCGGCGCGAACTGCGTGGGGTTCACGTAGATGCTGGCGACGACGAGGCCCGGCTGGCCGACGAGCCGGCGCGCGCGATGCACGAGGCTGAGATGGCCCTCATGGAGGTAGCCCATCGTGGGGACGAAGCCGATGCGTTTGCCGGTCCGCCGCCAGCGGAGGGCGAGGCGTTGCATGGTGGCGGCAGAGGAGACAATGCGCATGGGCGCGGAGGATAGGCGAAGGGCAGGGTGGTGTCCAACTTGGGGAATGGGTGCGGATGGAATGGGGCGCATCTTGACACTGCCCCGGCACGACGGCGGAGCGCGGCTCTCTGGGCCGCAGTGGCTGGCAGCAGGGAAAGGCTTGGGAAGCTCCGCAGCCCGTTCTGCAGGGTGGCCGCTGCGGCCCGGAGTGCCGCGCTCCGGGGGCAGTGCGCGGATGCGCCCGATGGAATGGTGCGTAGCTTGACACCGCCCCGAAACCGAGCCGGCGAGGACGCGGGCGCTACGTAGCGCCGGCCTCCGGCCGGCCGTGCCGCAAGCGTCCTCACCCCAGCTTGGGCAGGCTCGCGGCGGCGACGGCCTGGCCGTGGCGCTTGTCCTGCTCGTCGGGGACGTGGAACTGGATGCGGGCGGCCAGCGCGGGGAACTCCGCCTGCAACACCGCCTTGGCTCCGGCGATGATGACATCGCCGCCCTCGCCGCTCGTGACGCGGCCCAGGATGAGCAGGTGGTTGAAGTCATAGAACTCCGCGTAGTGCGCGAGCGCGTAGCCGAGGTAGGTGCCGAGGGTCTCGTAGATCTTCCGCGCCCGGTAGTCGCCGGCCTTCATCAGGGACTGCACGAGCTTGAGCTGCTCGGGCAGCGGCAGCTTCTTCTCCGCCTCGATGCCGGACACGGGCAGGAGCCGGCCGACGGCCTGCTGGGAGAAGTATTGCGCGCCCACGCCGTAGTCGCCGCTCCACTCATCGCAGGCGGCGGCGGGGTTGTAATCCACCGGCGCGAAGGCGAGTTCGCTCAGCCAGGTGGTGATGTTGCCGGCGGGGGTGACGTAGCCGACGGCCTGGCTCGTGCCCATGGCAATGCCGAGCACGCCATTGACGCCGAGGGACATCGAGCCGGCCAGCGCGGTGACTTCGCCGTCGTTGGCGACCTCCAGCGGCACGCCGTTCCACGCCCGCTGCACTTCGAGGAAGAGGTTCTTCACCCGGGTGTTGAATTTGTCCGGCTCCACGCCGCGGAAGAGCGAGGCGACCTTCACGCGGTTGTTCACATACACGCCCGCCGCACTGGCCCCGATGGCGTCCACGCGCGGGAGATGCGCGGCGGCCTTGCGGATCGAGTCCATGATGCCATCGAAGTGATACTGGGGGTCGGCTTGGAAGTAGGGGTCCCAGACGGTCTCCTCGCTGAAGACCACCTTGCCGTCCTGCACGGCGGCCACCTTGCGGTCGCTGCCGCCCAGGTCGAAGCCGATGCGGCAGCCGTCGAGGTTGCGGCCGAGTGCCTGCACGTTCGCGTGCTCGGGCGGCAGACTGGCGGCGTCACACGCGACGACTTCGATGGGCCGGTCATAGACGCGCTCGCCGATGAGGTTGGAGTCAAACTTGCCGGTGGCCGTGTCCCGGAAGTGCGCCTGGAGCAGCGCCGCGAGTTCCGGCTGGCCGGTGAAATGGAAGCGCCAGCCGCCGCGCTGCCAGAGCAGGAACTTCGCGAGCCGCTCCAGATGGCTGAAGTTCGCAATCGCCAGCGGATGGGTGGCCGGGGCGAGTTCGAAGCGGTGATGGAAGACCGAGCCATCCGCCTGCTCCAAGGCCAGCGTGACGGGGATGGCCAGGCCGGTGGCGCGCACCGCGCTACGGAAGGACTGGAGGGCGAGAATGGCGGGGCGGAAGGCGGGATCAAGCGCCGGCGTGACGCGCGGGGCGAGGAGGGGGAGGCCGCGATTGTTGTTCATGCGCGCCGGTTGTAGCCGCGTGCGCCCGCCGCTTCAAGGCACGGAATTCAACTGCCCCTTCGTCGGAATCATCCCTTTGCCGTCCGGGCCGCGAAACTGGATCGGCACGGCGACCCGGGTGTTCCCATCAATGGCGCGCTGGGTGGCGAAATGCAGGTGCGGCTTGGACGAGAAGCCGGTATTGCCGGACAGGCCGATGGGGTCGCCCTCGGCGACGCGCTGCCCGGGCTTGACCAGCGCACCGTTCTGCTTGAGGTGCAGGTAGAGGCCGATGGTGCCATCGGAATGCAGCACCCGCACGTAGTTGGCCTTCTCGTTGAAGGCCGCGTAATCTGCGCCGCCTTCGTTGGAATCGGACTTCACCTCCACGACCAGTCCCGCCCGGGCGGCGCAGACCTGGGAGCCTTCCGGCATCTCCCAGTCCACGGCAAACTGGGCCGGAGGTTTGTTGTGGCTGAAAGCGCCGTTGAAGGCCTGCATCACCCGCCATTCCTTGCCGGACGGAAAGGGGAGCCGGTAGAAAAAGCGGTCGTCGTGCTCCGCGTTGAGCCGGCCGAAGCTCCACTTCCAGGTGTAATTGTAGGACCAGGCGCGGTTTGCGTCCGCGCGCAGGAGCTTCACCACCGGCAGGCGTTTGCCCGGGGGGATGTTCAAGGTCGCCGGCAGGCTCACGTCGGCCGTCACATTCGTGAACTTGGGAGTGACGGTGACGGCGATGTCGCTGACCGTCGGGTTGTCCACGATCAAGATCACGCCGGTCGGGAGCTTCTCGACCAGCAGGCGAGGCTCGGCGGCAGCCAGGCTCCCGAAGCATCCCAGCGAGAGCACGGCCAGCAGTGCCCAACCGGATGCGGAGAAGGCAGGAGGCCTGCGGATGGCGTTCATGCGTGCGCCCCAGAGTAGCGGGCACGGGGCGCGGTTCAAGCGTGGTGCGGTCGGAACATTCCTTGGCCTGTCTGAGGCAACCGAGGGAGACACTCGGCCAAGCGGGGGCGAGCCGCAGGGACTGGAGGGGCGCAGATTCAGACTGCCGGCCAAACCACCGGCCAGATGTTATGCAAACCAACCCGAATTGCACCGCGTGGACCGTGTCCGATGATGAGTATCCTCACCTGGGGACCCCGGCGGACCAGCTCAGGTTCATGGTCCGCTACGCGGTGCTGGCACCGTCGAACCACAACTCCCAGCCGTGGCGGTTCGTGGTGCGCGACCACGCCGTGGAACTCCGCGCCGACCGCACCCGGGCCTTGCGGGTCACGGACCCGGGCGACCGCCAGCTCCTCATCAGTTGCGGCTGCGCGCTCTTCCATCTCCGGGTGGCGATCTGGCATTTCGGTCATCTCGACCGCACGCACCTGCTGCCTTCGCCGGGCGACCCGGACCTGCTTGCGCGGGTGAGCCTGGGCGAAGAGGATGCGCCGACGGCGAAACAGGAGGCGCTGTTCGCCGCGATCCCCCGGCGGCGCACGAACCGCCAGCTCTTTCGCGATGACCCCCTGCCGGATGAGCTTAAGCGTGAGCTGGTCAAGGCGGCGGTCCGGGAAAGCGGCTGGCTGCACTTCGTGGAAACGCATGATGAGCGCAATGCCATTGCGGACCTCATCGCCGAGGGGGACCGGCAGCAGTGGGCGGACCGGCGCTTCCGGCTGGAACTCGCCTCCTGGCTGCACTCGAACAACGGCGAGGAGCGGGACGGCATTCCGAATTCGGCGCAGAACGCCGGCGACCTGCTCTCCGTGGCCGGGCCGATCGTGATCCGCACCTTCGACCTGGGCGAAGGCCAGGCGGCGAAGGACCGGGACATCGCCGCTTATTCGCCCGGTTTGGTGGTGCTTGGCACGGATGCGGACGAGCCGTGGGCGTGGATTTCCGCCGGTCAGGCGCTGGCCCGGGTGCTCCTGCGCGCCCGTGCGGATGAGGTGTGGGCCTCGTTTCTCAACCAGCCCATCGAGGTGCCCGTGCTGCGTTCGCAGGTGACGGAACTCATCGGCCGCAGCGGCCACCCGCAAATCATCCTGCGGCTGGGCCACGGTCCCAATGTCAACCCCACGCCGCGCCGGACGGTCGAGGAAGTGCTGGCTCCAGCGCAGTGAACGCGCTCAGGTTCCCGACTGCGAGAAGGACTCGAACTGCTTGGTCTCCGGGTTGAAGGCGAAGAGTTCGGCGGTGGCGATGTTGAAGAACCAGCCGTGCAGGTGCAGCGAGCCGTCCGCCAGGCGCGCCTTGACCGCCGGATAGGCTTCGAGGTTTTCAATGGCGAAGAGCACATTCTCCTCCGCCGCCGCGTTGGCCCGGGTGCGGGGGTCCGTGAGGTGCTGGTAGCCGTGGCGGATGATGTCGCGGACCGGGGCGGCCACCTTGAGCCAGGCTTCCAGATGCGGCATCGTGCCGGCGTTGGGCAGGCCTTCCAGCAGGGCGTGCATCGCGCCGCACTGCGAGTGGCCGCACACCACGATGTCGCTCACCCCCAGCGTGGTCACGGCGAACTCGACGGCCGCGGCCGTGGAGTTCGTCTCGCCCGTCACCCCGGCGGGCGGGACGATGTTGCCGACATTCTTCACCACGAACAAATCGCCCGGCTGGCTCTGCGTGATGAGTTCCGCCAGCACGCGCGAGTCCGAGCAGGTGATGAACAGGGTGTGCGGATTCTGCCCTTCGCGGGAAAGCCGCTGGAACAGCGCACGGTAGGCTCCGAACTCTTCGGAGCGAAAGCGGTGCACGCCTTCAATGAGCCGTTGCATGATGGCCAGACTGTGGCGGGAGGATGCCACGCGCGCCAAGAAAAACCTTCCCGGGACGTTGACGGTTCCCGGGCGGTGCCGCAGTTTCAGGTGGAAGTTGTGACCACAGCGAACAAAGTCACGGTGATGCGGATTCTGCTGGTGCCGTTCTTCGTCGTCCAGGTGCTCTACTACGAGCGCACGGGCGAGGAAGGGCACCGGCTGGCCGCGGTTTTGTCGTTCGCCATCGCCGCCGTCAGCGACGCCTATGATGGCTATCTGGCCCGCCGCTACAACCAGCGCAGCGAACTGGGTGCGCTGCTGGACCCCGTCGCCGACAAGCTGCTGCTCGTCTCCGCGCTCGTGCTGCTCACGTTCGACAAGCGGCCGCACCTGCCGAACCTCCCGCTCTGGCTGGCCGGCACGGTGATCGGCCGCGACGCCATCCAGGCGATGGGCTTTGCGGTGCTGCACTACACCCTCGGGGGCAAGGTGCCGGTGCGTCCGCGCTGGGTGGGCAAGATCGCGACCGTCCTTCAGATGGTCACGGTCTCCTGGGCCTTGCTCAAATGGCACGCGGACTGGCTCCACCCGCTGGCCGTCGCCACCGCCGTCTGCACTGCCGTCTCCGGCGTCATCTATGTGATGGACGGCATGAAGCTGCTCAGCGCCAGCCCCGACAGCGCGCCCAGCCCAGGCGAGCCGCCAGCCACACCCTTGCCCTGAACTGCCTATGCCTCACGAACTGAAACTCAAGGAAGGCGATCCCGCCCCGGCCTTCACCGCGCCGACCAACGGCGGCCAGACCGTCTCGCTCGCGGACTTCAAGGGCCGCCCGGTCATCCTCTACTTTTATCCCAAAGACGACACGCCGGGCTGCACGAAAGAGGCCTGCGCCTTCCGCGATGGCTTCGCAGATTTCACTAGGAAGGGCGCGGTGGTGCTCGGGGTCAGCGCCGACCCGGTGAAGTCGCACGACAAGTTCGTGAAGAAATACAAGCTGCCCTTCACACTGCTGGCGGATGAGGACAAGCGGATCGTGGACGCCTACGGGGTGTGGGGGGAGAAGAGCTTCATGGGCCGCCGCTACCAGGGCATTCATCGCGTCACGTTTCTGATCGGTGGCGACGGGCGCATCCAGAAAATCTGGCCGAAGGTGAAGCCGGAGGAGCACGCGGCGGAAGTGCTGGCGGCGCTGTAGCGCAAGCCTCCGGCTTGCCGTGTCGCCGGCGTCCTCGCGGGCCCTTCGGGCTTTCCGCAGGATGAAGTCGCGTCTATCACTGGTCCGTGCAACCGCCCGCCCGTCGCTTTCTGGTGTTGGTCCTCTTGGCGCTCGCGTTTCATCTGGTGGCATCAATGCACGCCGCCGATGTTCCTGCGCCCCGCCCGCTGCGGGTCTGCCTCGTCTCCGGGGCGCAGGATTCGAAGCCCTACAGCACCGATGATTCGCTTGCGGCGCTGGCCCGGTATCTGGAGACCGAGCACAAGATGACCTGCACGTTGCTGACCTGGGATGCGGCGAGCGCGGGCTTCAACAACATTGACCGCCTGCTGGAAGCGGATGCCGCCGTGTTCTTCGTGCGCCGCAAGACGCCCAACGCGCACAACCTCGACGTGCTCCGGCGCTTCTTCGCCTCGGGCAAGGGCTTCGTCGCGCTGCGCTCCACCAGCCATGCGTGGGAGAACTGGGCGGAGTTCGATGCCGAGGTCCTGGGGGCGAAATATGGCGGGGCCAAGGGCGGCAACTTCGGCAACGTGGACAAGCTCGCCCGCCAGCCACATCCGGTCTGGACGGGCACCGAGGACTTCGACACGAAGTGCGACATCTACCGCTACGGGCCGGTTGCGTCCGACGTGCAGGTGCTCATGACGGGGGAGAATCTGAACGGCGTCATGCCCGTCGCGTGGACGCGCGTGCATCGGGGCGCGCGACTTTTCCATTTTGCGCTCGGTTATGCCTATGACCTGGAGAAGCCGTCTTTCCGCCGCATCGTGGCCAACGGGCTGCGGTGGGTGAGTGAGAAGTAGCGCGGGCTGCTGGTTCGGAGCGTGGCTGGGTCGCGGAGACCAGCCGCAGGGGCTGCGCCAGGCTGGATGCGTTTGTGGAATACTACGCCGGCCTGCACTCGGGCGTCGCCCGCCGGGCAAGCGAGGACGCTTGCGGCACGGCCGGCCGGAGGCCGGCGCTACGTAGCGTCTGCGCTGGGCTTGGCTGTCCCGTCGAAACCCGGTAGCCTGATTGCCGCGATGAAATCCCTCGCCGACACGCGACTCTACGCCTTTGTGGACTTGGCCTACCTGCATGGCCGCGAACCGGCCGAACTGGCGCGCCAGCTTTGCGACGGCGGGGCGGACTTGATCCAACTGCGTGCCAAGGATGCGCCGCTCGAAGTGGTCCGGCGGATGGCAGAAGCCGTGCAGCCGGTCTGTGAACGCGCGGGCGTCTGGTTCGTGCTCAACGATCATCCCAAGCTGGCCCTGCAATTGGAATCAGCCTGTTGTCATCTAGGCCAGGAGGATTTCTTCGATGCGGGGTATCGCGTTGCTGCACAGGTCACGGGCTGCCCGCCGCAGATGAAGCTGGGGCTCAGCACCCACGCGCCGGACCAGGCTCAGCGGGCGTTGCGCACCGCGCCGGATTACATTGCCATCGGCCCCGTGTTCCCCACGGGCACCAAGCCTGGTCGCGCGGCGGTCACGCTGGACTATGTGCGGTGGGCGGCGGCGAACGTGACGATTCCGTGGTTCGCCATCGGGGGCATCAACCTGACGAACTTGGATTCTGTGCTGGCGGCGGGTGCGCGGCGCATCTGCGTGGTGTCGGCGATTTTGAATGCGCCGGATGTGGCGAAGGCGTGCCGGGAGTTTCGTGAGCGGCTTGGGCCGGCGACCTGAAAACTGGCCTGAAACGTGAGGCGGCCTCGTGTTATCTCCCTCTCCCTTTGCGGAGCAAGGGGAGAGGGTTGGGGTGAGGGGTTGCTTGCGTAGGAGTTGGTGGTCCACCCCTCATCCGCCCCAATCGCATCGAAAGTTCAGAAATGAATTGCCCGCGCTGCGTGCCGCTGGCGTCATCGGCCCGACATTTTTGGGCGCGCTAAAACTCCGCGCCGTTGGCAGCGACATCCTTTCCTCATCATGGACAGTCTCCTCATCAAAGGCGGCGTTCCCCTTCACGGGGACGTGCAGATCAGCGGCGCGAAGAACGCCGTGCTCCCCATCATGGCCGCCACGTTGCTCACCGCCGAGCCGTGCATCATCCGCAATGTGCCCGACCTGAGCGACGTGAAGTTCATGGGACGCATCCTCGAATCGCTCGGCTGCACGGTGAAGCTCGAGGGCGACACCCTCACCGTCCACGCGCACCGCATCAAGGGCCACGGTGACTACGACCTCATCCGCAAAATGCGCGGCTCCATCTGCATCCTCGGCCCGCTGCTCGGGCGGCTGCGCAAGGCGGACGTCTCGCAGCCCGGCGGCTGCGTCATCGGCACGCGGCCGATTGATCTGCACTTGAAGGGGCTGCGGGCACTGGGGGCGAAGATCGAGATCGAGGCCGGCTACGTGCGCGCCAAGGCTCCGCATCTCACCGGCACGGAAATCTTCCTCGGCGGTCGCGCCGGGCCCACCGTGCTGGGCACCGCGAACATCATGAGCGCCGCCGTGCTGGCGGAGGGCGTGACGATCATTGAGAGCGCTGCGTGCGAACCCGAGGTCACCGATCTCGCGCAGTTCCTCAACGCGATGGGTGCGAAGATTCAAGGCGCGGGCAGCCCCACGCTCACCATCACCGGGGTGAAGCAACTGCACGGTGCGGAGCACGAGGTCATTCCCGACCGCATCGAGGCGGCGACCTTTGCCATCGCCGCCGCGATGACCAACGGGGAGATCACCATTCACGGCGCGAAGCCGGAGCACTTGAACGCGGTGATAGACAAGCTGCGCGAGGCCGGCGTGAAGCTGGAGCGGCGCGGCGCGGCGCTGCTGGTGAAACGCGGCGGCAAGCTCCAGCCCGTGGACGTGACCACGCTGCCCTACGCGGGTTTCCCGACCGATGTGCAGGCGCAGATGATGGCGCTCATGTGCCTCACGCCGGGCATCAGCATCATCACCGAGCGCATTTTCGAGAGCCGCTTCGGCCATGTCGCGGAGCTGGGCCGTCTGGGCGCGGACATTTCCATCGAGGGGCCCAGTGCGATTGTGAAGGGCGGCAAACGCCTGAGCGGTGCGCCCGTGATGGCCAGCGATCTGCGCGCGAGCGCGGCGCTGGTGCTGGCTGGAATGGCGGCGAAAGGCACGACGCAGGTCAACCGCATCTACCATCTCGACCGCGGCTACGAGAAGATTGATGCCAAGCTCAAGCGGCTCGGCGCACGCATCGAGCGGGTGAAGGAGACGTAAGTTCGGGGAGCGCGGGCTTCAGGCCGCAGAGACGTGGGTAGCTTCGCACTTTTAGAGCTGCTGTCCTCCTGCTGATACCACGCGGGATGAAATCCCGTGGTGTGCGGCTCGATCATCGGACGCTCCCTTTCCCCTCACCCCGGCCCTCTCCCCGAGGAGAGGGGGCCAGTCAGCCAGTTACGAAGCAATGCAAGCGCATGGATTCACCGGACGCAGTCGTCGTTGCTCCCTCTCCCCAAGGGAGAGGGCCGGGGTGAGGGGAAAGCGCGCACACGAACGCCACGCCGACGCTGCCAGGCTTTACCGGGAGCTGGAGCGAACCACGCTGCGGTAAATGCCGCACTGCGCGAAGTCAGGCGGCGACGGTGAGGGATTCGAACTTCGCCAGAATGGTCTTCTTGCCGGCCGCGCCGACGATCTGGGCCACGGGCTTGCCGCCGACGAAGAAGAGCATCGTGGGCAGGCCGGTGATGCCGAACTGCGTGGCGAGGTCGGGCTGTTCGTCGGTGTTGAGCTTGGCGACCTTCAGCTTGCCGGTTTGCTCCGTGGCGATCTCATCGAGGACGGGGGCGAGCATCCGGCAGGGGCCGCACCAGGGAGCCCAGAAGTCCACGAGCACCGGAGTGGAGGATTTGAGGACTTCGGCGTCGAAGTTTGCGGCGGTGATTTCAACGGTGGGTTTCATATTCAGTTTCGGGTTATGGTTTGATGCTGATTCGGCAAGGGCTGGAAAGCTGGGGCGGATATGACGTTGCGGCGGTTCTCCCTCTCCCCGGCCCTCTCCCGCTGGGAGAGGGGGAATCGTAGTCAGCGTTGGTCGAGCAGTTCGGTTTGGGTTGTGGAGCAGGTTAGGGTGAGGGGGCGGCGTGTGGAGCAAGGGAACGCATCTCTCGCTTCAACGGCTTGCCCCCTCACCCCGGCCCTCTCCCCCGATGGGGGAGAGGGAGAAGACATCGCACGAATCATCGTCCGGTTGTGCATCACGCCTTTCCGCCGAAGGTGACGTAGTCGTCCAGGTCGAGGACGTCGGCCCAGGTCTTCAGGTCTTCGCGGGTTTTGCTGAGATTGGCGACGTAGCTGCCGAAGAAGGCATAGGTCTCGGCGTCGCTGTCCGGGCCGCGGCGGTCTTGGTAGTCGCTCCACACTTGGATTTCCCAGGGTGACCGCGGGTGCTTCGCATGGGTCTGAATCCACGCGAGGATTTCGCCATCGCCTTTGCCCTTCTTCAATTCGGCCAGCAGCTTCTTCGGGTCGAGGCCGATGAACTTGACGACGTGCTGGTCCAGCGGGCAGTTGTAATGATACTCACCGTTTTTGCCGGCGAGCGTGGCGCGGCCTTTGTCGAGCATGCGCGGCAGCAGCACGTAACCGCCGAGGCGGGTGCGCGGACTGCGGGGCGGGCGCTGGGTCAGGTCGGGGGCGGAAAGCTTCAGGGTGCTCATGATGGTCTGTGGTTTGTGTTTTGGATTTGGCGTTGTGGGAAGCGAAGTCAGATGGCGGCTTCAGTCCCCTCTCCCCCATCGGGGG
>CAZCBE010000142.1:0-16291 GCA_964496695.1 uncultured Klebsiella sp.
CGTCCGGCCAGTGGCCGGACGGCACAGGCTGGTAGCCTGTGCTACCCATTCCGGCATCGGAGTTCGGGTTGAATCGGTGGGCAATCCTCTCCCTGCCCCGCTTGGCCCCGCTCTTCCCGCCCTCATTTTTAAGCCCCTTCGGTTTATGGAAAGTCGGGAACGACCATCGCCCCCAGCGACTCCCATACTACGTGCTCCACGCACCCTTTCGCGACGGTTTCGAATTCTTGGCCCATTTCGCGGTTGAGATTCATCGTCCCACGAAAATCATGTGATTGAACTGCCGTTCAATTCGGCTATGATGACTCCAGTCACTCGTCGTCATGAAGCCAAAGCTGTTTTTTCAGCACCGCGCGCCAAGGCTGAACGCCTTTACGCTCATCGAACTGCTCGTCGTCATCGCCATCATCGCGATTCTCGCCGGCATGTTGCTGCCCGCCTTGTCCAAGGCGAAGGCAAAAGGCAAATCAACGTTCTGCCTGAACAATGTGAAACAAGTGGGCCTGGCGCTTACGCTTTACACGGACAACTCGGATGACCGCACGCCCCCGGACACCGATTCCGTCAGCCTGTTTGCCACCACGGTCACCCCCAACTACTTCAACGTGCTCATCCCCTATCTGGGCGGGACCAACAGCCTCGCGAAACTGGTCACCTGCCCCTCGACCAAAGGCGGCCCCGGCCTGGAGATCAGCGACACGAATATCACGAGCATGGTGGGCAACGCCAACGCCATGAACCGCCGGATGATTCAAATCCCTCGTCCGTCCGACATCGTATTCCTTCAGGAGCTGTTTGACCGGCGGAACATCGCCTTCATGCGGCCCTTCCGCGTGACTCCGGCCACCAGCCCCGACACCTTCCGCTGGTGGCATTACAACCTCGCGCCCGCGCTAAATTCCATCGGTCAGCTCGAAAACTACACGACCATCCATGAAGCCGGCGGCAATCTGCCCTTCGTGGACGGGCACGCCGAGTATCGCAAAGTCACCAAGATGGACAGCGGCGTGTTCGGCATGGGCATTGGCGGAGTCGCGGTGCCGGCGTCGGCCGAGCCCAATCCCTCCTCGTCCCCCGCCAACTACCAGTCACTTTTCTGAAACGATGAACCGCCCCCTCCCCCTCCTGCTCGCCGTGGCCCTGCTGTCGGCAGCGGCGGCCTGCCAGCGGAAGCCGGCCCCCACCCCGGAAGCCTCGCCTTCGGCTGCAACCTCGGACGCCCCCGCCCCCGCCGCCCCGTCCACCGCCCCCGCGCCTTCCGCTCCGACACCAGTCCCGCCCGCCGCCACCAGCCTCCCGCAGGCCAAGCCGGGTGCCTCCGAATCCAGCCCGCTCAACGCGGAACTCACGAATGCCGTGGCCCGCTTCCGGGATAAATACAAGCGCCTGCCCGCCAACTGGCAGGAACTCGTCCAGACCGGCTTCCTCAAGGCGGTCCCCACGCCGCCCCCTGGAGTGCGCTACCTGATTGACCCCGTCTCGGCCATGGTGGTGGAGGTCAAATAGCCCGCCGAGGGCTCAATCCCAGCTATCAAGCCCGCTTGCTGTCCTGGCCTTGCTGCCTCATAGTGCCACCGCATGGAAGCCGTAGCCTATCCAGCCCTTGTGCCCGTCGCTGACTACCTTGCCGGCGAGGAGGCCAGTGAACTGCGCCACGAGTATCTCGGCGGCGAGGTCCACGCCATGGCCGGCGGCTCCACCGATCACAACCTTCTGCTGCAAAACCTTGCCTTCGCCTTCCGCACCCATCGGCGTGGCAAGCCCTGCCGTGTCTTCGTGGAGAACGTGAAGGTCAATCTCTCGCTCCATCGCGACGACTATTTCTATTACCCCGACGTGCTGGTCGGCTGCGATCCACGCGACACCCACCGCCTCTACCTGCGTTATCCCAAGCTCATCGTCGAGGTGCTTTCACCCGAGACCGAGCGGGTGGACCGGCGCGAAAAGTTCTTTGCCTGCACCACCGCTCTGGAGACCTTGGAGGAATACGTTCTGGTCGCCCAAAGCCGCCGGGAAGTCACCCTCCACCGGCGGAGCGAGGGTTGGAAACCCGAAGTCGTCACCCAAGGCATCGCGCCGCACGCTCCCGCCACTGATCACTAATTACCAATCACTCTCCCCATGCTCCCCCGCCTCCTCACATTCCTCCTGCTCGGCTGCCTGCTCACCCGCGCCTCCGCCGCCACCGTCCTGGTTGAGGCCGAGTCCTTCAAGACCCATGGCGGCTGGGTGCTCGACACCCAGTTCATCGAGACCATGGGCTCGCCCTATCTCATGGCCCATGGCCTCGGCACGCCGGTCGCCGATGCCACCACCACCGTGAAGCTCCCCCAGGCCGGCCAGTGGCGCATCTGGGTCCGCACCATGGACTGGGTCGGCCGCTGGAAGGCCACCGGCGCACCGGGCAAGTTCCAGGTCCTCGTGGACGGCACCGCGCTCAAGGAAACCTTCGGCACCCAGGGTGCCGACTGGGGCTGGCAGGACGGCGGCACGGTGACCCTCACCAAGCCCGAGGCCACCCTCGCCCTCCACGACCTCACCGGTTTCAACGGCCGTTGCGATGCCATTCTGCTCACCACCGATCCTGTCTTCCGCCCGGCGAACGACTCCGCGCCCTTCGCCCGGTGGCGCATGGAACTGGCCGGTCTCCCGCCGAAGCCCGAGGAAGCCGGTCAGTTTGACCTCGTCGTGGTCGGCGGCGGTTACGGCGGCATGGGCGCGGCGCTGGCTGCGGCGCGCATGGGCTGCAAGGTCGCCCTCATCCAGAACCGCCCCGTGCTCGGCGGCAACGGCAGCTCAGAGATCCGCGTCTGGGCCATGGGCGGCATCCGCCGCGGCCTCTACCCGATGCTCGGCGAAATCGTCGAGGAATACATGGACCGCGCGAAGTCCTCCCCCGGCACCTTTGAGGAATTCGGCGACGCCAAGAAGGAAGCCCTTGTCCGCGCCGAGCCGAAGATTTCCCTCTTCCTCAACCACCACGCCTTCCGCGTCGAAGTCGCCGGCAGCCGCCTCAAGGCCGTCATTGCCTTCGATACCCGCACCGGCCACATCCGGCGCTTCGGTGGCACGCTCTTCGTGGACAGCACCGGCCACGCCGGCATCGGCGCGCTCGCGGGCGCGGACCACACGACGAAGGACGACGGCCACCTCGGCATGAGCAACATGTGGCGCTGGAAGGACGCGGATCAGCCGACGCCGTTCCCCAACACACCGTGGGCGCTGGACCTCGTGATGGACGACTTCCCCTACCCTCGCCGCGGCCATGCCGAGTGGTTCTGGGAAAGCGGCTTCAACAAGCACCCCATCCTCGAACTCGAATCCACCCGCGATTGGAACTTCCGCGCCATCTTCGGCGCGTTCAACGCCATGAAGAACAAGGACGGCAAGGCCGACCACGCGAAGGCCCGGCTCGAATGGGTCGCCTACGTCGGCGGCACGCGCGAAAGCCGCCAACTCCTCGGCGACCTGGTGCTCACGCGCGAAGACATTGTCTCGAAGAAGATGTATCCCGACGGCACCGTGCCGACGACCTGGGACATTGATCTCCACTATCCCAAGGAACAATACGCCAAGAAGTTTCCCGAGGACCCGTTCATCTCCAAGGCCGTCTTCGGCCAGGGCGTGGACCGCCAGCACGGCTACCCCGTGCCCTACCGCTGCTTCTATTCGCGCAACATCGAGAACCTCTTCATGGCCGGCCGCAACGTCAGCGTCACCCACGAAGCCCTCGGCACCGTGCGCGTGATGAAGACCGGCGGCATGATCGGTGAAGTCGTGGGCAAGGCCGCGAGCCTCTGCATCAAGCACAGCACCACCCCGCGCGCGATCTACCACTCCCACTTCGAGGAACTGCAGACGCTGATGAAGCTCCCTGGGGCCGCCCGCCGCGACACCGTGAACGACACGCCCAAGCTGCCCGCTGATTACAAGCCGCTGCCCACGCAGGTCATCGCCCCTGCGGGCGACCACATCGAGGCAGGCCTCGACCCGAAGAAACTCCCCGGCCTCGTCCTCGACGACGCCCAGGCCAAGACCACCGGCAAATGGACCGTGGCCGGCAACCCGTCGCTCCAGCCCTATGTGGCCGCCGGCTACCGCTACCGGGGCGCGAAGGAAGAGGGTGCGGCGCGCTACGAGTTCAAGATTGAGCAGGCCGGTGACTACGAAGTCCGCGTCAGCTACAGCCCCCACGAGAACCGCGCCACCAACACGCGCGTCGTCATCGAAAGCGCCGATGGGGTAAAGGAAACCTCGATCAACCAGCGCAACAAGCCCCCGCTGCCGCAGAACTTCATGAGCCTCGGCGTGTTCAAGTTCGCCCCCGGCAAGCCCGCTGTCATCACCCTCGGCGGCAAGCCCGCCGACGGCAACATTCACGCCGATGCCGTCCAGTTGCTCCCGAAGTAACCGTGGCGGCAGGCATCCTGCCTGCCGTAGAGGGCGGCGTCCCGCCGCCCGGGAAGAACGCCACCTCGCGCAGATGGGTTGGGAAGTTTGCGACGTGCTCTGACGGGGTTGCATCCTGTCCGCCGGGCGGGACGCCCGGCTCTACGGCAGGCAGGATGCCTGCCGCCACCTTGCCATCGCACTCCGGCCTTGTCCTGCCATTGGCACCAGCTACTTTTCCATTGTGCCCGATGGCAGCAAACCTCCCAGCCCGTTGATCTCCGGGCTGCACTTTCGTGGCAAGCTCCCGCATCTGAAACGCGAGGACTCAGTCTATTTCGTCATGTTCCGCCTCGGCGATTCCCTGCCCGCCCACGAGGTGGCCCGGCTCAAGCACGAGCGGCAGGCCGTGCTGGAACAGGCTCGTGCCGCGCGCAGCCCGCTGTCGTGGCATGAGGAGGAACAACTGCTCGCGTGGTATTGCGACAAGGTGGAAGCCGTGCTGGACGCGGGCCGAGGTGCCTGCTGGCTGAGCCAGCCAGCGGTGGCCGACCTGGCCGCTGGTGCCGTGCAATTCTTCCAAGGCCAGCGCTACGAACTGCGCGCCTGGGTGGTGATGCCGAACCATGTCCATGTGGTGGTCTGGCCCATGCCGGGCCACACGTTGAGCGAAATCCTGCACAGTTGGAAATCCTACACGAGCAAGGCGGCGAACAAACTCCTGCACCGAGTCGGTGAACTGTTCTGGCAGTCGGAGTCCTTCGACCACTGGGTGCGCGATGACGAGGAGCACGCACGGCTGGTCGCGTATGTGGAGAACAACCCGGTGAAGGCCGGCCTCTGTGCCCGGCCAGAGGACTGGAGATGGAGCAGCGCCCACGGGTGCCCGCAGTAACGTGGAGGCAGGCATCCTGCCTGCCGTAGAGCCGGGCGTCCCGCCCGGCGGATGGAAAGCTACGCAGGCAGGGTAGGCTACGAACTCCCAAGCTCACCTGCGCGAGGCAGCGTTTCTTCCGGGCGGCGGGACGCCGCCCTCTACGGCAGGCAGGATGCCTGCCACCACCTGCTCACGGATTCACCACGTTCTGCGGCGACCCCGCCAGGAACGCCTTCACATTCGCCACGGTCATGTCCAGCAGCCGCGCCCGCGCGGCTTTCGCCGCCCACGCCTGGTGCGGCGTGATCAGACAGTTCTTCGCCGTGAGCAGCGGGTTGTCCGCCTTGGGCGGTTCACTGGACAGCACGTCCAGCCCGGCTCCGGCGATTCGTCCACTGTTCAGCGCCGCAGCCACGGCGGCCTCGTCCAGCAACGGCCCGCGGCTAGTGTTGAGCAGGAGCGCCGTCGGCTTCATCAATGCGAGCCGCTCGGCGTTCACCAGCGCCTTGGTCTCCGGCGTGAGCGGGCAGTGCAAACTGAGCACATCCGAGCGACGGAACACCGTCTCCATGTCCACGAACTCCACGCCGTCCTGCGGCGGCTTCGGCGTGCGGCTGGCGGCAATGATCTTCATGCCCAGCGCCCGTGCGATCCCCGCCGTCGCCTGCCCGATCCGTCCCCAGCCCACGATGCCGAGCGTCAGCCCGTCCAGTTCCAGCAGCGGATAGTGCGAGTAGCACCAGTCCGCCGACTTCACCCAGTCGCCCGCGCGCACCGAATCCGCGTGCGCACCGACGCGATGGCACAGCTCCAGCAGCAGCGCGATGGTGAACTGCGACACCGCCCGCGTGCCGTAGAGCGGCACATTGCTCACCGAGACCCCGCGTTCCCGGGCGGCGGCCACATCCACGATGTTGAAGCCCGTGGCCGTGACGGCAATGAACCAGAGCTTCGGCAGCGCCTTGATCACCTCGCGCGGCAGCAGCGCCTTGTTCGTGATGACAATCTCCGCGTCTCCGCAGCGCGCGGCGACCTGCTCGGGCGGCGTGCGTTCGTAAATCTCACAAGTGCCGAGTGCCTTCAAGGCGTCCCAGCTCAAGTCACCGGGGTTCAGCGTGTAGCCATCAAGGACAACGATTTTCATGGGCACGAGTGAAACCGACTGGAGGCAGGGGAGGAAGGCTGAAAGCACGGCGCGCGGCATTTATGCCGCTTCACGCTGCTGCGCTCCGTTGTATCCGAATGCACCACCGCACTCGGACGTTGAAGCGGCCTGAAGGCCGCGCGCCCCAACGCCTACTTGCCCGCCACGCGGACCTTCACATTCCGAAACCAGCACTCGTCATTGTGGTCCGTGAGCAGGATGTGCCCCGTCACCTTCGTGCCGAAATCTCCGACCTTGACGAACTTGCTCTTCGCCACCGCCGCCTTGACGGTCTCGCTGCCCAGCTCGTATTCGAGCACCTTCGCACCATTGAGCCAGTGCTGGACGGTGCTGCCCTTCACGACCACGCGTGAGGCGTTCCACTCGCCGACGGGCTTGGTGGGCTTGTCCTTCGCGGGCGGGAGCACGTCGTAAAACGCGGCCGTCTGCCGGTGCGCGCCGATCTTGCCGTCAGGATGCCCGTCGTCATCGAGCATCTGATACTCGTGGCCCACGGCGGCCTTGCGCGCCTCGGTGATGAAATACTTGATCCCGTTGTTGCCCTTCTCGGCGATGCGCCACTCCCAGGACAGTTCCCAGTCGGCGGTGCCGGGGATGGGCTGCTCCGTCATAATGTCGCCGCCGGAAATCTTCGCCTGCTTCTTGAGGAGGCCGTCCTCGACGATCCAGCCCGCACCGATCTTGCCGCCCTCCTTGTAAGTGCGCCACCCGGCCAGCGACTTGCCGTCAAAGAGCAGCTTCCAGCCGTCCTTCTGCTCGGCGGCGGACAACTGGTTCACCGCTTCGGCGGCGTCGAGCCGGATGGCGGCGAAGCTCACAGACAGCAACAAGGTGGCGAGGGGAAGAAACGATTTCATGAGTTTTTGAGCTTGGTGATCCGACTGAGAAAACCCAATGGCTCCAGCACTTCGGGACCCGCAAGGCCTCGATAGTCGGAGGCATTTCTAGTCACGAAGAGATCAGCCTTGCCGTGAAGCGCAGCCTGCCATTGCACCGCGTCCTCGAAGTCGGCGGTTCCACTGTCCAAGGCCGTCTGGAGCATGCGTTCGTTCACGGCGACGGGGCGGAAAAGCTGGAGCACCCGCCGCAGGCATACGCGGGCCGCCTCCCGGCCTTGGGCCTGTTCGGCAAGGTAATATAGGTTCGTGAAGCTCACGGCGGACACAATGCCGGTGATTCGCTGTCTTTCCACATGACGCCAGACCTCGCGGGACGCATCCAAGAACGGATGCCGTTGCAGCAAGACATCCAGCAGCACATTGGTGTCAATGAAGGCCGTCACCGGTGCAGGTGTTTGGCGGCCAGTGCCTGGGCGAGCAGTTGGCGGTCCGTTTTCTCCCGGTCTCCGGGAGCCAGCCGGATGGCTCCCACGCATGCGTCTGTCAGCGGCGTGCCCGTCCTCCGCAAGCGCTTCGGGGCCAAGGCGGCCCCGGGTTCCAGCCCGGTGCCCACCAGCTCGCCCATCAGCCCGGAGAGCGACAAACCGCGGTCGCGGGCCTGCCGCCGGATCAGGCGGACCTGTTTGACGGGCAGGGAGACGGTAACTCGGACGTTGGACGCCATGCGTAGTTGCTAATGGAGGAAGCTTCCGCTGTCAAACTGCTCAGAGCTTCCGCACCCGGATGTTGCGAATCCAAAACTCCTGCCCGTGATGCTGAAATACAATGTGGCCCTCCGGCTCCGCCATGAAGCGCGGCTTGTCCTTGAACTTGCTCTCCGCTGCCAGCGCCTTCACCTCCGGGCTGCCCCAGGTGTATTCCACAATCTTCGCGCCGTTGAGCCAGTGCTCCACCTTGTTGTTCTTGAAGACGATCTTCGCCGCGTTGAACTCGCCCACCGGCTTGACCTTCCGCTGCTCGTTCGGCGCGATCAGCCCGTAGAGCGCGCCGGCGGAGGTCAGCGGGTTCTTGCCGTCGGGATGCTTCGAGTCGTCCAGAATCTGCATCTCCGGGCCGGTGAACCACGCCGGGCCGGTCGGCAGCTCGGCCACGCGATACATCACGCCGCTGTTGCCGCCGGGCGCAACCTTCCACTCCAGCTCCAGTTCGAAGTCCTTGAACTTCTCCACCGTGATCAGGTCCGTGACCTGCCCGCCGGCCTCCTTGGGCACCGTCTTGAGCGCACCGTTGTCATTGATCCAGCCCTTGCTCGGAAAGCCCTCGCCCTTGAAGGCGCGCAGGCCCTTGGTTTCCTTGCCATCGAACAGCACCTGCCACTCGCCGGGCTTGTCAGCGGCGGGAGCAAGGGTGGCGAAGGCCAGGGTGGCGGTCAAAACAGCGGCGAGCGTTCGATTCATAGTGGCGGACAATAGGACGTTTGCTTGGGCGGCAAGGTGACAAGCCCGGGACGCGCCCGACAAGCAGATTCCAGCGCCTCATCTCGTAGGGGGCGCATCCGCGCACTGCCCCCGGAGCGCGGCACTCCGGGCCGCAGCGGCAACCCTGCAGAACGGGCTGCGGAGCTTCCCAAGCCTTTCCCTGCTGCCAGCCGCTGCGGCCCAGCGGGCCGCGCTCCGCCGTCGTGCGGGGGCAGTGTCCAGATGCGCCCTCTCGTAGGAGACGACGTGAGGAGTCCCACTTGTTTCCCCGAAATAGTCAGAGACTCCTTACGTCGTCTCCTACCGGGATCGGCTCAGAACCGCGCCAGCACTTCCAGCTCCTTCACGCGCAGATCAATCGCCTGCCGCGTCGCCTTGGTGGTGGACGCCACGCCGAAGCCCTCGCAGCAGAACGACGCCGTGACCGTGCCGTTGATGATGGCCCGGCGCAGGTTCTTCTCGATGTCCCCCTTCGCGCTCGCCAGGTAGCCGATCATCCCGCCGACGAACGAGTCGCCCGCACCCGTCGGGTCCACAACCTTCTTGAGCGGATACGCCGGGGCGATGAAGAAGCCGTTCGGCCCGGACAACACCGCGCCGTGCGAACCCTTCTTGATGATGACGTATTTGGGCCCGAGCTTGTGGATCTTCTTCAAGGCCGTGAAGAGGTTTCCCTCCTTGGTGAGCTGCGACGCCTCGCTCTCGTTCAGCACAAAGGCATCCACGCGCTTCAGCAGGCGCAGCAGGTCGGGCAGCATGATGTTCATCCACAAGTCCATCGAGTCGGCCACGATGAACTTGGGGCTCGTCAACTGGTCAATGACTGCGTGCTGCACCGGCGGCGAGATGTTGGCCAGCAGCACGTAGGGCGTCTTCTCGTAGTCGGCCGGCAGCTTGGGCGTCCAGTTCTCGATTACGCCCAGCACGGTCTCGAGCGTGCGGCGATTGTCCATGTTGACCTCATACTCGCCGGACCAGTGGAAGGTTTTGCCCTCCTTCACATGTTCGAGACCGGTGAGGTTGATGCCGTGCTTCTGGTAGAGTTTGACGTATTTGGCCGGAAAATCGCCGCCCACCACGCCGAGCAGCTTGGTCGGCGCGAAGAAGCTCGCCGCCACCGCCGCATGGCTGGCGGACCCGCCCAGCAGGCGCGGGTTCTCCGCGTTGGGGGTCTTGATGGAATCCAGGGCGGTGGTGCCGACGACGAGAACGCTCATGCAGTGTTGGTTGAAAATCTATTTGTTTCGGCGCGAACGTTAGTGAAAGGGCAGCCGCGCGGCAAGGCAGGAGGCGCGCGGCATTCATGCCGCTTCAACGTGCGCCATCCGTTGGGTATCTTATGTCCCATCGCGTTCGGACGGTGAAGCGGCATGAATGCCGCGCCCCGCCGAAGTCATTCCTCCTCCGGCTCCATCGCCTGTAGCCGCTCGCGCAGGGGCGAGAGCTGGCCGAAGAACCGCGTGCGGTGCGGCTCCGGCACACTCAGGAGCACGTCCGACAACTCGTCGAACAGCGCCTTCACCCGCTCGATCCGTTCGTTCACCGAGTAATCGCCCGCCGGGGCCTGGATGACCTGCATGATCTCCACGGCCTTGGTCTTGGAGGCGGTGAGCGCCACCTGCTGCCGGCGCAGCACGGTGAACCGGCCCGCCGTCGCGCGCACTTCGGGCGGAAACTCCTCGAGTTCGCCCAGTTCAATGCGGCGCGCGACGAGTTCCAAATGGCGCACCGCGTTTGGTTTTTCACTGCCCCATTTGAGAAACTCTTCCAGCGAAGCCCAGTCCGCAGGCAGTGCATCGGGACGGGCAGCAACGGGGTCGGGGTGATGGTTTTCTGAGTTCATGCGAGGATTCAGATTGTCGCCTTACTTTGCCTCAAATCAGCCGCGGTATCCAGTCCGAGATTGTCCTGGAGCGCACCCGAATCGTGGAGCGCCGGTCTCCGACCCGGCGGGTTGGCCGCGGCATGTCCACGCCGGGTCGGAGACCGGCGCTCCGCCCCAGCGGCACATGCAACCTTGCGCCCTTCCGCCCCCTCTCCTTAAATCCCCGTGTGCCGACCAAAGTCATCGCCGTCGCGAATCAAAAAGGTGGGGTGGGCAAGACCACCACCGCCGTCAACCTCGCCGCGTGTCTCGCCAGCCTCGGCCAGCGCGTGCTGCTGGTGGACATTGACCCCCAGGCCAACGCCACCAGCGGCGTGGGCATCGAGAAGATCGAAGGGGCCAGCAGCTACCGTGCGCTGCTCGGCGAGGACACGCTGGCTGACCGCATCAAGAAGACCGCCTTCCCGCGCCTCGAACTCGTCCCCAGCGAGGTGGACCTCTGCGGTGCGGAGATCGAGCTGTCTCGGCTGGAGAACCATCTCCTCCGGCTCAAGCAGGCGCTTGAGCCCGTGCGCCACGCCAAGCGCTACGACCTCATCATCATTGATTGCGCACCCTCGCTCGGGATTCTCACGCTCAACGCCTTCGCCGCCGCCGACGCGCTGCTCGTGCCGCTCCAGTGCGAGTATTACGCGCTGGAGGGCATCTCGATGATCCACCGCGTGCTCGGCCAGGTGCGCGACTCCGGCGTGAACGCCCACCTTGAACTGCTCGGCGTGGTGATGACGATGTTCGACGGTCGCACGCGCCTCTCGCAGCAGGTGCTCGGCGAGGTGCGCGAGCACTTCGGCGAGAAGGTCTTCGAGACGGTCATCCCGCGCACCACGCGCCTCGCGGAAGCGCCCAGCCACGGCCAGCCCATCATCCACTACGACAAATACAGCGCCGGCGCAGCCGCCTACGAGGTCCTCGCCCAGGAAGTGCTGGAGCGGCTGAAACTGGCGTGAGGTGGACACTCCTGTCCGCCGGTCGCAGGCATGGAGTCCCGCCTTCAGGCGGCGGGGCGTCCGTCCGTGGGTTGACTATCCGCGCAGCGTCTTGACGGTCGTTGCGTTCCACCGGCTGAAGCCGGGACTCCGAACGCGGTCACAGGAATACGGCCACCCGCTTCACCGGCCGAATGTCACAGCTCATTCTCCTTGTCCTCGTAGAACAGCCGGTAAGCCCGGTCATAATCCGCCTCCGGCACCAGCACGTTCGCCTCGCGGTTCAAGTCCCCGTCATCCGGCAGCAACGGGTCCACGAACTCCTGCACCGCCGCGATGCCGTGTTTCTCCAGCATCATCACGAGCATCTCGGTGTTGATGACCGGGCCGGTGTAGAAATGTTTCATGGGTCAGGGAACAAGGGGCATCAGCAGGCGGGTGGCAGGCAAGCCGAGACCCCGACTGCTATTGGACATAATCGACAGCAATTCCCCATCGTCGGTCCCCTGCACCGACCCATCGCTCAGTGTAATGTTACCGAGACGCTTGTGCACTTCTCGGCCCCATCGAAAAGATGAGGTCGCGGACAAGGAAATCACTGGCCCGGCAGTGAAGTTTGACAACAAAAGGATGTTGCGGTCTCCAGATAACGGCACGTTTGGCTGTGTCTCATCTGCTTGCAGCCCTACAAAATAACTGACAGCGCGGTTGCTGAGGCTCAACAACCCCATTGGGCCAGCAGTGAAATCGTTCAGAGGATTTGTCAGCCTCTGTGCATCCTGTGGGCAGGTCAGAAGACGAGCGGAACCGAGTTCGTTCGACATGACATAGAAGTGCACCCACGCCTCAGTCTCGTTGCTGTAGGCCGGACAATGAGTCGTTCGATAGGGAAAACGATCACCTCCGTCGTTGGCCCAGACTTTGAAAGCGAGGCCAACTTGTTTCTGATTATTTTGGCAGGCCGTAAGACTGCGTCGGGTTGCCGTCTTGGCCATGAATGTCAGCGAGAGAGCTGCGACGACCAGCAAAATAACCAGCAGCCACAACACTTCCATCAATGTCAAAGCACGCTGAAGGTTGATCGTTGGGAGGAGACGCATCGGTTAAGCGAGCTTGCCGGCGACTCGGTGAGCCAGTTTCGCCAGCGACTTCGCCGCGTTCGCTTTCGCCTGTTCGGGCGTCGTCATCTGGGCCAACCCGCTTGCAGACTGAAACCACTTCGGCAGCGCCGCCTCGTCCTGCACCGCACGGCGAGGCCGAAGCAGTTCGCCTCGCGCGCGCCAGCTATGACAGGTCCGTGTGCGGGGGCGCTTCATACCAGTGCCTAGTTCATCTTCCTCAGCTCATTCACCGCGTTGATCAAAAACTGAAACGCCAGCGCCGCCAGCAGCAGGCCCATCACGCGAATGGTGATCTTCAGGGCGATGGGGGTGAGCCATTGCACGCCCTTAGCGCTGAGGCGCAGGACGTGGTAGCTCACCATGCACACCACAATGATGCACAGGTAGAGCGCGAGGTTCTGCTCCCAGCCCTTGGCCTGGTTGTGCAGCAGCACGGCGGTCGAGATCGCGCCCGGCCCGGCGAGCATCGGGATGGCCAGCGGGGTGATGGCGATATCCTCCTTCTCCGTGCCGGCGATGGTCTCCTCGGTTGTCTCCTGCACCCGCGAGCGCTGCGCCCGAATCATGTCCAAGGCCACGAGCAGGAGCACGAGACTCGCCGCCATCTGGAATGCCGGCAGCGTGATACCGAGGTATTGGAAGATCCATTTGCCAATCACCGCGAAGGTCAGCAGCACGCCCGCCGCCACGAAGCACGCGAGCCGCGCCATCTTGATGCGCTGCTCCGGCGTGTCCCGCGCCGTCATGGCCAGGAACGCCGGGATCGTGGCAATCGGGTCCACGATGACGAACAGCGAACTGAACGCCATGAAGGTGAAGGCCAGCAAGCTCACGCCCGCAATGTCGAATGACCAAGCCCGAATGTCGAATCCGTTTGCGCCTGTGCCATTCTCCTTCAGCCGAAACCATGCATTTGAAATCGGAGCGGCCACTTCAACGCCGAGACGCAGAGGCCGCCAAGTTGCGCGGAGATCATGCCAATACCCAATCACGATCGGTGGAATGGCCGATGAGGCGCGCGCCGCAACTTCGGCTCCCTCTCCCTTCCTCGGAGGAGGGGAGAGGGTAGGGGTGAGGGGTGGCGTCCGGCGGCAGGCTACCGATTTGCATTGGGAGTTGATGTTCGGTTCTGCGCAGGCCACCAAAAGTTGAACACAACTGACTTGGTCCCGCTCTGCGTTGCTCCGCGTTCTCTGCGCCTCCGCGTTAGTGGGATCGCAGCTTTATGCATCTTCTCGGTTAAGCATGAACCGGGAACAATGGAAGGAGCAGGATCAGGATTACGATCACGAGCAGGAGTTGCGACGGCTCAGCTCATCCGACTCGTAATCCTAATCCTAATCCTGCTCCTCGCATTTCCCGCTTCCGTGACAGTTGCCCTCCGCCCCGCATCATCGCATCATATCCCTATGAAACGGACCTTGCTCCTCGCCCCGTTCGCGCTGGCCGTGAGCCTCCTCTCCGCCCCCGCGCAGACCAACCTCCTCGCCCCCATCCTCGCCCGCGACATCATCGGGCCCAACCTCGCGCTCGCCGAGGTCCAGGCCTACACCGAGGACCGCATCCCGCTCATGCCCGCCCTCAAGTCCGCCGCCGAGTGGGAAAAGGAGGCCGCCCGCCTGCGCCAGGAGACCTTGAACGGCGTCATCTTCCGCGGCGAGGCCCGCCAGTGGCGCGACGCGAAGACCAAGGTTGAGTGGCTCGACACCATCCCCGGCGGCCCCGGCTACGCCATCCGCAAGCTGCGCTACGAGGCGCTGCCCGGCCTGTGGATTCCCGGCCTGCTCTACCTCCCCGAGAAACTCTCCGGCAAGGTGCCCGTCCACCTCGCCGTCAACGGCCACGACCGCAAGGACGGCAAGGCCGCGCCCTACAAGCAAATCCGCTGCATCAACCTCGCCAAGCGCGGCGTCATCTCGCTCAACCTGGAATGGGTCGGCATGGGCCAGCTCAGCACCCCGGGCTTCGGCCACTACGCGATGAACCAGCTCGACCTCTGCGGCTCCAGCGGCATCGCCCCCTTCTACCTCTCCATGTCGCGCGGCCTGGACATCCTGCTCGCGCTGCCCGAGGCCGATCCCGCGCGCGTCGCCGTGAGCGGCCTCTCCGGCGGCGGCTGGCAGACCATCTTCATCAGCTCGCTCGACACCCGCGTGACGCTCGCGAACCCCGTCGCCGGCTACTCCAGCTTCCGCACCCGCGCCCGGAACTTCTCCGACCTCGGCGACTCCGAGCAGACCCCCAGCGACCTCGCCACCGTGGTGGACTACGCGCATCTCACCGCCATGCTCGCCCCGCGCGGCGCGCTGCTGACCTTCAACGCGAAGGACCAGTGCTGCTTCGCCACCGGCCACGCGCTCCAGCCGCTCCTCGACGCCGCCCAGCCGGTCTTCAAGCTCTTCAAGGCGGACGCCAAGCTCCGCTGGCACAGCAACCTCGTGCCCGGCACCCACAACTACGAGCAGGAGAATCGCGAGGTCTTCTACCGCATGCTCGGGGACAACTTCTTCCCCGGTGACGCCAAGTTCGACGCGAAGGAACTCCCCACCGAGGGCGAAGTGAAGAAGAACGAAGACCTGAACGTGCCCCTCCCCGCCGGCAACCTCGACTTCAATCAGCTCGCGCTCGCCCTGGCGAAAGACCTCCCGCGCGGCGACACCCATCCGCTCACGCCCGCCACGCTGGGCAAGTGGCAGCAGACGCAGCGCGGCTTCCTCGGCGGCGTCGTCCACGCCAAGCACTACACCGTGACCGCCCAGCTCGCCGCCCGCGAGACGACCAACGACCTCACCGTGACCTCCTGGCGCCTGCGGATGGGCGACGCGTGGACCGTGCCGGCCATCGAACTGACGAAAGGCGTGCCGCTCGAAACCGTCCTCCTCGTGGGCGAAGGCGGCCGCAAGACCCTGGCCACCGATGTGGACAAGCTGCTCGCCGAGGGCAAACGCGTGGTGATCGTGGACCCGTTTTACTTCGGCGAGTCACGCATTGCGCAGAAGGACTTCCTCTTCGCGCTGCTCGTGGCCGCCGTGGGCGACCGCCCGCTGGGCCTGCAGGCCAGCCAGTTGACCGCCGCCGCGCGCTGGCTCGCCACCGACCGCAAGCTCGGCCCCGTCACCGTGATCAGCATCGGCCCGCGCGCGAGCATCTTCGCCACCGTGGCCGCGGCGCTCGAGGAGAAGGCCATCGCCGGCCTCGAACTCCGTCAGCCCCTCGCCAGCCTGAAGGACATCATCACCCTGAACATCGGCGTGGACCGCCAGCCGGAACTCTTCTGCTTCGGCCTCCTGGAGCAATTCGACGTGCCCCAGCTCCGCGCCCTCGTGACGCCGCGCCCCGTGCTGCTCCCGTGAGCGGGACACTCCTGTCCCGTATCACCCGCGGCTCAGAGCTTCCTGCTCGTAATCCTAATCCTAATCCTGCTCCTCCCCTGGTCCATGGAGAATTCGCCGAACGAAAGCTTCGTGCGATGAGCCCCTGAACGCCGTGCCGGTGGCTTGCAGCCACCGCGTTGCGGGTGGATTGCTTGAAACCGAACTCCGAAGTGGGAATGGGCAGCACAGGCTACCAGCCTGTGCCGTCCGGCCACTGGCCGGACGGAACGGCGAGGC
>CAZCBE010000143.1:0-15978 GCA_964496695.1 uncultured Klebsiella sp.
TTTCAGCCCTTGAACCTCCCCTTCGTGCCGGGACCAGTGGCCGGCAGCGAGATCGCGACCGCATTCCTGCCACGACGCACCGCTGTCTCCCTCGCCCTGCGACGCAGGAGCGGGGCCGGGGAGAGGGGCGCTTCGACCAGCTCCGAACGGGCCTTGATGTGACGCACCTCCTCTCCCCTGGCCCTCTCCTCCATTCCATGGAGGAGAGGGAGCCCCGAGCACGCCAGTGGTTCGGCGAGGCCGTATGCATTCGTGCCGGGGCAAGGGTGCGCGCCGGGAGGTTCATGGGTAGGTGAAGAAGTTCACAGAAACATAGGGCATTGAATCATGGGGGATGATTTCCCCCCTGATACCAATTACGGGAATACACTGGTCGAATCCTTGCGGTGGGCGATTGAACGCGTTCTCCCTCACCCCGGCCCTCTCCCGCTGGGCGAGGGAGAATCCTCGGCCGCAACGTGTCCAAGCGATGCACCGCTGCTAACCGCACCGGGCTACGTGGCCCCCTCTCCCAGCGGGAGAGGGCCGGGGTGAGGGAGAACGGCCGTGAAGTCAGGGGCGCGTTCGTCTTACCAAACTATTCTCGTAGTTGGTATGAGCCGGGCAATGTGCTGGTTGACGGCCAAGGATTTTGCACATTTCCGGTTCATGGTCCGGGAGCAGATCCAAATGGAACAGGAAACCTCCATCAACCGAGAGCCAAGGGAGGAGCAGGATTAGGATCAGGATTGCGAGCAGGAAGACCTGAGCGGCGGCTCCTGCTCGGAATCCTGATCCTGATCCAACATCCGAATCTCAACCGGTTCTGGGGTTTACGGCACGAAGCTTTGCTCCGCGAATTCTCACCCCACGGGGTCTGACCGGGGCGTGTCAGGCTGGTTTTGGCAGGAGCAAGGGGACTTCCAAGCCCTCGCGCGCGGCTTCCACGATCAAGGTGCCGTGGTGGCTGGCGACGATTTCCCGGGCGTGACCGACCATGCGGGAGACGCGGGCGTCGTCGTGGGTGGGGTCGTGGTGGAAGAGGAAGAGGCGTTGTGCGCCAGCGGCCAGGGCGGTGGCGACGCTGTCCTCGTAGCAACTGTGGCCCCAGCCAATGTGGGTCTGGTATTCGGCCTCGTCGTATTGAGAATCGAGGATGAGGACATCCACATCGCGCAGGAACTCGATCAGCTTCTGGTCTTCGGCACGGCAGTAGTCCTGAGTTTCCTGACCCTTGCCGCCGCCAGCTCGCGGGTGCAGGCGCATGCGGGCGTAGGATTCATGGTCCGGCAGGAAGGCGACGGAACCGGTGCTGGTATCGAGCCGGTAGCCGACGCAGACGCTGGGGTGATTGGCGAAAATGGTGCGAATGCGGACCGGGCCGATCTGAAACTCCATCTCGCGCTGTTCCAGAAAGCTGATGCTGCTGGGGAGCTGGCGCAGGCCGATGGGGAAGTAGGTGCTCTCCATCTGCACGGCCAGGGTGCTTTCCAAGCCCTTCCGGTAGCCTTCGTAGCCGGTGATGCGGACGCTGTTGTTCGGCACGTAGGCCGGGGCGAAGAAGGGGAAACCCTGGATGTGGTCCCAGTGGGTATGGGTGAGGAGGAGGGAGAGTTCGAGGGAGCGGCCCTTGAATTCCTCCACCAGTTGCTGGCCCAGCAGGCGAATGCCGGAGCCGGAATCCAGAATGATAAGCTGGCCGTCGGCGCGGACCTCGACGCAGGTGGTGTTCCCGCCGTAGAAGACGGTGCCGGGGCCCGGGGTGGGGATGGAGCCACGGACGCCCCAGAACCGAAGCAGGTTGCCAGCGGGCAGTTCGGCGGCGGGGACCGGGGTGCCGGCCGGGCTGGCGGGATCGGCGGCGGCGGTGGCCTTGCCCTTCAGCAATCGGAGGATGTCCTCGGCGAGGATGGGCTTGACGAGGTAATGGTCGGCACCCGATTCGAAGGCGTTGAGCCGGTCGGTGGCGAAATCCCGGTGGCTGGTAACGATAATCTTGATGCCGGGCAGTTCGGTGGCCTTCTCCCGGAGTGCGCGGCAGACCTGAAAGCCGTTGCAGCGGGGCATGAGGAGATCGCAGATGACGGCGTCGGGGCGGTGCTGAAGGGCGGCTTGGATGCCTTCCTCCCCATCCTTGGCCTCGTGGACGGTCCAGCCGGCGGCGGAAAGGGTCTTGGAAAGCACCTTGCGGACGATGGGGTCGTCATCAATCAGCAGGGCGGATTTCATCGCAACAGGGGCATAATCACCCGGAAGACCCAAAAGACAAGCTTCGAGCAAAAGCGGGAGAAAAAAAGTTGTTAGATTTGTCGGGAGCCGGCAAAAGTATGGGTGAGACGGGCAGTGAACAAGGCGCCAGCGGCCGCCGTCTGACCTGACGAACGAGTAACTTAAACTACACGAGCATATGTTCTGGAACTGCGGCAAACATCCTGGCCAAGAGCTAAACCCCAACCTCTACGCCACCCGGCGCGACTTCCTGAACCGCGTGGGCACCGGGTTCGGCGCGCTCGCGCTGGCCTCCCTGATGGCGGACGAAGCGAAGGGCCAGGCCGCCGGCGGCCTGCTCGCGCCCAAGACCCCCCACTTCCCCGGCACGGCCAAGCGCGTGTGCCATATTTATCAGAGCGGTGCGCAGCCGCACATTGACACTTGGGATCCGAAGCCCGAGCTGAACAAGAATGAAGGCAAGACGGCGGGCGGCGGCGGTGGCATGGGCCGCGGCCGGCTCCTCCCGACGCAGTTCGAGTTCACCAAATCGGGCCAGGGCGGCCTTGAGATGTCTTCGATCTGGCCGGAATTGGCCGCCAAGTGCGCGGACGACCTGTGCGTGATCCGCTCCATGTGGACCGACGTGCCGGCGCACGAGGAAGCCACGAAGATCATGACCACGGGCGACTTCCGCCTGCCCAAGCCCTCCATCGGCGCGTGGGTCACCTACGGCCTCGGCTCGGACAACCAGAACCTCCCGGCCTTCGTCGCGATGAACCCCGGCGGGTTCCCCAGCGCGGGCAACGTGAACTGGCAGTCGGCCTTCATGCCGGGTGCGTATCAGGGCACCTACGTGGACCCGACCAACACGCGCATTGAGCAGATCATCGAGAACATCAAGAGCCAGTTCATCGGCTCCAGCGCCGAGCAGCGCCAGCAGCTCGACCTCCTGAGCAAGCTCAACGAGATTCACAAGCAGAAGCGCCAGTCCGACGGCCAGCTCGACGCGCGCATCCAGTCATTCGAACTCGCCTATCGCATGCAGACCGATGCGACCGAGGCCTTCGACATGAGCAAGGAGCCCGAGCACGTCCTGAAGCTCTACGGTGCGGATTCGATGGATCGCGGCATGGCCACGCAGGCCCGCCAGTTCATCATCGCCCGCCGTCTCTTGGAGCGGGGTGTGAAGTTCGTCCAGTGCTGGAACGGCGGCTGGGACATGCACGCCGGCATTGCCACCGCTGGCAAGGCCCGCGCCGGTGCGATTGACAAGCCCATCGCCGGCTTCCTGCAGGACCTCAAGCAGCGCGGTCTGCTCAAGGACACGCTCGTGGCGTCCAGCACCGAGTTTGGTCGCAGCTCCACGGAAGACGGTCCTGGTGGCCGCACGCACAACGCCAAGGCGTTCGCCTCCTGGCTCGCCGGCGGCGGCATCAAGGGTGGTCAGGCTTACGGCAGCACCGATGAACTCGGCAGCGCCGCAGTCGAGAACAAGGTGCATGTGCATGAGTTCCACTCGACCATCCTGCACGCGCTTGGCTTTGACTCCGAGAAGCTCACGTTCCGCTCGGGCGGCCGCGACTTCCGCCTGACCGACGTGTCGGGTGCCCAGCCGGTGAAGTCCATCTTCGCCTAAGCTCTTTTGGTGAAACCAAGCCGGGCGCGTGTTTCACCACGCGCCCGGCCTTTAGTTTGCAGCCGGGTTAAATTGGAATTGGTCAGCGAGCACAGTCAGAGATGCCTATGAAATCCATGCTGAAATTTGCAGCGGTGTTGACCGCTGCTTCGTTCACGGCGCCGCTCTTCGCGCAGGAGAAGCCGCTTACGCCGGAGGAGAACGAATTCTTCGAGGCCAAGATCCGGCCCGCGTTGATCGAGCACTGCCACAAGTGCCACAGCGCTGACAAGGACGCCAAGATCAAGGGCGGCCTGCAGCTTGACTCGAAGGCCGGCCTGCTCAAGGGCGGCTCCACCGGGCCGGGCCTGGTTGCCGGCCAGCCGGACCGCTCGCTCATCATCAAGGCTGTCCGGTTCACCGACCCGAACCTGCAGATGCCGCCGAAGGACAAGCTGCCGGATTCGGTCATCGCGGACTTCGAGAACTGGGTGCGCATGGGTGCGCCCGATCCGCGCAGCGGCAAGGCGGCGGCCATGCTGAAGACGGATGAAGATCTGGCCAAGGCCAAGAAGCACTGGGCGTTTCAGCCGGTCGTGAAGCCGGTGCCCCCCACGCCCAAGGCGCATCTGAAGACCTGGATTCAAAACGAGATTGATCAGTTCGTCTTGGCCAAGCTGGAGGAGAAGGGCATGTTCCCGTCCCCGAACGCGGACAAATGGACGCTGGTCCGCCGCGCGTATTTCGACCTGCTCGGCATGCCGCCTTCCGTCAAGGAAGCCGAGGACTTCGTGAACGACGAGTCCAAGGACGCCTGGCCCAAGCTGATTGACAAGCTGCTCGCCTCGCCGCACTACGGCGAGCGCTGGGGCCGCTACTGGCTCGACATCGCCCGCTACGCGGACACGCGCGGCGGTGGCGGCAACAACCGCATGGGCGACAACCGCCTCCTGCACGCCTACACCTACCGCGACTGGGTGGTGAACGCGATCAACGAGGACATGCCCTACGACAAGTTCCTCAAGTATCAGATCGCGGCCGACTGCATGCCCGGGGCCGAGCCCAAGAATCTCGCGGCGCTGGGCTTCATCACTCTCAACCGGGCGGTGAACAACGCACAGGAGCGAATTGACGACCGCATTGACGTGGTCACCCGCGGCACGATGTCGCTCTCCGTGTATTGCGCCCGCTGCCATGACCATAAGTTCGACCCGATCCCGACGAAGGATTATTACTCGCTCTACGGCGTGTTCGACAGCAGCGCCGACGCGACGACCAAGCCCGTGATCGTGAAGGTTGAGGACACCGCGCAATATCGCGATTACCTGGCCAAGAAGGCCAAGGTCGAGGCGGATCAGGAAGGCTTCCGCCAGTCGCAGCTCGGTTCCTATGTGGGCGAGGCCAAGGCCAAGACCATGGAATATCTGCTCGCGGTTCACTATGCTAACCTCGGCAACACCAACTACATGTTCGATGGTCGCGCCGGCCAGCAGCGGTTTGAAACGGCCACGAAGCTGCAGTTTGAGGTTGCCGGTCCGTGGAAGCGTTACCTGAGCCAGCGTAACAAGCCCAACGATCCCATTTTCGTCCCGTGGCACGACTACGCGAAGCTCGTCGAGGACGACAAACTTTCTGACAAGGACTTTGCGGCCAAGAGCAAGGAACTTGCGGCGAAGTATATGAGCAAGGACGGCGAACCGATGAAGGGCCTTAATCCCATCGTCGCCAAGATGTTTTCCACGCCGGTGTCCAACATGCGGATTGTGGCCGAGCGTTATGCCAAGCTGTTCCTAGACGCCGAGAAGGCGTGGGTCAGCGCGATCACCTTGGATTCCAAGAAAAAGAAGGAAGACAGTGATCCCGTGCTCAAGAAGCTGGCCGATCCGGCGCAGGAACAGCTCCGGCAGGTGTTCTACGGAACTGGATCGCCAGTCAATCTGACCTACGACCGTCTGGCTGGCTTCAACAACGGGGCCATCCGCAATCAGGAACTGGCCCAGTTCGGCTTGAGAATGGACCAGCTTGAAGTGACCCATCCGGGCGCTCCAGCCCGTGCGATGGCCGTCGGTGACGGCACCCCGCGCAACGCCAAGGTGCTGCTCAAGGGCATGCCCAACAATCCGGGCCCCGAGGTTCCGCGCCAATTCATCGAGGTGCTGAACCCCAACCGCAAGCCCTTCAATGCGAAGACCAGCGGTCGGGCCGAACTGGCCGAGGAAATCGCGAGCAAGAACAACCCGCTCACCGCCCGCGTGCTCATCAACCGCGCGTGGATGAACCACTTCGGTGGCGCGCTGGTCCGCACTCCGACGGACTTTGGTGTCCGTGCGGATGACCCGACGCACCCGGAACTGCTCAACTATCTCTCCGCCTGGGTGATGGAGAACAACTGGTCGGTCAAGGCCCTGCATAAATACATCATGATGTCGGCGACCTACATGCAGAGCAGTGAAGACCGCGCCAAGCCCTTGATCACCGACCCTGCCAACCTCTACGTCTGGAAGATGAACCGCCGCCGCCTCGACTTCGAAGGCTTCCGCGATTCCCTGCTGGCCGTCAGCGGCAAGCTGGATCCGACGATGGGTGGCCGCCCGGTGAAGATCACGCCGGAAGGGGCGAACCCGCTCGGCTATTCCGAGAATCCCTACCGCCGCACGCTCTACGGCTACATTGACCGCGGCAACCTCTCCTCGCTGTATCGCACGTTTGACTTTGCCAACCCGGATGCGACCACCGGGATGCGCTTCAGCTCCACCGTGCCGCAGCAGGCGCTCTACCTCATGAACAGCCCGTTCGTCGCGGAACTCGCGCGGGGCATCGTGCATCGTGAAGACGTGAAGAACAAGGTGGACGAGGAACAGCGCATCGAGATGCTCTATGAAATCTGCTTCCAGCGCATGCCCAGTGCCTTGGAGACCAAGATCGGCATGAAGTTCCTCGAAGACCAGTCCGGCGTGAAGGGCAGCGACGCCAAGCCTATCTGGCAGTATGGCTACGGCCAATACAACGCCAAGACCCGGCAGGTGTCCTTCTTCAAGATGCCGAATTATGTCTCCGGTGCCGGCGGTGGCATGCGCATGAACAATATGGCGGCGGCGTCCGGCCATTATGACGGCGGCACCAACAGCCGGCTCGCGGGCATCCGCCTGACGGCTGACGGCGGCACCGTTGGCACCGTGTCGGTCATCCGGCGCTTCACCGCGCCGGCGGACGCGACCCTCAGTGTGGATGGCACGCTCGCCCAGCCTCGGGGCTCGGCTGGCGACGGCGTCACCGGCTACATCGTTCACAGCCGCACTGGCCAGCAGGGGCCGTATACGCTCACTGGCAACAACCGCAGCATGGACACCAAGGTTGCCAAGCTCGAAGTGAAGAAGGGCGATACCATCGACTTCATCGTGGACAACGGTGGCCGGGGCAATGCCATCGGTGACACCTTCACTTGGAACCCCGAGTTGCGCGTCGGCGCGGCTGCGGCCACCGGCTCCATGGCCGCAGCAGCGATGCCCGCCATGACGCCCTTCGGTGCGCCTGCGACTCCGGCCGGTGCTCCGGCGATGAATCCCAATATGGCCACGGGCCAGATGGGCGGCCAGGCGGCCACTCGCTGGACGGCTCGCGGCGGCTTTGGCGGCCCGAATGCCGGCCAGCAGAAGCCCCTCGACACCTGGGAAAAATACGCCCAGATGCTCCTCCTCGCCAATGAGATGTCCTTCGTGGACTGATCACGGCAAGCTGCAATTCTGACTCGACGAAGGCCGCCGCAAGGCGGCCTTCGCATTTTACGGGCCGAGATTGGGCTGGGAATTCTTCTGCAACTCCGCTCCCCTTTCCAACGTCCAAATCACCACGATGTCCGCTGCCCGATTTGCCTTGCCGGTCTCGCCCATGCTGTCGTTCTGGGTGATGCTCACGCTGGCGACCCTGCCCGCCACCGCGGTGGACTTCTCCCGCGAAATCTTCCCGGTTCTCCAGCGCGCCTGCTTTGAATGCCACGACGCCAAGCTGCAGAAGGGCAAGCTCCGTCTTGATACGCGCGAACTGGCCTTCAAAAATTCAGGCACCATCGTCAAGGGCGACGCAACCAAGAGCGAACTCTACCGCCGCATCACGCTGCCGAAAGGCCACGATGATGTCATGCCCAGCCGGGGCGAACCGCTCCCCAAATCGCAGACGGATTTGATCAAGGCCTGGATCGAAGCGGGAGCCGAGTGGCCGGACCATCTGCAGACTGCGAAACACTGGGCCTATGTGAAACCGGTGCGCCCGGCTGTCCCCACAATTGGCAATCGGCAGTCGGCAATCGGCAATCCCCTCGACGTTTTTGTCCTCGCGCGTCTGCAAAAGGAAGGTCTCCAAACCTCGCCCGCCGCCCCGCCTGAAATTCTCGCCCGCCGGCTCTACCTCGACCTCATCGGCCTCCCGCCCACGCCGCAGCAAGTGGATGCCTTCACACAACACGCAACACGCAACACGCAGCAAGCCGTCGAAAATCTGGTGGACCAGCTCCTCGCCTCCGACCAGTTCGGCGTCCGCTGGGCGCGCCCCTGGCTTGACTATGCCCGCTACGCCGACTCGCACGGCTTCCAGCGCGACGATTTCCGCGACCTCTGGCCGTATCGCGACTGGGTGGTGAACGCGCTCAACGCGGACATGCCCTTCACCCAGTTCACCCTTGAGCAGCTCGCCGGTGACCTGCTGCCCAACGCCACCGAGGCGCAGAAGGTTGCCACCGGCTTCAATCGCAGCGCGCCGACCAACGTCGAGGCCGGCACCGATCCCGAGGAGACGCGCGTGAACCAGATCCATGACCGCGTGAACACCCTCGGCATGATCTGGCTTGGCGCGACGCTCGAGTGCGCCCAGTGCCACGACCACAAATACGACCCCTTCTCGCAGCGGGATTACTACGGACTCTTCGCCTTCTTCAACAGCACCGCGCTCGAAGCCGACCGCACCAATCCCAAGGTTCCCGGCTCGATCCAGTTCAAGGGCCCGACCCTGGAACTCACGGACGCCTCCGCCTCGGGCCAGCGGGCGCGCGTCCAGACGCAGCTTGCGGCGGTGGCCGAGCAGATCGCCGCGATTGAAAAGAACGCGGGTGCCGGTCAGTCGGAATGGGAGGCTTCGCTCGCGAAAATGCTCACCACCGCCCCGCAGGAAAGCCTGCTGGAGGTCGCCGCCTTCGAGTCTGCCGGCGGGGCGACCCACGAGGTGCTGCCGGACAAATCCGTGCTCATCAGCGGCGAGCCGGCACCGGACAAGGACACCTACGTCATCGAAGTCCGCACCAAGCTGACCGGCATCCGCGCCCTCAAGCTGGAGACGCTCACGGATGACTCGCTCCCCGGCAAAGGCCCCGGTCGCGGCGACGCCCAGCGGCCCAACTTCGTGCTCAACAATTTCACGGTGACCGCCAGCTCCGCGAGCAAACCGGAGTCTTCCCAGTCGGTGAAATTCAGCGCCGCCCGCGCCTCGTTCTCGCAGGCGAATTTCCCCGTGGCCAATCTGCTTGCCACCGACAACAACGCGAAGGGCGGCTGGGCCATCAACCCCCGCTTTCATGAAGCGCATTGGGCCGTGCTCGAGACGCGCGAGCCGCTGGGCTTTGCCGAGGGCACCGTGCTGCGGTTCAAGCTGGAGCAGAACTTCGGTGCCAGCCGCACCATTGGTCGGCTGCGCCTGAGCGCGCTCGTCGGCAATGCCGGCGGCCAAGCCCTGCCGGCGGAGTTGAGCGACGCGCTAGGCACTCCCGCCGCTAAGCGCACCGCCAAGCAGCAGCAGGCCATCACCGATTACCGGCTCAAGGACCATTCGGAGCTTGCCCGGCTCACCCAGGAGAAGACCCGCCTCGAGGCCGAACTGCGCAAGCTCAAGGCCCCCACCACGCTCGTCATGAGCGCGGTCTCGCCCCGGATGAGCACCGTCTTCCAACGCGGCGAGTTCCGCACTCCCGGCGACAAAGTGGAGCCGCATGTGCCTGCCGTGCTGCATCCACTCCAACCTGTAGCAGCCGACGTGAGGAGGCTCACGCCAAATTCAGAGCCAAGCCAGAGCCTCCTCACGCCGGCTCCTACCCGCCTCGACCTCGCCCGCTGGCTGGTCAGCCGCGAGAACCCGCTCGTCGCCCGCGTGGTCGTCAACCGCTGGTGGGCCGAACTCTTCGGCCACGGTCTCGTCACCACGCCGGAAGACTTTGGCATCAAGGGCGAGCTGCCCACGCACCCCGAACTGCTCGACTGGCTCGCCGTCGAGTTCATGGACAACGGGTGGAGCATAAAGCGGCTGCTCAAGACCATCGTGTTGAGCCAGGCCTATCAGCAGTCCTCGCGCGTCACGCCGGAGCTGTTCACACGCGACGACCAAAACCTCCTCTACGCGCGCGGCCCGCGCCACCGCCTCGACGCCGAGACCATTCGCGACAACGCGCTGGCCATCGCCGGGCTGCTCAATCCCAAGCTCGGCGGTTCGCCCATCCACCCGTATCAGCCGGACGGCCTCTGGGTGAAGGTCGGCGGCCAGCGTTACGACTACGTGGTCAGCCCAGGTGACGAGAAATACCGGCGCGGCCTCTACGTCATCTGGAAGCGCGGTGCACCGTATCCGAGCTTCGTGAACTTCGACGCCAACAGCCGCATGGCCTGCCGCGTGAAGCGCCCACGCTCGAACACTCCGCTACAGGCGCTCACGCTAATGAACGACCCCGTCTATGTCGAAGCCGCGATGGCCTTCGCGAAACGCGTGCTGACCGAGCAGCCCGCGGCCCAGACCGACGCGCGCCTGACCCACGCCTTCCGCCTCGCCACCGGCCGCGCCCCTCGCACCGACGAGTTGGCCACGCTGTCCAATCTGCTCTCCGCCGAGCGCAAGGCGCGCGCGACCGATGCGAAGACCGCGAAGGAGTTCGTCGGCAAGTTCGAACTGCCCGCAGGCATCACCGCCGAGGAATTCGCCGCGTGGTATGCCGTGGCGGCGGCGCTGCTGAACCTCGACGAAACGATTTCCAAAGGCTGATGCCATGCAAGTTCCTGCCTCCATTATCCCGGCCCCGGAGGGGCCAAATGTGAATAGCCGTGGGTGGAACCCACGGAATGCGACCGGAAAAGGCTCAACCCCGGAGGGGTTGAACCAACCCGCCAGTGCCCACGGGTGGAACGAAGCAGACTTGATACTCTTGCTGCGCCAAACCGCTGGCATGGAACTGTGACCCGCACAACATGGCCACCTACACACAAATCATCTACCACATCGTCTTCTCGACCAAACATCGGGAACGCGTGTTGACGCTGTCCCGGCGCGAAGATTTGTTTCGCTACATCTGGGGCATCATCAAGAACAAACAGGGGCATCTCTATCGCATCAACGGGGTCGAGGACCACGTCCACATCCTCTCCAGCCTGCATCCAACCGTGGCATTGTCCGACTTTATCAAGGCCATCAAAGTCGCCAGCGCGCTGTGGATAAAGGAAAACGGGGTGTTCGTGGAATTCGATCATTGGCAGGACGGGTATGGGGCGTTCACCCATTCTCTCGGCGAGAAGGATCGCTTGACGGAATACATCAAAGGCCAGGAAGAACACCACCGGCACGAGTCGTTTGTGGACGAATACAAACGGCTGCTGACCGAGGCAGGCATTGAATTCGATGAATAGTATCTGGAATGAAGCGCGAGTGGTTCGACCCCTGCGGGGTCGGATCATTTGGGGCATGGCTACCGTGGGTTTCACCCACGGCTATTCAAGTTGTTCACCTCCGGTGAACCAAGCGTGTGGCGAAAGCGTGCTCGGTGATAATCGCGTGACCTTCTTTCCTGTTTCGTCGCTTTCGTCCTTTGGATTTGGCCGGTTGGCATTCGACCTGTCATGAACCCCGTCCTTCGTCTCAACCTCATGCAACGCCTCCAGTTCTTCCATCGAACTACCACCGTCGCCCGGCTAACCTTCACCTTGTCAGCCAGCGTCTTCCTCGCTTTCTCTGACATTGCGCGCGCCCAGCCCAAACCCAAGCCCACCCACCAATACCTCTCCGGCGACATCCGCGTGAGCCTCCCCGCGGCCGATGAGCCACGCGTGAAGGCTTTTAGCCCCGAGTCGGTGAAGGCGGCGGTGCAGTATCTGGAGGACGGCGCAGTGAGCTGGGTGCGCGAGAAGTCCTGTGTCAACTGCCACACCACCGGCCCTTACCTCAGCGAGCGCACGGCTTGGACGCGCCAGTTCGGCAAGCCGAGCGAAGAGGTGCTCGCAGACTTTGCCAATTCCGTGCCGAAGGAGGTCAAGCCGATCAAGGAGACCGCGACGAAGACCGGCCACAAGCACTATCCCAGCACCTTTTACAGCGTGTGGCGCAGCCTCGGCCTGGCGGAATGGGACCGGCATCTCAACGGCAAAATCTCCGAAGCCACCGAGCGCTCGCTGCGCGACATGTTTGAGCGGCAGTCCGAGAACGGCGCGTTTGTCAGCCACGGCGAGGTGGAGATCCCGCACATCACCACCGACTTCGAGCTGAGCCTGCAGGCCGCCCGCGCGATCACCGCCGCCCCGGGCTGGCTGGCCGGGCTCAAGGACGAGGCGCTTCTGGCCCGCGTGGCCAAGTTGAAGACCTGGCTCCGCACCTCCGCTCCGAAGAACGACTTCGACCGCATCCTGAAGCTCCAGCTCGCGCACTACTTGCCCGAACTCGTTTCGGCGAAGGAGCGTGACGCCGCGCTGGCGCTGCTCACCTCAAAGCAGCACGCCGACGGCGGCTGGAGCGTGCGCGACATGTCGTCATTGGAAGCATGGCATTTCGAGATGAGCCCGTTCGTCGTGAACCTCATCACCAATCTGCCGGACGCGGCGAAGCCCGAGAGCGATGCCTACATGACCGCGCTCGCCGTCGTGCTGCTGCGCCAGAGCAACGTGCCCGCGTCCGACCCGCGCATCCAGCGCGCGCTGGCCTGGCTGAAGGGCGAGCAGCGCGTGAGCGGTCGCTGGTGGATGCACTCGCTCTACCGCGGCAATTACCACTACATCACCTACATCGCCACCGTGCAGGCGCTGAAGGCGTTGGATTTGTGCGGGGAACTGCCGGCCATCGCGCCCAACTGAACTTACTTATGCCGCCGCCCGTCACCCATCTCGATCTCCTCCAGCGCCGCCAGTTTTTCCAGCGCGCCGGCTTCACCGTCGGGTCGCTCGCGCTCGCGTCGTTGCTGCGAGGGCAGGGGAGCGCCGCCCCGGCAAGCCCGTTGGTTCCCAAGCACCCCATGCTCGCGCCCCGGGCCAAGCGCGTGATCTTCCTGCACATGATCGGCGCGCCGTCGCAGCTCGATTTGTTCGATCACAAGCCGGAGTTGATCAAGCTCGACGGCCAGGACTGCCCGGAGTCGCTGCTGAAAGGCCGGCGCTTCGCGTTCATCGGTGGCAAGATGCAGCTCGCGGGGACGAAGTTTAAGTTCGCGCGACACGGGCGCAGCGGGCAGGAACTCTCGGAGTTGCTGCCGCATCTGGCGAAGGTCGCGGATGACATCGCCATCGTGAGGACACTGCACACGGAGGAGATCAACCACGCGCCCGCGCAGATGTTCCTGCACACGGGCTTCGGGCGCGGTGGCCGGCCCAGCTTCGGCTCGTGGGTCACCTATGGTCTCGGCACGGAGAATCAGGATCTGCCCGCCTACACCGTGCTGCTCTCCGGCCCGCTCGGTGGCGCGGGCACGTCGCTGTGGGCGAATGGCTTTCTCCCCAGCGTTTATCAGGGCATCCAGTTCCGCTCCAGCGGTGATCCGGTGCTCTTCCTCAGCAATCCCAAGGGCCAGTCGCAGGACGACCGGCGGCGCGTCTTCGACGCCGTGAAGTCGCTCAACGAACGCCAGCTTGCCGACGTGGGCGATCCCGAGATCGCCACGCGCATCAGCCAATACGAGATGGCCTTCAAGATGCAGACCAGCGTGCCGGAGCTGATGGATATTTCCCGCGAGCCGAAGTCCGTCCTCGACCTCTACGGCGCGAAGCCGGGCGCGGCGTCCTTCGCGAACAACTGCCTGCTCGCGCGGCGGCTCATCGAGCGCGGCGTGCGCGTGGTGGAGCTTTACGACGCCGACTGGGACCATCACTCCGGCATCGCCACGCGCCTGCCGGCCAAGTGCCGCGACGTGGACCAGGGCATGGCCGGCCTCATCACGGATCTCAAGTCGCGCGGCCTGCTCGACGACACGCTGGTCATTTGGGGCGCGGAATTTGGCCGCACCCCGCTGCGGCAGGGGATTAACGGCGATGGCAAGGTCACGAACGCCGGTCGCGATCATCACAAGGACGCCTACACGATGTGGCTCGCCGGCGGCGGCATCAAGGGCGGCACCACCTACGGCCGCACAGACGACTTCGGCTTCAGCCCGGCGGAGCATCCCGTCCACGTCCACGATCTGAATGCGACGGTGCTGCACCTCCTCGGTCTCGACCACGAACGCCTTACCTTCAAATACCAAGGCCGTGAGTTCCGCCTGACCGATGTGCATGGAGAAGTGCTGAAGGGCTTGCTGGCGTGATCCCCGTGCGGCGGACACTCCTGTCCGCCTGGCCTTGTGCCGGCGGCTTGCCGCCGCCGCGCACCGCATGCCCCACGCACGGAGTCCCGGCTTCAGCCGGTGGAACGCAACTGCTCTCGGAACGCTTCGTGCGCAGCGTCATGGCCGGTCGAACGCCGCGCCGGCTAAAGCCGGGACTCCGTGCGCGGTTCGGTCGAAGTCGAAGGCCACCGAGTATTCGTGAAGGTTTTCTACAAACCTGTTCCGGCCCGTTCCGAATCACTCACGAAATCCCCGTTGTCTTCACCGCCCGGCTCATTATGCTGCGCCCATGCGTAGCGCGTCTGGCCTGGTTGCCGTTCTGCTTTTTCTCAGCGCCGCCTTCGCCCACGCCGGCGGCGGCAAGGTGCTCAAGGTGCTGCCCCATTTCCTCGACAGCGAAGGCCGTCACGCGCTCTCGCCCAGCCTCTTCGAGCGCGATGCGTATCAGGCGCACTTGCGCAAGAATCCCGAGGAGATCAGCGGGCTGCGCTTCGATGTGAACTGGTCGGCGGGCGGAACGAAATCCGCGAGCCTCCGCCTCCGCGTCGAGACCCGTGGCGGCAAGGCCGCCGCCCAGCCCAAGACCCTGGAAACGACCGTCAAACCCGGCTGGACCGGCAGCGCGTGGGCCGCCGTGACGCTCGACAAGGAAGCCTACACCCTGCTCGGCGGCGTCACCGCCTGGCGCGTCACCCTTTGGGACGGCGACACGATGCTCGCCGAGCAAAAGTCGTTTCTCTGGTAGCCGGTGCGGAAACCTGCGGTAGTGTGGAGGCTGAACTATGAGCCAGTCGCGCAATCCCATCATCGTCGCCCTCGACGTGCCCCATCTCGAATCCGCGCTCGCCCTCGTGCAGCAGCTTGCGCCCGTGGTGGGTGCGTTCAAGGTGGGCAAGGAACTCTTCGTCGCCACCGGCCCCGACATCGTGCGCCGCATCCGCGATACTGGCGCGTCGGTGTTTCTGGACCTCAAGTTCCACGACATCCCGAACACCGTCGCCAAGGCAGTGGAAGCCGCCGTGCGCCTGGATGTGCAGATGCTCACGGTTCACACCAGCGGCGGGCTGGCGATGATGCAGGCCGCGCAGAAGTCCGCCGAGGAAGCGGCGCTCCGCACGGGCAAGACCCAGCCCTTGGTGCTCGGCGTCACTGTCCTGACGAGCCTGAACACAAACGACCTCGACGAGGTGGGCGTGCCGCATGATGTGGGCAATCAGGTGGAACGGCTCGCGAATCTGGCGGTCAAGGCCGGCCTGGGCGGGCTGGTCTGCTCGCCGCTGGAGATCAGCGGCCTCCGTCAATTTCTGCCGCACCACGTCCAGCTTGTCACCCCGGGCATTCGGCCCGCTGACAGCAAGGCCGACGACCAGAAACGCACGCTCACGCCGAAGGAAGCCATCACCGCTGGCGCAAGCTGGCTCGTCATCGGTCGGCCCATCTGCGCTGCGCCGAATCCCCGCGCGGCTGCGGAGGCGATTCTGGCATCGCTGTAAGACGAGCGTTTTTGACGCGAAGGCGCAAAGACGCGAAGGGGAGGGGGGCAATGTGGCGTTGCTCACGCGCCAAACCGTGCGGCGCACCGGTATGGAGTGCGGCGAGTTCTCGCCGCTTTCTGCAAGGCGACTTG
>CAZCBE010000144.1:0-15788 GCA_964496695.1 uncultured Klebsiella sp.
CGAGCGGCTGGTAGCCGCTCGGCACAGGCTGGTAGCCTGTGCTACCCGGCGGCTGAGCCGCACAGGGGAAGAACGAGTTCAGGGCGAAAGGCCGTTCAGGTGAGAATGCCTTTCACCACATTCCCATAGACCTCCGTCAGACGAAAATCGCGGCCGCCATAGTTGAAGGTCAGCTTCGTGTGGTCGAGGCCGAGCAGGTGCAGGATGGTCGCGTGCCAGTCGTGGATGTGGACGGGATTGGTGACGGCCTGGTGGCCGAATTCATCTGTGGCACCATAGGTGAAACCGCCGCGCACACCACTACCGGCCATCCAGAGTGAATAGCCCTTGTTGTTGTGGTCGCGGCCATCAGCACCCTGTGCGTAAGGCGTGCGGCCAAATTCACCAGCCCAGATGACGAGCGTGTCCTTGAGCAGGTCGCGCTGTTTGAGGTCGGTGAGCAGCGCGGCAATGGGCTGGTCGGTGGCGGCGCAGGATTTCGCAAGCGAGTCCTTGAGGAGGTTGTGGTGGTCCCAATGCACCGACGACGTGATCTCGATGAAACGCACGCCGGCCTCGGCGAGCCGCCGTGCGAGCAGGCACTGCCGGGCGAACTGATCGCCTTGCTTGCCAATGCCGTAGAGCTTGCGGATGCTTTCAGGCTCCGCCCGCATGTCCAGCACGCCGGGCACCTCGTCCTGCATGCGGAAGGCCAGCTCGAACGACTCAATCGCGCCCTCGACCTCCGGTTGGTGGACCTCGCGAACCAGCTTGTGCTCATTGAGGCCGCGGATGAGGTCGAGCTGCGCGCGCTGGAGCGGACGCGGGAGCGTGTCGTTCGCGATGTTCTTCATCGGCGGCCCCGGCAGCGCGTCAATCTTCATCAGGGCCGCATACAAGTCGGGCAACTGGCTGCCGCCGAGCTTGGTGCCCTGGCAGGCGGCGGGGAGAAAGGCGCTGCCATAGTTGCGCGCGCCGCCATTGTCCGCCGGCGGGTTCAGCGTGATGAAGCCGGGCAGGTTCGCGTTGCCGGTGCCGAGGCCATAGAGCGTCCAGGCGCCGAGTGACGGGCGGACAAACTGAAAGCTGCCGGTGTGCATCTGCCCGAAGGCCTGCGCGTGGTTCGGCAGGTCGGTGTGCATCGAGTTGATCACGCAGAGGTCGTCCGCGTGCTTCGCGATCTGCGGATAGACATCGGCGATCCACAGACCGGACTTCCCGTGCTGCTGGAACGGATGCATCGGCCCGAGCAGCTTTGCCCCGAGGGCATCGCGGCTCAGGCTGACCGGTTCGCCGCTGCGCTTGATCAGCTCGGGCTTGTGGTCGAACAGGTCCACATGCGACGGCCCGCCCCTCATGCACAGGAAGATGACGCGTTTGGCGCGCGGTGCAAAATGCGTCGTGCGGGCGGCCCCGCCAGCGGCAGCAGCCCCCTGGGCCAAGGCAGCGAAGGCGAGGTAGCCGAAGCCGGAGGAGAGTGACTGAAGCGCGGCCCGGCGGGAGAGGGGCAGAAATGAGTTCATGGCTATGTCGGAAACGCTCGATTGTTGATCGGCTCCATAATGTTGGACTTCGAACCTGCGCTGCCTTTGCTCAATCGTTTCCTTTGAGCATCAAGATCGCTGGCGATCTGCATGACTGCCTTTGTGAAAGGTTGCCACTGCTCCGGTTGGTTCTCCCACCAATGCAGAGCAGCGCCAAAGAATGACTCGTCGTAAACAAACTCAAAACTTGTGCCGTCGCATCCGATCACTGTCGGAGAAGAAAGAACCACGGGTATCGGTATGTTGCAAAGACGTTGCTTTATACCTTCCACAAAGCTCTCACCCAACCCAATCACTTCCTCTTCGATGGTCGGCGTTACATTCGTTGGATACTTCATCCTTTCGACCGGATTGCGGAACTTCTCCCAGTCGAGATCGCTTCTCCATGTGGAGTATGAAGCGAACGGCTTCTTCCCCTTAGCTAAGGGCCGTGGTGAGTAAACCACCCAGCGACACGATGGAGAGAAAGAGGGCATGACCCAGAAGGAGAACACACGCCGGTAGCTCCCGGATGCGGGGACTTCCTTGAGAAGCTGCCGCGCTGCCGACGAGAGAGAGTTGAACTCCTGTTGAAGATCAGGTGTCATTTTAAAAAATATTTTTCATTCCTTGAGTTCAATCCGCGTTCCGAAATTCCGCGCTGGCCAGCAGCGCCTGGCAATAACCGGCCCACATTTTTGTTTCATCGGCCGGGCCACTGCCGGCCTGGGCACGGGCAGCGGCCAAATACTTCTCCGCCAGCTTGAGTTCCGAAGTGTCGGGTGAGCGATTGAAGCACAGGGTGAAGGCGTGGCGGATTTGCTCCACGGGCGTGGCCGCTTCCTGACGCACGCGCTGGGCGAGCGCCGCGGCCCGGGCCTGCACCCACGGGCCGTTCATCAGGTAGAGCGCCTGCACGGGGACGTTCGTGACCTCACGTTCACCGGTGACCATGCTCGGCTCGGCGAAGTCGAAGAGTTCGAGCGCGTCGGGCAGGCGGTCGCGGATCACAGGCAGATACACGGAGCGGCGCAGCGAGCCGTCGAGATCGGCGGGCACGGCCTTGTTGAAGCCAATGAGCGAGATGGACTGGCTGCTGAGTTCCGCCACCAGCGAGCCAGGGCGGCGCGAAGTGTCTAGCTGGCCGGACACGGCGAGCATCGAGTCGCGGATGGCCTCGGCATCGAGACGGCGTTTGTTCGCGCGCCAGAGCAGGCGGTTCTCCGGGTCGCGTTGAAACGATTCGGCACGATAGGTGGAGGCCTGCCGGTAGGCGCGGGAGAGCACGATCTCGCGGACGAGCGCCTTCACCGACCAGCCGCCCGCCACAAACTTCAAGGCGAGCTGGTCGAGCAGCTCCGGGTGGCTCGGCCGCTCGCCGGTGAAACCGAAATTGTCCACCGTCCGCACCAGCCCGGTGCCGAAGAGGTGATGCCACACGCGGTTCGCCATCACGCGGGCGGTGAGCGGATGCTCGGGGCTGGTGAGCCAGCGGGCGAATTCCAGGCGGCCGCTCTGCTCTTTTGGCGGTGGCGGCACCGAGCTTAGTTCGATCACCTGCGGGTAACCGCGGGGGACAGTTTTTCCGGGACGAGTGAGTTCTCCGCGTTCGAGCAGTTGCGCCTCCTTCACCTGCTTCGCCTCCAGCGCGCCCATGGCCATCGGCAGGGCGCGGCCCGAGTCATCCACCGTCATGAGCTGGCCCACGACGCCGCCCCGCGTCCAGAGGATGCGGATGGCGTTGCGCAGGAGCTCGAAGCCTTCGCCGCTCAAATCCCTTTTCTCGGCGGAGGCCTTTTTCAGTCTGGCCTCCTGGTCCTTTTCCTCCTGATTCAGCTTGGCGAGCTGGGCCTTCAACTCGGTCACGCGCGCGGCGGGAATGGGCTGGTTCGGAATCAACTGGCCCGGCAGGTCCGGCAGGCGGATGAGTTCGCCGCCGTTGTTGTTCTCCGAGTCAATCCAGGTGCCGAAGTGGGTCTTGGTGCTTTGGAAGATGCCGGCGAGCGCGTAGTAATCCTCCATCGCGAACGGGTCATATTTGTGGTCGTGGCAGCGGGCGCACGCCACGGAACTCGCCATCACTGCGCGCGTCACGGCATCGAGCTGCTCGTCCACCACGTCGGCGGCGAACTGGGCCTTGTTCATTTCGTTCAGCCCCTTCGCGCCGAACGCGAGGAAGCCGGTGGCGATCAACTGACGCGCGCGCGCCGCATCGTCCTGCGCGGGCAGGAGGTCGCCGGCGATCTGCTCCGTGAGGAAGCGGTCGTAGGGCTGGTCCGCATTCACCGCGTCAATCACCCAGTCGCGGTAGCGCCACGCGTGCGGGTAGGCGAGGTTTGACTCGCGGCCGTTCGATTCGGCGAAGCGTGCCACGTCCAGCCAGTGCCGGCCCCAGCGCTCGCCGAAGCGCGCGGACTTGAGGAGCGAATCCACTTCCTCCGCGAGCGCCGCGTCCAGCTCGCCCGCGGCGGCGCGTTTCGCGAAGGCGAGCACGGCCACCTGCGAGGGCGGCAGGCCGACGAGGTCAAAGTAAAGTCGGCGCAGCAGCGTCACCGGGTCGGCGTCGGGCGAGGGCGCGAGCTGGCTCGCCTCGAGCTTCGCAAGGATAAAGCGGTCCAGGTCGCGCTTTGCCCAGGTGGAATTCTTCGGGGCTGGCGGCTGATGCCGCACGGGCTTTTTGTAGGCCCAGAACGCGCGGCCCGATTTCAAATCCACGGGGGGACGTTCCACGGTTTTGCCTGTGGCCTCGCGCGGATCGGGTGCGCCCATTTTGATCCAGGCTTCGAAATCGGCGATGACGGCCTTGGACAACTGCGCCTGCTTGGGCGGCATCTGGAGGTCGGCGTCGGTGTGGGCGATGGCCGTGAGCAGCCAGCTCTTCTTCGGGTCGCGGGGGACGACCGCCGGCCCGCGTTCGCCACCGGTGCGGGCGCCCTCGCGCGTGTCGAGCAGGAGCCCGCCCTTGGATTTGCCGGACTCGACCGAGTGGCATTCGTAACAGGACTTCACCAGCACCGGGCGGATTTTGGACTCGAAGAAGCTGAGCTGGTCCGCCGGGATCGGGGCCGCCGTGAGGTGGGCAGTCAGCGCAAGAACGCCCAACAGAGTGAAGTGGAGTTGCGAGCGCTTCAGGTTCATGCCGGTGAGTCGTCCGGTAATTTGACGGCAACTTGCGCCCACGCGCAAGGGGCGTCAGCGGGCAACAGGGCGCACGGACGCAGATGAGGTTTTGAGCCGTGAATCCGAAGGGCACGGCGGAATGGCACTTGCCTGCCCTTCGTAGCCGTTCACCCTCACCCCGGCCCTCTCCTCCATTCCATGGAGGAGAGGGAGCCCCGAGCACGCCAGTGGTTCGGCAAAGCCGTCTCCATTCGCGCCGGGGCAAGGGTGCGCGCCGGGAGGTTCATGGGTAGGGGGGCGACGCCGTCCGCACGGGTTGGCAAGAGCACGCCACGATTACGCAGGTGGGCGGCGAGGTGTCTCCCTCTCCCAGCGGGAGCCGGGGTGGGGGAGAGCGGCCACCCCTTGCCCTTGGGAGACATGCCGCCGGGCAAGCGAGGACGCTTGCGGCACGGCCGGCCGCCGCACTCCAGGACGACTCAGGTGAAGAGCTGCCGCGCGGGTTCGCCGCGGTCGGTGATGGGCACGGGGCGGGGGCCGTCGAAGAGGTTCTTGGCGGGATTGATGCCCAGGGCGCAGTGGATGGTGGCGTGCATGTCGGGCACGGACATCGGCTGCTTGGTGGGATTCTTCGCCAGTTCGTCGGTCTCGCCGACGGCCTGGCCGGTCTTCAGTCCGCCGCCCGCGAGCGCGATGCTGAAGGTCTTGCCCTGGTGGCCGCGTCCGCCGCCGCCATCGAACTCCGGGGGGCGGCCAAACTCCGTGGCCACCACGATGAGGGTCTTGTCCAGCAGCCGGTTCTTCTCCAGGTCCAGCACCAGCGTGGCGAGGGCCTGGTCGAGCTGCTGGATGAGGATGTGCTGGTTGCGCTGGCCGTCGTTGTGTGTGTCCCAGCCGGTGCCGTTGATGAAGTTCAGGTTGAAGGACACTTCGATGAAGCGCACGCCGCGCTGCACGAGGCGACGCGCCAACATGCAGCGCTGGCCGAACTCGCCGCCGTAGGTCTGCCGCAGGGTGGACGCCTCGCCGTCGAGCTTGAAGGCCGTCATGAAGTCGCCGTTGGCGAGCGTGACGGACGCGCCGAGGGCTTCGTCGTAGTCGGCGATGACCTTGTCGGCCGGGTTGCGGCCCACGTAGCCCTTGCGCAGTTCGGTGAGGAGCTGATCGCGGTCGGCCTGGCGGGCGGAGTTGATGTAGGGCGGGCGGGTGAGGCCGGCGGGGCCTTTCTCGGTGTCGGTGAGATAGACGTAGCTGTGCTTCGCGCCGAGGAAGCCGGGGCCGCGCATGATCATCGGGTAGCCGATGACGACGTAGGGCGGGATGCCGTCCGCCAGCGAGCCGCGCTCATGCGCGACGAGCGAGCCGATGCTCGGATAGGTGATGGTGCCGGTGGGCCGGCGGCCGGTGTGGACGAAGTTCGTGGCGGCGGCGTGCTCGTCAATGATGTCGTGGTTCACCGTGCGCAGGAGCGCGAAACGGTCGAGGATCTTGGCGCAGCCCTTGAGGTGCTCGCAGACCTGCACGCCCGGGATGGCGGTGTCAATGGCCGGGTAGGCGGAGCCGGCGACGCGCTTCTGCGGATCGCCCACGCGCTTGGGGTCCCAGGTGTCCATGTGCGCGCAGCCGCCGCCGAGCCAGACGAAGATGCAATGCTCGGCCTTGCCCTTGGGGTAGGTCTTCTTCTCCTGGGCGAAGAGCGGGGAGGAAAGGCTGGTGAGGCCAAGGGCGGCGGTGCCGGTGCCGGTGCGGGCGAGGAAGCGGCGGCGGGATAAGCGGTCGTGAAGGGTTGTGTCGTTCATGGAAATGGTGAGCGGTGGTTGAAGATGTAAACGCCGGTGGTTCCTTCGTTTCCGAAGTAACGAAGTTCGACCGAAAGCCGCTCGGCCTCCCAGTTTACCGGTGTGATTGGCGGACTGGATGCTTGGTTGCCTTGGCTGCGCTTGGCCGGGTGCAAGCCTTCTTTGCGAAACCAATCATCCACTCGTTTGACAGCCTCCTCTGTCTTCTCTCGCGAATTATAACTGAGGCTCTCAGTTTGAACCCGACCCTCCTTGATCACTTGGGAATAGCTCGGGCCATTGACCAATAAATTGGTGCTGGGAACAGGGAAGCTTTGAATCGCTTTGGAAAACGACCGGCTGAATTGCGATGGGGCCTGGCGATCAGCACTCCAGGAACCGAATTCGATGTCCAACCCAAGGCCGCAAGTTGTGCAAGCAACCCGGTTGGTCGGAGCGTCTGGGCCAACCACACATCCGCCCGGCCAATACTCAAAACGCGCGATGGCGCTTTCCCGGGCCTTTTTGTGCTTAGGATCAGGTGATGGAGTGCCGTAAAGAACCGGCACATTTTTCAGAGTCTTGTGCCCGTCAGGACAAATCTTCACATCGGCGGCAACGACATTGCTCAGGCCCGTGAAGCCAATCAAAGCGTGCAGGCGCGCCAATGACTTTTCGGGGCTTTCTTCTTCTGCATTTACCCGCGCAACCTTCTTTGCGTCAGCGCATAGGCCAAGGCCGGCGACTCCAATTAAGAAGGAGGCGAAGACTGAGCGAATCAATAATTGGCCGGATGTTTTCACTTACTCAGCACTGACTTACCACGCATAAACCCACCGCAACCGCTCTGCAAATCGCTCCGCGCGCTCGCGGGCCAGCCGGTGCCATTCCTCCCGGCAGGCCTGGCCGATCAGCCAGCCGCTGGCGGAGGCCGGGGCAGGCGTATGCGTCCGGGCCGCGCGCTCCAGCTCGTGCGCGAGATCGAGCAAGGTCGCGTGCTCCGGCAGCCGGCTCACGAGGCTCATCACGATGTCTTTGTCATCCGCGTTCACTCGGCAAAAATTCTCATTAGCACCCGGCTTCAGCCGGGTGTGGTCGCCCGCATTCCGAGGCAAACCGTTTCAACGGTTTGACGGTCAAAATCAATCGGTCATGGAAACCGTTGAAACGGTTTCCGCGCGTCTCGTTCACCAACACCCGGCTGAAGCCGGGTGCTAATGGGAGGGACAAGTGCTGCGTGACGGTGTTACGCCTTGCCCCGGAGGGGCTTCGGAACTTAGCCGGGGACTTCGTCCCCGGATAACCCGCCAATCTTGCGCGCACCCCGGCAGGGGTGCGGGAACCCCGGGGAAGGCCGCCGATTCCGGCACCCCTGCCGGGGTGCAATTTTGTGGAGCACTCCGAACCGGGGGCGTTGCCCCCGGCTAAGTTCCCGCGCCCCTCCGGGGCGGACTTCCAGGCTCCGTCTGAGAAAACCACGCTTCCAGACTCCGACGGCGACGAGTCGCCTGCGGAAAGCGGTGACAAGTCACCGCACTCCATACGCACCCTCGGCTTCGTGGCGAGGTCGGCGCATCGGTCGTGGAAACCGTTGAAACGGTTTCCACTCGTCTCGGTCGCCGACACCCGGCTGAAGCCGGGTGCTAATGGGATGGAAGCACGCTGCGTCACGGCACAAACACAAACTCCGGCGAGTTCACCATGGCCCACAGCACGTCCTCGGCGCGCTCGCGCCAGTCTTTGTTCAGGCGGGGCGTCGGTTCGTCGCCTTGGCGGGCCTTGTCTTCGACAAGGTATTTGATTTCGGAGGCCTTCGAGTTGAGGTGGTTGGTCCAGCTCAGGAGCTGGCTGCCGTCGAAGTCCTTGCGGAGCTTCTTCGGGCCGCAGGCCACGACGCGGTCCTTGTAACCGGCTTCGAGGTAGCTCACGAACTTCGTGCGCTCCACCGCGCTGGGCGGACGCGAAAGCACTCGGACGAAGAGACCCTCGACCAGCGCGGACAATGACTGGTCCTGCACGCACAGCTCGGTGACGGCGCAGTCGTCGGTGAGGCGGGCGATGCGGCCGTTGCCCATGTCGCCGTTGGCGAGCACGGCAGGCTGGAGGACGTTCGGCGAGTGGTCGCGTGCGGAGAGCGGCCCCTGCCGGGACTCGCGCCAGCCGAACATGGCGAGCACGTCAATGATCGCCTGCGTTTTGGGCATCGAGAGGGCCGGGCGGTCGCGGTCGTTCGAGAGGCCGGTGAACTGCCAGGCGCGGTGCGCGTAGCCGAGGTTCAGGAAGTCTTTCGCAGAGCTTTTGGCATCGTTGTCGAGGGTGAGCAGCTCGGACTGGATGGGCTTGCCGGTCACGGCGAAGAGCGAGTCCACCATCTGTTCGGCCGCGAGGCGACGGCGCATGGGCGAGGCGAAGAGGCGGTCCGCCGATTCATCGGACTTCGGCGTGTCCTGGCCGGCGACGCGCTGGTAGGTGTGCGAGTTGAAGATGAGCCGCGCGACGTGCTTCAGGTCGTAGCCGTGGGTCATGAACTCGCGCGCGAGCCACGCGAGCAGCTCGGGGTGCGACGGCGTCTTGTTCTCCCAGTCGTCCACCGGCTCCACGAAGCCCAGGCCGAGGTAGCGTTTCCACACGCGGTTCACGATGACCTGCGCGAAGCGGTCATTGTTCGGCGAGGTGATGAAGGCGGCGAGCTGCTCGCGGGTGTCGTCCGCCTTGCGCACGAAGTCAGCGGAGGACGCGCCGCCGTAGGAGGCGAAGGTCCACTCGGGCGAAACCTTGTCGCCGGGATGCAGGGTTACCTGAATGCGCTTGCCGACGACGATGTTGGCATTGGCCGGGATGGAGCTGCTCTTGGGCACCTCCTGCGGCGCGCGGTTGAGCATGGCGGCGAGGCTGAAGAGGTCCTTCTGCTTGAAGTCGTGATACGGCGCGTCGTGGCAGCGGGCGCAGGCGAGGTTCATGCCGAGGAAGGCCTGCGAAACGATCTGCGCGCGGTCCGCAGTGGGCACGTCATTCTGCGTGGCGAGGCCGAAGCCGGCGGGGCCGCCGCCATAGACGCTGCCCTCCATCACGACCAGCTCGGTGGCGAAGCGGTCCATCGGCTTGTTGTCGAGGAACGACTCGTGAATCCACCAGCGGAACGGGCCGGTGTTGTTGAGCGTGGGCTTGAGGATGGCCGGGTTCTCGGCGAGCACGTCCTGCCAGTAGCTGACCCAGTTGTCCGCCCAGCCGGGCAGGGCGAGGAAGCGGTCGATCGCGGTGCTGCGCTTGTTCGGTGACGTGTCCGCGAGGAAGGTGCGGAGCTGCTCGGAGGTCGGTGGCACGCCCACGGTGTCAAGGGCGAGGCGGCGGAGGAAGCTGGCGTCATCCACGAGCGGTGCGGGCTGGACCTTGGCTGCGGCGAGGCGGGTCGCGATGAAGCGGTCCACGTCGTTTTGGATCGCGGGCGCACCGGGCATCTGCGGCACGGCGATGGCGGGCTTGCCGGCGACTACTTTGCGCACGGCTTCGTGGCGTTGCGCCCAATACTTGTTCTCCGGGGCGTTGGGGTCGCGACGGCGCTGGGCATCCGTCTCGGCCATGCGGCCAAGCTGCTTCTCAGAGTATGCGGTCCAGGCGTCATCCGTGTGCGGGATGCGCTCCGTGGGCGCGAGCAAGTGGAAGAGGTTGGCAGGGACGCTTTTGTCCAGGCTGGCGAGCGGGGACGGCAGCTCAACGCTGACCGTAAGTTCGCCGACTTCCGGGCGCAGGCCCTTGCCGCCGATGATGCCGTCCAGCACGAAGAGCAGCTCCGCGCCCGTGGATTTCACCTTGAACCACGTCTCCTGATGGCCGTTGAGCGGGAAGCGCAGGCCGGCGGGGTAGTCCGCGCCGGGTGGCTCGGCGACCTTGCCATGGCCACCGCCGCCGGGGCTGATGAACTTGGTCTGCGCCGCGAGCTTGCCGTCCACGTGAAGCTTAGCGCCCTGGAGCGAGCGCAGCAGCAGGCGGTGCTCGCCGGCCGGCAGCTTCACGAGCGCAGTGGCGCGGAGCAGGAAGGGGTTGGAGCGGTCCACCCGCACGCCACGCTCGTTGTATTTCTGCGGCACGCCGCGGAAGCCAAACGCCGCCTCGGTGTAGGACTCTACCGGGGTGCCAGGGGTGAAATTCCAGTTCGCCGTCGCACCGATGCCCTCGAACAGCTCCACCTGCACCGTGCCCTTGGGCAGCTTGGCGAGGTCGAACTTCACGACCGTCGGCACGAAGTTGAAGCGCGTGGCCATGTCCTTCGCGACCAGCGCGCGACGGTGGATGGCGACTTCGTTGATCAGCCCGTTGAACGAGCTGCCGGCCTGCGCGCCCATCGAGGAGCCGATCCACAACTCGTCATCGTCCACGACCGGCGCGGCGTCGGACTTCCCGCCCATGTCCCACTTGCCCTTCACCTCGACGCCGTCGAGGTAGCCCTTCACCGAGTCGCCCTTGCCGAAGGTGTAGGTCACGGCGACGTGGTGCCAGCCGGAGCCGGGCGCGATGCCGTCGTTCGCGGTCCAGCGGTGCCAGTGCTGCTCGGAGTCGGCCTTGGGGAGCTTGGCCTTGGCGTTGGCTGGGGAGGCGGCTGCAGCGGCATTTCCCTCCGCATCGCGAAAGAGGAAGCTCACGCAGGCAGCCCCGCCGTCACCACGCAGGCGGAGGGCGTAGTTTTGGTTGTCGCTGGGGAAGCCCTTGTTGCCGGTGCGGCCCTTGCCGACGATGTAAACCTGCTGGCCTTCCTTGATGGCGTTGGCGGAGATCCAGGCTTCAAGGGTGATAGAATCGCCTTTCGCGAACTTGAGCGCGCTCTTGGCCCCCGGGTCCTTCACACGGATGAACTCGCCCTTGCCGCTGAAGCCGGCGGCGGCGCTGTCCGGCTCGAACTCCGGGAACTGCTCGCTGGGCTGGGCACGCTGGCCGACGGACACCTTGCCCTCGATGACGCCGTTGAGCGCAGCGGCGTTCGCGCCGGGCGCGGAGTTCAGGGCGGTGTTGCCAGTGTCATTGAGCCGCCAGTAGGCCACCGGCTTGTCGGCGAGGATGAGGTCGGCGTAACGGGAGGGCTTGGCGGCGGCTGCGGCGTCCGTGGCGAGGACAGCGGTGAGCAGCAGGGCGGAGAAGAATACGTTCATGGTGCGCGGTCAGGCTATCAATTGACGATGGGGACACAATGGGGAATCACGGCAAGAAGGGATATAGCCCGATGGGGCTAACTGGTTTGGAGTCCCGGCTTCAGCCGGTGAACCGTCCGTTGTCCGAGGACGCTTCGCGCGCAGCGTCGCTGGTGTCTGAACGTCTAGCCGGCTGAAGGCGGGACTCCGAACGGAGAGGTTCACAGCCGCACGATGCCGCGCTGGATGGCCGTGGTCGCCGCCTGGGTGCGGTCTTGGACGCCGAGCTTGTCGAGGATCACTTTTACGTGGTTCTTGACAGTGTTCTCGGCGACGCCGAGGGCGGTGCCGATTTCCTTGTTGCTCCGGCCTTTCACGATGAGTTCCAGCACCTGGCGTTCGCGGGGGGAAAGCTCCGGCGCGGCCTGGCGCTGGGCAAGGCGGGCGGCGACTTCAGCGGGGAGCTGGTAGGTGCCGGCGTGGACGGCGCGGATGGTTTTCAGGAGCGGCTCGCTGTCGGTGTTCTTGAGCAAGTAGCCGCAGGCCCCGGCCTGGAGCGCGCGGAAGATGTCCTCGTCGGTGTCGAAGGTGGTGAGCACGAGGATGCGGGCGGCGGGAGACAGCGCGCGGATGGCGGCAGTGGTTTCCGCGCCGTCCATCTCGGGCATGCGCAGATCCATGAGAGTCAGGTCGGGTTGGTGGCGCTCGAATTCTTTCAACGCCGCCGCGCCGCTCGCGGCCTCGGCGACGACCGTCAGGTCCGGCTGCATCTCCAGCAGGCTGCGCAGGCCGATGCGGACGACGAGGTGGTCGTCAACCAGGAGGAGGCGGATTTTGGGTTTGGCCATGGGAGGGAGGTGTTAACCACGGATCAACACGGATGGACACGGATGGGAGACGTGAGCTCGGTCGTGCTGCGTGTTGCGTGTTGCGTGTTGCGTGCCGAACGCCGTCACGAAACACGCAACACGGAACACGTAGCACGCAATCCGCCTCCTCACGTCGGCGGCTACGGGTCCATGCGTGTTTATTGGCTCCAGATTGACATGGGTGAAGACATTTTGACGCGAATTGCGCGAATTAACACGAATTGGGACAGGCAAGGAATTCGCGTTAATTCGCGCAATTCGCGTCAGTTTTTCCCGCCGGTGTGGACCTGAGTTCATGCGTGCTTGAAATCAAGTTCTTGCCGTTACCACGATCTCGGTTCCGCGGCCCGGCTGGGCGGTCAGCTTCACATCGGCCTTAATTTGTTCGGCGCGCTCGCGGATGCCGCGCAGGCCGAAGTGGCCGTTGGTGCCGGTCTGCGCTGGGTCGAAGCCGAGGCCGTCGTCTTTGACGCGCAGGCGGATTTGGTCCGGCGCGAAGCTCACTTCGGCGTCAATGCGGCCGGGCTTGGCGTGGCGCACGGCGTTGGTGACGCACTCCTGGCCGATGCGTAGGAGGTTGTTCTCAATGGCTTCGGGCAGGCCGCGCGGGGTGCCGTGCAGTTGCAGGTCGAAGGTGATCCCCGTGCCGGTGGTCATCTGGCGGCCCAGTTCGCCGAGCGCCTCGGCCAGGCTGCCGCGCTCCAGTTCCTGCGCGCGGAGGTTCATCAGCGAGCGGCGGAATTCCTCCTGGCCGTGCCGCACCATCTGCTTGGCGGTGTCGAGGCGGGTGCGGGCGGCGGTGTCGGCGGGCGGCAGGCTGGCGGCGAGGGATTCCAGTTGGAAGCCCAGGCCGGAGAAGCTTTGGGCCAGCGTGTCGTGCATCTCGCGGGCCATGCGGTGGCGTTCCTCCAAGGCGGCTTCGCGCTCGGCTTTATGGCGGATGACCTCGGTCTGCTCGGCCACGCGCCGGCGGAGCAGGGTGGCCCACGCGAAGGCCGCGACCAGCAGCACGAGCAGCCCGCCCGCCACGGCAGTGAGCCGTTCCGCCGTCCACGGCGAGGGCACGGCGAGCAGCGCGATGTCTTCCACGGAACGGAGGAGCAGCTCGATGGAGCGCGGGTTCGCGCGGAAGCCGCTGCCCGGCGTGGTGGATTCTTCGACGCGGCACACGCCGGTGAGCCGGAGGCGGCTGCCCACGGCGAGATCCAGCGGGGCGCGGGCGAGCCGCGCGTTGAAGACCGTGTCATCCGCGCGGAGCACCAGCACGGATTCCTGCGGGGTTTGGAGGAGTTCGAGGAGCTGGGCTTCCAGCGAGACGAGGTCGGCGTCGTTGGTGCCGCGCAGCACGTCGCGCACCTTGGTCACGACGGGCCGGGGGTCGGAGGTGTGGCCGGTGCGTTGGAAGACGGCGTCCTCCAGCAGCGCGCTGAAGGTGCCCATGGCCGGGAACCCCGCGACTTCCACCACGTCGCCGGGCTGGACGGTGCCCTGCTGGGCAGTCTGCACGACGAGGCCGCGGTCATCCCCGCGCAGGAAGAGCGCGGAACCGCGTTGCTGGTGCGTGACCACGCCACGCACCTTTACCCGGTGGCCGGAAATGCCGGCGGGAACGAAGTTCAGCAGTTCCGCGATGGCGAGCGGTGGAGCGGCGAAGGCGTCGGACGGAGCGGCTTGTTCCACCCGCACGTCGGTGAGCGTAGGCAGGACAAGCTGCGGGGCGACAAGCTGGCGTTTGTCATTGATGTAGCCGGCGGCCAGGCCCGTCACACGCACGAGGGCATCCACAAAGGGCGGCAGCTCGGCGGGAGCCGGCTCCAGCACCTGCACGTCGAGCTTTCGCGTGCCGAGCGCGAGGCGCAGCGTGCAGCGGTTGGTGGCGACCGTGACCGCGCGGACGATGCCGGTGACCTCGACCCGCTGGTAATGCAGCCGGCCCGAGAGGAGGTCATCGAAGGTCGCTGGCACCGGGCGGGGCAGTGCGCGCCGGCCCAGAACTTTCAGGGTGGTGGCGCGGACGCCGGGGACGAAGAGGCCGGGGTAGGACTTGCCGGTGACCTCGATGAACGAGCCGGGTTCGAGGCCGCGGTCGTTGCGGGTTCCGGCGAGGAAGGAGCCGCCCGTCTCGTCCTGGAGGAAGATGGTGCGCGAGAGGTCCCCACCCAGGACCGTGACCACGGCCTGCAGGCGGATGGGCAGCTCCTGGCGAGCCTCTTCCAGCGAAAGCGCCCGGATCTGGGCCGCGTTGGTCAGCGTGACCGGGGTTTGCGCCCGGATCGCAGGGCTCGTAGTCATCCAGAGCCACAGCCACAGCGTGCCCAGTATGCGGACGTGGGTGGTTCGGGGCAGGCGCACGCCGGCAGGATATAAGGCATCTCCCGGCCCGCACTAGCCCGAAAGTGCTGCTGGCGAGCGGTCTGGTGGTCGGTTCTCCTTGCGGGATACCTGCCCGCCGCGCATGCTATGCCTTAGCCAATTGCCATGAAACCGACTTCGTTTAACCGTCGCAGGAGCGCCTTTACTCTCATTGAACTGCTGGTTGTCATCGCCATCATCGCAATTCTCGCCGGGATGCTCCTGCCCGCGCTGTCCAAGGCCAAGGGGAAGGCCGTGGGCATCAAATGCCTGAGCAATAACCGGCAGATCGCGCTTTCGAGCCGCCTCTATATTGACGATCACGACAACGAATTTCTCCGTTTGCATCGGGTCCGCGTGGCCACTGATCCGGCTGTGGCCACCCTCATTGTGCCGGCGCCCACAGACATCTGGTGGCTTGACACCCTCTGTTATTTGGAGCGAACCCTGACAGACCCAAAGATTTTCAACTGTCCGGCCCTCAAAGTGGATACCACAACGGTCTCCAGTTCCACTACGCCAGGAGCCAGCAAATATCCGCTGGGCATTGGCATGAGCTATCGGGACGGAGTCGGCGGGTTGGCCTTTACTTCGAGCAGCACGGCGAAGTCCCGGGAAACCGAAGTGGCTCAGCCCAGTGGGACCGTCTTGTTCGCCGACGCCGGTGACCTTTCCAATCCCGCGCAGACCGATCCTGATTTGTGGCAGGAGAAACCTTTCGCCTCAGCGGTCTATTTCCGTTCCCCTCCGGACGCTGCCTACGCCGCAACCACCCCAGTGCGGGTGGTTGCGCGGCATCAAGGCAGGACGCCAGCCGGCTTTGTCGATGGCCACGCTGAATCTATCAGGCCTAGCGTCATCGGGTTTCAGTTCGGAGCGGCTGGTGCTGGCAACCCGCTGGTGCTTTGGGACCGCCAATAGTCCGCGGGGAGGTCAGGCCAGACCGCTGTGGAGCCAAGGCTGGTCATCCACAGCGGTCCTGGTGTTTACCTAAGCCGGAACGATTCAGTTTGAAAGGGCAAGCACCGTTTGGCGGGCTTGCGG
>CAZCBE010000145.1:0-15774 GCA_964496695.1 uncultured Klebsiella sp.
GCCGGCGGCTTGCAGCCGCCGACCACAGCGCCCGACATGGCTCAAGCACGGCGGCTGCAAGCCGCCGGCACGGTTCCCCGCTCGCTCAACCGTGAGCAGTGCTTTGAGTTTGCCGTTGGCAAGATTGGGAACGCGCTTGGTTCCACATTTGCCGAGGTGGATTCCTTCCCGACGCGGGTGCGGCTGCCGGATGCGCCGCTGCAATTGGTGGACCGTATCACGGCCATCGAAGGCGAGCCGCGCTCGATGACGCACGGGCGCGTGGTCACTGAGCACGACATCCATGCCGGGGCCTGGTATCTTGATTGCGGGCGAATCCCCACATGCATTGCGGTCGAGGCGGGGCAGGCGGATTTGTTTCTGTCCGGCTTCCTTGGGATTGATTTCCAAACGCGCGGGCTGGCGATGTATCGCCTGCTGGATGCGAAAGTCTGCTTCCATCGCAGCCTGCCGGGACCGGGCGAGGTGATCCGCTACGACATCCGCATCGAGCGGTTCTTCCAACAGAGCGGCGTGTGGCTCTTCAAGTTCAACTTCGAGTCCACGGTAAACGGTGAGCCGCTGCTCACGATGACCGAAGGGTGCGCGGGCTTCTTCACGCAGCAGGACCTGGCGGCAGGCAAGGGCATCGTGCGCACGACGCTCCAGCTCAAGCCGCAGCCCGGCAAACGTCCGACGGACTGGGAGGACTTCGTGCCGATGGCGGTGGAGTCGTATTCGGCGGAGCAACTGGATGCGCTGCGCGGCGGCGACTTCGTGAAGTGTTTTGGGCAACAGTTCTCCGGACTCAGGCTGAAGAATCCCGTGACGTTGCCGGGTAGCTCGACATTCCAATGTCGTGCCAATCCGTCGTCGCAGGAAACACACGCAAACAGAACTCCGGAAGTCACAGACTCGACATCGGAGTGTCGAGCGACGGGGCGGATGCGGCTCGTGCATCGCATCGAGCGGCTGGAGCCGACGGGCGGGAGGTTCGGCCTCGGGCTAATCCGTGGCGAGGCGGACATTCATCCCGACGACTGGTTCATCACCTGCCATTTTGTGGACGACCGCGTGATGCCGGGCACGCTCATGTATGAGTGCTGCCTGCACACCTTGCGCGTGCATCTGCTGCGGCTCGGCTGGGTGACGGAAGCGCGCGAAGGCGTGGCGCTGGAGCCGGTGCCGGGCATCGTGGGTCAGCTCAAGTGCCGTGGGCAGGTGCTCGAGACGACGAAGCTGGTGACCTACGAGATCGAGATCAAGGAAATCGGCTACGGGCCGGAGCCGTATGTGATCGCCGACGCGCTCATGTATGCGGACGGCAAGGCCATCGTGGAGATTGGCAACATGAGCTTGCGTTACACGGGAGTGACGCGGGAGGAGTTGCAGGAGACATGGCGCGCGGCCTTCAGGCCGCTTCAAGCCACAAATTTCAGTGCCGTTCCCGGCAAGTCGACACCGGCCGGGGAGAATCACGTTGAAGCGGCCTCAAGGCCGCGCGCCATTCTCTACGGCCCGGAACGGATCACCGCGTTTTCCAGCGGCAACCCTTCCGAGGCCTTCGGCGAGCCTTACCGTATTTTCGACGCGGGCGCGACACGGCGCATCGCACGGCTACCGCGCGCGCCGTATCAGTTCCTCGACCGGGTCATGGAGATTCGCGGGTGCGAGGCGTTCAAGATGGTCGCCGGTGGCGAGGTGGCGGCGGACTACGACGTGCCGGTGGGTGAGTGGTATTTCGCCGCGAACCGTCAGGGCGACATGCCGTTTGCCGTGCTGCTGGAGATCGCGTTGCAGCCGTGCGGCTGGCTCTCCGGCTACCTCGGTTCGGCACTCACGAGCAGCGACGACCTTTCCTACCGCAACCTCGGCGGCACGGGCACGCAGTTCGTGCCGGTGCGGCCTGACGTCGGCACGCTGACCACGCGCATCAAGAACACGCGGCTCTCCAGCTCGGCGGGGATGATCATTCAGTGGTTTGATTTCGAGGTGTGGGCGGGTGCGGAGAAAGTGTATCGCGGTGACACTTACTTTGGCTTCTTCCCGAAGGCAGCACTGGAGAAGCAGGAAGGCATCAAAGGCGCGGCGCCTTACCAACCCACGCCCGCCGAACTCGCCCGCGCCAAGTCCCTGCCCTACCCCACCACCGCGCCATTTGCCGACACGATGATGCGGATGGTGGATGACATTCCCGTCTTCGTGGCGGACGGCGGGCCAAAGCAGCTTGGTTTCGTTCGCGGCACCAAGCGCGTGAATCCCGACGAGTGGTTCTTTCAGGCGCACTTCTATCAGGATCCGGTCGTGCCCGGCTCGCTGGGCCTGGAATCGTTTCTGCAACTGCTCAAGTTTGCCGCCGTTGAACGCTGGGGACATCAGCCCGGCACGCGGTGGGAAGCCGTGGCCACCAATACGAAGCACGAGTGGACGTATCGCGGACAAGTGATCCCGCGCGATCGCCTCGTGACGGTTGAAGCCGTTGTCACCGCGGTGAACGACGCCGAGAAGGCATTGACCGGGGAAGGCTTCCTGAGCGTGGATGGCCGGATCATTTACGGGATGAAGAATTTTGAAGTGCGCGGGGTTACCGAGATCAACGCATGATGCCCAAATACCAACGAGTCTTCCTCTCCGCGTTCGGCTACGAACTGGGGCCGGTCGTCGTCACCACTGCCGAACTGGAGGAGCGCCTGGCGCCCGCCTTCACCCGGCTGGGAATTCAGCCGGGCCAGCTTGAAGCGTGGACCGGCATCAGCGAGCGGCGCTGGTGGCAGCCGCGCACGCCGCTTTCACAAGGGGCGACCGCCGCCGCCCGCAAGGCCTTGGACAAGGCCGGGCTCAGTGCGAGCGCGCTTGGGATGCTGCTCTATTGCGGCGTGTGCCGGGAAAATTTCGAGCCAGCCACGGCCTGCGCGGTCGCGGATGGGATTGGTCTGCGCGGCGGGGCGTTCGTGTATGACATCAGCAACGCCTGTCTGGGCGTGCTCAATGGCATGATCGAGGTGGCCAACCGCATCGAACTGGGCCAGATCAAGGCCGGGCTCGTCGTCTCGTGCGAAAGCGCGCGGGAGATCAATGAGATCGCGCTGGCCCGCATGCTCAATGGCACCGGCGGCATGAGCGAATTTGCCCCGGCGCTGGCCACCTTCACCGGCGGCTCCGGTGCAGTGGCAGTGCTGCTGACGGACGGCTCGTTCCCGGGCCTCCAAGGGCATCGGCTGCTCGGCGCGGTGTCCGAGACGGCCCCGGAGTTTCATGAATTGTGCAAGTGGGGCCTCCAGCCGGATGAGCGGGGCCTGCACGAGCAGTTCATGTTCACGGACTCCGTGGCGGTGCTGAAGAACGGCACGGCGCTGGGAGCGAAGACCTGGGGCGAGTTTCTCAAGGCCATGAGCTGGACGCCGGAGAGCGTGGACCGTGTCGTCTGCCATCAGGTCGGCAGCGGGCATCAGGATGCGTTCCTGAAGTTCACCAGCATCCCGCGCGCGAAGGATTTCACCACGTTCCGCTACCTCGGCAACATGGGCACGGCGGCGCTGCCGGTGACGGCGGCGATTGCGGATGAGCGGGGCGCGATCAAGCCCGGCCATCGCACCGCCTTCCTCGGCATCGGCAGCGGGCTGACGTGTCTGATGATGGGGCTTGAATGGTGAAAGGGCTCGTTTCAATCCGCCCGGCGCACCAGAGCGCGGCCATAAGCCCGCTGCGAGGTGGTTCGGCTTCAGATGTCCCGCACGCGCGTCGCGGTTGGACGTTGAAGCGGCCTGAAGGCCGCGCGCCACTCCACATTCCGCATTCCGCATTCCCCATTTCCCTGTGAACTTTCGTCGCGAACACTATCCTTTTGTCGGCCACTTCCTTGACCGCGACGGCGTTGCCATGCACTACCTCGACGAAGGCAGCGGCGAGGCGGTCGTGATGCTGCATGGGAACCCGACGTGGTCCTTCTATTACCGCAAGCTGGTGCTGGGGCTGCGCGGCCAGTGCCGCACGATTGTGCCGGACCACATTGGGTGCGGCCTTTCCGACAAGCCGGACGATGCGCACTACCAATTTACCCTGGAGCGCCGGGTGCAGGATCTGGAGGCGCTGATCGAGCACCTGAAGCTGCCGCCGAAGTTCACGCTCGTGATGCACGACTGGGGCGGGATGATCGGCATGACCTACGCCACGCGACACCCCGAACGCATCGCGCGGCTGGTGCTGCTGAACACGGCAGCCTTCCATCTCCCAACAACCAAGAAGCTCCCGCCCTCGCTCTGGGTTTGTCGCAACACACCGCTGGATGCCCTGCTCATTCGCAAGACCGGGCTCTTCGTCCGGCTCGTCACACGCTGGGGTGTGCGCACGCACGAACTCTCGCCGATCGAACGCGATGCCTACCTCACGCCGCACATGGCCAAGGCCAGCCGGCTCGCCCAGCTTCGCTTCGTGCAGGACATTCCGCTCACCGCCGACCATCCGACCTACGCGGTCGTCAGCGAGACCCAGGCCAAGCTCGCGCAGTTCCGCAACACGCCGACGTTGTTTTGCTGGGGTGATCAGGACTGGGTCTTTGACCGGCACTTCCTGGCAGAGTGGCAGCGCATTCTGCCCGAAGCGGAAGTCCACCGCTTTGCCGATGCCGGACACCTCGTGCTCGAAGACAAGCCGGACGAAATCCTGTCGCTGGTGAAGCAGTTCTTCACGCGGCATCCAGCCAAGGAGTGAGCGCGTGCCGGTCACGATCACAACCAACATCGCCTCGCACCTCGCCGCCATGGCCGAGCGGCTGCCGGACACGCCGGCGGTGATCGCACCCCACCGCGACCGCCACGGGCTTCTGCGCCACTCGAAGCTCACCTTCCGCGAACTGGACGACTCCAGCAGCGAACTGGCACGGGGCTTCGAGCGCATCGGCATCCGGCGCGGCGTGCGGGCAGCGCTGATGGTTCCGCCGAGCCTCGACTTCTTCGCGGTGACGTTTGCGCTGTTCAAGCTGGGAGCAGTGCCGGTGCTCATTGACCCCGGCATTGGCCTGAAGAACTTTGGGAACTGCCTGAAGGAAGCGGAGCCGACCGGCTTCATCGGCATTCCCAAGGCGCAGGCGGCCCGCGTGCTGCTGAGGTGGGGGCGGAAGACAATCACCCTCCCGGTGGCAGTGGGGACGCGATGGTTTTGGGGAGGGCACACGCTGGGCCACGTGCGGGAGCTGGGTGCGCCGCCGGCAGGTGAGGCGGGAAAGCAGGTCACCAGCGCGGTGCTCCCGGAACCGGGTGAGACCGCCGCGATACTTTTCACCAGCGGCAGCACCGGCGCGCCCAAGGGCGTGATCTACACGCACGCGATGTTTTCCGCGCAGGTCGAGCAGGTGCGGCAGCTCTACCGCATCCAGCCCGGGGAAATTGACCTGCCGACGTTCCCGCTCTTCGCGCTGTTTGGCCCGGCGCTGGGCATGACCGAGGTGTTGCCGGAGATGGATTTCACCCGCCCGGCCCAGGCCGACCCGGAGAAGCTGGTCGCCGCCATCGAGCGCTTCTGCGTGACGAACATGTTCGGCTCGCCCGCACTCATCAACCGGCTGGGCCGCCATGGCGAAGCGCACAGCCTCAAGCTGCCGACGCTCCGCCGCGCCATCTCGGCCGGGGCACCGGTGCCGGCCAAGGTGCTCGCGCGCTTCGCGAAACTGCTGCCCGAGGGTGCGCAGGTGTTCACGCCCTACGGGGCGACCGAGTGCCTGCCCGTCGCCAGCATCGGCAGCGAGGAGATCATCAACGAGACGCGCGCACAGACGGAGCTGGGCAAGGGTGTCTGCGTCGGAAAGCCGGTGCCCGGGCTGACGCTCAAGATCGTCCGCATCACGGAGGAACCCATCGCCAAGTGGAGCGATGACCTCGAACTGCCGGTGGGGCAGATCGGTGAGATCGCAGTTCAGGCCACGCAGGCGTCGCGGGCTTACTTCAACCGTGAGCAGGCCACGGCGCTGGCGAAGATTCCGTGTAGTTCGACATTCCAATGTCGAGAAGACAGCACTGGAAAAGACCGCCAAGACCCGACATTGGAATGTCGAGCTACTGGGTTCCTGCACCGCATGGGGGACGTGGGCTATCTGGATGAGCAAGGGCGCATCTGGTTCTGCGGTCGCAAGTCACACCGCGTCATCACAAGGGCCGGAACCTTGTTCACGATCCCTTGTGAGGCGATCTTCAACACACATCCGGGAGTCTTTCGGTCGGCGCTGGTCGGGGTGCCGCGCGGCGGTGACGTCGAGCCGGTGATCTGCATCGAGCGGGAGGGGAGCCCCCGGGGGCATGGCGAGGCGAAGCTGCGGGAGGAACTGCTGGCGCTGGGCGCGAAGTTTCCGCACACGCAGGGGATTCGCACGGTGTTGTTTCACCCGGCTTTCCCCGTGGACATCCGGCACAACGCGAAGATTTTCCGGGAGAAGCTTGCGGTCTGGGCGAAGGGGCGCCTGGGATGAAGGCCGTCAGACAACCGAATCGCCCGAGTGCCCGAGGCTGCTTCTCCCTCTTCATGAACCTGCGGCGGGTAGGGCGGGCTGTCCTCAGCCCGCCGCCGACCCCCCGGATGCCACAGGACCTCGGCGGCGCGGTGAGGACACCGCGCCCTACCAGCGCTGGTTCAAGGGCCGAAATCGCGACCTTTTGCTTCTTCGATGGGGGAGAGGGGATTTGGTTGTGGTGCTCAGGCCAGCGCCGCCGGACCTCACCCCTCACCCCAACCCTCTCCCCTCCTCCGAGGAAGGGAGAGGGAGCAGATGCGCATCGGTGCCCTTCAGCTAGTCCATTCGGCGTCATCGGGAACGGGTATCATTTGCCATGAATGCGCTGGTTACGGGTGGCGGAGGGTTTCTTGGGCTGGCCATTGTGCGGGCGCTCAGGGCGCGGGGGGCGTCGGTGCGGAGCTTGTCGCGGCAGGAATATCCGGCGTTGCGCGAGTTGGGTGTGGAGCAGGTGCGCGGGGACGTGGGCGAGGCGGAGGCGGTGCTGGGAGCGACGGCGGGTTGCGACATTGTCTTCCATGTCGCGGCAAAGGCGGGGCTGTGGGGACCTTACGAGGATTATCACCGGGCGAATGTGCTCGGCACGGAGAATGTCATCGCGGCGTGCCAGAAGCTGGGGATTCGCAAGCTCGTTCACACCAGTTCGCCAAGCGTGGTGTTCAATGGGCAGGACATGGAGGGCGTGAATGAGTCGGTCCCCTACCCTGCGCACTTCGAAGCGCACTACCCGCACACGAAGGCGCTCGCGGAGCAACGTGTGCTGGCCACCAACTCGCCGACGCTGGCGACCGTGGCGTTGCGGCCGCATTTGATCTGGGGACCGGGGGACAACCACCTGCTGCCACGGCTGATTGCGCGTGCAAAGGCGGGACAGCTCCGGCGCATTGGGGCGCAACCGAAACGCGTGGACACAGTGTTTATCGAGAATGCGGCGGACGCGCACCTGCTGGCGGCGGACGCGCTCGTGCCTGGAGCAGCATGCGCGGGCAAGGCTTACTTCATCTCGAACGGTGAACCGATTGAGCTGTGGGAGATGGTCAACCGGATGCTCGCTGCAGCCGGACTGCCGCCGGTGATCCGCACCGTGCCTGCGTCGGTCGCACTGGCGCTGGCGTGGGTGTTTGAGACGGCCGCCAAGGTGACCGGCAGCGAGCGTGAGCCAAGGCTGACCCGGTTCATGGCGCGGGAGATGTCCACGGCGCACTGGTTTGACATTTCGGCGGCGCAGCGGGACTTCGGGTATGTGTCGAAGGTTTCGACTGAGGAAGGGCTGCGTCGGCTGGCGGAGCACCTGCGGACGGTGAAGAATTGAAACCACTAACCGGCACTGACTGGCACTAATGTGAGGCCGAGCATAGGCGTGTAATGATCCCGGACTGGCAAACGCTATTCGCACCGCGACCGCTTGCAACGCGGGGGGTGCGATTGCAGTTGGAGGGCCCGGTTGAGTCGGTCTGGTTTGCCACGGTGGGTTCCACTGATTTGGCAGAGTTGCCGGCGGAAGGATTTCTCACCACCGCAGAAATGACTCGGGCTAGCGTCTTTCGGTTTGGACAGCCGAGGGAGAATTTCACCTTGGGCAGGTTGGCGGCGAAGCTGGCGCTTGCTACGGCTGTCGGCGCAAGTAGCCCCCTCACCCCGGCCCTCTCCCCCGGTGGGGGAGAGGGAGGGGACGTCGCGCGCAGGCTGCGTCAATTTGAAATCGGGAATGGGGAACGTGGTGAACCGGTGGTGAGCATTGATGAATTGCAGGCACCGGTGACAGACGGCGGCGGCAAGCTGCCGGCACTGGGCGTCAGCCTGAGCCATGTGAATGGGCGCGGAGTGGCGGTGGCATTTCCATCGGATCATGCGGTCGGGCTGGACTTGGAACTGGTTGATCCGAGGCGGGCGGAGACGGTGCGGGAAGGGGTGCCGCTCTCGGCTGCGGAAGAGGACTGGCTGAAGACCACGGCGCTGCCGGAAGCAACGGCGTTGCTGCTGCTGTGGACGGCGCGGGAATCACTCAGCAAGGCGCTCGGCTGCGGGCTGGCGTGCAAGTGGGAGACGCTCGCGCTGCAGGAGATCGGGACGGTCAGCGAGGGTATTTACTCCGGCCGGTTCCTGCATCATCCACAGTTCAGATGCGTGAACTGGGTGGGGCCGGAGGCGGTGATGTCGCTGACGTTTGTGGCCCGCTGAAGGTTCGCGGGCGAGACGCCCGGGTGAGGCAGGCGGGACGCCTGCCCCACTATGGCAGAGCACTCGGCTACTCTGAGTTGGGGTAGGAGCCGAGCACTTTTACGAAGCTGCATTGCGTGGCGAGCTGGGTGATGGCTTTCGCGACCTTGCCTTCGCTGGAGTGGCCGTCGCAATCCACGAAGAAGAAATACTCCCACACGCGGCGCTTGCTGGGGCGGCTCTCGATCTTCGTCATGTTCAGGCGATACTTGCGGAATGGGGCGAGCGCGCGATGCAGCGCACCAACTTCGTCCGCGATGCTGAACATGAGGCTGGTGCGGTCGTGGCCGGTGGGCGGGCTGCACTTGCGGCCCAGCACGAGGAAGCGCGTGGCGTTGGCGGCGTTGTCCTGGATGTCGTGCTCCAGCACGGGCACGCCGTATTTCTCGGCGGCGAGCAGACCGGCGATGGCGGCGGAATGCTTTTCCTTGGCAGCGAGTTCGGCGCTGCGGGCGTTGGAGGAGGTCTCGACGATCTCCGCACCGGCCAGGTTCTTATGCACCCAGGCGCGGCATTGAGCGAGCGACTGCGGGTGGACGTAGAGCTTCTTGATGCGGTCGCGGCGCGACTTGCTGACGAGGCAGTGCGAGATGGGCAGGACGATCTGCGAAACGATCTTGAGATCACTGTCCACGAACATGTCGAGCGTGTGCGTGACCACGCCCTCGGTGGAGTTCTCGACCGGCACGACGCCGTAATCGGCACGGCCCTTGGCGACCTCGTTGAAGACATCGGCAATCGTCTTCTGCGCCGCGTAGAGCAGGCTGGAACCGAAGCGCTGGAGGGCCGCCTGATGGGTGAAGGTCGCCTCCGGTCCGAGGTAGGCGATAGTCATGGACTTCTCCAGCGCGAGCGCGCTGGACATGATTTCGCGGTAGATGGCGCGGAGCGAGGCGTCGGTGATGGGGCCGGCGTTCTTCTTGCAGATGCGCTGGAAGACCTGGCGTTCGCGGGAGGGGACGTAAATCTCCTCGCCAGCCTTGCGCTTGATCTCGCCGATGCCGAGGACATGGCTCGTGCGCTCGTTCAGCAGGGCAACGAGCTTGGCGTCGAGGGCATCAATGGCCTTGCGGTGGTCGGGAATGGTCATGGGCAAGGTGCTCAAGTGCGAGCTGGTGGCTCTGCCGGAGGTTCGACCGGGGTGGAGGTGCGAGATTCTTCCGAAGCGGCCTCCGCAGGTGCGGTTTCACGCCCGGTGACTTCCTGAATCGAGAGCTGTTCCGGCGGCGCGGTGGCCAGCCCGGGCTCGACGGTAAGGAGGGCTTCCGGCTTGGTAACGGGAATCTTCCGCAATTCGTCGGCCGCGGGGAGGTCTTCGAGACTGCGCAGGCCGAAGTATTCGAGGAACTGCGGGGTGGTGCCGTAGAGCGACGGACGGCCCACCACTTCGGCGCGGCCAGTCTGCTCGACGATGCCACGCTCCAGCAGGGTCTGCATCACGCCATCCACGGCCACGCCACGAATCTGCTCGATCTCGGCGCGGGTGAGCGGCTGGCGGTAGGCGATGATGGCGAGCGTCTCCAGCGCGGGCTGGGACAGGCGGGACGGACGGCTCTTCTCACCAACGAGGGTCTTGATCCACGGGGCAAACTCCGGCTGGCTGACGAACTGCCAGGCCCCGGCCACGCAGACGATGCGGAAGGTGCGCGCGGCGGTCTCGTGCTCCTGCGCGAGGGTTTCCAGCGCGGTGATGATTTCTTCGTCCTTGGTCTTCTTGAAGTTCTTGGCGAAGGGCTCCTCGGAGTTGTCGGCCGTCTGGGCGAGGACGTCGCGGAGTTCTTTCGGACTCAGCGGCTTCTGGGAGTTGAAGAGGACGGCCTCGATGATGGCTTTTAGTTCCATGGGAGAGGGAGGGGAAGATTAAGAGCAGGAGTAAGAGTAAGATTAAGAGGGAATTGGCTGCCGCTCTTACTCTTAATCCCAATCTTAATCGTAATCCTCTTCATCTCAGGTCAATCGCAGGTTCAGTTCAGCGGTGGGAGCGGGGGCGGCTTCAGGCGCGGGCTCCGGATCCGGAGGGGCGACGGGCTGCGGCGGGGCCTGGGAAATCTCGATTTCGGAGAAGGCTTCCGGTTGCGCGATCACGATCTGCTTGAGGCGGATCAGCTCCAGCATCGCGAGGAACGTCACCACCACCTCGGTTCGGCTCGTGGCGGCGGCGAACAGCTCGGAAAACTTCACCCCCGCTCCCACTCGCTCGCGGATGAGGTTGACGATGGTCTCGATCTTCTCGCTGACGGTCCACTTGTCCTCAAAGATGTCACGTGTGTCGGCGGTGACGAAGCGCTTGAGGATGACGTTGACGGCGTTGACGAGGTCGAAGATGGAGACCTGCATGCGCTGCGCCGGAGCCTCGAACTCCATCTTGGGCGCGGTGCGGCGATACACATTCTCCTGCGTGGCCTCCATCTCCTGGAGACGGCCGGCGGCGTCCTTGAATTTCTTGTATTCAACGAGCTGGCGGATGAGTTCCCAGCGCGGGTCCTCGCCCTCCTCCTCGCCCTCGACGACCACCTGCTGGTCCTTGGGGAGCAGTTCGCGGCTCTTGATATACATGAGCGTGGAGGCCATCACGAGGAACTCGCCGGCCACGTCCAGGTCGAGCTGCCGCATCAGGTCCACGTAAGCGATGAACTCGCTGGCGAGCTTGGTGAGGTTCACCTCATAGATGTCCACCTCCTCTTTCTTGACGAGGTATAGGAGGAGATCAAGCGGCCCCTCGAAAATCTCAAATTGGACTTTGAATTCGGACATCAAATACGCCGCGCGCGGTCAGTCGCGGGCTGGCGGAGAGTAAGGCCAGCCCCGGAAGTTTGGCAACGCTTTCGCGGCTGGCGGAGGAAGGCCCCGTCTGGGGCTAGTAGGTGATCAGCGATTTGACCGGGTAGCCCTTGAGCTTGTCCCGGCCTTGGAGGAACTCCAATTCGATGAGGAAGTGGACTTCCAAAATCTTCGCGCCGATCTTTTCGAGCAGATGAATGGCCGCCGAGGCCGTGCCACCGGTGGCGAGCAGGTCATCCACCAGGAGCACGCGCTCGCCGGGCTTCACGGCGTCAATGTGGATGGCCACGGTGTTTGAGCCGTATTCGAGGTCGTAGCTCTGCTCGTGGGTGGAGTAAGGGAGCTTGCCCTTCTTGCGCACAGGCACAAACCCCGCACCCAGCCGCACCGCCGCCGCCGCCGCAAAGATGAAGCCGCGGGCGTCAATCCCGACGACGGCGTCCACGTCGCCGGGTTTGTAGTTCTGGCACAGCAGGTCAATGGTCCCGCCGAAGAGGCGTCCGTCCGCGAGCACGGGCGTGATGTCCTTGAACTGGATGCCGGGCTTGGGAAAGTCCGGCACGTTGCGGATGGCGGCGGCGATGTCGGCGGCGGTGACTGGGTTGCTCATGGGGAAGAAATTTTAACCACTGATAGCCACTAACTGGCACTGATGGAAAAGACAGGGAGCCAGGGAGTTCAAGTCTTCTGTGCTTCGCGTTTCTCGATCATGCGGCGGAGCTTGCGCAGGGCGATGTTTTGAATCTGGCGCACGCGCTCGCGGGTGACGCCGAACTTCTGACCGACTTCCTCCAGCGTGCGCTCGCTGCCGCCGTCGAGACCGAAGCGGTAGGTGAGGATGGTGGCTTCCCGCGGCGGGAGGGTCTTGACCATGTCCCGCAACATGGTGGTGACGGTCTTCTCCTCCAACTGCTCGTAGGGCGTCTCGGCCTGCTCGTCCTCGATGATCTCACCGAAGAGGTGCGAGTCGTCGTCGTCGCCAACGGGTGCGTCGAGGGAGGCGGGGCGGATGGCCGCAGTGCGAAGCTGGGCGACCCGGCTGGCGGTCATGCCCATCTCCTCGGCCAGTTCCTCGTCCGTCGCCTCACGGCCGAAGATTTCCTGCAGCTTCATCGCCACCCGGCGCATCTTGGAAATCTTGTCCACGAGGTGGACGGGGAGACGGATCGTTTTTCCCTGGTTGGCCAGGGCGCGCTTGATGGACTGCTTGATCCACCACGCGGCGTAAGTGGAAAGCTTGCCACCCTTCTTGGGGTCGAAGCGCTCGACGGCTTTCATCAGGCCGATGTTGCCCTCGTTGATGAGGTCCAGCAGCGGCATGCCCAGCCAGTCGTAGTCATGGGCGATCTTCACCACCAGACGGAGGTTGGCCTTGATCATCAGCTCACGGGCGGCCTTGTCGCCCTTGTGGATGCGGGCGGCGAGATCAATTTCCTGCTGGATGGTCAGCAGCGGCACCTGGCCGATTTCCCGCAGGTAGAGCTTGATGGCGCTGTCGCCATCATACGGAGTGCGGGCCCGCTCGGCTGACTCGCTGGCGGACGGGGTTTCCACGCGCGGCACTGGCGTGACCACCTCCGGCAAATCGGTTTTCTCCGCCGGAGCAGCCGGGGTGGGCTCCGCAGGCTTCGGGCGGGGACGGAAGGCGTTGAAGGCGCGACCCGGCTTGGGCCCGGATGGTTTGCGAACAGCCAGGCGTTCCTTGATCCCCTTCGCTTTTGAATTTCGCGCAGCCATGTTGGTAAGAGGATTCGTTAGCTGCGATGCTGGGGGCAAGGAAAATTGCCGCCACTCATAAGTGACGCGTTAACGCCCCAGGCTTTCCAGGTGCGCGATGCGCTCCGCCAGCGGCGGGTGCGTGGAGAAGAGATCCATGAATCCGCCGGATTTGCTGGAAATCTTCAAGGACTGGAAGCCGGAGCCGCCCTCCTGCGAGGCAAGCTGCGGGTCATAGACGCGTTGGAGCGCGCGCAAGGCACCGACCATGCGGTCCTTGCCTGCCAGCAGCATCCCGCCGGCATCGGCACGAAATTCGCGGGTGCGCGAGAACCATGCGACCACGATGGTGCCCAGCAGGGTGAAGAGGATCTCAAACACGATGACAAAAATCATCTGCAGGAACGAACTGCCCATGCCCTGCCGGTCGTTGTCGCTGCTGCGGTTGCCGCTGAGCGCCTGCGCCGCGAGGAAGGCCAGAATGCGGGACAGGAAGATGACGAAGGCATTGATGACGCCCTGAACCAAGGTCATGGTGACCATGTCACCATTGGCGATATGGGCGATTTCATGCGCGATGACACCCTCGGTCTCGGTCCGGTTCATCCGATGCAGCAGCCCGGTGGAGACGGCCACGAGTGAACGGGACTTGCTGGGGCCGGTGGCGAACGCGTTCACTTCGGGCGAGTCATAGACGCCGACCTCGGGCATGGCCGGCAGCCCGGCGCGCTGGGCGAAACCGTGGACCATGCGCACCAGTTCCCGCGCGTCCGGATCGCTGGTGTTCGGATCAATCACCTGCACGCCCATGCTCCACTTGGCCATCATCCGCGAGATGGCGAGGGAGATGAACGCGCCCCCCATGCCGAAAATAAGGCTGAACACCGCGAGATAGCCAAGCCGGTTGCCTCCCAGCCGCCCGCCCAGTTGCGGGAAGAAATGCAGCACCACGCTGAAGACAATGGTGAGCGTGACCATCACCAGCAGGTTTACGGCGATGAACAGGAAGAAGCGCTTGCCCATTTGCAGAGAGTTTTTCATGGCTCGATCAATAGTTCAGTGTTCGTGACCTTCAGGGGCCGACGCGTGCGACGGCGAGTTAAGTTGAGCCGGAGACGTGCCAGCCACCAAGTGGAATTCCGCCCCTCCTTTATAGGTGATTCCGCACGATGGGCGAGTGACGATGGGGAAAACTCCGCTCCAAACTGGCGCAGTGTGACGCGGGCGTCACACCTCCAGGGTCTTTTCCGACTTGGTCAGGTTCCGTGCGCCAGTGCGCGTCACCAACACCACATCCTCCAACCGGACACCGCCAATGTCGGGATAATACAGCCCCGGCTCCACGGTCAGCACCTGCCCGATCTGCAGCAGATCGGACGAAGTATGGCTGAGCCGAGGTGCTTCATGGAGTTCGAGGCCGACCCCATGCCCGGCGGAGTGGATGAAGCCTTCCAAGTGGCCATCGCGACGGACGGTCTCGAAACCGGCCTGCTTGAGTGATCCAAGAATGGCCCGATGAACCGCCTTCCCCTCCGCGCCGTGCCGCACCAGACTCACGCCCAGTTCCTGCGCGGACTCCACCGCGCGATACATCTTGCGCACGGCCTCGGGGGCGCGGCCTTTCACGACCGTGCGGGTAATGTCCGCGTAGAAGCCGGTCTTGTGCGAGCGCGGGCAGATGTCCAGCAGGATGGGCTGGTTGGCCCGGAGGACGCCATGGCCGATGTGGTTCGGATCACAACTCTGCCGCCCGCCCGCCACAATGGTCCGCGCCGCGAGGCCGCCGGCCTGCACGACGGCCGAGTCAATCACGGCACGCAGGCGGTCGGCGGTGAGCGGCAGCCCGCGCCAGACGAGCCGCCCATCGCGCGCCACGCGGGCGTTCTTGAGCGCCTGCACCCCCTCGGACAGGCCGACTTCCGCCATCATCAGCGCCGCGTGAACCTTCTTCAACTCGGCGGCGGACTTGAGTTCGCGCTGTGGAAAGAACGCGCCCTTGGCCACCTTCACCTTCACGCCGGCGTCGCGCAACTGACGCGCCAGCCCCAACGGAAAATTCTCTGGGACGGCCACCTTGCGCAGTCCTTGCTCGCGCAAAAAAGCCGCAGCGACATGCGCGTGGGTGACCCGTTTGCGACCGGCCTTGCGCAGTCTTTCTGCAATGCGGCACGAGGACAAAATACGGCAGTGACCGGCTTCCTTCCGCGCCCGGCTGAGTTCCGCGTCGCTCACCAGCAGATGGCACCGGCCCTGCAGCCGCAGGTAGATGAGCGCCTCGTCGGCGAACATGCCCGCCGCATAGAGCATGTTGGCGTCACGCTCGCTGGCGGCGATCATCAACAAGTCGTCAGACGGCATTGGAATTCGGACGCTAGGCAGCACGGGAATCCTTGGCAAGCGGAAGAATGGACCTACAGGCCCGAGGGGCGCATCTCGACACTGCCCCCGCCCTCGCCTCGCCGGGCAAGCGAGGACGCTTGCGGCACGGCCGGCCGGAGGCCGGCGCTACGGAGCACGGCGCGCTTAGCCGGAACGATTCAGTTTGAAAGGGCAAGCACCGTTTGGCGGGCTTGCGG
>CAZCBE010000146.1:0-15748 GCA_964496695.1 uncultured Klebsiella sp.
CCCAAGCGCCCCCATTTTCCAGTGTTCACCCAACGGTATTTCCGAACACCCTCTTGTAGTGCGTGGCATGGCAAAATGTTCGATGCGGCCTGAGCCAGTGTTTGGCGAGTAGAGTATTTGTCCAACAGGCTTCAGCCTCCCTTCCTCTTCTTCGCCCGCTGCCCCAGTGCGTCATACGTGGCGTATTTGTAGAGTTCGGTCAGCGTCGGGTAGTTGAAGCAGGTCTGGATGAAGAGGTCCGCGCCGGACTGCGTGAGCAGCGCGGTGAGGCCGACGTGGACCAGTTCGCTGGCCTGCTCACCGATGACCACCACGCCCAGCAGCTTCATGTCCTCCTCGCGGAAGAGGAGTTTCAGGAAACCATCCTTGTCGCCGATGATCTGGCCGCGTGCGTTCTGCGCGTAGCGGGCGCGGCCCGCCACGTAGGGCACGCCCGCCTTGGTCAGCGATTCCTCGGTCTCGCCCGCCATCGAGACCTCGGGAATCGTGTAGATGCCGTAGGGCAGGATGTTCGCGACGCCGCTTTTATATTTCAGGTCGAACGCATGGACCATCGCCACGCGCGCCTGTTCCATCGAGGTGGCCGCCAGTGCAGGGAAGCCGATCACGTCGCCCACGGCGTAGATGTGCGGCAGGGCAGTCTGGTAGGCGGCGTTGACCTTGAGATTGCCGCGTGAATCGGGCGGCAGGCCGATGGCTTCGAGGCCCATGTTCTGCGTGTTGCCGGAGCGACCCGTGGCGGCGAGCAGGGCATGGGTCTGGATCACCTTGGCGGATTTCAGCTTCGCCGTGAGCACTTCGCCGGTTTCGATGGCTTCGATTCCGTCGTTCATGAAAAACTCCACACCAACGGCACGCATCCCGTCTGCCAGCGCGTGGGACACCTCGGCGTCAATGAAGCCCAGCAGGCGGTCGCGGCCCTCGACCAACGTGACCTTGATGCCCAGCGCCGCGAACATGCAGGCGTATTCGCAACCGATGACGCCGCCGCCCGCCACGAGCATCGTGGGCGGGATTTCGCGGATGTTCAGGATGGTGTCCGAGTCATAGACCCGCGAGTCGTGGAACGGGAAGTTCGCCGGGTGAAACGGGTGCGAGCCGGTGGCGATGAGGATCGTGTCCGCGTGCAAGTGCGCGGAGACCGAGTGCCGCGGTGTGACCGACAGCGTGTGCGCGTCCACGAACGCGGCGAAGCCGGTGTAGAGGTCCACGCCGTGGCGCTTGACGTTGTCCACGATGCGCGTGCGCTCGGACTGCACGACGAGCCGCTCGCGGTAGAGGAAGTCGCGCGGGGTGATCTGGTCCTTGAGGCTGAAGTGGACGGCGTGCAGGCCGCGCTGGCGGAAGCCGGAGAGGTAGAGCGCCGTCTCGCGGAGCGTCTTGGAGGGCAGCGTGCCGGTGTTGGCCGCCGCGCCGCCGAGTGCCGGCTCCTTCTCGATGAGCGCGACCTTCTTGCCGAAGTAAGCCGCCTGGGCCGCGCCCTTCTCGCCGGCGGGGCCGGAGCCGATGACCACGAGGTCGTAATGCTTTGCGTCCATGGGTGTGCTGGGTTTAGGACGTTGATCGGTGAGTGCGGAGGAAGCGTAATCCCGGGAAACGACTGGCGGAAGCGTGAAATGCGCTGCGACGCCTGCGGCGCTGGTAGGGCGCGCTGTCCTCAGCGCGCCGCCGAAGTCTTGTGGCGTGCGGGTGATCGGCGGCGGGGTGAGGACACCCCGCCCTACCGGCGGTTCGTGCTCAGGGAAGCTTCGGCAGCGTCTGACGATGGCCCGCAGTTTTTCCTTTGGACTATGGCCTACCTCCGTAAGCTTTCCCGCGATGACTCAAAGCGTGAACCAGCCCGCCGCGCTCGCGGACGAGTGGTTCACGCCGGGGCGGTTCGTTGCACTGCTGGCCTTGTGCATTCTGGCCGCGTTCCCGGAGGTGGTGCTGGGGAGCCACACGTTCTACTACCGGGACTTCGGGCACTTTGGCTATCCGCTGGCGCAGTATCATCGCGAGTGCTTCTGGCGGGGTGAGATTCCGCTGTGGAATCCCTACAGCTCGTGCGGCCTGCCGCATCTCGCGCAGTGGAACACCATGTGTCTCTACCCGGGCACGCTGATCTATCTGCTTGGACCGATGCCGTGGGCAGTGGGCGGCTTCAGCCTTGCGCACCTGCTGCTGGCGGGGGCGGGGGCGTATCGGCTCGCGCACCACTGGACGGGCAACCGTTTCGCGGCGACGGTCGGGGGACTGGCCTTCGCGTTCAACGGCTTCACCCTGCACGCGGTCATGTGGCCGAACAATGTGGCCGCGCTCGCGTGGGCACCGTGGCTCTGGCTCTTGGTGGAGCGGGCGTGCAAGGAGGGGGGAAGGACGCTGCTCCTCGCGGCGCTGGTGGGGGCGATGCAGATGCTGGCGGGGGCGCCGGAAGTGATCTTGTTTACGTGGGCCGTCGCTGTGCCGCTGGCACTGGTTGGGGTTCGAGGTTCAAGGTTCAAGGCTCAAGGTTCCGGCGAAGGTGGACGCGGGTCTGACAAGGCTGTGCCCTTCCCCCTCACCCCGGCCCTCTCCCCAGGGGAGAGGGAGGGCTTAGGGACGGTGTCGGATGCTTCGAGTGCGGCGCTCGCGAATCCCGCATCGGATTCCCTCGCCACGAAGACCGAGGCTGCTCCTGCTGCGCCGAAGCTGGATACGACTCCCCCTCTCCCGGAGGGAGAGGGCCGGGGTGAGGGGGAAGGCCACGCTCGCATATCCATCGCCTCCTCATCCACCGCCGCGCAACTCATTCCGCCCTTCACCATTCAGCCTCCACTCTTCACTCTCGCTCTTCGCCTCGCCGCCATCACTGGTCTCACCTTTCTCCTCTCCTCTGCGCAGCTCCTCCCCTTCCTCGATCTGCTTCGTCACTCGCACCGCACGGCTGCCTACGATGACAATCTCTACGCCATGCCGCTCTCGGGCTGGGCGAATTTCTTCGTGCCGCTCTTTCGCATGACCCCGGACAAGCTCGGCGTCTTCACGCATGTCGAGCAGCAGTGGACCTCCAGCTACTACCCCGGCATCGGTGTGCTGGCGCTGGCCGCCCTCGCCGTCTGGCGGCGGCGCGAGCCGCGCGTGTGGCTGCTTGCGGCCGTGGCCGTGCTGGGTGTGTGGCTGGCGATGGGGCAGAAGGCCTTCCTGCTCGACTGGGTGAAGGCGGTCTGTCCGCCGCTGGGCTTCATCCGCTTCCCGATCAAGTATGTGCTGCTGCCGCTGATGGTGCTGCCGTTTCTGGCGGCGCTGGCCTTGGCGGAGCGCCGGTCTCCGACCCGGCGTGAATCCTCCCTCACCCCCACCGGGAGAGAGGGAGAACGGCAGGTGGCCAACGAACAGCCTTCACTTGCCTTTTCGCACTGCGAATTGCGTGCAGTTGCACGCGGGGGTGCTGTCATATACTTGCTGTTCCTTTATTGGATCTTTGCCGAAGAGCACGCGATGGAGGTTTCTCTACGGACGTTCGACCCGTTGCTACGGATGTGCCTGGTTCTCTTAGCCGTCAGCTTGCTTCGGCTTATGCTCGGGACCAAAACGCTTGCGTCTTCCATGGGATTGAGGGTGGCTTTGCTGGCGGTATTCTGCTTCGACATCCTCACCCATGCCCCGCGCCAGAACCCCACAGTCATCACCCAGGCATATGAACCGGACGTGGCGAAGTTCCACACCACGATGCCGCGGTTGGGCGAGGGGCGGGCGATGATCAGCCGCGAGATGGAGGGTTTCATGGCGCACGCGCAGAATACAGACGCGCTCAACTACAGCATCGGCGCGCGGCGCGCGCTCTTCGCGAACTGGAACCTGATTGATGGCGTGCCGAAGGTGAACGGCTTCTTCTCGCAGTTCCCGCGCGAGCTGTCGGACACCTGGTGGCTGCTCTACGGACTCGACCGCCCGTTTCCCGAGGGTTTCGCGGATTTCCTGGGCGTTACGCGCATCTCGTCCAGCGAGACGCTCTTCACCTGGACGCACCGCACGAAGGCCTTGCCGCTGGTCACGGCCGGCCAGGAGCCAATTTTCACCACGGCCACGAACACCCTGCGCGAACTTGCGAACACGGGCTTTGACCCCGCAGGAAATGTCTTCTTGCCGAAGGAGCTGCTCGCCGTCTCCCGCGCCACTAATGCCAGCGCCATCACCCGCGCGACCGTCCTGTCCACGCGCTGGGATCGTGAATCCATCAACATCGAGGTTGAGGCCAACGCGCCCGTGTGGGTCGTCATCGCACAGACCTACTACCATCCGTGGAAGGCCTTTGTGGGCGGACGCGAACTGCCCATCCGCCGGGCGAACCACGCCTTCCAAGCCATCGAAGTCACGGAGGGCCGCCACGCAATCGAACTCCGCTACGTGGACCACGCCTTTCGTCTGGGTGCATTACTTTCTCTCAGCACGCTTGCTTGCGTGCTGCTAATCTTCTGCTGGCGAAAGCGCGGTCCCCTGAAAACTAATCACTAATTACTGTCCCTGCCTGAACTCCCCCGCCGCCAACCTGCTGACCCCGGTCCGCTTCGCCGCCCTGCTGGCCGCGCTTGTCTTCGCCTCGTGGCCGGATGTGCTGCTGGGTTCGGGCAGTTTTGTGCTGCGGGACTACGGCGTGTTTGGCTATCCCATCGCGCACTATCATCGCGAGTGCTTCTGGCAAGGCGAACTGCCGCTCTGGAATCCGCTCAACAACTGCGGCCTGCCCTTCCTCGCACAGTGGAACACGATGACGCTCTACCCGGGGTCGCTGTGCTACCTGCTGCTGCCGCTGCCGTGGTCGCTCGGCTTTTTCATGCTGCTGCACCTGTGGCTGGGCGGGCTGGGGGCGTATGTGGTGGCGCGGCGGTGGACGGGGTTCAACTTTGCGGCGGCGGTGGCGGGGGTGGCTTACGCGTTTCACGGGCTGACCCAGCAATCGCTGATGTGGCCGAACAACATCGCGGCGTTCGGGCTGCTGCCGTGGGTGGTGCTGACGGTGGAGCGCGGGGTGCGCGAAGGCGGGCGGAAGCTGGTGGTGGCGGCGGTGGTGGGGGCGCTGCAGATGCTGACGGGGGCGCCGGAGGTGATTGTGTTTACGTGGGTGATTGCCGGTGCGCTGGCGGTGTTTGGGGTTCAAGGTTCAAAGTCCAAGGTTCAAAGTCGCGGCGCAGACGAGTGCGGATCTGACCATGGCGCGCCCTTCCCCCTCACCCCGGCCCTCTCCCCGGGGGAGAGGGAGGGCGCAGGGACGGTGGAGGATGCGTCGAGTGCGCCGCTCGCGAGTCCTGCACCCGATCCTCTCGCCACTAAAACCGAGGCTGATTCTTTTGTTCCGAGGCGGGATACGATTCTCCCTCTCCCAGAGGGAGAGGGCCGGGGTGAGGGGGAAGGACGTGCGTGCTCAACCATCGCCGCCTCATTCACCGCCGAGCCGCCCGCGCCACTAATCACTAATCACTTCTCCCTCTGCTTCCGGCTGCTCGGCATCATCGCCTTGGTCACACTGCTCTCCTCCGCGCAGTTGCTTCCGTTCCTCGACCTCCTCCGGCATTCGCAGCGGGATGCGGGGTTCGGCGATTCGGTGTGGTCGCTGCCGGCGTGGGGCTTTGCGAATTATCTCGTGCCGCTGTTCCGCTGCATCCTCACTTCGCCGGGCGTGCCGCTGCACAGCGGGCAGAACTGGACGTCGTCTTACTACGCCGGGGCAGGGGTGCTTGCGCTGGCGCTGCTGGCGGTGCTGCGGGTGTCGGACCGGCGGTCGCGGCTGCTGTCGCTGGTGGGGGCGGTTTGTCTGGTGCTGGCGCTGGGGGAGGGCGGTTTCCTTTTTTCGATTCTCAAGAAGGTCTTGCCGCTCGGGGTGATGCGCTATCCGGTGAAGTTCGTGATCCCGCTCACCTTCATCCTGCCGATGCTCGCGGCCTTTGCGCTGGCGGAATTGTTTCGGGACACCACTGTCCGCAGCCGCCGACGGGAGGAAGCGGAACCGGTCGAGGCGAGCGCATCTGAAGCCGTTGAAACGGCTGACATCCTCAAGGGCGGGCCTGACACCGGGCTGAAGCCCGGTGCTAATGAGAGTGCGAATGAGAGCGGTGACTCCGTAACGCGAGACTCGGAACCTGAAGCGCCCAACGCAGATCAGAGCCTCCTCACGTCGGCTGCTACCGTGGATGAGCGGCGGGCTCGCATGGCGCGGCACCGCCTGCGTGCCATTGCCGCGGTGCTGACGGCGGTGGTCGTGCTGATCGCGGTGCTGGGGTGGCTCAATCCGATGGCCGATGAAGGGCTGGAGTCACGGCTCTACCTGCTCTATAGCTCGGCGGCGGGCGGGCTGTTCCTGATCTTCACCGTGGCGGGCGTGCTGACGATGCGGACGGCGGAGTCGCGCACGCGCTGCTTTCTCTGGAGCCTGGCGGTGGTCGGGTTGATCTTCGCGGACTTGCGCACGCATTTGCCGAGCCTCACCCCGCGAGTGCCGCCGGGCTTTCTCCAGCCGGGGCAACCGGACCTTCAGGCGCTTACCCCTGTGCCCCGGGATGGCGTGGCCCGCGCGTCGTTGACGTGGCAGGCGCTGAAGGAGTTCAAGAGCAAGATGCTGCCTGACCTGGATCAAACCCTGCTGCTTCAGCGCGTGGGCCTCTACGACAACCTCAACCTCCTCGACGGGATCGCCAAGACGGACGGCATCTTCAGCCTCTACCTGCGCGAACAGCAGGAAATCGAGGCGCGGATGTTCCTGAGCGGCCCGACCAACTCGCTGCCCGGCCCGCTCGCCGATTTCCTCGGCGTCGCGCACGTCAGCTCGCCAACGAACATCTTCAAGTGGCACCGGCGCGACACGGCGCTGCCGCTCATCACTGCCGGGCAGCGGCCGGAGTTTGCGGCGGCCGAGATTTCGCTGCCTGCCATGGCGAGCACGAGCTGGAATCCGGCGGAGACGGTGTTCATTCATCCGTGGGAGAAGGGGCAGGTCGTCGCCACGAATGCAGCGGTGGCCAAGGTCTTGTCCGCGAAATGGGCGGCCCGACGCATCGAGTGTGAAGTGGAGTCGGACACACCGACGCTGGTGGTGATCGCGCAGGCGTTCTATCATCCTTGGCGAGCCACTGTGAACGGCCAGCCGACAACCATCCTCCGGGCGAACCATGCTTTCCAGGCGGTGGCTGTGCCGTCCGGGAGGAGCACGGTGCGGCTGGAGTATGTGGATCGGAAGTTTCAGTTCGGGGTGGGGTTGTCCGCGCTGGGGCTGGTGGTGTGCGGGGCGCTTTGGTGGCGCAGTGGCAGAATGCCCAATGCCCAATGACGCAATGACCAATCAATGCCCAATGCTCAATGCCCGCACCCTAGGCGCTCTTGGCCTTACATTCGTCATTGGTCATTGGCCATTCATTGGGAATTGGACATTGGACTTTGGTCATTTCCCCTGTTGAGCGATGGAAACCACCGCCTCCATCCCAGACGCCGGACCCCAGACGCCAGACCCTTCTCTGGCCGACTGGTTCACGCCGCGGCGGTTTGGGGTGTTTCTGCTGGTCGCGTTTGGCTTCGCGTTTCCGGGCATCTGGATGGGGACAGAGACGTTCTTCCGGTCGGACTACGGGGTGATGGCGTATCCGGCGGCGCATTACCTGCGCGAGAGCATTTGGGCGGGGGAACTGCCGCTCTGGAATCCGCTCTCGAACTGTGGCGCGCCGTTCCTCGCGCAGTGGGGGACGATGTGTCTCTACCCGGGTTCGCTCTTTTTCGTCGCGCTGCCGATGCCGTGGTCGCTGGGGGTGTTTTGCTTGCTGCACCTGTGGCTGGGCGGCATGGGCGCGCGGGCGCTGGCGGAGCGGTGGACGGGCAACCGCCTGGCGGCGGCGGTGGCGGGCACGGCCTTTGCGATCAACGGAGCGTCGCTGGCGTGTATCACCTGGCCGAACTACTGTGCCGCGCTGGGGTGGATGCCGTGGATCGTGCTGCTGACGGAGCAGGCGTGGCGCGAAGGAGGGCGCAAGCTGGTGCTAGCCGCGCTGGCGGGGACGATGCAGATGCTCACCGGCGTGCCGGAGTTGGTGATTCTTGCCTGGGGGCTGCTGGGGGTGATGTTGGTTGTGGAACTTTGCGGCCGTCTGGGTGAGGGGGGCGAGCGTGTTGCGTGTTGCGTGTTGCGTGAGGAGGGGCGAACGCGTTCTGACGGGGGCACGCAACACGGAACACGCAGCACGTTGGTGCTTCGCTTTCTGGCCATCGTCCTGCTCATCGCCGTGCTGTCTGCGGCGCAGTTGCTGCCCTTCTTCGACCTCCTCGCGCACTCGCAGCGGGATGCCTCCTACAGCGATGCGCGGTGGCCGATGCCGCCGTGGGGGTGGGCGAACTTCCTCGTGCCGCTGTTCCGGTATGGGCAGACGCCGCAGGGGTTTTGGACGCAGGTGGGGCAGGAGTTTATGTCCAGCTACTACCTGGGGTTGGGCGTGCTGGCGTTGGCGGTGGTGGCGGTGTGGAAGGTGCGGGAGCGGCGCGTGTGGCTGCTGGCGGGGGCGACGGTCTTCGCGCTGGTGATGGCGCTGGGGGATGCGGGGTTGCTCTACACGGCGCTGAAGAAGCTGCTGCCGGGCGGGGGGATTGCGCGGTTTCCGGTGAAGTTTGTGCTGCTGGCGGCGTTCACGGTGCCGATGCTGGCGGCGTTTGGGATCGCGTGGCTCATGCGCCCGCGCCCGGTAGGGCGAGACTCCGTCGAGCCCTCGATACCGCCGGAGGCGGTGCGAGCGCAGCGAGCATCACAGGCGGGGGCGACCGAAGCGGATGCTCGCTCTGCTCGCCTCGCTCCGCTCGAAATGGGGCTCGACGGAGTCTCGCCCAACCGGGCGGAGGGGGACACGACGGGCCGGTGCTCGGCGCTCCTGGGCGTGGGGCTGGCATTGGTGGCGGGGGTGGCGGTGATCTTGTGGATTGGGCAGCAGCATCCGCTGCAGTATGACCGGTGGCCGGAGACGCGGGTGAATGCGGGAGTGCGCATTGCCTGGCTGGCTGCGGCGTTGGGAGTTATGGCGGTGGTGGCGGGCTTTGGGGCGCGGGCGGCGCGGGAACGGCTGCTGGTTGGCGGCGCGCTGCTGGTGCTGCTGGCGGCGGACCCGCTGACGCATCAGCCGAATCAGGTGCCGAGAATACCTGCGGCAATTTTGAGCGCGGACAGTCCATTTCGGTATAAGAATTTGCGAGTTCCAGCCTCTGACAGACTGATGATCTCCCCGGCGGCAGAAGAGAGGTTGCTGCATGGCCAGCATGTGGACTATTCGAAGCTGACCTCGTCGGTAACGGCGGACCCAGCAAACCTATGGGCGCTCGATTATGGGGGCAAACTGCGCTCGTTCTGGTCTCACCTAAATCTCCTTGATGGGCTCGCAAAAGTGAATGGTTCCTCCACTTTGCAAATCCAGCATCAAGCAGAGGTGCAGAAGGCGCTGTATCCCACCAACTTAGCGCCGGCACCTCCCGCTGAAGCGTTGAAGGATTTTTTGTGCGTCATTTCGGAACTGGTTACGGATGAGGCTGGAGGCATTTCGAATCGCCGCGGTGGGACTTTTCACCCGCGTCTGAATCCGTGGGTCAGAATAGGAGCGAAGCCGGTCTTGTTACCGCGGGACGAACTGTTGAAGGAACTCGTGAGCACTTCGTTCGACCCAAACAAGGTGGTATTGTTCACGTTTCCGGAGGTCTCTGCGGGTCAGATGCTGGCTGTGGCCACCCCACGGGGACGCTCGCAGTTGATGAATTTTTCCAAGAACGAACTCATCATCGAAGTGAGCACAGACGTTCCTGCGATGATGACCTTGGCCCAGTCCTATTACCACCCATGGAAGGCGTTCGTGGATGGGCAGCCGGTGAAGTTGTGGCGGGCGAACCATGCGTTTCAGGCAGTCGAGGTCCCGGCGGGGAAGCACACGGTGCGGCTGGCGTATGTGGATGAGCGGTTCCGGCTCGGGATGGGGATTTCGCTGGCGGGGCTGGTGGGGTGCGGGTGGCTGTGGTGGCGGGCTGGGAGAGTGTCGAAGGTCCAATGACGCAATGACCAATCAATGCCCCATGCCCGTCCGCTTGCACGAGCGCGTCTTGGACTGCGGCGGGAAGCGGAGCGCCACGCCGCTTTCCCCTCCCGCGGAGCGGCGAACGGCTGACGCGCCTGTCCCGGCCCAAACTCCGCTTCGCGGGATGCCAAAGCGCTGTCGCCGCTGCGCTCTGCCAGCGCAGTCCAAGACGATTCGGCGACTCCTCACGTCGTCTCCTACGTGGACATTGAGCTTGTGACTGACGAACCGCATAACTCCAAACCCGAAACGACGAACCCGGAAGAGTTCCTGACGCCGGGACGCTTTGCGGTCGTGCTCGCGCTGCTGCTGGCGGTGACGTTCTGGCGGGTGCTGTTCGGGGGCGAGGCCTTCTTTTATCGGGACTATGGATTCCTTGGGTATCCGTTCGCGCACTTTCATCGGGAGTGTTTCTGGAGCGGGGATTTCTTTCCGCTGTGGAATCCGTATGTGAACTGTGGCGCGCCGTTTCTCGCGCAGTGGAATACGCTGTGTCTTTACCCGGGGTCGCTGATTTATCTGCTTCTGCCGCTGCCGTGGTCGCTGGGGTTCTTCTGCGTGGTGCATCTGTTTCTCGGCGGGATGGGGATGCGGGCGCTGGCGGAGCGGTGGACGGGCAGCGCGTTCGGCGCGGGGGTGGGGGGGGTGGCGTTTGTCTTCAGCGGGCTGGTGCTGGGGTGCGTGATTTATCCGAACTACCTGGTCGCGCTGGGTTGGATGCCGTGGGTGGTGCTGGCGGTGCGTCGGGCATGGCAGGAGGGGGGGAGGCGGCTGGTGATCGCGGCGCTGGTGGGGGCCATGCAGATGCTCACGGGGGCGCCGGAGATTATTTTGCTGACGTGGGGCTTTCTCGCGATGCTGCTCGTGGTGGACATTCGCGGGTTGCGTGCTGCGTGTTGCGTGTTGGGTGATGCTAGTTCGGGGCGTCCAGCCGAAATCACGCAACACGCAACACGCAACACGGTGTCCCGTTTCTTCTCCGTCATCGCGCTCATCACGGGCCTGTGCGCGGCGCAGTTGCTGCCGTTCTTCCAGTTGCTCGCGCTTTCGCAGCGGAGCGGGGATGCGGTGAACACGTTTTGGTCGCTGCCGGGGTGGGGATGGGTGAATTTGTTCTTCCCGCTGTTCATGAACTTCCAGACCGAGCAGGGGGTATTCGTGATGATCGGGCAGTCGTTTTTTCCGTCGGTGTATCTGGGCATCGTGCCGCTGACGCTGGCGGGGCTGGCGGTGTGGCGGATTGGGCTGCGACGGGAGGCTGGTGTGAAGCGAGTGGAAGCGGGGGGTGAACTCGTGGCCGCCCTTCCCCCTCACCCCGGCCCTCTCCCGCCGGGAGAGGGAGAAAGGCAGTCCGCGCTCGGCAATGCAGCGGCCCCGTCGCCTGCTGTCGTGTGGGAGGTGCGGCTGCTAGCGGGGGCCACGCTGGTGGCGGTGCTGCTGGCGATGGGGGATAATTTTATTCTTTGGCACTGGCTGCGCGGGGTGCTGCCGCTGGGCATCATGCGCTTCCCGGTGAAGATGCTGTTGCTGGGGGGATTTACGGTGCCGTTGCTGGCGGCGTGGGGAGTGTCTCTTCTCGAACACATTGCTTCGGAACACAAGGGAAGAGACCAGCGCACACCTGACGATGCGTCGGACTGCCTGGACACGTTTCTTGAGCGGGTCGGCAGGATGAACTCCGTTGCTAAAATGGCTCCCGTGTTCGCGGCCATCATACTCGTTGCCTTGCTCGTCTTCGGACAAGCGCGCTGGTGGCCAGTTCCGCTGGCGGGCATGCCCAAGGAGGCGGTGGGGCTTCTCGCCCATTTCAACCTGTGGACCATCAGCATGCTCGTCTTGAGCATTGCACTTATCAGCCTCGTGCCCAGAAGAAGAACTCTGGCTGCCGGCGCGTTGCTAATTCTCCTTGGCTGGAGTGGTGTCACGTCAAATGAAGTTTTGCGGTCCACTATTCCCGCCGCCGCCTTCGAGCCGGGCCTCGCCGCCGCGTATCACGCGAGCAAGGGCGCGCTCACGCCTGCGCCGAAGCTGGGTGAGTCGCGCATCATGCTGAGTCCGCAGGCCGAGCGGGCGCTGCACACGCGGATGGTGCCGAAGTTTTACGACGACTTTATCGGCCAGCGGCTGGCGTTCTGGGGGAATCTGAACCTGCTCGACGGGTTGCCGAAGGTGAACGGCGCGTCCACGCTGGTGACGCGCGAGTGGAATGACGTGGAGTATTTCCTCTACGGCACGACGAATCCCGCGCCGGCGAACCTGATGGATTTTCTCGGCGTGACGCACACGACGAAGGCGGGAGAATTGATGCAGTGGGAGCGGCGGGAGACGGCGATGCCGTTGGTGAGCGCGGGGCAGACGATTCAGACCTACGACAACGGTTCGCAATCGGTGGGTGCGTTGCTGGGTGAGAATTGGAACCCGCGCGAAACGGTTTTGATTTCCGCGGGTGCATCAACCAGCCGCGTTGATCGAGCGGCAGCGACTGTTCGTGTCCGGCGCTTCCAGCCCAGGGCCAGCGGCATGCAACCGGCTTCGGTGAGCGACGACAGCAACGGACGGCGGCTGCAAGCCGCCGGCACGGACGCGGGCGCGACGGGCATGATCGAGGTGGAAGCCGAAGCGGCAGCGCCGACGGTCCTCGTGCTCGCGCAGAACTTTTACCCTGGCTGGCGGGCGACGGTGAATGGCCAGCCGGCGCCGGTGCTGCGGGCGAACCATGCTTTTCAGGCCATCGCCATCCCCGCCGGCAAAAGCACCATCCAGCTCGACTACGTGGATTGGCCGTTCCGTTTCGGGGTTGGCATTTCGCTCCTCACTTTGGCTGGATGCGGGGTGCTGTGGCGGCGCTCGAGCCCAACCTGAAATTTGAATTCAACCACGGATGCACACAGATGCACACGGATGGGGAGGGCAGACGCGAATTTCGCGAATTGGAGATTGTCGGTCGGACGCCAAATTCCACGCGCGACAATTCGTGCAATTCGCGTCACGAGTCTTCACCGGGCACACATCGCACTTGGAGCCGGGGCGGTTCTTTTCTAGCTTTGCCGCATGAACCTCTTTGCTGCCTTCGCCGAGACCGTCGCGCGTCGCCGTTATCACCCGGCCATTTTCTGGGGGGAGGCGCAACTGGCTTATGATTGGCTGGCGCAGCGCACGGTCTGGCTCGCGCGCACGCTGGCGAACGACTACGGCGTCCGGCGCGGCCACCGCGTGGCGGTGTGGCTGAAGAATTGTCCGGAGTTTCCGTGCGCCTTGTTTGGCGTGTGGCGGGCGGGCGGCGTGGTGACGGTGATCAACAACTTCCTCAAGCCGGACGAGGTGGCCTACATCCTGGCCGATTCCGGCGCGCAGATCGTCATCACTGACCACAGCCTGGCGGAGAATCAGGCGAAGCTCGCCGCGCTCAAGCCAGAGCTGAAGTTTTTGCGCATCGAGGACTTCGGGGTGCTGGGCGAGGCGGAGGCCCCCGCGCCCGTTGATTTGAATGAGTCCGATCTGGCGGCGCTGCTCTACACGTCCGGCACGACGGGCCGGCCCAAGGGGGCGATGCTTACCCACGGGAATTTCCTCTCGAACGTCCACAGTTGCTTCGTCTGCCTCGACTTTCACGAGGATGACCGGCTGCTGGTGCTGCTGCCGCAGTTTCACAGCTTCATGTTCACGGTGGGCACGCTCTGCCCGCTGCTCAAGGGCGCGAGCGTGGTCCTTGTGAAGTCCGTCAGCCCGTTCAAGCATGTGCTGGATGACATCAACCACCGGCGCGCGACGATGCTGCCGGCGGTGCCGCCGATTCACCGGGCGCTGGCGGGTTTGCCGGCGGGGATCGAACTGCCGTCACTGCGGCTGTGCATCAGCGGGGGTGCGCCGCTGCCGCTGGAGGTGCTGAAGCAATTCCGTGCGCGCTTCCCGAACCTGCCGCTGATCGAGGGCTACGGGCCGACGGAGAGCAGTCCGGTGGCGACGGTGAATCCCATTCACGGCACGCAGAAGGCCGGGAGCGTGGGACTGCCGATCCCGGGCGTGGAACTGAGCATTCGCGGCGACGATGGCAGCGAACTGCCGGTGGGCACGACGGGCGAGCTGTGCATTCGCGGTCCGAACGTGATGCGCGGCTACTGGAACCAGCCGGAGGAAACGGCGAAGACGATTCGTGATGCGTGGCTCTACACCGGGGACGTGGGGCATCGCGATGCGGATGGCTTCTACTACATCACGGACCGGAAGAAGGACATGCTGCTGGTGAACGGCATCAACGTGTATCCGCGCGAGGTGGAGGAGGTCATCCATCGGTTTCCGGGGGTGAAGGACGCGGCGGTGATCGGTGTGCCGGACGCGCGACGGGGCGAGCAGCCGCTGGCGTTTGTGGTGGCGGCCGAGGGCGTGACGCTGGACGAGAAGGCGCTGCACGACTTCGTGCGCGAGAAACTGGCGGACTACAAGGTGCCGCGACACTTTCGCTTTGTGCCGGCGTTGCCGCGCAACGCAACGGGCAAGGTGCTCAAGACGGCGCTGCGGGATTTGGCGAAGTAGTGAGAGCGGTGCGATGGGATGTGGCGTTCGCGCCTATCCGAGCTGCAAGCCAAGCGGCCGGATAACTCGCTCTAACGCAAAGGGCGCAGAGAGAGACGCGGAGAGACGACCTGCGAAGGCCACCAAAAGAGGAATGCAAACGACCGGGTTCAACTCGGCGTTCCTCCGCGTTCTCTGCGGCTAGCGTTAGCGGGAGCGCCACTGTCAACGGCATCGTCCCTGCCTAGATGAAACGGCTGAGGCGGCGCAGGATCAGGGGGTGGGTCAGCTCGCGCTCGGACTTTTCCGAGTGTTTGTCCTGCTGCACTTCGCGCGCCTGCTGGCAGAGCCGGGGCACATTGACGTAGGGCAGGAGCTGGGGGCCGGACACGAGCAGCACGATGGCCTTCGCCGCGGCCTGCGGGTCGCCGACGAGGGCATTGGCCACGGCGTCACAACTGAATTCATCCAGGCGGGAGAGCTTCTTCATCGCGCGCGACAGCCAGCCACGAATCGTGCTGGTGTGGCCCAGGGCGTGGTGCGCCATTTCGTGGGCGAGGATGAACGCCAGGGTGCGGGTGTCACCGGAGCGGAGGCAGGCGTCCACGATGTCGTCCATGAGCACGATCACATGGCGGCCGGCCACCTTCACGGCGGCGGCGTTGATCACGTTGCCCTCCACCAAATACACGGCGGGCGCGGACTTCAGGCCGAGCCGCTGGGCATAGGCCTGGGCGCATTCGTGCAGTTCGGGGAACTGCTCGGGACCGATCTCGATGGCGGAGCCCTTCAGTTGGGCCATCGCCTTCTTCCGGTTGAAGTAGTTGATAATAGGAGAGAACAGGAGCACCACCCAAAGGATGCCATAGGAGACCACACCAAGGATCAGCACGCCAAAGCAGGCGGCGAAGAAGGCCAGCGTCTTCGCCCCGCTGGTGCCCGGCTCAATGTAGTTCTTGGCGTTGACGGGCGCGCCGTGGGGATTGAGGCCGCCAAGGGATTTGACAGTGGACGAATTGGTGATGACGGGTGGTGGGGTCATGGCTCGGTGAAGGGATTTCTCAGGTGGTTTGGCGGGGAGGCTAGCGAGAGTTATGCGGGGCACAATACTCTTCTACGCCATGTCGCATCGCCTGCGAGTTGACTCAAATTAAAAGACGACGCAGGGGACGCGCTGGGTTGGGGCAGAA
>CAZCBE010000147.1:0-15626 GCA_964496695.1 uncultured Klebsiella sp.
CTTCCGGCCACCCGCCGCCTCCCCTCCCTCTCCCCCACCGGGGGAGAGGGCCGGGGTGAGGGGGCAAGGCGTCCAGCAGACCTGGCGTCACTCGACCTTGAGATAAACTCCTCAGTTGAAACTGGTCTTTCCCTTGACGCAGAGACGCAGAGAACGCAGAGAAGCGCAGAGCCGGGACGATCAAACCGGATTCATCCATTGGCATCCTCTGCGATTCTTTGCGTCCTCTGCGTCTCTGCGTTGAAAGTGAGAGCTTCCATCTTCTCTAAGTTGCTCCCATGTCCGAGTGCATCCGCCCGCCGCCTCCCCTCCCTCTCCCCCATTGGGGGAGAGGGCCGGGGTGAGGGGGCAATGCGTCCAGCAGCCCGTGCGTCACTCGACCTTGAGAGAAACTCCTCAGTTGAATCTGGTCTTTCCCTTAACGCAGAGACGCAGAGAACGCGGAGAAGCGCAGAGCCGGAACGATCAAGCCGGATTCATCCATTGGCATCCCCTGCGATTCTTTGCGTCCTTTGCGTCTCTGCGTTGAAATTCAGCGCCGCAGCCCGTCTCCTCGCCCTCCCTTTCCCCCTATGAACCGAACGCACCCCACGCTCCTCGCCTTGGCGCTTGCCACCGGCACGTTCACCCTTGCGGCGCAGGACGCACCCAAGGCCGCCCCGCCTGTCACCAATGCGCCCGCGCCCGCGAAGACCGTCACCATCGCCCCGGCCGCCGGCCCCGTCGTGCCCGCGCGCAACATCCGCTTCCAGTTCGACGGCATCTCCTATGCCGACGTGATCGAGCGCTTCGCCCAGATGGCGAACAAGCCGCTCCTTGCCGCCTCCAAGCCCGAGGGCACGCTCACTTACAACGACGCCAACGCCTACACCTACGCCGAGGCGCTGGACACGCTGAATGTCATCCTCTCGATGAAAGGCGTCATGCTCGTCGAGAACGCGAACTACCTCCAGCTCGTCCCCTTCAAGGAGCTGCCCTCCACCCCGCTGCGGCTCCTGCGCGGCACCGGTGCGAACGGTGACGTCCGGCCCGGCGAAGTGGTCACCGCCGTGCTTGATGCGAAGAACGTGGACTCGAAGGAAATCACTGAGTCCCTCACCGCGATGCTCTCCAACGCCGGCTCCATGGCCGTGCTCCCGCGCGGACGCGGCATCATCATCACCGACCGGCTCGCGAACATTCAGCGCATCAAGACCCTGCTGGCGACGATTGACATCGAGGCTCCGGCCGAGCGGCAGATGAAGACCTTCGCGCTGCAAAACACCTCCGGAGCGATTGTCGCCGACCTGCTTAACCGCACCTTCGGCGTGGCCACCGCGCCCAAGCGCCAGGAGTTCAATCCCACCACCAAGGCGATGGTGACGCTGCCGCCCGACCCGAACGAATACATCACCGCCGTCTATGACGACGCCTCCCGCACGATGGTGCTTTTTGGCCCGCGCGAGCGCATTGCCCTCGCCGAGGAACTCATAGCCAAGTTCGATTCCCGCGAAGGCCCCGCAGGTGACGTGCGCATCTACTACCCGACCTCGATGCGGGCCGAGGAACTCGCCAGCATCATCCGGCAGGCCGTCCCCGGCGTCGCCGAGCCGAAGGAATCCGCCACTTCCTCCGCCACCAAGGCGCGCGTCATCGCCGACGAGAAGCAAAACCGCCTCATCGTCGCCTCACCCGTCTCCGCGCAGTTGGAGCAGATTGATCTGCTCGTGAACCGTGTGGACAAGGGCATTGTCGGCAACGTAGGCAGCACGAACAACATCCCCTTCCGCACGCAGACGATCCTGCTCACCAAGGTCTTCCGCCCGCGCGCGACCGAGCCGAAGGACTTCGCCGCGATCATCACCCAGGCGCTCACCCGCCGCGAGCCCGGCGCGCGCGGTGGCAGCACCACGGCCAGCGTCACCTTCGACGCCGCGAGCAAGAGCGTCGTGATCACCGGCTCGCCCGGCGACCTCCAGACGGCCTCGGAGATTTTGACGCAGTTGGAGACCGGCACCTCACAGCCGCAGGCCATGCAGACGCGGTTCATCGAGGTCGGCACGGCGGCGGACGCAAAGCGTCTGCTGCCGCTGGTCGAGGAGCTTTACCGCAACCAGATGAGCGGGGCCGGTGCGCTGGACACCGGCGCGCACGCGAAGCTGATGAGCGACGACAACGGCCGGCTCATCGTCACCGCCAGCGAGCCGCATCTGCTGCGCATCGAGGAGCTGGTCACGCAACTGCGCGGCAAGAACGGCGTGGTTTTGAACCGTCAGCTCCAGATCGTCGCCCTCAAGAACACGCGGCTGGAAACCGTCTTCCCCGGTTTCGAGAAGCTCCTCGCCGACCGCATGGCCGACCGCCGTTTCGAGGGCCAGCCCAAGCCCTCCGTCGTGCCGGACAACGCGAACAACCGGATGCTCGTCACCGCCACGCCGGAGCAGCTCAAGGAGATCGAGCAGCTTGTGCAGGTCGTGGACCTCGCGCCCGCCACGCAGCGCCGCGAGATGGTGGTGCTGCCCGTGCGCGCCAAGGCACCGACCGAGATCATCGCGCTCGCCACCCAGCTCCTCGCGCAGATGGGCGGGCCGGGCACCGACCCGCAGATGGAGCCCAAGCTTATTCCCGACGCGAGCGGCAAGCAGATCATCGTGCTGGCCACGGCGAAGGATCTGACCCGCGTGCGCGAATTGATCACACAGCTCGACACCGCCACCACCGTGAATCTCGCCCGTCAGTTCCGCACCGTGGAGCTGAACGCGCGCACCGCCACCGACCTGACCACGCTCGTCACGCAGCTCTACACCGAACAGCTCCGCGGCCAGAGCGAGCCGCCCGGCGGCGCGGCCACGGTGATCGCCGACGCGAAGAACAACCGCATCATGATCAGCGGTGCAGAGGCGGAAATCGCCCGCGTCGAGGCCATCATCCGCCAGCTTGATCCCGCCGGCAAAAAGCCCGCGCGCGAAGAGACCCGGGTCATCCGCCTCAAGGCCGCGCTTGCCGCCGAGATTTCCGGGCTGGTCGAGAAGAGCCTGAATGCCCAGTCCCAGACCGTGAAGGTGCTCGTGGATGCGCGCAGCAACAGCCTCGTCCTCAGCGGCGAGCCGGACGCCGTCGAGGCCGCGTCCAAGGTCATCCAGCAGCTCGACACGGCCGGCGAGGCGCAGCCGCGCGAGATGCGTGTGATGGAGCTGAAGCAGGGCGACGCCACGGCCATCGCCTCCCTCGCCACGCCGCTGGTCACCGAGCTGCTCAAGAGCCAGCGCGGGCCCGAGTATTCACCGACCGTGAAGATTATCGCCGATGCGACCTCCAATCGCCTCATCCTCAGCGGCCCGCGCAACGAACTGATCGCCGTGAGCACCATTGTCGAACAGCTCGACCAGGCACCCGAGGGTGCAGGCGGCGCGCGGGTCTTCAAGCTCAACAACGCCACCGCCATCAAGGTGGTGGGCGTCGTCTCGAACGCGATGGTCAAGTTTGACGCGCGCAACCAGCCCATCCGCCGCGTCACCGTCTCGGCGGACCCGGAGTCGAACAGCATCGTGGTGGCCGGCACGCGCGCGGACCTGAAGGACGCGGAGAACATCATCCAGCGCCTCGACAACGAGGGCATTGATCCGTCGAGCCTGGAGAAGCCGCGCGGGATGCGCATTGTCGAGGTGCGTTCGGACGCGGACACCTTGGCGGCGCTGGTAACGCGAATTTTCACCGCCCAGCAGGGCGGGCGGGCGTTGACGAATCTTGTCAGCGTCACCGCCAACGGGCGCCGGCTCATCGTGCTCGCACCCGATACGGTGCTGCCGCAGATCGAGTCGCTCATCACCTCGCTCGACGCCCAGCCCGACCAGACCCAGCGCGAGCTGCACACGGTGGCAGTGAAGAACACCTCGGCCTCCGAGCTGCTGCCCAAGGTCTCGGCGATCTACACCGAGCAGTCCGCCGGCAAGGCGCAGAAGCCCGCGACTATCTATGCTGATCCGAGCGGCACGCGGCTGACCGTCTATGGCACGAAGCAGCAGGCCGAGGGGATCCAGCAGATTGCGGACACGCTCGCCGGCGGCCAGCCCGCCGCCCGCGAGACGAAGGTCATGGATCTTGGCAAGCTCGCCGAGGCGAAGCGTGTGATGGCGCTCGCCCTCCAGCTCTACAAGGATCAGTTCGCCGCCAACCCTCAGCTCGGCGCGGCGGACGCGCAGATGGTCAGCGACGGTGTCTCCGGGCGCATCATTGTCAATGCGCGGACGGAGCACATGAAGGCCATCGAGGCCATCTTCGCCCAGCTTCAACCCGCGACCACGACCACGGCGGTGCGCGAGACCAAGACCATTGACGTTGGTTCGGCCAACGACGTGGCCCGCCTGCTGCCCATCGTGCAGAAGCTCTACACCGAGCAGTGGAAGGACAAGCCGGAGACTGATCCGGCGGACGCTCAGATCGTCGCCGACCCGCAGGGCGGACGCGTGATCGTCACGGGCCGGCCCGACCATGTGAAGGAGATCGAGGCCCTGCTCCAAAAGCTTGGCACCGGCAAGGCCCGCACGCAGTTGCGCGACACGCGCATCTTCGACCTCACCGCCGCCAGCGCCGTCGAGCTGGCCACCACGGTGCGCCTCCTTTATCTCGAACAGGCCAAGGCCCGCTTTGGTGCGCAGAGCCCTGACACGCTCATCACCGCGGACACCAGCGCGAACCGGTTGATCGTGGTGGGCGACACCACCGAGCTGGAGGCCGTGGCCGAACTCATCAAGAAGCTCGACACCACCGGCGGCCAAAGCTCCACCGCGCGCGTCTTCAAGATCAAGTCCGCCGATCCCGCGAAGCTGGCCGAGGTGCTCAGCTCCGCGCTCGTGCGCTTCGACGCCGCCGGCCGCGCGCAGAAGCGGGTGAGCATCTCGGTGGATGCCAAGACCCGCACGCTGATCGTCACCGGCGACCCGAAGGAACTGCAGGCCGTGCCGGCGATCATCGAGCAGCTTGACCAGTCGCTGGGTGAGCAGCCCGCGCGGAAGACCCAGGTCGTGCAGCTCAACTCCGCGACGCCGAACACGCTGCTCTCGCAGGCGCGCAAGCTCTACGACGACCAGGTGAAGACGCAGCCCGAACTGGCCGTGGCCGAACTGCTGGTGATGGACGACGCCACCGGCAGCCAGGTGATCCTCGCGGGCAACGACGCCCAGTTGAAGCTGTTCAGCCGGATTCTCGATGACCTGCAGAAGATGCAGCCCGCGCCCGCCGAGCGGGCGACGAAGATGTTCGACCTCGGCCCGGCGGATGAAGTGATCCGCCTGGTGCCGCTCGTGCGCTCCCTCTACGAGGAGAAGTGGCGCACCCGTCCCTTGTCCGATCCCGCCGATGCGACGTTCTTGTCGGACACGCGCAATGGCCGGGTCATCGTCACGGCGCGCACGAACCATCTCGTCGAGATCGAGGCCATCCTGGCGCAGGTGCGCGGTCCGGTGGCGGAGGCGCGCGAGACGCGCTTCTTTGACCTGACCAGCGGCGACGCCATCGGCGTGGCGGCCACGCTCAAGACGCTTTACACCGAGCAGGCCCGGCTGCGGCCCGGCACGGCGGCGCAAAGCACCTTGATTCTCGCGGAGACGAACTCGAACCGCATCGTTGTGACCGGCGCGACCAACGAGCTGGCGGTGGTGGAAGGGCTGGTCAAGGAACTCAACCGCACGGGCGCCCAGTCGGGCGGCGCACGGGTCTTCAAGCTCAAGTCCGCCGATCCCGACCAGGTCACGGCCATCCTCACCAACGCGCTCGTGAAGCTGGATTACTACGGCCGCCCGCAAAAGCGGGTGAGCGTGGTGGTGGACGCGAAGAACCGCAGCCTGATTGTCACCGGCGAGGCGCGGGATGTGCAGGCTGCCGGCACGCTGATCGAGCAGTTGGAAGCCGCGCCCGGTGGCGGCACCAACAGCGTGCGGCAGATGAAGGTCTTCTCGCTCAAGGGCCGCCGCGCGACCGAGACCGCGCCGAAAATCCGCCAGATCTTCGAGGAACGTGCGCGCAGCCTGCCCGAGATCGGCACCGCCGGCGCGGCCATCATCGAGGACATCCCCGGCAACCAGCTCATCTTCGTGGGCACCGAGGCGCAGATCGCCCTGATGCAGGAGACCGCCGACGTGATGGACAAGGCGGGCGCGGCGCTGGGCCGCGAGGTGCGCATCTTCCAGTTGGAGCGCAACTCCGCCCTCGCCATCTCGACCATGCTCACCAAGCTCTTCCCGCGCCAGGCCGGCGCGGCCGACCGCGAGGACCGGATGCTCATCAGCGTGGGCGGCGACGACAACACGCTCATCGTGGACGCGAACCGCCTGCAGCTTGAGCAGATCGAGCAGCTCGTGCGCGTGATGGACGCCGAGCCGGCCGGGGACAAGACGACCTTCCATGCCGTGCATCTCACCAAGGGCCGCGCGGACGAGGTCGCCACCGCCGTGACCGCTTCCTTTGCGGCGAAGCTGGCCCGGGGCAAGCTCCCCCGCACCACGGTCACGCCCGTCAACGGCGCGAACACGCTCCTCATCAACGGCCCGAACGGCGAGGTCGAAGAGGTGCTCAAGATCATCCAGGCGCTCGACGTGGAGATGAAGGGCGACGACATTGAGATTCGCGTTTACAAGCTGGAGAACGGCACGGCGAAGGAAGTCTCGGTCATCATCGAGCAGTTGCTTCGCAGCGTCTCCCGCACGAAGGCCAAGGCCGCAGCCGTCAACGTGACTGTGGACCCGCGGGCGAACTCCCTCATCATCTCCGGCACGCTGGCACACTTCAAAGTCGTGGAGAAGATTCTCCCCACGCTGGACAAGGCTCCTGAGCGCTCCGACCGCGACGTCCAGTTTGTCTGGCTCAAGAAGGCCAAGGCGTTCGAGGTGGTGTCCAAGCTCGAAGGCCTGTTCGCCGACCGGCCCAAGGGCGAGCAGCCGATCATCGAGGCGGACATCCTCAATAACTCCATCACCCTCATTGCCAAGCGCAATGACCTTGCGCAAATCCAGGATCTCATCGCGCGGCTCGACGAGCAGAGCAAGGACAACACCATCCAGGTCCGCCTGCGCCCGCTGGACCGCGTCGTTGCCGAACAGATGGCCAAGATGCTGCAGAACATCTACCCGCAGATGTCGCGCGGCACCGTGCGCGTGGTGGAGAAGCTGGACCTGCCCAAGCCCGCGGCGGGAACCAATGCACCCGCCACCAACGCGCCGTCCACCAATGCCCCTTCCGCCGCCACGACGAATGCCCCGCCGCAGTTGCAGGCGGCCTTTGCCGACACGAACGCCCTGCCCGAGGTCGTCGTCGCCGTGGACAAGGCGGCCAACGCGCTGGTGCTTTCCGGTCCCACCGCCGAGCTGGACAACATTGACCGCATCATCAACGACCTCTCGCTGAACTTCTACAGCAACGAAGCGGAGTTCCGCCTGTTCCCGCTCAAGGACGCTGACCCAGTGGTCGTGGCGCGCACCTTGAATGAACTGATCCGGCTGCCGCCCGTGACGATTCCGGCTGCCAATCCGAATCATCCCGCCACGGTGGTGCCGCAGCAGCCGCGCATCACGGTCGTCGCCGAGCAGCGCACGCGCAGCGTCATCGTCCGCGCGCGGCCGACGGACTTCCCGCTGATGGAGTCGCTCATCAAGCAGCTCGACACCACGGGCCAGGCCACCCAGCTCGAGTTCCGCGTGGTCACGCTCACGAACGCGATGCCGGAGAAGGTCCTGCCGCTCGTGCAGCAGATGGTCACGCAGCTCAACGTCATCCGTCCCGGCGAGCCGCTCACTGTGGGCGTGGACCCGCGTTCCCGCGGCCTGCTCGTGGTCGCGCGCGAGGCGGTCATCGTCCAGGTGGAGAAGATGATCCAGTCGCTCGACAAGCCGTCGGTGTATGTCGAGGCCGAGGTGATGGTCTTCGCCTTGAAGAAGGCGAACGCGACGCAGCTTGCGCTGGTGTTGCAGAACATGATCCGTCCCGGCGCGCAGGGCACGCAGACCGCCGAATCCCGCGAACTGCAGGAGCAGATCCGCCGGCTCCGCGTGCTCGGGGAAAACGGCGAGGCCGTCACGCTGGATTTGACCAAGCCCATCAAGATCGCCGCGGACGGCACGGGCGGCGGCAACCGCCTGCTGCTCACCTCCACGCCTGACAACCTCAAGGCGCTGGCCGCCGTGGTCGAGCTGATGGACACGCCGCAATTGACCGAGGGTGTGAACGTCCGGATCGTGAAGCTCCTCAACGCGGATGCGGCGGCGATCTCGACCACGCTCCAGAGCATCTTCACCCAGGGCAAGCAGCTTGCCACCGGTCCCGGCGGACCGGGTGCGCAGCCCGAGGGCCTGACCGGCAAGGCGCTCGTTAACCCCGTCGGCATCGGCGTGGACCTGCGTTCCAACACGCTCATCCTCAGCGGTCAGCAGGAGTCCATCGAGCTGGCCACGAAGCTCATCGAGGACCTGGACAAGCCGGTCGAGCGCTTCGTCACCGAGGTGAAACTCTACCGCCTCAAGCACGCCTCGGCCACGCGGCTCGTCCCGCTGCTGCAGTCGGTCTTTGCCGAGGGCGCGGCGGTGCCCGGCACCGAGGGCCTGAGCATGCAGGTGACCCGGCTGCGCACGCTGAAGGAAGGCGGGACCATGCGGACGAGCATCGGGGCCAAGGTGCGCACCGCGCTCACCATCCAGGCCGACGACCTCTCGAACATCTTGATCGTCGCCGCCCGGAGCGACGTGCTGCCGCTCATCGCCGACGTGATTGACCAGCTCGACATCCCCTCAGCCTCCGGTCTGGACACCGTGCGCATCTTCCCGCTTGCGCACGCGGAGCCGGCGGTGGTGCAGAAGATCCTCGCCGATCTCTATGTCGGCCAGCGCGCGGGCAACGTGCGCAACGAGGACAAGCCCGTCATCACGGTGGATGACCGCACCGGCGCGCTGATCGTCGCGGGCAACGCGAAGAGCTTCGCCATCATCGAGGGTCTCCTGATGCAGCTCGACCAGAAGCTGCCGTTTGACCTGCGCGACATCCGCATCCTGCCGCTGGAGCACGCGGACGCGAGCGGTGTCGCCGGCACCTTGCAGAAGCTGATGGACGCCCGGCTCACGCAGCGTGTGACCTTGAACAAGGGCCAGGCCGACGCCCTCAAGATCGTGATCCTCGCCGACACGCGCAGCAACTCGCTGCTCATCGGCGGCGGCCGCGACAGCTTCGAGATGGTCGAGGCGCTGGCCAAGCAGCTCGACAACGCCGGGCCGGCCCTGAGCGGACGCATCCGGCTGATTCCGTTGCAGTTTGCCGACGCGCGCCTGCTCGGCGCGACCTTGACCACGCTCTTTGATCAGCGTTACGCCGCCGCGCGCACCACGGATGTGCAGCGCAACAAGCCGGTCATCCTGCCCGACCCGCGCAGCAACAGCCTGCTGATCACCGCGAACCAGGAAGACAACCGGACGATTGACGAACTGCTGCAGAAGCTCGACACGCGCACGGACAATCCCTCGCTCCAGCTCACCGTCCTGCCGCTCAAGCACAACGACGCCGCGCGCGTCGGCCAGATGATCGAAAGCATCTTCACCGCCCGTCGCGCCGCGCAGTCGCTGCCCGGTCAGGCCCCGCTGCCCAGCACGCAGATCAAGCTGGAGCCGGACGCCTTGAACAACTCGCTCGTCGTCTCCGCGAGCAAGGAGAACCTGGAGCTGATCCAGGACCTGCTGAAGAAGCTCGACGCCCAGCCGGCCATCACCGGCGGCGTGCTGGAGGTGTTCACGCTGGAATTCGCCGATGCGGCGCGCGTCGGAGCGATGCTGACCTCCCTCGTGCAGCAGGGGCTTTACCGCCCGGGCCAGCCGCCCGGGGCGACGAAGGCGGCGGCGGACAAGCTCGCCGTGAGCGTGGACCCGCGCAGCAACTCGCTCTTCGTCAGCGCCAGCCCGGAGGCGATGGCGGTGGCGCGCGAGGTCATCAAGCGCGTGGACACGAAGGACCAGGCCGTGGGCAGCGACGTGCGGCTCTTCCAGCTCAAGCGTGCCCGGGCCAGTTCAGTGGCCGTGACATTGACCCAGTTCTTTGTCGCCAAGCAGGCGGCGGACAATTTGACCGTCAACGCCAACGCCCGTCGCGTGCCCGCCACCGTCATCGCCGACGACCGCGTGAACACGCTGCTCATCACTGGTGGCAAGGAGGCGTTTGACTTCGTGGAGCGCATCCTCCCGCAGCTCGACGCCGACGGGACGTTCACCAAGCTGAACTTCCGCATCTTCCCGCTGAAGAAGGCCACGGCGGCCAAGCTGCAGGCCACGTTGCAGCCCATCTTCGCCAACCGTCCGCCGCGCGTGCGGGGCGAGCCAAACGACCCCGTCACCATCATCGCCGACGCCTGGGTGAACGCGCTGCTGGTCGGCGCGAACGTCGAGGACCTGGGCACCGTCGAGGGGCTGATCAACCAGCTCGACACCGAGCCGGCCGCCAACGGTCTCGCGATTCACGTCTTCCCGCTCGCGAAGGCGGACGTGCGCAAGGTGGCGCTGATCGTTCAGGGCCTCTTCCGCGACGGTCCCACGGGAGCGGGCGCCGCGCCCGGATTGCAGATGCCCGTGCAGGTCACGGCCGACGAGCGCATCAACGCGCTGGTCGTTTCCTGCGGCGAGGTGGATGCCAAGCGCATTGCCGAGCTGGTGAAGCGCCTGGACACCGAGCAGGTCGCGCGCGTGGCGGAGATCAAAGTCTTCCCGCTGAAAAACGCCCGTGCCGAGGCACTGTCCACGATTCTGAACACGGCGTTGAACACCAAGCCCGCGCCCTTGAGCGACCAGCAGAATCCGAACGCGCAGTCGGTGCTCCAGTTCATCACGCGCACCGAGGCAGGCCGCGACCTGATCACGGCGGCCTTGAAGGAGTCCGTGCTCATCACGCCGGACGCGCGGATGAACTCGCTCATTGTCAGCGGCCCGGTGGACTACATGGGCTTGCTGGAGCAGATCATCACGCGGCTGGACGCCAGCTCGCCGCAGGAGGCCAAGATCAAGGTCTTCGCGCTCAAGAACGCCTCCGCCCGGCAGATGGCCGACATCCTCACGCAGATGTTCCGCATGACCGCGACCACGACCACCGCGAGCCAGCGCACGATTCAATACACGCTCGTGCGCCCCGGCGGCACCAATGACGCGGCCAGCGCCACGGTCGGCACGGCGGAGCAGGCCGCGCTCACCGTCACCGTGGACCCGCGCACGAACAGCCTGCTGGTGGGCGGCACGGATCATTACGTGGAGATGGTCGAGCAGATCATCGAGTCGCTTGATGCCGGCACGGCCAATGACCGGCGCACGGAAGTGGTCCGCCTCAAGAACACACAGGCCATTGATGTGGCCCTCGCGGTGCGCACCTTCCTCGACCAGGAGCGGCTTCGCGTGACGGCGGCCCTTGGGGCGGACGCGGTCGGAGCCGCGCAGCAGATGCTCGAACGCGAGGTGGCCGTGGTCGCCGAGACCAACAGCAACACGCTGCTGCTCTCCGCGAGCCCGCGCTACTTCATCCAGATCCAGCAGCTCATCACGGAGCTGGACCGGGCGCAGCCGCAGGTGATGATCCAGGTGCTGCTGGCGGAGGTGGCGCTGACCGGCGACCGGCAGATCGGGCTGGAGTGGTCGCACAAGGGAAACTTCAACAACGGCACGCCCTATTCCGTAGGCGCGGACCTCGGCCTGGCCACGGCGCTCAAGAGCCTGGGCGGCTACTCGGCGGCGGTCACGGGCGGTGATTTTAATTTCCTCCTGCGGGCGCTGGATGACGAAGGCAAGCTGGAGGTCCTCAGCCGTCCGCAGATCGTCACGGCGGACAACAAGCCGGCGACCATCAACATCGGCCAGCGCGTGCCGCTTATCACCGACAGCCGGGTGACGGAGCGGGGCGACACGATCAACTCCTTCCGCTACGAGGACATCGGCGTGAACCTGACCGTCACGCCGAAGATCAGCCCGGATGGTTTCGTGAAGCTGGAGCTGGGCACCACCAATTCCTCCATCAGCAGCGGCACGGTCGAGATCAACAAATCCGCCACCGTGCCGATCATCAACCAGCGCCGGGCGAACACGACGGTCAGCGTGCAGAACGGGCAGACGATCATCATCGGCGGGCTCATCGGCACGCAGGAGGATCGGCGCGTGAAGAAGCTGCCGTTCCTCGGCGACATCCCGTATCTCGGCGCGGCCTTCCGCAGCACGAAGATCACGAAGGAGAAGCGCGAGCTGTTGATCTTCCTTACGCCGACCATCATGGCCAGCAGCCAGGCGATCGTGCCCTTGACCGATCCGAGCCTGCCCATGCGCGAGCAGCTTGAGCGTTCTCGCCTCAAGGAGGAGATCAAGCGCAACGAGTTCAACAAGCCGTTGCTGGAACCGATCTTCCCCTCGGCGCCGCCGCCGGTTATCAATTCCCCCGCGCCGAAGCCCACCGGCTCGTGAGATGGTGGGGCGTGCGGCTCCTATATATCCATGTCCGAACTCGCTGCTGAGCCTCTGTTAAGTCCGAAATTCGAAGCGGCCGGACGCCGCGCTCCCTGCCTCCTGCGCGCACTCCCCTGGCTCACGCTGGTCTGGATGTGCTGTCTCTGTGGCTGCTCCTCGCCGTCGGGTGGTGGCAGTTCCACCGGAGGAAGTGGAGACATTCAGGAGCTGCATCTGTTCGTGCTGCCGGTCGGGTTGAAGTCCACGCAGCCGGGCGCGCAGAACGGTCTGGCGGTGCGGGTCTTCGCCAGCAGCCGGAGCCGGGCCAAGGGTGTGACCATCCGCCGGGGCACCCTGGAAATTCTGGCGTTCGACGGCGCGGTGAACCTGACGCCCGCGCAGGTCTGGTCCCACCCGGCGGCGAGCCTGCCGGCTTTCGCGGCCACCAGCTCGCTCGGCATCGGCTACGAGCTGGTGCTGCCGTGGAAGGGAGCGCGGCCGACGGCCAACACGCTGACCATCGTGGCGCGTTACACACCGGCCTCGGGAGCGCCCTTGATGGCCGCGCCGAGCATCATTCCCAATTCGTTGAAATAGGGGCGCTCAGGACTTCGGTGATGAAACGCAGCGTGCCGTCGATCGCCCGGATGCCACTAGACCTCGGCGGCGCGGTGAGGATACCGCGCCCTACCAAGGCTGGTTCAGGATCACAACGGGGATTCGGCCAGAGGGCTTCCCGCAACTGGTATTACTCGATCACCAGATCGAAGGGCAGGCTGCGGTTGAGGAGCGGGCCGAGGGGAAGGGCCAGGTCCTGCCAGAGCAGTCCTGACGCTGCGAGGACGAGGAGGCGCGGGGCGGCGATCTGGCCGTCGGCGAGCAGGGTTTCCAAGGCGGCCGGGCCGGCCAGTTCGGTGAATTTGGTGCGGGCGATTTCCTCCGCGCTAAACATGACCTCGACGCCCGGCCGTTGCGGGTCGGGCAGCCGGCGGGCGATGGCCAGACGGGGCGCGCCGGCGGACTTTGTGAGGCGCACAACCCAGTTCGCCGGGATGACGGCCCGGGAGAAACTCACGGTGCTGAACGCGGTCGAGTCCGGGTTGAAAAGCGGGGTGGACGGCGCGTAGTCGAGATTGGCGTGCAAGGGCGCGATGGCGGTGAACGCGGCGGCGACGTGCCGCAGCGCGGTGGCCGGCTCCGGCTTCAACCCCACGGCCACGTCCCAGCCAAGATGCCGACGCAGCGCGATCACCTCGCCGAACTGTTCCGCCACGGACAGGCTGCGGCCGGCGAAGGCGTGGGCGAGCACGGCGTCGTTGAAGTGGAATTTCCCGTCTGGCGCGATGTTGAGGCTCAAGTCCACGCGGCCTGGCTTGGGGGCGAGCGGCTTCAGCGCGGCGGCGGTGCGCAGGTCGGCAGTCAACTTCGCGGCGGCGGGGGAGAGCGGTGCCGGGTCCACCGCGCGCAGGGGCGCGGCGATCTCAGCGAGGTAGATGCGCAGGAGTTTCAGCGGGGCATTGCGCGCGCCCGTGAGCGGCTGGTCCGCAGCCTCGCGGACGAGCTGGGTGACCAGTCCCTGATCGAGCTGCCACGCGACGGGAATCGGATTCGACGGGACCCGCAGGGTGCTGGTGGTCTCGCGCAGGTCCACGAACACCTGGTAGGGGCCGAAGGGTTCGCCGACGAAGAGTTCATGGCTGAAGGGGACGTCACGTTCCACGGAGCCGCCGGGAGGGATCACCAGAGATTCCGCCGGGCCGAGCGGTGGTTCGGTCGAGGGCACCACGCGCATGCCATTGGTGGTGACGAGCCAGAGGTCCAGGCACGCGGGCCAGTCGAGGCGTTGCTCGGCGGAGGCGGTGTTGGTCAGCTTGAGCCTCAACGGCGCTTCGTGGAAGGGGACGAGCCGCGCGGGGCCGGAGAGTTCCAGACTCAGCTTGCGCGTGGCTGCGCGGGCGGTGCGCTCCGCGAGATAGTCCGCGACGGAGAGGAGGCTGAGGTCCAGTTCGGTGCTGGTGGTGCGCCCGTTCCAGAGCGCGACGCCGCGGGGCATCTGCGGCCGCTGCTTGGGCTGCACGCCGAGGTATTGCGCGCGCACTTTGTAGTCGCCGGTGAACTCGGCCTTCACCCAGTCCGAGAGGCGCGTGGAGAACTCCTGCGTGGCCCCGGGCGCGAGCCGCACGGCGCGCGCGAACTGATGCGCCTGCGCCGGTCCGGCGATGGTGGACTCGACGGTCAGCTCGCCCAGCTTGCGGGTCTGCTTGCAGTGGTCGCACTTGGGGCTGTAGATGCCGGGGCCGGGGCCGTTGTGCGAGAGGGTGATGCCCTGGGCGGGCGGGGGCGGGCCCTGGCGCTTCATCTCCACCTTGCCGTTGTTGCGGCAGCAGCCTTCCCACATGAAGGCGAGCGCCTGCGTGGAGGTGTTCGTGAACCGCCACACGAGCGGCGTGGGATCACCGATGACGCTGGTCTGCGCGGGCGGGATGGTAAGCTCCACGCGGATGGGCTGGTTGGTGGCGGGTGGCAGCGCGACCGGCTGGGCGAAGGTGGAAAGGATCGCCGTGAACAAGACAAGGAGCGCGGCGAACTGTGAACGAGGGGGTGGACCCAAACCGGAAGGCTGGAAATTGAAAACCACGGATGGACACTGATGCAAACGGATGGGGAAGCGGGTCAGGAGGTCAGGGGAGGTTGACGCGAATTGCGCTAATTGACGCGAATTTCTGGTCCCGCTCAATTCGTGATAATTAGCGCAATTCGCGTCATGTGCTTCTCTCCGTGTCCCTCCGTGAGGCAGCTTCGGAATCCGGGCTGAGCCGCCGATGATTTTCCACAGATTCAAGGCGACCACAGATGGGGAATTGAATCTGTGGTCGTCTTGAATCTGCGGGAGCTTCTTCGGAAAGCATTCCGATTGTCGGTGGGGAAGAGAGTGTCGCATCGCGAGGCAAAGATAGCATGGAGCGGTGGAGTCGTGAAGGTGAAGCGCGCGGCCACCAGGGGGATTTTTCACAGAATCATGGGGCACAAAATCATGATGTGGTGAGGCATGGTTTTGAGGGGCGCATCTTGACACTGCCCCCGGAGCGCGGGTCTGCGACCCGCAGCGGCCACGCTTGTCCCTTGCGGTTCGTGTAGGCCAGCGGGACGGGGGATCGGACGTTGCTGCGGGTCACAGACCCGCGCTCCGTCGGCTTTCGGGGG
>CAZCBE010000148.1:0-15550 GCA_964496695.1 uncultured Klebsiella sp.
ACAAGGGCGGCCGCTGCGGGTCGCAGCCCCGCGCTCCGGGGGGCAGTGTCGAGATGCGCCCAATGGCGGCGCGGAGCGAACCGCCTGCCTGCTGCCGATCACGGCGTGGTGGTCTTCGGCACCTCGAAGATGTCGGTGCTCTCCTTCTTCTCCGTGGCGGGAGCGGGCGGGGTGGAGAGAGCGGGGTCGGGCGGCGGGAGCGTGCCGCGATTCCGGCGCAACTGCCGGCGAATCGCCTCGATCTCCTCCTGCTCCTGCTTCTGCTTCAGCTTTTCCTCTTCCTCGCGGACGGTCTGCTCGACACCGCGCATGGTGCCGGAGCGCTGGCGCTCGGCCTGGGCGTGGAGGGAGGCGGCGTGCGGCGTGGAGAGGACGGTGGGGCGGATCAGAACCATGAGTTCCTTGCGGGTGGGGTTCTCGCTGGTGGAGCGGAACAGGAAGCCCAGGCCCGGGATGTCCTTGAGCACGGGCACGCCGGAGACGTTCTTGGTCTGGGCGGTGCGGATCAGGCCGCCGAGGATGATCGTCTCGCCATCCTTCACGGCGACCTTGGCCTGCGCGGTGTGCCGCACGGTCTTGGGCACCTTGAGGTTCGCATCAATCTGCACCGTGCCGTTTTCACCTTCAATCGTCTGGTTGATGTCGAGCACCACGAGGCCGTCCGAGGTGATGAGCGGCAGGACGGACATGTTGATGCCGATCTGGAGCTGCTGGATCTGCTGCTGGGTGCCAAAGCCGGTGCCGGAGATGCTGCCGGTGACGTAGGGCGTGGTGCCACCGGAGAAGATGTTCGCGGCCTCGGCGTGCGAGGTCTGGATGCGCGGGCGGGAGAGCACCTCGGTCTTGGAATCGCTCTCCAGCATCTGGACCGCCGCCGCCCAGTTCGCACCAAGCTGGGCGAGGTAGGCGAAGCCGCCGGTGGCCGCGCCCACGCCCAGCACGGTGGCGTTGGTGGAGAAGTTGATCACGGAATTGATGCCGCCGCGGCCGGCGAACCTCGACCCGGGGGCGCCGGTCTGCTGGCCGACGCCGAAGCTGGTGTCGCGCGTGTGGCCGATATCGGTCTCAAAGATGAGCGCCTCGATCAGCACCTGCTGCTGCGGCACGTCAATCTCCTTGAGCAGCTTCGTGAGGGTGGCCAGTTCGGCCTTGTTGGCCAGCACCAGCAGGGAGTTGCTGCGGTCGTAGGGGATGATCTTGGCCTCGCCCAGCAGCGGCGCGGCACCGGCGCGGCCACCGGTGATGTTGCTGACAATCTGGTTCAGGCGGTTCTGGAACTGCGACTGCGCGGTGCCGGGCTGGGCCGCGCCCGGCTGGGCCGGATTCATGCCTGGCTGCGTGCCAAAGGGGGTTGCGCCGCCCATGCCCGTGGAGCCTGGAAGCCCCGTGGCCCCGCCGCCGAAGGGCGAAGTGCTGCCGGTCCGGCGGGCGGTGGAGGAGCCCGCAGCCCCCGTGCGGTTCGCCGTGCCGCCGCCGGACGGGCCGGACGCAGTGAAGCTGCCGAGCACCTGCGCCACGTCGGCGGCGAGCGCATAGTTGATCGGGATCACCTTGAACTCCTCGTCGGACTGCACGACCACATCAATCTTCTCAAGCACCTCCAGCATGCGCTTGATGTTGATGGCGTTGTCGCGGAGCACAAGCACGCCCGTCACGTCAATCGGCAGGATGCCGCCGGCCACCTTCGCAAACGGCTGGATGGCCGGCACCACCTCGCTGGGCTTGGCGTTCCTGACCTCCACAATCCGGGTGATGTATTGGCTCGCCTCCGGCAGCTCGCGCGCCGAATTGGTGTTGAAGGCCGCGCCTTCCTGCATCGCGTTCGCCGTCGGCACGACGGTCAGAAACTTCTGCCCCGTGGGAATGATGGTGATGGAGTTCAGCGCCAGGATGCTGTCAATGGCCTGGATGGTTTCCTGGCGGGTCAGCGGCGACTTCGTCACGAGGGTGATCTGCGTGTTGGCCTGGACCGCCGGGGAGCGGAGCACGGTGCGGCCGGTCAGCTCGGAATAGATTTCCAGCACCTGGCCCAGCGGCATCTCCTTGAAGCTCGTCAGGGAGGGATCCAGCAGTTCCTCCCCGGCGGCGTTGAAGCCCACCGCCGCCAATGAAACGGCATTGGTCCCCATGGCCCCGGTGGTGCCGGTTGCCGCCGGGCCGCCGGTTGGACCGCCAGCCGGACCACCGGCCGGGCTGCCGGGCAAGGTCATCACGCCAGGTCGCGCATTGGTCGGGGCGGTGAGACTCGTTCCAGGCAGGGGCAGGCCCGGCGGCGGGCGGAACGCCTCGGGAGCCGTGGCGTTGGGCACGGTGCGCGGGGTGCCGGGGGCATTCGTGGCCACGGCGCTGACACTGGCGGGGGCGTTCGGGTTGAGCGGACGCACGGGCACGGAGATGGGTGGCCGGCCCGGCGATCCGCCAGTGGGCGGCGGCGGCACTTGCGCGACCAGGAGGGTCGCCACGGCGGTGAGGAGGAGGCTCGCCAGTTTGGTTTTCATGGACGTTTGGAAGCGGGGGCGGGGGCGGGGGACGGTTGCCGGCCGGGCGGCGCGGACTTCTGGTAGCTCGCCACCATGGTCAGCTCGCCCATCAGTTTCATCTGCGTCGGGTCGGGCTTCACCGTCAGGTCGCGGATGCGGATCGTGGAATTGTTCTCGCCCAGCGACACCATGAACTTGAGCAGTTCGGCGTCGCCGGTGTTCTGAAAACTGATGCGGAGCGACTGCTCCTCAAAGTAGCTGCTGGCGTTGGGGCTGCTGGACTTGCGCGGGTCCCACTGCATCACGTTGATGCCGGCGGCGGCGGCCTTGGGCTGGACCACCTTGAGCAGCGCGAGAGCCATCTCGGCGGACGCGAGCTGCGCGCCGCCCTCGCCCTTGAGCGCCTCCTCCTTCTTCTGAAGCTTCGGGAGCTGGTCCACTTCCTTTTGGTAGTCATCCAGCGTCTTCTGCGCCTTCTGGATCTCCCCCTGCACCTTGTTCCAGTCCTTGAACTGCGGCCAGACGAACATCGCGTTGACCACGACGAAAAGCACCATGGCCGCGCCCACGACGATGCGCCGCTCCATCGCGCCGAGGTTCAGTTTGTCGAAGATCGATTTCATTCGGTTTCGATCGATCGCAGTTCGCAGTTGAAGGACCACGCCATCTGCTGCGGGTTCGCGCCGCTGCCACTGATGGCGGGCGCGCTCACGGACTTGAAGAGCGGCGCGCCGGCCAGCTCCACCTTTTGCAGGGCACCGTTGTAGTCTGTGATCTTGGAAATCTGGTCAGCCGGGGCGACGCCGCGCAGATAGACGTTCTTGCCCTTCTGGAAGGCAAAGTCCGTAAGGGTCATGCCCTCCGGCAACTGGGAGGAAACCGCCTTGAGACTCTCGATGGCCGCGTATTTGAGCGCGATCTGCTCCTGCAACACCTGGATGCGCGCCTTGGTGACGAGTGCATTCGTGTAGGAACCGGAGAGTTTTTCGACGCGATCATTCAGGTCGTGTTTCTGTGTCTCCGCCCGCCAGAGCATGGCGAAGAAAATGGCGACGCCGAAGAGATACAGCATCACCAGCGTGCCCAGGCCGCGCATCCAGACGCTGTCCACGAACTGCTGCCGGTAACGCACCGTGAACTCCGGCGGGAGCAGGTTCGCCAGGCTCTCGCCGCGCGACGCGCGCTGGGCGGAGAGCGTGGCCAGAACCGCCGGCTCGCAGGGGGTGGTCACATCCACCGGTGTCTCGGACAGCTCGCGCAGCACGCCGAGCCAGACCTCCTGATCCTCCGGCACGGAGACGAGCCGGAAGCGTGGCGGGCTGGTGAGCCAGCCTTCGAGTTCGCCCGCCCAGGCGGACTTGGTGAGCACCTCGCCCAGTTCCCGCTGCCAGTGCTCCGGCGCGGTGAGCTTCACCAGCGTGAGGCTGCGCAACTCGCCGCCATACCACCACGCGATGAGGCAGGAATGCGCGTCCGGACCGCTGCCGGGATAGACCCATGCGCCGTCGCCCTCGACCTTCGTCGCGAGCACCTGATGCAGCAGCGGCACCTCGAGCCGGTCGGCGAGGAAGCCCCGCCCCTCCAGCGTGCCCAGAAATTTCTCCACCTCGTTCCGCGCCGCGATGAGCACGATGACCGTCTGCATCTCGCTGGGCAGCGTGCTGCGCGTGGGCACCGGCTCGACGGTCCACACAATCTGCGCGACGGGCAGCGGGGAGATCTTCTCCAGGGCCAGCTCGACCATGGAAAGGAGTTCGGCCCGGTCGCACTTGGGAAACTGGGCGACGCGCAGGAAGACGCTGCCCGCCGGGAGCCAGGCGAGATTCAGGCGGCTGGTGAAGAGCGCGCGCCAGTCCTTGCCGACGTGCTGGGCCGGGAGCGCATCCCCGGGCAGGCCGGCAAACTCCTCGTCCAGCTCCGCCGTGCCATCCCCGGAAACATCGAAGTGCCAGAGCCGCCGCCGGTCCGCGGCAAGCTCCAGGACGTTGCAGATGTTGGGGGGGGAGGGTTTCACGTGGGGCGTGGGGCGTGGGGCGTGAAGGTGGCGGCGTGCTGCGTGTTGCGTGTTGCGTGTTGGAAACGGAAGTTCGAGCGCGCCCGGACGCACTCACGCAACACGCAACACGCAACATGTGCCTCGGTCGCGCGTAGGGCATTAAATGTCAGTCCAGTGTTCATCGGTCACCTCTCACGTCTTCGTCAAAAACATCGTCCCCGTGTCGTCCATCAACGACTTGAGGTGCTCCTCGGTCTGCGTCACGCGCAGGACTTCCTCGATGGTGGTGATGCCTTCCTTCACTTTCTTCCAGCCGTCCGAGCGCAGGGTCCTCATGCCGTCCTGCTGGGCGCGCTGGGCGATGGTGGAGGCGGGGGCGCGGTTCATGATGAGCGGCCGCAATGCTTCGGTGACGAGAAGCAGTTCGTGGATGCCCTGCCGGCCCTGATAGCCCAGCAGCCGGCACTCCTCGCAGCCCGCACCGCGCTTGAACTGCGTCGTCGCCACCTCGTCCGCCGGGAAGCCGATGCGCATGAGGTAGTCGCGCTCGACTTTTTGTTCGACCTTGCAGGCCGGACAAATCGTGCGGACCAGGCGCTGGGCCATGATGGCCTCGACGGACGAGGCCACGAGGAACGGCTCGATGCCCATGTCAATCAAGCGCGTGAAGGCGCTGGGCGCATCGTTCGTGTGCAGCGTGCTGAAGACCAGATGGCCGGTGAGCGCGGCACGGATGGCGATCTCCGCCGTCTCCTGGTCACGAATTTCGCCGACCATCACCACGTTCGGGTCCTGACGCAGGATGTGCCGCAGGCCCATCGCGAAGGTCAGGCCGATGTCCGAACGCACGGCGATCTGGTTGATGCCCTTGAGTTCATATTCCACCGGCTCCTCAATCGTGATGATGCGCTTGTGAACCGAGTTGATGGAACTGAGAAAGGCGTAGAGCGTTGTGGACTTGCCCGAACCGGTCGGCCCGGTGACGAGCATGATGCCGTGCGGCTTGTAGATGATGTCGCGGATGGCCGTCTCCTCGGTGGGCGTGAATCCGAGCTTGTCCAGGCTCAGGAAAATCTTCCCGCGCAGCAGGAGGCGGAGCGAGACGCTCTCGCCATAGACCGTGGGCACGGTGGAAACGCGGATGTCAATTTCCTCGCCCTTGATGCGGACGTTGATGCGGCCGTCCTGCGGGAGGCGCTTCTCGGAGATGTTCATGCCGGACATCACCTTGATGCGCGAGATGATGGCGGCCTGGAAGCGCTTGAGCTGCGGCGGCAGCGGGATCTGGTGCAGGATGCCGTCAATGCGGTTGCGGATGCGCAGCTCGTCCTCCGCCGGCTCGAAGTGAATGTCCGTGGCGCGCGCCTTGAAGGCCTCCCAGACGATCTGGTTGACGAACTTGATGACGCTCGCCTCCTGGTCGCCCTCGGTGATTTCCTTGTCGTTCGCGATCTCCAGCTCCAGCGGCTCGTTCTCCGACATCTCGTCGAGGGTTTCCGCGCCGACGCCGTAATACTTCTTCAGCGCCTTCTCGATCTCTGCGCGCGGGGCGAGGGCGAACCGCACGGGGCAGTGCGCGTCGAACTGCACGGCATTCAGCAACGCGGTGTCGAAGGGATTGCTGACCGCGACGATGAGCACGCCGTCGGTGAAGCTGGTCGGGATGACGAAGTGCTGGAAGGCGACCTTGGTGGAGATGCGCCCGCGGGCCTCGGCCGGGATTTCGAGGAGCTTGAGGTTGATGAACGGCCACTCCAGCGCCACGGCCAGTTTCTCGAGGAAAACCTCCTCGCTCAGGCCCGCCTCCCGCGCCATGAAGGCGATGAGCGGCTCCTGCGAGCCGGCGTCCACCGCCGCGCGCCAGAGCTTGGACCACTCGTCAAACTGCTGCGGCGTCGCCAGGGCGGCGCGGGCGAAGACGTTCTTGATGGAGACAAAGGCCATTCAGCGACAAAGACTTGAACGGCAAAGGTAGGGAAAAGTTGCGCCCGGAGCAAAGGATTTGCCTCAGGTAAAGGACGTAGGGGCGCAAAGACCACCGCTCGGAGCCCCGCCTTCAGACGGCGCGGCGCGCGAAGCGGGTTGGAGCCGGGCGGCGTTTCACCGGCTGAAGCCGGGACTCCGAACCAGCGCGCTGCCCCGCTCAGTTGGAGCGCGGCACGGCGACGATCTCACCGCGCCCAAGCTTGGCCTGCTGCAGGGCGAAGTCGGACAGGATGTTCAGCGCCTCCCGCAGGTAAACGTCGATGACCGCCTTGCCCGCGTCGGTTTCATGGTCCTCGTCCTCCTCGCCAGGCGCCTTGGCCGGCGGGGTCTTCTCGCCGGACTTGGCCTTGTCCTTGGGCTTCGGCGGCTGGATGGCAATGAGCGGCTGGTTCTTGTCCACGGTCTCGGTTTTCACGAGAAACACCTTGTCCGTCGCCGGCGGGCGGGCTTCGCGCTCCTGCTTGCGGGCTTCCGCGCGCTTCTCGGCATCCTTCTTCTCCTGAATCCGCTGCTGCTCGTTCAGGGAAATCGTCTTGTCCGCGCGCTGTTTCTTCACCAGCTCGATGTCCTCCAGGATGTAGGCGAAGTCCTTGTCCTTCGCCATGCGGTCGGTGGAGTTCTTCCGCAGGTCCGCCAGCCCGCCATTCACGCGGTCGGCGCGCTGATACTTCGCCGGCGGGATGTTGTCCGCATCCAGCACATTGGGCAGAAACGCCTCGCCGGTTTCCAGATAGTCCAGCGCGTTGGGCAGGATGACATCCGGCGTGACGCCGTGCTTCTGGGTGGTGCCGCCGGCAATGCGGTAGAACTTCGAGATGGTGAACTTGAGCTGGCCGGGATCAGACACCTGCCGGGAGCCCATCCACTGCGCCAGCGGGAAGAGGGTCTGAACGGTGCCCTTGCCGTGGGTGGTCTGGTCCCCGACGATGAGCGCGCGACCATAGTCCTGCAGCGCGGCGGCCACGATCTCCGAGGCCGAGGCGCTGTGGTGGCCCACGAGGACCATCAGCGGGCCGTCGTAGGTCAGGCGCCCGTCTTCGTCCTCGAGCACATCAATCCGCTTCGGGTCCCGCACCTGCACCACCGGACCCTTTTTGATAAAGAGGCCCGTCAGCTCCACTGCCTCGTTGAGCAGCCCGCCGCCGTTGCGCCGCAAGTCCAGGATCACGCCGCTCACCTTTTCCTTTTGCAGGCGGACGATGAGCTTCTCCACGTCCGCCGCGCACTTCTGGTAGAACTGGGGCAGTTCGATGACGCCGAGGCGCTGCTTCTTGCCGTCCGCCGTGACGTGGTCAATCACCCGCGCGTAGGCGTATTGCTCCTTGAGCTTGATCTCATCGCGGATGATGCGGACTTCCTTCCGGTCCGACTCGCTCACCGAGCCGACGGGGATCACCGTGAGGCGAACTTCCGTGCCCTTCTGGCCGCGGATCATGTCCACGACTTCGTTCAGCCGCATGCCGACGCAATCCACCGGCTCCGCGCTGCCCTGCGCGACGGCGATGATCTTGTCGCCGGCCTTGAGCTGCTTGCCCAGCTCCGCCGGGCCGCCGGGGGTGAGGCTCTTGATCTTGGTATAGTCGTCATCCTCCGGGTCCTGGCCGAGCAGCGCGCCGATGCCGTTGAGCTTCAGCTTCACATTGTGGATGTCGAAGTTCTTGGCATCCGCCGGGGCCATGTAATCGGAATGCGGGTCGAAAGCGTGGCCCAGCGCGGAGAGATAAATCTGGAGCACCTCGCTGGAATCGAACTGCTTCATGTTCTTCTGCAGCCGGGCGTAACGCCGGGTGATCTTCTCGGTGGTCTTCTCGGGCTTCTCATCGGTAAGCCGGCCGCTGAGCAGCTCGAATTTCACCCGCTGCCGCCACAGTTCCTTCGCCTCGGCTTCATCCTTGGGCCAGGGCAGCTTGTTGCGCTGGACGATGAACTTTTCATCCTTCGTGAAGTCGTGCTTCTCCTTCAGCAGGCTGCCAACCCGGAGCACGCTGGTGTCCAGCCGCTTCAGGTAGCGCTCGAAAATCGTGTAGGCCGCCTCCGCGTCCCCCGCCTTGGTGAGGTCGTCGAGCTTCTTGCCGTATTTGGCCGTGAACTCATCCACGTCCGTCTGGAAGAAGACCATGTGGTTGTAGTCCAGCGCGTCGAGGTAGTTCTTCAGGTGGGTGTCCGCGACGGCGTCATCGAAGCGCGCGCCCTTGTAGTGGGCGCGGTCCAGCAGGTCGCCCACCGTCTTGGCGATCTTCCCCGCCTGTTCACGCGTGAACTCGACCGCCGGCAGCGACCCGCACAGGACCGCCATCGCCAAGGCCACGCAAAGGATTCGTTTCATAGGTGTTGCTGCACAGAATGTGCCCGACGGCGGGCGGGAATCAACCGGGAAGTCCGGCGGACCCAGCGGGCAGACGGTCACGAGTATGGACTGCCGGGGCGGTGGATTGTTCAAAACGGCGGGTCAAACGGGAAAACCCGCCACCTCGCGGTAAATGCGTGCGTAGTTGCGGACCATCGCGTCCAGGCTGAAATCCCGCACCACCCGCGCCCGCGCCCGCTGGCCGACGGCAGCCAGTTCGACCGGGTTGGCCAGCACGCGGTGCAGTTCCGCCGCGAGCAGGTCTGTCGAGTCGAGCGCGGCGAGGAAGCCGTCGGCCCCGCTGGTGATGACTTCGGCATTGCCGCAGGCGGTGTGGGCGAGACACGGCACCCCACAGGCCATCGCCTCCAGCACGGCGTTGGAGAGGCCTTCAAAAATGGACGGCGCGGCGAGGAGATCGAGGGCCTGATACCACGGCGTCGGATTCGACTGAAAGCCGGCCAGATGAATGCGGTCGCGCGCGGGACTGGCCTGCGCGGCGGCGTGAATCTTGTCCTTCTCCGCGCCCTTGTCTCCGACAATGACGAGCCGGGCCATGGGCAACTGCACGGCCACGCGGTTGAAGGCCTCGATGAGCAGCACATGCTTCTTGTTCGGGTCGAAGCGCCCGACGATGCCGATGAACTGGCCGTCGGCGGGCAGGCCGAGCTGCGCGCGCACCGCCGCCTTCGCCACGGGCTGGAAGCGGTCCGTGTCCACGCCGTTGATGATCGCCGTGATTTTTTCCGCCGGGAAACCGTGCTCGACGAGATAGCGGCGCAGGGACTCGGAAACCGTGTGGACCTTCCGGCAGGCACGATAGAGCCGCTGGCGCTGGCGCAGCCGCGCCGGACTCGCCTGATCGCCCTGGAAGACGCCGTGCTCGCCCTGCAAGACCGGCTTCCACAGCCCGAACCCGGAGCCCAGCGCCGCGTAGGTCAGCGGACCGAGATTGTGCGGGTGCAGCAGATGCGCGCCAATGCGCGCCGCATGCCGGGCGACGCCCAGCACCGCGCGCGGGGAGAAGCCCGGCGCCTTGTTCAGCACCACGACATTCTCCGGGTGCGGCAGCCGCTCAACGAACGCGCCGCCCCGCTCCAGACAGCAGACATGCACTTCAAACTCATCCGGCGGCAGGCGTCGCGCGACATTCACCACCCCGTTCTCCATCCCGCCCGGTTCGAGCGAGAAGACGACGTGGAGGATGCGGAGGCGGGGCATGGGAAACCACTAATGGACGCGCATGGGCACGAATGAGGGATGACGTGCTGCGTGTTGCGTGCTGCGTGATTCAGGCCGGGCGCGTGCGGACGCAATCACGCAACACGCAGCACGCAGCACGCAACACCCCGCCCTGCTCAGGCTGCGCAAGAATTCGTTACCCATGCGTTGGCTCCCCTCACGCCTTCACCTCGCCGCGCAGCGCGTTCAGCGTGTAGCGGACGAAGGAGCGGAGGCGGAAGAGCGGTTTGTTGCCGTTCGCCGCCGGGTCCGCGAACCACGGCCAGAGCAGCACGGAGCAGAGGAGGTTCTGGAAGGCAAGGCGTGGCTGCCGGTTGCCGTTGTAGATGAGCGAGGTCTGATACCGCCAGTAGCTGAAGACCTGCCGCCAGAAGAAAATATTGGCCTTGGGCACCACCTCGGCCTCGTAGGATTTCTTGAGCACCGCCGCCATGTTGTTCTTCATGCGCTCGGCGTTGTTGCTCATGTTGTTGCCGTGCTTCCGGATCTGCACCAGCACCTTGCCCTGGTGCCAGATCCGGCGCTGCGCCGCGATCCGGATCCACATGTCCCGGTCCTCCGTGCTGCGGAGCGTGGTGTCGAAGCCGCCGCACCGCGCGAACACTTCCTTGCGTGCGACCGCGCCCGTGGGCGAGAAGCGCGTGCGCATCAGGATGTCCTTCAAGGTGACCTCGCGCGGCAGCACCGGCACATGCACGGTGAAGGGGAGCGGCCGGCCATCAATGTCCACCAGCACGTCATCGCAGGCCACCAGGCTGTATTCCGGCGGCAGCTTGGCAAAGGCCGCCATGCTGTCGCTCAGATGCGTGGGCAGCAGCAGGTCGTCGGCGTCGAGGAAGGCCACGTAATCGAACTTCGCCTCACGGATGCCGGTGTTGCGCGCGGCGGAGAGGCCGGCGTTGGCCTGATGCACGTAGCGCACCGGCGGACCATACCTGGCCATGACCTCGCGGGTGTTGTCCTTCGAGCCGTCGTCAATGACCAGCACCTCAAAGTTCGGATAGTCCTGGATCAGGCAGGACTCCACCGCAGAGGGAAGAAACCGGGCGTAGTTGTAGGCGGGAATGACAACGGAAACACCGGGCGGTGGGGATGAAACAGCCGACTGCGGCAATGCGCTCATGCGGGCTTCAACGGGCCTGCTCGTAGGGCGAGTTGGGGGCGCGGGTGACGGACTGATACCGGTTGTAGTAGTGGTTCGTGTAGTAGTAGTAGTGGAACCGGTTCATCGTCGCCATCAGGTCGAGGCGGTTGAGCACGAAGCCGTAGAAGTTCGCGTGGTTGGCCTCCAGGATTTCCATCGCGGTGCGCACGGCGCGCGTCGGGGTCTGGCCGCTCCAGATGACGAGCATGACGCCGTCCACGGCCGGTTGCATGACGCTGGTCTCCGCGAGGCCGAGCACCGGGGGCGCGTCCACGATGATGCGCTGGTAGCGCTTGCGGAGCTTCTCCATCACCTGCACGAACTGGGGCGAGCCGAGCATCTCGATGTCGCCTTCCAACTGGTCGCCGCACGGCAGGATGTGGAGGTTCTCCATCGTGGTCGGGCGGCAGGCATCCTCCACGTCGTATTTCTCGACGAGGACATTGCTCAGGCCCGGGGCCGACCGGCTGCCGAAGAGGTGATGCTGGATGCCCCGGCGGAGGTTGCCGTCCAGGATGAGCGTCTTCTCGCCCATGTGCGCGAAGGACATCGCGAGGTTGGAGGCCACGACCGTCTTGCCCTCCTTGGGCGACGTGCTCGTGATCATGATCACCTGCGGGAACTTGGAAGTGGCGGCGCTGGCCAGCAGGTTGGTGCGCACGACGCGGAAGTTCTCGATCAGGTCGGGATTGGCCACCCCATCGCTGAAGATGAGCGGATACGCCTCCGCAATCGTATCCTCGAAGTCGGGCACGATGCCCAGGCCGCGGATGTTCGTCGCCTCCTCCATCTTCTCCACGTTGGTTACCGTCTGGTCCATGAACTCCAGCAGGAACGGCACGCCGATGGCCAGGCCGAGACCGATGGCCAAGGACATGAGGACAATCTTGAGGCGGTTGGGGGAGATGGGGATTTCGTCGCGCAGGTTGTCGAACTTGAGGAACTGAAGATCCACGCGCGTGGTGCGCAGGGCCAGATCGGCACTCTCCATTTCCTTTTTCAAGGTCGCGATCATGGACTCATACGGATATTGCGTCTGCTTGTTCAGATTCAGAGACCTGAGGTAATCGTCATACTGCTTCTTGCGGGTCTGGACCATCGGCAACTGCTCCTCCAGTTCGCGGATCTTCTGCCCGACGCCGCGTCCGTATATCTCAAACCGGGCCTTGGCGCTGCTGACCGCGTCCTTAAGCTTCTTTTGCAGGGCCTCATGTTGCTTCAGCAGCGTCTGCATCTTTGGATGCGAGGGGCGATAGGTGGCCCCCAACTCCTTGATCGTGGCATCAAGCTGGAGCAAGGCCCGCTCGATCTCAATGGAATTGTCCGCGTCCGTGCGCGTCGCACGCGGGATGATGACCGTGCCGTTGGACGGCCGGGCATTCATCGGCAGGCGCTCCTTCGCATCCCGGTCAAACTCCACGTAGGTCACCACGTCCGATGTGTAGTCAATCGAGTTGTAAAACTGCAGCCGCTCGCTGTCGGTATAGACGGGATTCTCCACTTTCTTGCGGACATAATCCCACCGCTCCTTGCTCCGTTTATAGGCTTCCAACTGCCGGGGCACGAGGTCCAGCGACTCCATCTCATACTTGAGCTTCTCAGGGTCGAAGTCTTTGTTCAGGCGCTGCTCCTCGCCGAGTTGTTTCTGCCACCGTTGCCACAATTCGGTGAGCTGTGGGATGTATTTGTTCGTCATCGCGGTGTATTGCCGCAGCGCGGCCTCATCGCGTTCCTTCAGGAACTCCTCCACCATCGCCTCTGGAAATGTCACCACCAAGTCCGGCACATAGGCCCAGACGTTCAGTTCGATGTTCCGGTCCGTGGTCCAAGTGGCCCGGACCTGCTTGAGCGACTCCTTCTTGGGCTTGTTGGCATCGGTCCAGCCGCTCAGCCGCTTGTCCGTGCGTCTGACAATGTGGTCCGCATCGAACTCTTTCAGGAACTTGTCGTCGGAAAACCGCCGGAATTCCTCGCCTTTAAGCTCCAAATCCTTGGTGGGCAATGGCGTGCCGATGGCCGTGTAGCGGACGGTGCTCTTGGAGTAATACACCGGCCGGCTGAAGATGTAGAAGAGCAGCCCCGCCGCCAGCGACATGGTGATCAGCAGGATGATCGTGCGCAGGTGCTTCGAGGCGATGGCGACATACATCACCACGTCCGTGAAGTCTGCTTTCCGCTTTTTTGATCCTGGCAACATGACTGGCTTACCGCGTCTTCACCTGCTCAACAGTTCATCCGGCTTTTCGGCCCGCGTCAAAAACTAAAGAAGCTCTCCGGCACCACGACGATGTCCTTGCCCTGCAGGACGATGTCAGGGGCCAGGCCCTTCTGGATTTCCTTCACATTCAAAGGCATCTGAATCTTCTCGCCGTTCCCGAGGTCGCGGACCACGGTGCATTTCTTGAGGTTGGCGAAGCGGGAGAAGCCGCCGGCGCGCAGGATGGCGGCGTAGCCGGTGAGGGTCTCATCCTGGAAGAGGCGGAGCGTGCCGGGCTTGTTCACGTTGCCGGTCACATAGACCACCGGGGCGAAGGCCGGGATCATGATGATGTCACCCGGGTTCAGCGCGATGTCGGTCGGCGGGATGTTGCCGGAGAGGATCGCAGCGACATTGACCTCTTCGACCGCGCCCTGCCCGTTCTCAATGCGCAGCAGCTTGGTGCGGGTGAGGTCGCCGGACGGGGTGATGCCGCCGGAGCGGATGATGGTGGTGATGAGCGTGGGCGAGACGCCCTCGGGAATCTTCAGCGGACCGGGCGTGATGAACTCTCCCGCGAGATAGATGACGACGGTCTGGTCGGTGGGGGGCAATCCGCCGCCGCCCGGCTTGTCCGGCCGGTTCTGGATTTCCAATGTCACATTGGCCTTCGTCAACTGGGTTTCCTCGAGCACCGCCTTCACCGCTGCCTCCGCCTCGGAAATGTGCTTGCCGCCGACCGAAACCTTGCCCACGCCCTTGACCATGATGTTGCCATCGCGCTTCACCGGGTAGATCGCGTTGTAGGAGTCGTCCTCCGCCACCACTAGCCGCACAGAATCGCCAGGGTTAATGATGTCAGGATCATCGTTGCCGCCGCCCAGCGCGCCCTTCATCGCGGCGATCTTGCTGTTGGTCTCAGCATCAATCCGGGAAAGCTCCGCCGTGGCCGTCTTGTAGCGCGTGTCAAGCGCCATGGTCTCCCGGTTCCAGCGGTCAATGTCCGACTGGATGCCCGTGCGGCCGGCCGTGCCGAGTTCGCGCTGGGCGAGCTGGAACTTGAGCTGCACCTCGTCAATTTCGCGCAGCATGATCTCCCGCTTTTCGTTGAGCTTGTCGAGGTCGCGCTGGAGGGCGACGGGATCACCCCCGCTGGAGCGCCCCGTGCGCACAATGTTGCCATCGCTGGCCATCGCGGTGGAACGCAGGCTGCCAACCGAGACGAACTGGGGACCGGCCGGCTTGCGCTCGGCGGCGGGAGCCGGTGTGGCGGAGGCCGGGGGAAAGGCCATGTTCGGCAAGGTCGTGCGATCGCGATAGGTCACGCTCGGACCGGGAGCCGGGGTGACGGGTGTGGAGCGGGCCAGCATCTCCCGCGCGCGGCGATCCTGCTCGGCGCGGCTGGCTTCCATCTCCTGCATCAGGCGGGTGGAGTCGGCATCCAGCCGGGCGATTTCATCCCGGATGGTCTGGAGGCGGTCACGGCCCTTGTTCTCGGCTTCGAGCCGGGCGAGTTCGGCCTTGGCGGCGTTGTAACGGGCCTCCCAGTCCACGGTGTCCTTGGACAACCGCTCGGCTTCGAGCTGCAGCTCGGAACGGCGGCGGGTCAGGTCATCAATCTTGCGGCGCAGCTCGTCCGAACCGCCGGTGCTCAGGTTGACCGACGGCGTGGAGGTGAAGGTGGGGGCGGACGGCACGAGCACAGCCGAGGGAGGCGTCACCACGCTGGTGCGGGGCGGCTCGGCCAAGGAGGTGGTGCGGCGGCTCGTCTGGCTCTCCGCCATGCGAAACTCCTCCAGTTTGGAGAGTTCCGACTGCGCGGCCCGCAATTCCAGCACCGCCGGCGGCAGGTCAGCCGGACGAGGCTCCTCAGTATTGACCGGCGGCACGGACGACAGACCGAAGGGAGAGGCGACGGCGGTAGTCCGCACTGTGGCGGCCGGCGGAGTGAAAGTTGCGGTCGCCGGCGGCGGCGTGAAGGTGAACGGCGGCGGCACCGCAGGCCGGGGCGGAGGGGGCGAACTGGTCGTGCTGGGCGGCAGCGTCCGAGTCTTCGCCGCCGGGGTGGTGGTCGGAGCCGGAGCTGAAACCGAAGGCGCACTAAAGGGGCTGGATGAAATTGTTGGCGGACTGAACACCGACGAACTGTCCGCCGGGG
>CAZCBE010000149.1:0-15449 GCA_964496695.1 uncultured Klebsiella sp.
GCCGGACGGCACAGGCTGGTAGCCTGTGCCACCCATTCCGACTTCGGAGTTCGGGTAGATGAAATTGTGCTGCTACTACAGCGTTCGAACCAAGGGCGCTTCAGGTCTCGACATTGGAATGTCGAGCTACGGGGCCGGCAACCACGAATGGAGGATAAACCCCTTGTTCGTGCCGCCCACGACCGCGCGGACATCGCCGTCCTGGATGTAGATGACGTGGTCCAGCCAGTCGCCGGCCTGTCCTGTGTTCACCCCTCCGATTCGGGTCCAGGTAGCACCCTTGTCCTCCGAGAGATAGAGGCTGCGACTGCCGGTGTAGGTAGAGTAGAGCACACGGCTGCCGCCCAGCCAGGCAAAGTCATCCGCGGCATCGCCGACGACGCCCTGATCTTTCCAGGTCGCGCCGTTGTCCCGGCTCACAAAGATGTTGCCACTGTGGGTCCCAATCAGGGCGGTGCCGTCGCCGAGGTATTCGATGGCATAGAGGCTGGAGTCCGTCAGCTTCCCCATGTCCTTCCAAGTCATCCCGTCGTCGGTGCTCTTGTAAATATGCCCGGCCCAGCCGTTGACGATCAATCCGTCCCCGACCTCGTTGAGCCGGTAGAGCGCGTGCGTGGAAATCTGGCCCAGATCGGTCCACGTAGCCCCTTGGTCAGTGGAACGATGGAGATGCCCGCCCTGGCTGTTGGCATCGGCAACCAGCAGGGTGCCCTTCGCCGTCACCCACATGCCGTAGGCGTTGGCGAAATGCGGGTTCTTGGCCTGGGAGACTTGCCCCAGGTCCTTCCACGTCTCGCCGTAATCGGTTGTCCGCCACACATGCACGCCCCTGCCGGTGAGCAGATAGCCGAGCCCATTCCTGCCGGAGATCAGGCAGGTGATGTAATCGGCTCCGGTGATGTTGCCGACTTTGCGCCAGGTGACGCCATGATCCTGGCTCTTATGGATGTAGCCGGGATTGGCATCACGGGCACCGGCGAGCACGACGCCCTTGCCCAGGTAGGCAATCGCATCAATGCGGCTGCGCGGTTCGAGTGGCGTCACCGTGAATTTCAAGTCCGCCGCCGCACTCTGCGGACACCACGGCAGCGCCGCGAAACACGCCAGTGCGGCAAATCGAAACAGAAGTGAAAAGGTCATGGGTTGATCAGCGGAGGATCGCTGCGGTTGACCGCAGATCACTTTTCCAGTTTCCGCCGGTCCAGCACCACCAGACTGTTGCCCTCGCGCGAGCCGACGAACAGCAGATCACCCCGCACGGCCGCCCCATAGGTTCGCTTCATCACCGGGTCCTTGAAGGCGGTCAGATACCCGGGCTTGCGCGGATCGGTGATGTCCAGCACGGCCACGCCGTCGCCCTCCACCATCGGCAGATAGGCCCGGTCCCCGCTGACGATGCAGCGGTTGGGTTTGCCCAGCCGCGGGTCCACCAGCTTGGCCACCAGCTTCGGCTGGGACGGGTCGGCGAGGTCAAAGACGAGGAAGGCGTTGCGATCCCAGGCCACGGAAAGATACAGGTTGCCGACCATGCTCCCGCTGACTTGGGAAAGCATCGGATCCAGGACTTCGTGGACCACACGCGGCTTGGTCAGGTCCTTCACATCCACGACGGCCAGGCGGTTGCGGCTGCCGAACAGCGTTCCCGTCAAAACGTAATCGCCCCGGAGCAGCACGCTGAACGGACCGTCATTCTCCTTCGTCACCGGCACCGAACTGACCACGACCGGCCGGGCGGGATCGCGCACATCCACGACGAACAGCTTCTTCTCGGTCTGATGCGTCACGAAGCAGTGCCCGTCGCGGTAGGCCACCTTGTAGAGCAGCCCCTTCGTCCCGGGTTCGCCGACGACCACCGAGCCGACGAGGCGGACGGCGGCAGGGTCCTTGGCATCAAGCACGAACAGCCGATGGTTGGCCAGCGAAGTCAGGTAAAGTGTCGTGCCATCCACCGCCAGCCCGGCCGCCTCATCCAGGTCCGCGTGCGTGAAGCTGGACACCACCTTGGGCTGCGTGGGGTCGGCGATGGAGCAGATGGTCAGCCGCTTGCCTTCCCGGCACGGCAGGAAGGCAAGGTCCCCCTGCAAATACACATCTTCAATGCCCCGCAGCCGCACGGGATCAACGAGCTTGCCCACCCAGGAAGAAGGAAGCGGCTGCGCTTGCGACCAGCCTTCCGCTGGTGCGAAGAAAAGGAACGCCGCCAGAACAGGCAGGAGGCGCAAACCGGGGTTTGAGAGCCGATCCATGAACGCCAAAGCTTGATGGCATCCTCCCTGCACGTTGCGGCCGCTCTCCCTCACCCCGCCCTCTCCCGCTGGGAGAGGGGGGCCACGCAGTCCGCGCTGTTTGGCAACGGAACGCAACAATCCCACTGGACGGGGTCGAAGTGGCTCCCTCTCCCAGCGGGAGAGGGCAGGGGTGAGGGAGAGCGGCCACCCACTCCCACGGGATACCAATTGCCGAGGTGCATTGCTCAAACGCTGATTTACACCTGCAAGCAGGCCGCGCACGATAGCACGCTGGATTGAGGACGCGGTCTTCAACCTGTTACGCCTTCTTCCGCCAGATGGTCAGGCTGCGTTCCTCGCTGCGGCCCACCTTGTAGAGCTCCGCCGTCTCGTGCGTGGCGTCGGTGAAATCCATTTTGTGCCGCGGCTGGCCGTGCAGCGAGGTGGTGGTCTCCGCCAAGGCTGCGGGCAACTGAGTGACTTGCATCACGATGCGGTCATCAAAGACCTGATAGCGCGCGAAATCACTCGGATAGGAGGCCGTGCCGCAGATCGAGATGTGGCGCACGCCCTTCCGCTCAACCTGCCCCGTGAGGTGCAGATGACCGGACAGGACCGCGATGATCGAACCCGCATGTTCATCCACCAACGCCAGCAGCTCGGGATCGTGGGCGATGTAGGACTTGAAGCCAAAGCTCTTGGCCAGCACCGGCTCGTCCCGCACTGGAACGATGGGAATGTGACAGCCGAGAATCTTGGGCTGGCCGGGATGAGCCTTGAGCACCTCGCGCAGCCAGGCGTTCCGTTTCCCGATGATTTCCTGGCTGGCCCCGGTCGCCCCGCTGTTGTTGAGCAGGATGAACCGCACCCCGCCGGCCTCAAACGTGTAGCTCACCCGCTGGTCGCCGAACACGTCGCGATAGGCCTTCTCATAGACCGGGTCGCCTTCCCGCTGCACGTCCTCGTGGTTGCCCATCGTGGGGTAGAACGGGACTTGGAGCGGCTTGATGATCTCCCGAAAAACGGCCAGATCCTTTGGCAGTTGTTCCAGGCGCTGGCCGTGGATCATGTCGCCAATGCCGAGGACGAAGTCGGGCGGCTGCCGGTTGATTTCCTGGATGACCCACTGGGCTTTCTCATTGGCGCTTTTGTAGCCTTTGATGTCGGTGCCCGGTTCTTGAACGTGCAGGTCATTGATCTGCACGAAGGTCAGGCGCGGTTTGGCGTCGGGTTTGGCCGCCGCACCCAGCGGAAGCGGCCGCCACATTCCCGCGCCCAGACCGATTCCCAAGGCGGGCAAAAAGGCACGCCGCGTCAGGCCGGTGCTCCCGGTGCTTTGATTCTTGTGCATGGACGGAGTGTGCCCCGGCTCCGGCGGTTCTGCAATCAACACTGGCATGGCGGAGCCGCAACCCAAGGTTTGACCACCGAGACGCGATGAACACAGAGAAGGCAGTGAAACATCTCTGTGTTCATCGCGTCTCGGTGGTCAACTTGGGCTGCGCCTGCAACGGTGCCAAGATCGCCAGCGACACCTATGGAGTGCGGTGACTTGTCACCGCTTTCCGCAGGCGACTTGTCGCCGTCGAAGTCAGACACGGGTGCGGCAAATCGAGCGCGGTCGTGCTCCCGCGAGGGCACGGCTTGCTTGAAGAAACAGCCCTCCATCGCCCCCTCGACGGCGACTGGTCGCCTGCGGAAAGCGGCGAGAACTCGCCGCACCCCATAGTGGTGCACCGGATGGTTTTGTGCGTCAGCACTCTGGCGTAGAAAATCCGGTTCTTCGCTGTTTCCAGTGGAATGGCCTCGGGTTCAGCCCGGAGGGCGAAAGAAAATAGCCCAGCGATTCATCGCTGGGACTGGTGGGTGGCACCAAGTGAGTCCCGGCAGGGACGGCAGATTAACGCCCCGTTGCCGCCCCTGCTGGTAAGCGTTCTTTCGTCCCTGCGGGACTGCCCGCTTGCCGTGGCCCAACCCAGCGATGAATCGCTGGGCTATGCTCGGGCGTCCCTCCGGGACGCACTCACCTGACCAGACGGTTGCGGCGCGCTGTAACCAAAAATCTCGAGCATCCATTCCACCGAAAACAGCGGGGAACCCGTTTAATTCCATTGAGGCGGGCGGTTCCTTGCGTTTCTCCGCGTTCTTAGCGTCTCTGCGTTAAAGGGGAATTGAGCGGCCGGCAGCGACCTTCTCCCCCCGTCCAAGTCGGTTTTAGCACCACCGTCAGCCCGCTGAATGCACCCGCCCGGACGCGAGTCGAAAACGCCATGAACACCGTCCAGCATCGTCGTCAGTTTCTTCGCAATGTCGGAGCCGCCCTCACCGCTGCGGCCGTCACTCCGGCGCTCCTGGCCGCTGACAAACAGCGCAGCATCCAGAAGGCCATCATGTGGGGCACCGTCGGAGTGAAGGGCTCCGTGCTGGAGAAGATGCAACTGGTCAAGGCCGCCGGCTTCACCGGCGTCGAGCCCAACGGCGGCATGAACCGCGAGGACGTCATCGCCGCGCTCAAGGAAACCGGCCTCAAGGCCGCCAGCGTCTGCTGCCACACCCATTGGGCCAAGCCCCTCTCCGCACCCGACGAGGCCACCCGCAAGGTCGGCCTGGACGGCCTCACCCTCTCGCTGCAGGACGCCAAGGCCTACGGCGCGACCAGCGTGCTGCTCGTGCCCGGCGTCGCGAAGAATGGCGTCAGTTACGAGGACTGCTTCGCCCGCTCCGTCGCCGAGATCAAGAAAGCCGTCCCCATAGCGAAGGACACCGGCGTGAAGATCGCCATCGAGAACGTCTGGAACGACTTCATCATCAAGCCCCAGCAGGCTGTGGACTTCCTCGACGCCATCAACAGCGAGTGGGTGGGCTGGCACTTCGACATCGGCAACGTGGGCCGCTACAGCCCGGCGGAGGAGTGGATTCCCGTCATCGGCAAGCGCATTCTCAAGCTGCACATCAAGGAATACAGCACCAAGCTCCGCGACGAAAAGGGCGCGGGTGCGGGCTTCGGCGTGAAGTTCCTCGAAGGCACGAACAACTGGCCCGCCATCATGGCCGCGCTCGACAAGATCGGCTACTCCGGCTGGGGCATCGCCGAACAGGGCGGCGGCGGCTCGCCGGAAGGCCTGAAGGACCTGTCCGACCGGATGACGAAGATCTTTGCGTCCTGAACCCTTGGTCTGCCGCACCAGGCCCCCCTCAGCAGCGCGCCAGCGTCTTGGAGTGCGGTGGCCCTCCACCGCTTTGGTGCGGGCGCACCGGCAGGCATCCTCAACTGGAACGAAGCAGTCGGAGCGCCGGCTTGCAGCCGGCTTACCGTGCTGTGACGAGCGATGGCTGCCGTTGGCGAAGGCGAAGCCGAGGCGCTGAATGGTGCGTCCAAAATGCCGCCCTGCGCGGGGCTTCTGAACTCCGCTTGGGCTAAGCCGGCTGGGAAGCCGGCGCTCCGCGCGTGCGCCGGGCGGTCTTGGAATTCGTCACGCCTCGGCCGGACGCGCCCCGCGTAACCACCTCGTTGCCTCATCCCTTTCTCAGCGCGCCAAACACCGTCGTCATGACATCCTTCAGCAGGCTGCTGTCATTCGAGTGACACACAAAACGCGACCCTTGCTTGATGGTGCGCAGTTGCTGGTCGGTCTTGCCAAACCAGCTCCCCGCCGGAATGCCGCGCTTGTTGCCGGCGGCAATGACCTTCTGCACCACGGCAATGAAATCAGGGTGATCGTATTCGTTAGGGATGCCCATGTTCGTGGTCATGTCGTTGGGGCCGATGAACAACGCGCTCACGCCGGGGATGGCGCAGATGGCGTCGAGATTCTCCAGTGAGCGGACGGACTCGATCATCGGCACGAAGAGCGTGTCCGCGCACTTTTGCTCGATGTAGGCCCGGGTCTTTTCGCTGGGCCACTTGCCTTCCGTGATCGCGCGTTCGAGCGCCACCCCTTTCAGCGGGCGATACACGGCGGCGGCGGCCAGCCGTTTGAGCTGCTCCACGTCCTCCGCATACGGGATGACCACGCCGTCAAACGAATCACACACCTTCGCCACATCGTCGGCATCGCGGCTGTGGGTGCGGGCGAGACAGGCGATGCCTTTCGCATTCAGCGCGTAACGCAAGGGCAGGAAATCGGCGATGTCGAGCGCGTTGTGCTCCGCCGTGACGATGACAAAATCAATGCTGCCCTCCGGGATGAAGTCCACCATCGCCGGCACCACCGCATGCTGGACCAGCATGCCAAAAACCGTCTGCCCCTGCTTCATCTTGGCCTTGAGCAATGCGGCGGGCTTGAGTCCAACGCCGGAGCCGGCCGCGGGAGCCGTGGGCGGCTTGCCGGACTCGGCGGCAGCGGTGGTGGCGGCGGCGGCAACCAGGGTGGAGGCAACAGCGGTGGACACGAACTCGCGACGGGTGGTTTGCATGCCGCCGGTCTAGCAGAGTGCCCCGCACAATGCCGCAGGAAAGTGACGCAGCCGCAAAAGTCGGGCGCGTCCGCGCACTGTCCCGGAGCGCGGCACTCCAGGCCGCAGCGGCAACTTTGCTTGAAGTGCTCCGGGCATTCCCATGTCGTTCCCCGCTGCCAGCCGCGCCCCGGGAGCAGGGTCAAGATACGGCCCGCAAAGATCCCGCAGGAGCCATGGCTCTGCGGCTGCCGCCATCACACCACCAGCCGTCCCTGCCGCTCCGCCGGAGCGATGAGAGCGCGGGCACCCGACCGGAACTCCAGAAAGTCCGCCTCAATGCCGTCGCTGAAGATCACGCCGTTCTCCGGCATTTGTGAAATCAAGGTCAGCGGGGCTTTCGCGGTAACCCGTCCGAAGACGATGCCGGCCTGGGTCGTGCGGCTGGGGAACGGCTCGCGCACGGTGAAGCACAGATGCTGCGCGTCCCATGGGAATTCGCTGCGGACCGCCGACGGCTTTTTCTTTTGTGACGACGCGGGCGAGCCGAGGTTCTGCGCAATGGCCGCCGCGCCGGTCAGGAGGCTCTTCAGCCAGCCCGTGGAACCGAGGCCGGTCGAGACGATCACCCCGCTCGAACTGTGCGTCTCGCGCTCGCCGCCCAGCTCGATCACGTAACGGGCCGAGGTGTGCGTGCGCGGGCCGATGAAGAGATCGTTCACCGCGTAAAGCGTCTCTCCGGTGTTCAGTGTCGCCTGCGCCATGGTCACGGGCTTTAACGTGCGCCGATGCTGCAAGACCTCCGGCACGATCTTGCCCAGGTCGGGCACGCGGAACGGCAGAAGCTGGCCGTCCCAGCGCGCCGGGTCGGGGTTGACGCCGATCACCGGCTGGCCGTCGAGATACTTGACCGTGTTCGCCACCAGCCCGTCCTGGCCCAGCACGATCACGAGGTCCTGCGGGCCGAAGACAAAGTTCGGCAGGAAGGAACGGTCCACCACCTGCACGCGTCCCAACGTGTCGAGCACCTGTTGCGCGGCCTTCACCGCGGCGGCGTAACGCTCGTCCTCCTGCTCATAGTCGGAGAAATCCTGCCCGAGATGGCTCACGTAAAACTTCGCCTGCATCCGCGTGTTGAAGCGGCGCTTCAGCTCCGCCACGCGCGTCGGCCGCGTGACGAGGATGAGCTTGGTTTCGGAAAAGCGGTGCATGGCGAGGAGTCAGTGAATCAGTGAATTTGAGAGTTAGTGAATCAGGCGCGTCGTCGGTTGTTTTTGGCGGTGTCGAGTGAGGAGGAAAAGATGCGGAGCAGTTCGTCGGCTTCACGCTTCAAAGGCTGGAGCGGAGCGGCCGGGCAGGTTTTGGATTCCTCCAGAAGTTCCAACCAGAGCAACGATTCGTCCGCTTCCTCCACCACGGTTCCCATCTTCGAGATGAAGTCCGGCGAGGATTTGGCCCGGCAAACCGCCCGGTAGTTCGCGGCCACGGAGGTGCCCGAGCGCAATAGCTGTCGTCCCAGCACCCGCGCTTCATCGGTCTTGGGCAGTTGCCTGAACAGGTGGATGACCTGAAGCGCGAACGCTTTGGTCCGCACCTGCATCTTCTTCGCAAACTCCAGATTGTTCACAAGCATTCCCTTCTCTGACTTATTGATTCTCTGACTCACCGACTCATTGACTCTCTGACTCTCTCCTCACTTCTTGCTCATCAGCTCACGGAGCAAATCGGGCGAGATATTGAGCTGGCCGATCTTGTCCGCCTTGCCGGCGAGTTCCTGGAAGGCCATGGCGATGAGCTGGTCGGGCTTCATGCCCACGCTGGCCAGGGCTTGAAGTGTCGGCGCGTCCGCCGTGCTGATTGCCTGCATCGTCGTCGAGATGCCGTAGGCCCGGGCGTCCGCCTCGGCCTTCGCGTTGGCAGCGGCCAGCGCGACGAGTTGCTTGCGCTGCTCCTCCAACCCGACGCTCGACGCCATCTCCGCCTGGCGGAGCTGCGCTTGCTTCTCCTGCACCGCCCGTTCGGCGTCCATCTGCGCCTCGCGGATCTGGCGCTTTTTGTTCTCCACGGCCACCTCGGTGTTCAGCTCGTTTTCCTTGATGGCGCGCTCCTGTTCCACCGCCGAGTTGCGCCGGGCGTAGATGGCCTCGTCCGCCTCCTTGAGCAACTGCTCGCGGGTCTCCGCCTCCAGCGCGCGGGCAGTCTCCGGCGAGGGCTTGATGGCCAGAATGCTCAGCCCGAGCACTTCCAGCCCGAGCTGCGCGATCTCGCCCGAAGCTTTCAGTCCGGCGCGGACCTTTTGCACGATGGCCTCGGAGGCGCGGATGGCTTCGCGCAACTTGAGCGCCTGCAGCTCGGCCCGCGCCAGCACGTTAACGACGTTGATGACGCGCTGCGGGAGCTTCTGCGGATCGTCCGAGGCGAAGCCCTGCCCGCGCCCGTCCAGGGTGAAGTTCATCAACGTGGCCAGCCGCTTGGGATCGGCCACGCGATAGGTCACCTGGCCTTGCAGCGTGACGTTCTGAAAGTCCGCCGTGGTCTCCTCGAAGATGAACGGCGCGTCCGTGCTCGCCACGGGCACGGCGACAAGCGACGTGCTCGGTGCGTAGTAGAAGAACGACTGCCCCACGCCCTCGCGGACCACCTGGCCGCGGCGATATTGGAGCAGATACGTGGTGGGATCGGTCTTGATGAAACAGATGCCAAGCATGGTGTTTAGGAGTTAAGGATTGAGGACAAGACTATCAGCAAATTCATGGAACAGGCAGTCCAGATCGCCGCGTCGGGCGATTTGCTGCCGCCAGTCGGCAGGAACGGCGTCCAGTCCATAAACCACCCCGGCCAGTCCGCCGGCGACACACCCGACGGTGTCCGTGTCGCCGCCGAGATTGACCGCTCGGAGGACGCAGTCGTGAAAATTGTTCGTGGTCAACAGCGCCCAGACGGCGGCGTGAAGTGTGTGGAGCACGTAGCCTGTGGAGACTATGCGGTCCTCACCCATGCTTGTGAGCGGGTCTTCCAGCAGCCTGCGGAAATGGCCCAGCTCCGGTGATTGTGCGTAGATCGTCTTGAATTCCCCGCAAGCCTGCGCCCATCCGTTGGCCGGTGCGCTGCCCTTCAACAGCTTCCGCACAAACAAGGCGTGCAGTCCGCAGGCTGTTTGCGCTCGGAGATGGGCGTGCGTGATGGCCGAGGCGCGCTGGACGCGGTCCAGCAGAACTTCGACCGGCGCATCAGCGAAACGAAGCGCGACCGGCAGGATGCGCATGAGCGAGCCGTTGCCGTTGTCATACTCGCCGCGCCCGCCGGCCTGGGCCGCCGGATGGCCATGCTCTATCCGCAAGAGTGCGCCCGCCGTCGCCATCCCGATGTCGAACGCCTCGCCGTGGGCGGTCCATTTGAAGTCACGGAACCACGACACAAAACGCTGCCCCATGTCTTCCAAGTCGAACTCCGCCGTGAGCAGGCTCTCGGTCGTGCAGAGCAGCAGGGACGAATCATCCGACCAGGTGCCCGGCGGCTGGTTGTGCGAACCGTAGCCGCGCATCCCGGTGACGGGATTGCGCCGCACCGTTTCGCGTTCGGTGAACTCCACCGGCACGCCCAGCGCATCGCCGACCACCGAGCCCCAGAGGCCGCCGAGCACGCGTGATTTTGTGGTGAGTGAGTTCATTGTAGTCATAGCGAGTCAGTAAGGCGGCAGCAGTCTCCGAAAACCGTGCGTCAGCACCACCAGCAGGAAGAACACGTTGCGTGGCAGCACGCCGGGCCAGCAATAACCGACGGGGCCGCGAGCCCTGTCCCCGGCCAGCCGCGCGCCGATGGTTTCGATCAACGCGGTGGAGCGCGGCCAGTCGTGGAGACCCGCCAGCCATGCTTCGGGGATGCCAGCCTTGCCAGTGGCACAGCCGGCCAGCGAGCCGGTAATCGCCGCCACGGTATCCGTGTCGCCACCGCAGCGGATGGCCGCTTCCGTTGCCTGGCGGAAATCTCCCGGATGCCTCAGCCAGGCGAACAGCGCCACGGGAACCGTGTGATAAGCATAGCCGGTCACCCCGTTCGCAAGGCCGAGCGAGGCCGCAAATTCAGCGACGGTTTCCCGGCTGGCGAGCGCATCCCCCAGCCGCTGGCAGAGCTTGATCCACGCTTCGTCACCGCCACCGTCACACAAGCGAAGCAGCAACGCCTCCTGAGACTCGCTGCCGTTCACGATCCACGCCGCCGCCTCGGCCACCGCCAGCGCAGCCGTCTCCGCGCGCGCGTCAGTGTGGGTCATCCGCGTGGAGGCGGACACGAAGTTGCGGCGACGCTCCGCATCCCCGGCGAAGACCGCTCCGATGAGCGCACTGCGCATCGCCGGACCGTTGCCGGCCGAGCAGACGCCGCTGCGCTCCGGCGACACGCCCACCCACAACCGCAGGCACGCGCGGGCCGTGGCCAGCCCCACGCCCGCCGGCAGGGCGATGAACCACCAGCGCAGCTTCCACGCCAGCGCGCTCCGGAAGCGTTCCACGTCGCCGCCTGCCGCCAGCAGCGCCTGTGCCGTCATCAGCGCGTGCTCCGTGTCATCGCTCATCATGCCGCTGCCCAGCACGAAGCGGTGCCGCAGTTCACCGGGCCACCACTTCCGCTGGCGCGCCGCCGACAGCCCCTCCGCCGGCAGGCCCAGCGCATCCCCCACCGCCCCGCCGAGCAGCAGTCCGGTCAAACGCTCTTGTTCAGTGAGGTTCATGTGTTGGCACGGATGAGTGTCAGTTCCTTCGGACCGTCGGGCGGTAGAGCGTGATTGTCTCTTTCAGCAAGGAATGTCCTGCCAAGTCCTGAGCTTGGGGTGTGTCGCGTGAAATGACTCAATCGCCAGAGTCAGTTCCGCGTAGGTTTGCGTGCCTTTGATCTGTTCCAGATAGAGGTTGCGGCCTGCGATGGCATCCACGGTGAACGCCCAGTAGAGCGACATCAGCGGGTTGAGAAAGAGGTCGGAGCCTTCGGTTCGGCGGCTGCCGTGATGGTTGCCGAACCAGCCGGTCGTCGCGTCAATGATGCTCGTGTTTGACGATGCTGCGATGCTGGGGGAACCGGCCGGCCACGTAGTCGCAGGCGGCGCGGTAAAAGACGAATTCCTCGCCGCCCTGAAGCAGACTCCAGCACCCGAGGTATCCTTCGGCGGCAATCAGAGCGGCGATGTTCTCCAGAACGTGCGCATGGCACACGCCATGAAACGCATCCACCCCGAAGCCGATGGACAACACGAGGCGTTCCGGGATGTCGCGCAGTTCATGCACAGCCGCGAGGCTCGCCATGTCCTCCTGCGGCGTGCCCAGGCCGGTTTCATCCCCACGCATCAGAATGTCCGTGCCCCCGTCAATCAGGACGACGGCGTCCGGTTTGAACTCGTCAGCCAACCAACGGTAGGCGCGGATCACAGGGGCCACGCCGGTGCGCTCGATGACGTGAATTGGCGTGGCTCCAAAATGATCCGACAACCACCGGCTGAGATGCAGTTCCGTGCAGTAGCTGGCCGAGCCGTGAGAATCAGGCGTGATGCAGGCCAGCGCCGGAACGGGCCGCTGAACATCGTCGTAACGCAGGTCGCTGAATGTGAGGTTCGCCAGATGCACTCGCTTGCCCGTGCGCAACAGCCAGTGCAACAGCGGCAGACCCGCGAACAGGTCGTAGCCACCGCCGGCACCGGCCAGGAGAACGGTCTTCGCCTTGGCGAGGCGTTGGAGGGCGGGGAGGTTCATAGAGTTGCTTACTTCAGCAGTCGTTGCGAGAACGCTTGGCAAACCGAGCCGCCGGGCGACCGGTCATAAATGGCGAACACCACCCGGTCGAAGGCTCCGGCGAAACCGCCGGGCGGGAGCAGCAGACGTGCAAAGGCATCGGCGACCAGAGCGGGCTCGTTGCGGAACACGCCGCAGCCCCAGGCCCCGAGGATCAACGTGCTTACCTGATGTTGCGCAGCGACCCGCAACACGAACTCAGCCCGGCGGCGCAGAGTTTCCGGCACCAGGGGAAGCTTGGCTGGCTCGTTGGTGGCCAACGCTCCGGCGTTCGGTGCCGGGCAGGTAATAACCGAAGCGGTTGCAGGGGCTTCCAGCAAGCGTCCGTCATCGTCCACGAAAAACGGCACGCCCGGCGAGAAGATGGCGAGATCCTGATAGAGCAGGCAGCGGTTATGGCGGTGGCGTTCGTAGAATTCCGGCTGGGTCAGCAGGCACGGATACAAGCCCGACGACCGGGCCAGCGATTCCTCCTGCGCCTGCGCGCCACCGAGGAAGCCGCCGCCCGGATTCTTCGCCGAGGCGAAGTTCAGCGCGGTCAGGTGACGCGGGTGCTCACCGTTCAGGCGAAGGATGGCTTCGACGGTCGATTCCGCGGTCACCTCAATGGCACAGCAATGGGCTCCGACGGCAGGCCGGTGTGCCGGGACGGTGGCCGAGTGATGAAACACGGTTCCGGCCAAAGCCGGCGTCATCCACTGTTTTAGGTCAACGGCTCGACCAGAAGGGCTTTGGTAGCTGCCTTGACGCAGATACTTGATGGTTTGCTCCGCCGTCTGGCGGTTGTGAAAGTTACGGTTCATATCGGATGGGATTTTTCAGAGCCGGAAGCTAGTGCCGTGTTTGCGGAGCCGTAGGCTGCCAGTGTTTCGTGGGTGCAGGAGCCGCCGCGGCAAGGTCATAGACAAAGACCGCGATCGCGTTGGCCCCCAGTTCGTCGGCAATGAGCTGTGATACAATCGTCCACTCGCCGCCAGCCAGGCCGCAGCCAATCCTTGGCATGTGGACCGATGCACCGTGTTCCCTTGCAAAGGCGGCGACGCGCTGCAGTGCCTGGCGCAAGGCGTCGTAACGGATTGGTGGAGTTCCGTTGATCGGGCGCGTGTCACGCTGGGCGATCATGTTCGCGACCCAGACCGCATGGCCCACGGGGACGAATTGCGTCTGGCCCAACTCAAAGGGAAGCGCTTCACCGCCATGGTGCCAGCGACGATAAGCGGCCTCGGGCTCGGGCCATTGGCGGGCGAGGGCAACCACGAAGCCGCGGCCCCAGCCACCGATGTCATTGCAGACGTGAGCCACGATCTTGGGACCGTCGCCAATTGGATTGGTTGCGTCGCCCGTTAGATAGGTGATCTCGTGAAGGGGTGGGTTCATGGGTGGCGGTCGTCAGGGTTCACAGCCAAAAACTGAAACCGCGTTTGCGGAGCTGCTGGTATTTGCGTTCGTCGAAGCGGTAGAGGCGGGCGGCGCGGTGGGCCACGTCCTGCTCGATCTCGCCGGTGTCCACCAGCAGCCCCATGCCGAGGATCTTTTTGCGGAAGTTCCGTTTGTCCAGGCGCTCTTCGAGGATGACCTCGTAGAGGTGCTGGAGCTGGCTGAGGGTGAACCGCGCGGGAAGCAGCTCGAAGCCGATGGGCTCGTAGCGCACCTTCCCGCGCAGGCGGGCCAGCGCGGTGGCGAGGATGTGCTCGTGGTCGAAGGCCAGGTCCGGGGCGTCGTCCACGCTGAACCACGCGGCCTGCCGCGCGTCCGTGGCCGCCTGCGGGCGGTGCTCCGCCAGCGAGACCAGGGCGTAGTAGGCCACGCTCACGACATGCTCGCGCGGGTCGCGCTTCGGCGCGCCGAAGGTGTAGAGCTGCTCCAGGAAGATGTTCTGGAGCGCGGTCTCCTCCACCAGCTCGCGCCGGGCGGCGTCCTCCAGCGATTCGCCAACGCGCACAAAGCCGCCCGGCAGCGCCCAGCGCCCGGCAAACGGCTCCAGCCCGCGCTGCACGAGCAGGACTTTTAGGTCGCCCTCGTCGAAGCCGAACACGACGCAGTCCACGGTGAGCGCCGCCCGGGGGTATTGATAGGTGTGTGGCATGGTGTCTTTCTTACACGAACAAGTTGTAGTGTTGTTTTAACACTAAGTCAAGCGGCCGTTGAAGCAAGGCGGCCAACGGCCGGAAGATTCCTGGGCTGACAGGCCACGCACCCGTGCGCTTCATGCCCTTCCCGCCCATGGTGACGCCGCCCGCGAACGGATCACCGGCAGCGGACGTCGCATTCTGGGCTGATATCTATACGTTTACGTAGGATGAATTTCATTCCCGGCGTGGATGCAAACAAAGCCTTGGCCAAAACCGGGGCGGACGTGTTTCTTGTCCGTCGTGGTGGACCAACCAGCCAAGCCCCCTTCCCCGGCGGCCACGCCATGCCCCAGCACGGCCGGCCGAGAACCGTCTTCACCGGCGCTCGCACCCGGCGGCGGCCAGGCTCAAGCCGTCGCAGCAGGAGCCTCGTCGCGCCGGCCGGTGTTCCACTGGCGGCCCGCCTGCATCTTCGAGACGGGCTGGTTCCTCATGATGGGCGCGGCGGACATCGCAATGACCGCGATGCTGCTGGACACCGGGGTGGTGGACGAGGTCAACCCCGTGGCCGGCTTTTTCCTGTCTGCCACCGGACTCGAAGGGATGGTCGGCTACAAATGCACGACGCTCGTGGTGGCGTCGGTGTGCGTGCAGCTCATCACGCTCAGCCGCCCCCGGACGGCGAAGGCGGTCCTGCACACCGGCATCTGGACACAGCTCCTGGTGGTGGCCTACAGCGCGGTGCTGCTGGCGCTGGTGGATGACTAGGCCGGCACTCCCGGAGTCGCGAGGGTGGACAGCAGGAGCGCGGCGTTCACGCCGCAGAAGCGTGAGCAGGCCTTGAGTGGTTGGAATCCAATTTGCCGTCCGTGGCCTCCTGCGGCATGAATGCCGGGCGCATCCGCGCACTGCCCCCGGAGCGGGGGCCCCCCCGCCCCCCCCCCCCCCCCCCCACAACCGCGGGGGGGGGGAGA
>CAZCBE010000150.1:0-15225 GCA_964496695.1 uncultured Klebsiella sp.
CAATTTTCTTCGCCATGCCGGCTATGCGACAACTTAAACAGAAAGTGCTCTAGCTGGGCATACCAAGGTCGCCAGCCTTCGCCATTGGGTGGCCGTTCTCCCTCACCCCTGCCCTCTCCCGCTGGGAGAGGGAGCGACGCCGACCGCACCAGTCAACAAGGATGCACCAATATCAGGCCGACCTGCTGAAGCATGGACCCCAAACGCTGTGCGGGCGCATCTTGGCACTGCCCCCCGCACGACGGCGGAGCGCGGCCCTCTGGGTCGCAGTGGCTGGCAGCAGGGAAAGGCTTGGGAAGCTCCGCCCGTTCTGCGGGGTTGCCGCTGCGGCCCGGAGTGCCGCGCTCCGGGGGCCGTGCGGGGATGCGCCCACGCTGTGCTCGGTGGATAACTACCAGTTGTCGCTTGTCCTTTACCCCGTTAGCTTCCGGCCATGAAGTGGCTTACGCGGCAGGAGCAGACGGTGTTGCTCACCGTTCTGGCGCTCGTGTTGCTCGGCTTGGCGGTGAAGACGTATCGAACGTCCACGCTGGTGCCGCAGTCCAACCCGCCGGCAGCCGCCCGCTGACATGCAAAAATCACTCAACATCGAGGAGGTCCTCGAAACCATCGTCGCCAAGGACACCCGCTATCCGCGCGAGGCCTACTACTTCGTCCGCGAGGCGCTGGATGTGGCGCAGAAGAAGTTCACCCGGGCCGGGGGCAAGGCGGCGATCAAGGCGGACAAGGACAAGCCCGCGCAGCATGTCAGCGGCCAGCAGTTGCTGGAAGGCATCCGGGAGCACGCGCTGGAGCAGTTCGGCCCGCTCACGCTGATGGTGCTGGAGGAATGGGGCGTGCGGCGCTGCGAGGACTTCGGCGAGATCGTCTTCAACATGGTGGAAAGCTCGCTGCTCGGAAAGACGGACAACGACAGCCGCGAGGATTTCAAGGGCGGGTATGAGTTTTTTGAGGCGTTCCGGAAACCGTATCTGCCGAAGGGGAAGCAGGCGGCGAAAGTTTCGGATGCTTCGGCCACCGCCAACTGCTAATTGGAACTCATGAATGCAGTGCGAGATGTGATGCAGAATCGCATAGTCACCAGCCGACGAAGGGCAATCGTGCGCGAAGTCAGGTGGGCTCGCATGGCCTATCGCGCTGGCAAGGTAAAGCGCGGCGGCCCAGCCGAAGTGATGGCTGAACTACGAGTCCGATGAAATTGGCTCGAAGCACGAAGCCCATCCGTTCAGCCAGGCGTGCTGCGCGCCGGAACTGCCTCCGCCTGCTGGAACTCGAGGGGCAGGTGGAGTTCCACGCTGACTGGGATTACAAAAAGCTGCGAGGACAGTGTGACTGTGGAACGCGTGGGATAATCTGAAGCTAAACCAAAGCGTATACATGGTTCTGTCCGACAAAATCTGGTGGGAGCAGACTCGTGCGAAAGGCCACACATGGTTTGTTCTCCGGCACGGGATACTTCCTTGCGCTCTTCGACTAACTGTGGCGTTCGTGCTGATTGCTCCTGCCTTGTCGCTTCTGACCGGTGCGCTTCCCGATATCACAGCGCTGTTCATCGTGCCTCTGACCCTTTCGGTCCCGCTGGGTGCCATTGTCGGGGTCCAGCTTTGGAGGCGGCATGAGAGCGACTACGCGTGTCGCGACGGTCGTGAGGTCTGACGGGCACTTTATCGCCTCAGGCTTTCTCCTTCTCTGCATTTGCTCCTTCTCAGCCCTCCCGCTACCTTCCGCCCCCTGACTATGGCTGTTGCCCGCGCAAATCATCATCGCTCGACGAGTTCTTCCACCTCACTGCCCGCCATCCCGCCCGGCACCACCGTCACCACGCTGGACAACGGCCTGACCGTCATCCTGCGCGAGGACCGCTCCGCGCCGGTCGTGTCCGCCCAGGCGTGGGCGCAGACGGGGAGCGTGCATGAGGGACGCTGGCTCGGCGCAGGCCTGAGCCATGTGCTGGAGCACATGCTCTTCAAGGGCACGGCCACGCGGCCGCCGGGGAAGATTGACCAGGAGGTGCAGGACGCGGGCGGCTACATGAACGCCTACACCAGCTTTGACCGGACGGTGTATCACATCGACGCCCCGAACACCGGGGCGCGCATCGCCGTGGATGTGCTCTGCGACATCATGCAGAACGCGACGTTGCCGGAGGACGAGCTGAAGAAGGAACTCGACGTCATCCGCCGCGAGATGGACATGGGCCATGACGACCCCGGCCGCCGCACGGGCCGCCGCCTCTTCGAGACGGCCTACACGCGCAGCCCCTATCGCTTCACAGTGATCGGCTATCGCGACATCTTCGACACGCTCAAGCGCGAGGACATCGTGAGCTACTACCGCGAGCGTTACGCGGCGAACAATGTCTTCTTCGTCGTCGTGGGCGACATCGTGGCCGCGGACGTCCTCGCGCAGATCAAGGCAGCCTGGGCGAAGTCCCCTTCCCGCGCGATCCCCCCGATGGTGCTGCCGGAAGAGCCGTCGCAGGCCGCCTCGCGGGAGGTCATCGAGGAAGCGCCCATTGAACTCGGCCACTTCCATTTCTCGTGGCACATCCCCGGCGTGCGGCACGCAGACATTCCCGCGCTGGACGTGCTGGCCACGCTGCTGGGCAGCGGGCGCAGTTCGCGGCTGTTCCAAAGTGTGCGCGAGAAGCAGGCGCTCGCGCACTCCGCAGACGCGTGGACCTACAACCCCGGCCTCCCCGGTCTCTTCGGCATGAGCGGCGTGGTGGACGCGGACAAGTTTACCGCCGCGCGCGACGCGATGCTCGCCGAGGTGGAGAAGATGAAGGCCAAGCCCGTGGCGAAAGCCGAGCTGGCCAAGGCCGTGAAGCAGTTCACCGCCGGCACGCTGGCCACGCGCAAGACGATGGCCGGACAGGCGCAGGACCTCGGCGGCAACTGGCTCGCCGCGAGCGACCTGAACTTCTCCCAGCGTTTCCTCGACGCCGTGCGCCGCCTCACGCCGGCCGACCTCCAGCGCGTCGCCCGCACCTACCTCACGGCGGAGAACCGCACGCTTTTCGCGCTGCTGCCCGAGGGCGCCACCCCGAGGCGCGAGTTGAGCGTCGAGGTCAGCAGCCGCAGCGACATCCGCAAGTTCACGTTGCCGAACGGCCTGCGCCTGCTGGTGAAGGAAGAACACCGCCTGCCGTTCGTTTACTTTCGCGCCGGCCTGCGCGGCGGCGTGCTGGCCGAGACGGCGGCGAACTGCGGCGCGAGTTCCATGCTCACGCGGCTGATGATGAAGGGCACCAAGACCCGCACCGCCGAAGAGCAGGCGACCGAGATCGAGAGCCTCGGCGGCAGCCTGGACACCTACAGCGGCAACAACAGCATCGGCGTGACAGCGGAAGTCTTGCGCGAGGATTTCGCCACTGGGCTTGAGCTGGTCGTGGACCTGCTGCTGAGCCCGGCTTTTCCGAAGGCCGAGCTGGAGCGCGAGCGGGAGATCCAGCTCGGCAACATCCGTCACCAGCGCGACGAGTTGCTGACGAGCTGCTTCAAGCTCATGCGCCGCTCCCTCTTCGGCGACACCAGCTATGGTCTCGACTCCCTCGGCACCGAGGCAACGGTCAAGGCGATGCAAGTCGCCGGGCTCGCTGCGATGCACAAGCAGCTCGTCACACCGGACAACTGTGTGCTGGCCATTTACGGCGCGGTGGAGACGAAGAAGGTAGAGGCGGCGGTGAAGCGTGCCTTCGCCAAGTGGAAGGCCGTTCCGTCCAGCCCGTCCGTCGTCGCAAGTTCCAAACTCCAACCACCAAACCCCAAACTTGCCCCCCGCCGCGCCTCCGACACGCGCGACAAGAAGCAGGCCGTGCTCGCCATCGGCTTCCCGGGCACCACGATGCACCATGAGGACCGCTACGCGCTGGACCTGATCCAGGAGGCGTGCAGCGACATGGGTTCGCGGCTGTTCACGCGCATCCGCGAGAAGCTCGGCCTGGCCTACTACGTCGGGGCGCAGCATCTGGCGGGGCTGGTGCCGGGCTACTTCGCGTTCTACTGTGGCACGTCGCCGGAGAAGGCGGCGCTGGTGGAGAAGGAGTTGCTGGCAGAGGCCGATCTGCTGCGCACCGAGGGGTTGAGCGAGGAAGAGCTGAAGCGCGCCAAGGCCAAGATTATCGGGCAGAAGAAAATCTCCCGGCAGGATCTCGGCGGCCAGGCGATGCTGCACGCGCTCGATGAACTCTATGGGCTCGGCTACGCGCATCACGAGCAGGACGACGCGCATTACGAAGCCGTGACGCTGGCGCAGGTGAAGACCGTCGCCGCGCGCTATTTCATCCCTGAGGCCAGCGCGGTAGCGGTGATCAGCGGGCCGGTGGCGTAACGCCGCCAAGAGTTGAGCCCGCTAAACACGCGAAACATACGAAAATCCGGAACCGCGAGGGTTGCTGTGTTCGCGTCTTTTCGCGTGTTTGGCGGGGAACCTACTTCACCTCGAGCAAACGCTTGATCGCTCCCATCAACACGGCCTCGACTTCGGGGGCGACGTTGCTGGAGCGGGGGGCGGTTTCGTAGCCGCCTTCCTCGTAGGCGCGGGCGGTGCCGATGTAGGCCGGGCCGTAGTCGCCATAGGCAGCCATCGCCACTTTGAGGTCGGGGCGCATGGCCTTCGCGGCGAGCTGATACTCGACGAAGAGTTCACCGGGCAGGTGAAGCAGGCGGATGTCTCCGAGGGAGAGGCAGGGAATCTCCGTTTGATGTCCTGCCTTGGCGCGGAGCAGGAACGCCAGCACATCGGCGGGTCCGAGGAAGGGCACGCTCTTTAGTTTCGGCAGTTCGTCGCGGAGTTTCGCTTCGTCGAGATGCTGGCCGGGCGGCAGGGCGACGCGCTCGACGCGCCAGTTCACGTCTGCGGATGTCAGCGGGGTTTTCTGCGTGGCTTCCCAGGCGCGCTTCATGCCGTCGGCGAGACGCAGCGCGAGGGCCATGCGGTTCTCACGGCTGCCGTCGTTGTATTTGCCCGCGCCGACATTGCCGCCCGCGCCGTTGAAGTGAACGTGCAGCGCCTCCGGCACCGCCTGCCCGCGCACGAACCGCGCGATGCCGGGAAAGTCGGGGCTGGGAATGCCCATGCGGTAGTAGCTCTGCGGATGGCAGGCGTAGTAGCTGAGCACCGCGACCGGCCGGTTCGTGCTCCAGAAGCTCACGAGGTTCACGGCGGGATCAATCACGCCCTCCGGTTCCGCGCGCAGCGCGGGGTCCTTCGTGGCGGTGTAGCGCACGGCCCGGATGCGGCCATCCGGCCCGGGGATGCGGCGATTGGAAGCGACTTCAACCACCTTCGCCGTGCCCCAGCCAAAGTGCGTGACGAGCAGCGCATTGGTCAGGCTGGCACGCAGGGCGGCGGCGGCGCGGCCCATGGCGGCACGGGCGAAGGTGCTTTCCCAGCGGCCGGGCGGCAGATTCGCCTCTTTCAAATTGTGCTCCGCACCGAGATCGAAGGCGGGTGCATCGTGCTGGTGCAGGGTGTGGACGGTCACGCGGCTGCGTGTGGTGCCGGCGGCCTGCGCGAGTGCCTCGCGGAAGGCGTCGTGGGCTTCGTTGCCGATGCCGATCCAGTCCACGGCGCAGAGCACGATGGGTTCACCCGCCCCGAGCAGCACGACGCCACGGCAGCGGAGGGTCAACTCGTCCGCCCGCACCACCGGGTCGTAGGCCATGACGTTTCCCACCGGGGGCGTGGCGTCCACGTCGAAGGTGGCGAGGCGGAGGGGTTCAGCGGCGGAGGCCGGAGGGCCGGCGAATTGGATCAGCACCAGCGCCAGGAAGAGGACAGGGAAGATGCGCATGATGAAAGCGCGGACGAAGGCGCGGGCGCGGAAGTTCATTTCCATCGGCCAGCAGCGGACGGACGCAGCTTGCTGCCCCGGAGCGCGGGTCTGCGACCCGCAGAAACGTCCGGTGGTCGTTGCCATTGATTCATGTCAATGGGATTGGGAGTCGCAAGTTGCTGCCACAGTGCCCGCGCTCCGCTGCGTGGTCTTGCGTGCAGCCGTTTGATGCGCCACGTTGACGAAGCTCTTCAACGCCAACCCGCGCCCGCCATGAACCCGCCCGTTTCCCGCCGTGGTTTTCTCCAAGCTTCCACTGCGACCGCCGCGCTCGGCCTGGGCGGACTTGGTTTCCTGGACCGGCTCGCGCCCGTGTCCGCGGCCGAGGCGAAGCTCCCCACCGACCGCGTCCGCCTGCATGCGGACATAGAGCCACTGGTGCGCCTGCTGGAAGAGACGCCGCGCGACCGGGTAGTGGAGGAGTTCGCCGTCCGGGTCCGGCGCGGGACGAGCTATCGCGAGGTGCTGGCCGCCCTCCAGCTCGCCGGGGTGCGCAGCATCCAGCCGCGTCCGGTGGGCTTCAAGTTTCATGCCGTGCTGGTGGTGAATTCCGCGCATCTCGCCAGCCTCAACGCACCCGACTCGGACCGCTGGCTGCCCATCTTCTGGGCGCTGGACCAGTTCAAAAGCTCGCAGGCGCGCAATGTCCAGGAGGGCAATTGGACAATGTCCGCCGTGGCGGAGACTGCTGTGCCGCCAGCCCACCGAGCAAAGGCCGCGTTCATCGAGGCGATGGACAACTGGAACCAGGCGGCGGCAGATGTGGCGGTCGCCGGACTGGCCCGCAGCGCGGGGGCGCAGGAGGTCTTCGAGCTGTTCACCCGCTATGGCGCACGAGACTTTCGCGACATCGGGCACAAGGCAATTTACGTGGCCAATAGCTGGCGCACGCTCCAGAACATCGGCTGGCAGCACGCCGAGCCGGTCCTGCGTTCGCTCGCCTACGCGCTGCTGGAACACGAGGAAGGCAATCCCGCGAAACGGGATGGCGCACCGGACCGAGCCGGCCGGCGCAACCGTGAACTTGCCGGAAAGATCCGCCCAGACTGGCTCGCGGGCGAAGCCAGCGCGGACGCGGCCACGGAACTGCTGCGCGCGTTCCGTCAGGCCAGCGATGCGGAGGCGGCGGACCTGGTCCTGACGCTGCTCAATCGGGGCGTCTCGCCAGCCTCGGTGTGGGATGGCATCTTTCAGGCCGCCGGAGAGCTGCTCCTGCGTCAGCCCGCGATCATCTCGCTGCATTCGGTGACTACGGCCAACGCCTTGCACTACGCCTTCCGGCAAAGTGCGGATGACGCGACGCGACGCTGGCTGCTGCTGCAGGCAGCCTCGTTCATTCCGTTGTTCCGGGAACGGATGAAGGGGGCCAAACCCGCACCGCTCGACGAACTGGCGGCAGTGGAGCCCAAGGCGAAGGGGACCGACGCGGTGGCAGAAATCTTTGCCGAGGTGAGCCGCGACAAGCAGGCGGCGGCGGGCAAAGTGCTCGGCTACCTGCGGGCAGGCGGGGACCCGCAGGCCTACATCGCCACCGCGCGGCGGCTGATCTACCTGAAGGGCACGGACGCGCATGACTACAAGTTCAGCGAGGCGGCGCTGGAGGACTATTCCCACGCCTCGCCCAAACTTCGCGACCGCTGCCTGGCCGCCAGCGTAGGCTGGCTCAAAGGCTCCGGCGGCGCGGACAGCAAGCTGGTGGAGCGCACGCGCGCGGCCTTCAAAGCCTGAAATCACGCTCAAATCCGGGCTGAGGGCAGCCAGGAGCGCGGCGCAGCGCTTGACACGACCCCTTCCTCCGCTACCCTGCGCGTTCCGCTTAGGGCGGGAACGCGGCGGTGTGCCGTATTACGAACTGATTTTAGACCAGCTTTTAGCCTATGAAACGCCAGTATCAGCCCTCGAAGATCCGCCGTCAGCGCCAGCACGGCTTCCGCGCCCGCATGGCCACCCGTGGTGGCCGCAAGGTTCTCGCCAACCGCCGCAAGGTCGGCCGCAAGAAACTGACCCCGGTGTGATCCCATGTCCGCCAGCCCGTCCACGCGGCTGACGCTCGGGGCCGGTCAACGCCTCAAACAGACGCGCGACTTCGCGCGCCTCAAGAAGCAGGGGCGACGGCTCGCGCGCGGCTGTGTGCTGATGAACTGGGCGGAACTCCCCGTCACCGGCCGGTCGCGCCTCGGCGTGGTGGCGGCCAAGCGGATCGGCAATGCCGTGGTCCGCAGCCGGGCCAAGCGGCTCATGCGCCAGGTGTTCCGGCTCCATCAGCATGACCTGCGCGTGCCCTCGGAGATTGTGCTCGTGGCACGGGATTCGATTGCCGACAAGGCCTTTGCCGAAGTGGAACGCGACTACCTCGCAGCCCTGCGGGCGGCGGGCCTCTTAAAGCCTGGAACCACCACCCCGCCGGTGGCCACCCCGTGAATCTCGCCCAACACATCCTGCTCGTCGCGCTCCGGCTCTACCGGTGGTTCGTCTCGCCGGCCATCACGCTGCTCTTCGGGGCGGCGTGCCGCTATGAGCCGAGCTGCTCGGTGTATGCCATGGAGGCGGTGCGGCGTCACGGGGCGGTTCGCGGCGGCTGGCTGGCCGCCAAACGCCTCGCCCGCTGCCAGCCGTGGGGCGGCTGCGGCTGGGATCCAGTCCCGGAGCAGAGTTTCAAGTTCAACGCTCAAAGTTCAAAGTTGGGCACGGCTGACCTTGGCTCCTCCGGTGATTCCATCACCCACCCCGCACCCCGCACCACGCTGCCCGCTCACTGACATTTTTCATGGACCGCAAATCCGTCGTCATCCTGCTTGTTTCGTTCCTGCTCATCTTCGGCTGGTTCGAGCTGGTGAAGGTCATGTATCCGCCCCCGCCGCCGCGCCCGATGGCCAAGGGGACGAACTCCGTCGCCGGCGCCACCAACCAAGCCCCCGGCGCCCCGTCCGGCACCAATCTCCCGGCCCCCACCCTCTCCGCTCCGGTCCCCGGGGCCACGCAGTGGACCGCGCCGAAGGCCGAGGAACAGTTCATCACGCTCGAAACGGCGGACGTGCTCTACACGTTCACCTCGCATGGCGGCGGTCTGAAGCTGGCGGAACTGAAGCATTTCCCGAAAATTGTCGGCAACCGGAAGGTCACCGACAAGGCGCGCGTGGTCACCTTGAACACCAAGGCCCCGGTCGCCGCCATGACCGTCCTGGGCGGCGAGGCCGTGCAGGGCGACGGCCTCTTCACCCTGGCCAAGTCGGCGAAGGGCGTGCGTGCCGAGAAGCTGCTGCCCACCGGCCTGCGCATCGTGAAGGAGTTCACGCCCAGCACCAACTACCTGATGCAGGTGGATGTCTGGCTGGAGAACACCAAGGGCGAGTCCATCCTCTTGCCGCCGCAGGAGTGGGTATTCGGCACCGCCACGCCCATCAACCCGCTGGACAAGGGGGCGCTGATGAAGCTGACCTGGCTGGAGGGCGGGAAGAGCGGCACGGTGGGCGAACCGTATTTCGAGAACGCCACGCTGGGCTGCTTCCCCGGCACGCGGCGCACCGAGCACAAGGTGGAGGGCAAGTTCACCTGGGCTGCGGTGCAGAACCAGTTCTTCACCATGGCGGCCATTCCGAAGGCGCCCGCCGACCAGATCGTCACCCACCACGTCTCGCTTCCGGCCCACGATCTGGCGGACGTGCCGGACGGGGACAAGGCGGTCGCCAACCCGTTCGGTTTCCAGAGCGCCTTCGTGTATCCGGGACAGACGCTCTTCCCCGGCGGGACCAACGCGGTGCACCGTGAGTTCATGCTCTACGTCGGGCCCAAGGAATACCAGTTGCTGGCGCGGCTCGGGAAGCAGATGAACAACGAGCTGGACCTCATCATGGACTACGGCGGGTTCTTCGGCTTCTTCGCCAAGGGGCTGCTGCTCTCGATGAACGGCCTGCACGCGATCGGGCTGAAATACGCGTGGTGCATCATCGCCATCACGGTGATCATCAAGCTGCTCTTCTGGCCGCTCACCGCCATCAGCACCCGCTCCATGAAGCGGATGTCCGAGCTGCAGCCGCAGATGAAGGCCATCCAGGAGAAATACAAGGATGACCCGACGAAGATGAACCAGAAGACGATGGAGTTCATGCGGGAGAACAAGATGAACCCCATGGCCGGCTGCCTGCCCATGGTCGTGCAGTTCCCCGTCTTCATCGGCTTCTACACGATGCTCCAGAGCTGCATCGAGCTGCGCGGCGAGGAGTTCCTGTGGGCGCATGACCTGTCCCAGGAGGATACCGTGGCCTATCTGGCGGGCTTCCCCGTCAACCCGTTGCCGATCGTCATGGCCGTGACCATGTTCTACCAGGCCAAGCTCACGCCCCCGTCCCCCGGCATGGACCCGATGCAGCAGAAGATCATGAAGTATATGCCCATGATGTTCGTGGCCATCCTCTACCGCTTCAGCGCCGCGCTCACACTCTACTGGACCGTGCAGAACCTGCTGACCATCCTGCAGACCAAGCTCACCAAGATCAACGACGAGAAGAAGGCCGCCGCCGGCACCGCCGTCCCGGTGAAGGCGGAGATCGTGAAGCCGAAGAAGAAATGACCGGCAAAATGTCCCATGCCCAATGACGCAATGACCAAAGCATGCCCAATGACCAATGGTGTTTCCGGCCGACGCACGACACCGGCTGGAGCATTGGGCATTGGTCATTCATTGAACATTGGACATTGGATGTTGGCCATTCGTCCGCGACGGAGCCCTTAACTCAACCCGATCACCCGCCATGCCTACCGAACCCAAGACCATCCTCGCCGACCTCCTGCGCCACCTCAGCTTTGAAGCCACCATCGAGGAGCAGAAGCTCGACGACGGCGGCCTCTTCCTCGACGTGAAGACGGCCGATTCCAACCGGCTGATCGGCCGTCACGGCCAGACGCTGGGCGACCTGCAATACCTCACCAACCGCATCGCCTTCAACCAGGACCCCGAGGCCCCGCGCATCACCGTGGACGTCGGCGGCTACCGCGCCGCCGCCCGCGAGGTGCTGATCAAGAAGGCCAAGGACGCCGCCGACAAGGTCCGCAAGTGGGGCGACATCGTCGAACTGGAGCCGATGAACGCCTACGACCGCCGCGTGGTGCATCAGGCCCTCCGCGAAGACCCGGACATCGAGACGCAGAGCGTGGAAGTCGAGGGCACCGACAAGAAGGCCATGCTGCTGCGGCCCAAGCGGAAGGCGTGAGGAATGACCCATGTCCAATGACGCAATGCCCAATCAATGCCCAATGACCAATGGAATCGCGCGCCGTCTGGAAGGTTTGGCTGCAAGGTTTTTTTTGGCATTGAGAATTGGGCATTCATTGGACATGGGGCATTGAAGATTGGGCATTCCCAGACGCACCCCGCCCATGCCTGCTACGATGAACCTTCCCCGCATCTTCGAGCTGCCGGATGAAGTCTCCGAGTGGGACGACAAGCTCTACTTCACCTACCTGCAGGACCACCAGTTCGGCTACCAGGCCCTCCTCGATGAGTTGAAGGCGCGCGGCCAGGAGCAGTCGGCGGAATACCTGCACTGGATGGAGCAGTTCAAGACGGTGGAGCACTACCTCGCGCGGGATTTCAACCGCCGGTATCATCAAGGATAGGGCGCAGTTGCGGAGCGCTGGTCGCCGACCCGGCGTGGACACGCTGCCAGCAACGCGCCGGTTCGGAAACCCGCGCACCGAGGGAAGCCGTTCCTCAGAGCCGACCCGGCACGCGGGCCGGCGCAGCGGGCGGGTCCATCGTCAGTCCGGCCCGGACGATCTCCAATCCATTGAGCAGGGTCTGGCCACTCTGGACATCCAGCTTCACGGTGAGCGTGCCGTTGCTCACCGCCACCTTGGCCACGGTCTTGGTCAGCACGCGCATCGGCCCGCCGGCTTGGGCCAGCACATCGAGATTTTCCAGTGCGACCTGGTCCTGGACGCGCACCGTGAACTTTCGTCCACCGAGCTTCATCGCCGCGTCCGGCTCGGTGAAGACCAGGCGCACGGTGTAGGTGCCGGACTTCAAGCCCGCCACCGTCACGCTCTGCAAACCCTTTACCCCCGAGGCCCCGACCCACGGCCAGCCCTCACCACCCTCGATCCAGACCGAGTGCCGGTAATAGTATTCCGCGGTCGTCGGCTCGGTGCGGACTTCGACCTGCGGCGACGGGCCGCCCACGGCGGGAAAGCCGAGCCACAGCGTGCCGTCGTCGGTCTTGCGGTCGCCGGGCGCGCCGAAGTTGATGCCCACGCGCTCGATCTTGCCGGCCAGAGCGTTGGAGGCCGTCCCGCCCCAGGCCGCCCACTGCTCGAAGGTCGGCGGCAGGCTCACGAGCGAGAGCGCCATGGGCAGCGGGTAGCTGCAACTGCACCCCTCGTAGAAGTAAGGCACGTTGAGCACGCCGTTCGCGGGGATCACGCTGCTCGTGCAGCCGGAGCGCGGACCGCCCACATGAATGAGCCCGCTGTCGAGGCGCTTGTCGTAAAAGGCCGGCGTGCCCGAGCGCATGGTGTAGAGCAGCCCGTAGTCGAAACCCTTGTCGCAGCCATAGCTCTTCGGGAAGCTTCGCGCCTCATACGCGCCCGTGAGCGGGTTGGCGCGCGTCCCGGGGAGCGGCGTCTTCTCCGGCCGGTATTGGCTGGGCTGAATGCTCGTCAAATCCACGTCCGAATGGTTCCGCCGCAACTCCGGGGCTTCCTTGGCATCGAGGATGCGGCCGGTGTAAACGTCGCTGAACACCGCCGGCTGGAGGCGGTAGTCCTGCTTGCCCTTGCGGTTCGAGGCGTCGAGCCAGTCCTTGTCCGTGCTGATCATCACGCCGTCAATGAACTTGGGCTGCGGCGCGCGCTTGAAGAGGCCGAGCGTGTCGTCGAACCACAGCACACCGACCGGCACCTTCACCAGTTCGTCCGGGCTGGGCTGCCAGTCGCCCTTGTAATTCGTGCTCCCGGGCAGCGCGCCCTCGCGGGTGATGACGATCAGCCCGTTTGGCAGCGAACGCACGTCCGCCTGCGGCAGCTTCGCGACCTCCGCGATGCGCGCCAATGCCTCCGGCCCGATGAGCCGTCCGCCGTAAGGTCGCAGCCAGCCGTAAATCTGCTTCAACGCCGTGGGGTCCGGGACCACCGCGTCCGGCGCGAGCACGATCAGGTTTGCGAAGTAAGGCGGCAGGCCGGAGGCGACGGGTGTGACCTGGCGCAACGCCACGCGCTCGCCGTAGAGCCGGGCCGACGCGAGGCGTTGCCGTGCGGTGGCAACGGCGGCGCTGTTGTCGCTGAGCGCGAGAATCTTGAACTGGCTTTGGGCGGCGAGGGTTTCGAGGAAGCCGGGTTCGCCTAGGCCGAGCACGAGGGCGTAGCCGCGCTCGGCTCCTGCGGCGGCGAGGAGCTTGACGGCGGTAAGTTGGGCAGCCTGTTCTGGTGCGACGGGAGGTTTTGCCGGTGAAGGGGACAGGAGTGTCCCCTTCACGGGGTCGGCGGCCAGCGCGTAGAGGCGGCCTTCCTCGGTCACGACAAAGCACTTCCCGTCCGCTGTGAGCACGCTGTAGGGCTTGCCCGTCACCCCAGCCCACTTTTCATCGAAGCTCCACTCGCGCGCGCCCGCTTTGAAGCTGCGGCGCAGGCCGAGGTTGCCTTCCGCGCGGGGCCGGTCCTCGTGGCGCACGGCGTTGACCTCCTTGTCGAAGAGCAGGCCGAGCCGTTTCAGGCGCTGCGTTTCCTTGTCTTCGGTCGTGGCCGCAAACCACCCGCCGGGCAGCCGTCCCGCCGAGGGCAGCACAAAGTCTTTCAGCACGCCCGTCGCCAGATCGAAGCGCGCGGGATACGCCGAACTGCATGGCACCACGAGGTCAGCGCCGTCCACCAGCAAGTAGCCCTGCGGTGCCACCCCGCCAAAAGCTTCCGCCTGATGCGGATGCACGCCATAGAGATAACCCGTGCGGTCATTGAGCCAGATCTCTCGCCCCGTCGCCGCCTCGAGGCAGTAGATGAACACGCCTTCCAGCGGCCAGACCCCGGCGGCGAAATACACCCGTCCCGCGTGCAGCACCGGTCCGCCCCGGATCGGCCACACGGAGATCAGCCGGCCATTGCCGAGAAGCTGCCGGTCCGAAGGCACCGCGCGCTTCTGCCAGAGCAGTTCGCCTGTGGCCGCCGAGACGCAGCGGAGTATTCCATCATCCGAGCCGAAGATCACCCGCCCATCACCCGCCACCGGTGCGAACCGCACCGGCCCGTCCGCAAACACCTTCCACAACTCCGCCCCGGTGTCCGTGGCATACGCCGTCACGCTGTCGTCCCGCGACGAAGCAACGAAGAGCTGCTTCCCCAGCACGATTGGCTCATAGCCCTTGTCGAACTGCAACCGCACATCGCGATAGGCGGGCTTGAGCGGCCCCAGCTCGCGGCTCCAGAGCACCGCGAGCTGCTCCGGCAGCGCGGGGGCGACTGCGGCCGTGCGCCCCGGGTTCGCCCGCCACATCGGCCAGTCATTCGCGCGCAGCGGGACAGCGACGAGTAGCAGCGTGGCCCCGAGGGCAAAGGCGGAAAGACGGCTCATACCGATTTTACGGCGAAAGGCTGCGGCACGGAACCAAGCGCCCGGCTGCACGCCTTCTCCCTTCGCAGAGCGAGGGGAGAAGGTGGCCGGAGGCCGGATGAGGGGTGCGCCACCAACGCCGATGCACGAAACCCCTCACCCCAGCCCTCTCCCCTCATCCGATGAAGGGAGAGGGAGGTGGAAAACGCAGCGGCCACGCGGCAAGCACGCCGGTTTTCATTCAGAGGCCGTTTCACAACTCAGCCTTTGATCTCGAAGATCGCCTCCACCTCAACCGCCGCGCCGGTGGGCAATTGCGCGAAGCCCAGCGCGCTGCGGGCGTGGTAGCCGTCGCCGTCCTTGCCGAAGACCGTGTGCAGCAGATCGGATGCGCCGTTGATGACCAGGTGCTGGTCGGTGAATTCCATCGTCGTGTTCACGCAGCCGAGCACTTTCAGCACGCGCAGGCCGTCCAGCGTGCCGTGGGTGTTCCAGACCGAGCGCAGGATCTTCTCTGCGCAGTTCTTCGCGGCGGCATAGCCCTGCTCGACCGAGAGCCCGGCCCCGCCCACTTTGCCCTTCATGTCACTGACGTGGCCGGAGGTGATGAGCTGGGAGCCGCTGCGCACGCAGAGGTTCAGGTAGCCCGGGGTGAGTTTCTCGAACTTGATGCCGAGGCTCTCGGCTTTTTGCTGGGGGGTCATGGGGATGGAGGATGTCGTAACTGGCGGTGATCGCGGTGTCAGTCTGCCTTGGTTGACGCTGGCCGGTCCATTGCATTCGGGGTGGGTGTGAAAGGGTTGAAGGGTTGAAGGGTTGAAGGGTTGAAGGGTTGAAGGGTTGAAGGGTT
>CAZCBE010000151.1:0-15191 GCA_964496695.1 uncultured Klebsiella sp.
CTGCCAGCCGCTGCGGCCCAGCGGGCCGCGCTCCGCCGTCGTGCGGGGGCAGTGCGCAAGATGCGCCATGCGCGGCTTACGGGCCGTGGAAGCTCCCCATGAACCCGTGCCGACGGCTTGCCGCCGCCGACCGTGGGCTATACAGCAGCACGAACCAGCTTCCAGCAATCCACCCGCAACGCGGCGGCTGCAAGCCGCCGGCACGCGGTTCATGGCTCAAAGCACGAAGCCTCCGTTCCGCTGGAAGCCCGCCCGGCCGGCACTCACGCCAGCGCGTCGCGGCAGAACTTGATCGCGCGGGCGAGTTCGGTCATGCGGTCGGAGCCGGCGGGGATCTTGTATTCGAACTCGATCGTGGCCTGGATGTTCCACTTGTTGTCGCGGATGAGGCGCAGAACTTCGGCAATCGGCGTGTCGCCCTCGCCGAACGGGGTGTTCGGTCCGTTGTTGAACTTGCGGTCCTTGAGGTGGACGTGGGTCACGCGGGCGTGGTGCTTCTTGAGGAAGCCCACCGGGGAGATGTTGTTGCCGGCGACGAAGTGGCCCAGGTCCACGTTGGCCCCGTTGAACTTGGCGAGGGCGAACGCCTCTTCCCAGTGTTCGGGCTTGGTGGTGGCGTGACCGTGGTAGCCGACCATGAACTGGTGCTTGTCGGCAAACTGCCCGACGCGCTTCAGTTCCTCTTCCTTGTGCGAGATCTCGGTGGAGATGGCCCGGCCGCCGAGCGCCTTGGCCAGGGTGAAGGCGTAGTCCAGCTCGGCATCCGACATCTTGAAGATGCCGTCCACCTTGACGATTTCGATCAGCATGCCGGCGGCTTCATACTTCTTGCGGAACTCCTTCGCCTTGTCCATGGAGACGGTCTTGCGCCATTCCCGGAGCTGCTCGGCTCCGGCCGCCGCCGCGCCTTTCACCACCTCCTTCTTCGGGCTCACGAGCGCGCCGGGCACGCCGAGGAACGCCTCGACAGGCTGCGTGCGCAGTTCCACGCCGCTGAGCCCAAGCTGGACGCAGCTCTTGAGGATGTCGTCCCCGCTCATGACGGGATTGCCCAGGCTATAAGGGACGTTGAGGCCGAGCTGGACGCCGGCGACTTTCGAGTTGGGCTTGGCGGCGTCGGCAGCGCCGAGGGGATGGAAACCGGACAGGAGGGCCGCACCGGGCAGCGAGGCCAGGGCGAGTTTCGTAAACTCACGGCGGGTAGGGAGAGTCATAGATTGGGAATTTGATTGTGACGCGTCGCGCAAAGGCAAGGCCCTGCGTTCAGCCAAGGTTCATGGCGAGCATGGTTAAACTGTCGTGGCCGGGAGGGAAGCGTATTCTGCAAACATTCACTGACCCGGCCGACGGGAATTCAGCGTGGACGAGGCCGGGGTTCTGTCCTACACCAGCTTCAACGCACGATGCCCCGCCACGCGTCAATGCTCCGGCAGCCTGCCCCGCAACCAACCTTGAACCGGCCTGAAGGCCGCGCGCGGTTGGCGTGGTGCGCGCTCGTGCTGCTCGTGGGCGTGGGCAGCGGCTGGGGCCAGATGCTGAAGCTGCCAGTTCGGCCGGCGGATGCAACGGGGGGCCGTGCCCTCGCGGAATCACTCGCGAGCCTGGACCGCGAGGCGCGCGAGGCCCGGCTGGTGGCCGAAGTGCTGCGCGGCAACGTGCCGGACTTCCTGCGGCGGCTCGTGCCTGTCGCGCTGACGAACACGGTGGAGGGCAGACAGCGTGTCGTCACCGTCTTCGTCACGCCGGACTACCTTGCCGTGGGCAGTGACCCGGATTATCTGCTCACTCCCCTCACACCCACCGCGGCCCAGCGCGTGGCCGACGCAACGGCTTGCCGGCTGCCGACACGCCGGATGGTGGATGCCATCCACGCCACCGCGCCGCTGAAACTTGCTCCGCTGCCGATCCCGCCCAGCAAGGAGATGGTCACCCTGCCGGTCTTTGCCCGGCACAACGAACTGGTCTGGGAACAGCGGAAGGCCGCGCTCGCAAGCCATCCGCTGGGCGCGCTCGTCGCGGGGGACAAGAAGGATGTGGTGCTCACGCCGCAGCTCACTGCGAAGCCGGGCAAGGTGGCGATCTATGGCTGGCACCGGACGAACGGCGTCGCGATCCAGCCGCTGTATCTCGGGCACGCGGACTCGTGGGTGGACTACAGCCATGGCGTCCGGCTGGTGCATCAGACCGCGAAACTGGACGGGAAGGACATCGCCGTGCAGGAGCTGCTGGGAGATGCGAAGCTGAGTGCGTTGTTAAGTGATGAAGGGCCGTTGTTCGCGGCACGCCCTGCCGTCGCGAATCCGCCTCCGCACGTCGGCGGCTACGGGGAGTGGCGGACGAACCCGGCGGTGGGCGAGCAAGAACTCGAACTCCGGCTGGAACCGGAGGTGCGCGTGCGGGTCAATGCGCCCCTGGCCAGGTCACCAGCGGACGCGAAACCAGTCCACCTGATCCTCTATGCACTGCCCAATGGCAACACCATCGAGCAGACGGTCGGCAAGCAGTTCAAGGCCGGGGACGACTGGCATTTCGGCATCCAGCACATCGGCGCGCAGACGCGCTGGCTGCGCGAGCGCACGACAAATGCGACGCTGGTGGTGGCCTATTTCGAGGCGGGCGGATTGAGCTGGCCGGCGTGGAAGCGCAGGCACGGGCCGGAGAAAATCCCCGGCTATGTCGAGCGGGTGCGCGGGCTGTTCCCCGGCCGGGAGATCACGCTGACGCTCAATGGCCATAGCGGCGGCGGAAGTTTCATCTTCGGCTACCTGGACAGCCACGAGCGCATCCCGGCCTCGGTCGAACGCATCGCGTTCCTCGACAGCAACTACGGCTACGACGCGACGAAAGGCCATGCCGACAAGCTGGTGACGTGGCTGAAAGAATCGCCCCGCAACCACCTGTGTGTCCTCGCCTATCACGATTCCAACGCGCTGCTGAACGGCAAGCCCTTCGTCAGCGAGGCCGGCGGCACGTGGGGCCGCAGCCACGCAATGAAGGCGGACTTCGCAAAGTCGGTGCCGATTGAGTCGGTGACCAAGGACGGCTTGCAGACGCACACGGCGCTGGGCGGGCAGATGAAATTCTTCCTCAAGGAGAATCCCGAGCGGAAGATCCTGCACACCGTGCAGGTGGAGCGGAACGGCTTCATCCACTCGATGCTCACCGGCACACCGACGGAAGGGCGCGGGTATGAGTATCTCGGCGGTCGGGCTTACGAGGGATTCATCCCGCCGTGAGTGGTGCGGCCTCCGCGTCAGCGTGATCGGGGCGCCGCTTACTTGCCGCCCAGGCTGACCAGATGGTTCTCCGTGTGGATGAACATCCGGCCCAGCGCGACGGACGGCGTGGAGTGGCAGAGTTCCTTGAGCGCGTAGCGGTGCAGGACGTTGAACTTTTCCCCGGCCTCGGCCACCACCACCTCACCGGCGGTCGAGACCGCGAAGAGCCGGCCATCCACCCACACGGGCGAGCCGAAGAAATTGCCGCCCACGCGCTCCTGGAAGCGGATGTCCCCGGTGGGGGCGTGCAGACAGGTCAGCACGCCGGCATCGCTCCAGAGCCACGCGAGGTCGCCGACCACCACGCCGGTGGGCACGTAGGGCGCGGACTTCTTCATCTGATAGGCCAGCTCGGGTTTGCGGCCTTTCGCATCGCCGGCCTTGATCACGGTCACGTAGTTGCCACCGCCGCCGCTGCCGCATGAGCCGAAGATCAGGTCACCGGCGATGAGCGGCGAACTGCAGCTCCGCATGGTGAAGGCCTTGTCATACTCCCACAGCACCTTGCCGGAGTCCGGCGCGAGGGCATAGATGCCGTGGCCCTGGCTGTTGAAGATGAGCGCGGGCGGGCCGCCCTTGGGCGTGTAGAGGCAGGGCGTGGAGTAGGCCACCACCGCGCTGTTGCGCGGCGTCTGCCAGACCGTCGAGCCGGACTTCGCATCCACGGCCACGATGAAGCTCTCGCCGGTGCGGGTGGTGTCTTTCACGCTTTTCGCGCTGTCCTGCTCGTTGCCGAGAATGACCATGCCGTTGTGGACGATGGGCGAGATGCCGCAGCCATGCTGGCTGACGAAGGGGCCGAAGTCGCGCTCCCAGTCCACCTTCCCGTTGTGGTCCAGCGCGGCGAGCTTGAAGTGCTCGGTTTCGTTCCAGATGACATAGACGTGCTGGGCGTCCACGGCGGGCGTGGCGGCGGCGAAGTTGTTGAACTTGTGCGGCGTGAAGGGCGCCTGCTTGAAGTCATGCCGCCAGAGCTGCTTGCCGGTGAGGGCGTCGTGGCACAGCACGCGCACGCCGCCGCTCCGGCTGTCGCAGGTGGTCACGAACAGCTTGTTCCCCCACAGCACCGGGGCCGAGTGGCCGACGCCCGGCAGCTCGATGCGCCAGTTCACGTCGGCATCGGAAAGTTTGGTGGGAATGGTCTTGGTGTGGCTGATGCCCGTGCCGTTCGGGCCGCGGAAGCGCGTCCACTCCTGGCCGGAGGCGAGGCTGGCGGTGGCAAGGACGAGCGCGAGGAAGAAGGAAGCTTTCATGGCGGCAAACTATCTGGATCGGACGAAGGTCGGCGCAACCGGGTTCATGCGAGCAGTGTTGGCCGGGCGAGGCGGAGCGTCAATGCCGGTGCCGAGGCTCAACCCCGCGCGGGCGCAAATCAGCTTTTGAGCACAGCGCCTCGCGGCATGTGTCCTGGGGCAATGGGTGGCGAATCCCTCTGGGTTTCTCCTCCCAACTTCCTGAAAGGCATCAAGCTAGACCAGCAGCCGCTCGATCTCCGCGTAGGTCCGCACGATGTGGGTGGCGTGCGCGAGCTGCTCCGCCGGCAGCGAGTTCGTGATGGCGATGGCCGTCATGCCGGCGGCACGCGCCGCCGTGACGCCGGCCGCCGAATCCTCGATCACACAGCACGCCGCCGGCGCCACGCCCAGCAGCGCCGCAGCGCGCAGGAAGATGTCCGGCGCGGGCTTGCCCTTCGCCACGTCCTGAATGCTGACCACCACCGGGAAGAACCGTCGCAGCGACTTCATGGCCAGCACTTCATCAATCACCGGATGCACCGACCCGGATGCAACCGCGAGCCGGTAGTGCGCCGCGAGCTGGGCGACCAGTTCCGGCAGGCCGTCGAAGATGGGCTGATCGCGGCGGATGATCTCGATGAGGTGGTTCTCCTTCCACGCGGTCAGCTCCTCCAGCGTCCACCTGGGGTTGTGCGTGGCGATGAAGTCCAGCCATACCGCGCGGTCCGACCGGCCGATGTATTCCTGAAACCGGATGCCGTGCGTCTGGCCGTAGCCCATCTGCTCGAACACGTCGAGGAAGGCCCGCTCGTGGCGCGGCTCGCTGTCAATGATCACGCCGTCCATGTCGAAGATGACGGCGGAGAATCTGGGGTCGGGCATTGGGGGGAGGGGGATGGGAAAAGAGCAGGATTAGGATCAAGAGCAGGAGGGAAACGGACCCGAGCCCGGCCTGCTCGTAATCCTGATCCTAATCCCGTTCCGCCGTCTTCAATGAAAAACCGACTCCTTCGGCCGCTCGACGAGGTGCAGCAGGTTGCCCTCCGCATCGGCGAAGAACAGCACGCGCCCGCCGCCGCCCGCCGGCTTGGGCAGCTCGGTGAAGACCACGCCGCGCTGCGCAAGCACCGCCTGCGCCGCCTCGATGGTGTCCACGCGCAAGGCCAGATGACGCCAACCGGCGATGCCGTTGTTGGCGGTGTCCTTGACCGAGCCGGTCGCGCCGTAAATCTCAATCATCAGCCCGCCGCCGAGTTCGAGGAAGAAGGCCGGGGGCGTCTGGCCGTTGTTGAAGCGCACCTTGGCGTCCAGCACCCGCACATACCAGTCCTTCAACGCCACGGTGTCGCGGGCCGGGAGGCCGAGATGCTCGACGGAATAGTTGAGTTCGCTCATGCGGCGGGGATTTCGGGCGAGCCGGAGGGTTTGTGCAATCGTAAAACAACGGACGGGGGGCGCATCTCAGTTTCCAGTCCTCTCATTGGCACCGGGCTTGAACCCGGTGTCGGTTGGTCCAAACGAAGCCAGGCGGTTGCCATGGCAATACGGCAGCAGAAAGCAAGCAGGGCTGCGAAGTGGTTAGCTTTCTACTCCCTCTCCCTTTGTGCGGAGCAAGGGGAGAGGGTTGGGGTGAGGGGTGGCTGCGTCGGCGCCAGCGGCCCACCCCTCATCCGGCCTCCGGCCACCTTGTCCCCTCGCTCCGCGAAGGGACAAGGCTCAGAACGTGGCATCCCGGGTGCAAGAAACTGAGATGCGCCCCGGACGGGGGAGCGCCGCGCCCCCCGGCTTGCCACGCGCCGCCCGCGTCCCTAGCCTTTCCCGCACACATGCAACTCACCGATCTCAAGTGGCCTGAAGTGCAGGCGCTCTCCAAGGACACCCCCGTCATCTTCCCCGTCGCCGCGCTCGAGCAGCACGGGCGGCACATGCCCGTCTTTACCGACAGCCTGCTCACCGGCGAGATCGTCCGCCGGGTCGAGGCCCGGCTCGGCGAGCGCGTGCTCATCGCCCCGCTCCAGTGGCTGGGAAACTCCGATCATCACCTGGACTTCTCCGGCACCATGTCCGCCGCGCCGCGCGTGTATCTGGACCTGCTGGCCAGCCAGTTCGAGAACTTCATTGCGCATGGCTTCCGCCGGCTCGTGATGCTCAACGGCCACGGCGGCAATGACGTGCCGGGCAAGCAGGTGGTCTTCGAGTTGCGCCAGAAATACCGCACGCGCCGCGACCTCCTGCTGCTCTTCGGCACCTACTGGAACCTCGCGCTCAAGTCCCCGGTCACCGCGCACCCGGACCTCAAGCAGACCCGCATGGGCCACGCCTGCGAATGGGAGACCAGCATGGTCCTGCGCATCGCGCCGCATCTGGTCGGCGACCTGACCAAGGTCGAGCCGGTCGAGTTTGGCAACCCCTTCGAGCCCGCCTCACGCGGCTGGATCATGGGCGACCGCAGCGAGCCCGGCCACATCGGCGACCCGCGCCACGCCACCGCCGAGAAGGGCGAAGCGCTCTTCCAGGTCTTCGCCGACGGCGCGGTGGCCATGCTGGAGCGGGTGCTGAAGTGGGATGGGCAGAGCTGGGAGGGGTGAGGGACAGTAATCAGTGTTTAGTAATGCGAGCCAAACGACACCGGGCTTGCTTGAGGCCGGTCAATTTCTAAATTACATCGCACAATGAGAAACAAATGGATGCTTGGACTCTTCGCCCTAGCGTTTGGGAGCTTGGTGATCGGCTGCCAAAGCACGACGCCAAGCCGGCCTGAAGGGCAGCGGTCTTACTCGCTGAAGGGGCACCTCTTGGACATCCGCAGCGTGGCGTTCAGCCCTGACAGCCAATGGCTGGCTTCGGCCAGCTCTGATGGCTTCTTTACCAGGCCTAAGCGGGACATCGTCAAGATTTGGAACACGGCGACCGGTCAGTTGGCGCATACCTTGATGGTCGAAACACCTTTGAACCCCTTCGGCGGAGGCGAAATCAGCCTCGCCATCAGCGAGGACGGGAAATACCTGCTGGCTGCGACCCGTGATGGAAAAGTGAGGACATGGGAGCTGGCCAGCGGTCAGGAACGGGGAACGATCCAGGCACGCGACGCCCATTTTTATTCGGTCCAGTTTATCAGCCCCAACGGGAAGGAACTGTGGGCAAAATATGGAGTCACGCCAGTTAAAATCTGGGATGCCACCCGCGACCTTGGAGCGCCGACCTTCACCGGGGAGGATCCTCCTGTGGTGATCGGAATAATGATCATCAGCGCGAATGGAAAATGGATCGCAACGGCGAGAGACGAGAAAGTGATGCTGTGGGATGCTACGAATGGACAGCGAAAGTCCTTCCTGAGCGGGCTCAATTGGATGAGCCCGTCGCTGGCCTTCAACCCAGATGGAACCATGCTGGCAGTGGCCGGTATCGGCCAATCAGTGAAGGTCTGGAACACTGGCAGCGGCCAACTGCTGCTTGATGTGAAGAGTTTCCGCTCCAAATTTTACAGCGTGGCATTTAGCGCGGACGGACAACGGTTGGCTGCCGGGGATGCCTACGGAAAGATCACGGTCTGGAGTGTCACCAGCGGAAAGGAGTTGTTCACGCTCAAAGGCACCCACCGTGTCACGCTGCTTGCCTTCAGCCCCGACGACCAACGCCTGGTCGCGGGTGGTCCGGGGGTCAGTGCTGGATTCCTGAAGGATGTCGAGGCCCCATTAACCTTATGGGATGTCTCAGCGCAGCCGGGCGGCAGATGAGTTTCCATTGGGGCACTGCACTGTTTTCTAGTGGTCGCCTTGAATCTGCGAGGATTCTCCTCCTGTCTTCACGGCGTTTCGTCTGCCCAACCAAAAGCGGTGGAGGGCCGCCGCACTCCAAGGCGCTTCGCGCCGCCGAGAGCCGGAGGTAAAAGATAATCGCCGTTGGTTGTCGCTATTCCGGCCACACCCGTCACGTTGCCACCACCGTTAGATCGCTGGCCTCCATCGAGGCTTGGTAAATCGTCCTGCGAACTTTGTTCCGGGATGCTTTTTGACCCGGTGTCCGGGAACGGTTGGTCGCCAGTGCCGGTTTTTTGAAGGTTGCCTGCGCAGCTTTGTTCCATTCGCTGCCGCACAGGTCGGGTTTCACCCCATGGCCAGGGGCCGGGTGCTTCGCACAGCGTCGCTTCAGAAAACCACACGCCGCACTGCACCCAGCCAAATTTCCCTCAGCAAGTTGAGCCGCCTCGGCGCGGCTCCCCAGGCGGTTCCCGAAAGTTCCCTTATGAAAAAGCCTATCTTCCTCCTCGCGCTCTGCGCCTGGGCCATGGCCCGCACGGCGCTGGCGGACACCTCCATTTACGAACCCCATTGCTTCACCAACCTGGCGGGCGCGGCCGGTGTCAACGGGAGCGTGGACGGCACGGGCACCGCCGCCCAGTTCAACCAGCCCTGGGGCGTGGCGGTGGACGCCAGCGGCAACGTGTATGTGGCGGACACGCTCAATCACACCATCCGCAAGATCACTTCCACCGGGGTCGTGACGTTGCTGGCGGGTGTCCCCAACTCGTCCGGCAGCGTCAATGGCGCGAGCAGCACCGCGTTGTTTAACCGCCCCACCGGCGTGGCGGTGAACGGCGCGGGCACGGTGGTCCTGGTGGCGGATTACAACAACCACAGCGTCCGCCAGATCGCCGCCGGCACCGTCAGCACGCTGGCCGGCTCCGGCACGCCGGGCACCACCGATGCCACGGGCATCGCCGCCGAGTTTCGCAATCCCTTCGGCGTGGCGCTGAACAGCGCGGGCACGGTGGCCTATGTGTCGGACCAGAACAACCAGACCATCCGCGCGGTCACCGTCCCAGGCGGCGTGGTGACCACGCTGGCGGGTGTGGCCGGCACGGGTGGCTACGTGGACGGGGCGAACAGCACCGCGCGCTTCAACACGCCGCGCGGCCTCGCGGTGGATGCGGGCGGCAACGTCTATGTGGCGGACTCCGGCAACTTGCTCGTGCGCAAGATCACCGCCGGCGGCTTCGTGACCACGCTGGCCGGCGCGCTCTTCACTCCCGGCTTCAACGACGGTGTGGGCAGTGGCGCCCGGTTCAGCATCCTCACGCCCATGAGCCCGTTCGGCGGCCCCACCGGCGTGGCGGTGGACAGCGCCGGCAATGTCTTTGTGACGGACCAGGGCAGCACGGGCGCAGGCTTCACGATTCGCAAGATCACTCCCACTGGCAACGTCACCACGCTGGCCGGAGCCGTTGGTCTCTCGGGCAGCGCCGACGGCACAGGCATCGCCGCAGGTTTCAATGGTCCCGCCGGCGTGGCCGTGGATGCCTCCGGCCGCCTGTATGTGGCAGACACGCTCAACCACACGATCCGGGTCCAGTGCCCGGGCCACTGCGACTGCGTGGAGAAGATCTTCATCTCCTACAACAACGGGACCATCCGGCAGTTTGACAGCGCGGGCGTGGCCACCACGTTTGCGACCGGCTTGAACCTGCCCAAGGGCCTGGCCGTCAACGCGGGCTTCCTCTACGTGGCCAACTCCGGGGCCAATGCGATCCTCAAGTTCCCGACCAGCGGCGGTCCTCCCAGCACCTTTTCCACCAGCGGACTGAACGGACCTTATGGGATTGCCGTTGATGGCGCGGGCGATCTCCTCGTGGCCAATTACAGCGGCAGCACGCTCCAGAAATTAAACGGCGGCACCGGGCTGCCCGTCGCCCCATTTCCCGTCACCAGTCCGAACATGAACGGGCCGTTCGGCGTGGTCGTGGACACCACGGGCAACTTCTATGCGGCCAGCCACAACAACAACACGGTCCAGAAATTCGACTCCGCGGGCAACTTCGTCAGCGATTTCGTCCCCTTCACCGCCGGCTTGAGCGCGCCGCGCGGCCTGGCCATCAAGGCGGGGGTGCTCTACGTGGCGAACTACGGGATCAGCTCCATCAAGACCTTTGACCTGACCACGGGCAACGCGCTGCCGGATTTTGCCGACACCAACGACGGCCTGCTCAATCCCGTGGGCATCGCCTTCGACGACGCGGGCAATCTCTTTGTGGCCAATGCCGGCAACAACAACGTGATGAAGTTCACGGCGGCCCATGTGGGCTCGACCTTCTCCAGCATCTTCAACCAGTCCCCGGAGTTCATCGCCATCGCGTGCGAAGGGGTGGGCTTGAACCTCGCCCTCTATCCCGGGTTGACGATCACCGGTTCCGTCGGCTGCCGCTACCGCATCGAATACACGACCTTCCTGAATCCCAACCCGGCCATGACGGTCTGGACCGCGCTCACCACGCTCACGCTGGCCAGCAGCCCGTTCCTGTATGTGGACACCACGGCCCCGGCCACCGGCACGCGCTTCTATCGGGCCGTGCCGCTGCCGTAGGGCCAGTGGTCAGTGACCAGTATTCGGTCGGAACGGTGCGTGCGTTCCGCGAAGCATGGCCAGTTGAACACCGTCCAGAAAAGCTCGCTCCCACTGCGGCCTGCTTCATGCCGTAGTCGCGTAGCGACTTCCCGAGGGTAGTCGTGGCCTTGAGTCCACAGTCAAGGCAGCGGGCAGATGGCGTCGCGTAGCGACGCTTGAACCGGTGGACGGGCATTTGTCCCTCGCTCATCCGCCGCGTTCAGGCGTCGCTACGCGACGCGCTGCTTACGCACGCTTGTCCGTGGGTTGAAACCCACGGCTACCTTCGGGTCGTCGCTACGCGACTACACAAAACTGACCTGCCCGGCCGTCTGTTCGGGCGCATCTTGACACTGCCCCCAAAGCGAGCCGGCGAGAACGCCGGCGCTACGTAGCGCCGCCCTCCGGCCGGCCGTGCCGCAAGCGGCCTCGCTTGCCCGGTCTGGGTGACGATGGCGAGAAAGGTGCGAATGCGCTGAAGCTCCCGGAGCGCGACTGTGTTGCGGAGCCCAGCCGCAGCGGCTGCGCCGGGCCGGAGCGTTAAGGCGTTCCGACCCCATTTGGCGCTCCGACGCCGCTGCGGCTGATCCCGCGCCGAGCGGGACACAGCCGCACTCCGGGGGATTTTGTTCCGCGGGGGCCGTGTCGAGCTGCGCCCCTTCTGTTCCGCCGGGCGATTCCGGCCTTGCGTGGCGGCGGCAAATTTCTACCCTTCACCGCCATGAGAGCCTCCCTGATAGTCGTCTGGCTGTGCCTCGTCAGCCTATTGACAGCGGTTTCCCACGCTCAGAGCAGCGACGCGCAGCGTGCCAAGTTTTTGGAACTGAAGACGAAGGCGGAGCAGGGAGATGCCTCCGCCCAATACGATTTAAGTGGTCTCTACCGCGCCGGCAGGGGCGTGGCGCAAGACGATCAAGCGGCCGTGAAGTGGCTGCGCCGGTCAGCCGAAGCCGGCCACGCCAACGCGCAGACCGCGCTGGGGTTGCTTCATTCGGATGGCAAACTGGTCAAGCAGGACCATGCCGAGGCGGCGAAGTGGCTGCGCAAGGCTGCCGACCAAGACGCACCCCGGGCACAGGATCTGTTGGGCTTCCTCTACGCCGTCGGGCAGGGCGTGAAGCAGGATTCTGCCGAAGCCGCGAAGTGGTATCGCAAGGCTGCGGAACAGGGCTACGCCGAGGGTCAGATGTCTCTGGCCGACTGCTATGCCGATGGGGCAGGCGTGAAGCAGAATGATGTGGAAGCCGCGAAATGGTATAGCAAGGCCGCCGAACAGGGACATGCCCTGGCCCAGGTCAATTTCGGCATGCGCCATGTGAATGGCAAAGGCGTGCCGAGAAACTTGGCCGAGGCGGTAAATTGGATGCGCAAGGCCGCCCGCCAGGATCACCCGCTGGCTCATTATGCGCTGGGCCGGCACTACATCCAAGGACTCGGAGTCGAGAAGGACTATGCGGAGGCCTACGCATGGCTCAACCTGGCCGCCCGGACCGATCGGGACGCGGCCAAAACCCGCGATCAACTCGAACAAAAGATGACTCCGCAGCAAGTCGCGGACGCCCAGAAGCGCACGAAGGAGCTGCGCCTGGAAATCGAGGCCGGGCTCAAGCGTGGTGGGAAGTGAGGCGACTCCGGCCTTGCGTGGCGGCGGCCAAATCCTAACCTCCATGCGCATGAGACCTAATTTGGTGGAGGCATTCCTCGGCGTTATAATCGGCGGTCTGTGGCTGGGCTGTCAGAGCGTGACGCCCGAACAGAGTGGTCAGAAGAGTCTCACGCTGAAAGGGCACGCTGCTTCAGTCACGAGCGTGACGTTCAGCCCCGATGGCAAATGGCTGGCGTCGGGAAGTGAGGACACGACGATAAGACTGTGGGACCCCACAAACGGTCAGGAACTGCTCGCATTGAGAGGGCACACTACCGGGATCAAGGCCTTGGCTTTCAGCTCGGATGGGAGGCAGTTGATGTCTGCGAGCCGGGGAAGAGCAGTGAAGATGTGGAACGCGACGACCGGTCAGGAATTGCCTACGCCCTTCCAGCCCGAGACAGGAAGCGACTGGATGACGTTTAGCCCAGACGGAAAACTCTTGGCCGCACGGGGTGCCAATGATCCTGTCAAAACGTGGGACACCATGACCGGCCAAGTGAAGTTTAGCCTCAGAAAGGGCATCGGCTTGATGGAGTCCATGGCTTTTAGTGCGGATGGCAGGTGGTTCGCGTCCACAGACCCATTCGCTGACAGGGTTATATTATGGGACATGCAGAGTGGCCAGGCGAAGCTCATGTTGGGCACGCACGTCTTTGTTTATTGCGTGGCGTTTAGCGCGGACGGGAAACGGCTTGCTTCGGGAGGAGGCGACAAGACGGTGAAAGTTTGGGACACTGCGAGTGGCCAGGAGATTTTCACGTTGAGCGGGCACACCGAGTCGGTGACGACTGTAGCGTTCAGTGCCGACGGACGAAGGCTGGCATCAGGCGGCAACGACAAAAGGGTCAGGTTGTGGGACGCCACGAATGGGGCCAAGCTGCAAATTTTCAAGGGGCATACCAGATTCATCAACTGCGTCGCGTTCAGCCCAGACGGCAATCGGCTGGCGTCCGCTGCCGGCGAAAGATTGGAAATGAAACAAGTGAGTGAGTTAAGAGTGTGGGACTTGACGGCTCAATCCGACGGCAAGTGAGCCTCCTTTGCGCAGGCACTGGTTACTGAAGACTGATTACTGAACACTTCCCGCTCCGCGCCGTCCGTTCTCCGTGACTTCCACGCCCACCGCCCGGCCCGCCCACTGGAAGTGGCTCGTCTGTGGCCTGCTGCTCTTCGCGTCCATGCTGCTCTACATGGACCGCCAGACGCTGCCGAACGTGGCCACGCGCGTAACGACGGAGTTCAAGCTCAAGCAGGAGCAATACGGGGACGTGGAAATGTATTTTGGCTACGCGTTTGCGGTCGGCGCGTTCCTCTGGGGCTGCGTGGCGGACAAGTGGAGCGTGCGCTGGCTCTACCCGGCGCTCGTGCTGGCGTGGTCGGCCATGGGCTTCCTCACCGGGCTGGTGAAGGATTATGAAGGCCTGCTGCTGTGCCGCACCCTGCTGGGCTTCTTCGAGGCCGGCCACTGGCCCTGTGCGCTCAAGACCACCCAGCGCCTGCTGGCGCGCGAGGAGCGCACCATGGGCAACAGCGTGCTGCAAAGCGGCGCGAGCATCGGCGCGATCATCACGCCGCTGGTGATGACGTTCATGCTCGCCGGGCGCACCGAGCCGGGCGTGTGGCGGCAGCCATTCCTCGTCATCGGCGCGGTCGGCGTGCTGTGGGTGGTGGGATGGTTTGCCCTGCTCAAGGAGCGTGATTTCGTGACTTCGGAGGATTCCACCCTCCGCACTCCGCATTCCGCAGTGTCCTCCGAGGCTGCTACCGGACGCGGGGATAGTTTCTTCGCCGTCTTCTCCGACCGGCGCTTCTGGGCGCTGGTCGTGGTGGTGGCCGCCATCAACATCTGCTGGCAGATCGTCCGTGCCTGGCTGCCCAAGTTCCTCATCGAGGGCAAGGGCTATCTGGAAGCCGACGCGCTCCGGTTCAACTCCCTCTATTACATTGCCACGGACATTGGCTGCCTGGCCGCCGGCGCGGCGGCGCTCTGGCTGGTGAAGCGCGGCTGGGAGGTCCACCGCTCGCGCGTGACGGTCTTCGGCGTGTGCGCGCTGCTGACCTCCTTGACCGGGCTGGCGGCGGTGCTGCCGCGGGGCTGGGCCTTGCTGGGTGTGCTGCTGGTGGTGGCGGCGGCGTCCCTGGGTTTGTTTCCCTGCTATTACTCCTTCAGCCAGGAACTGAGCACCAAGCATCAGGGCAAGGTCACCGGCATCCTCGGCACGGTGGCGTGGGCCACGTCCTCGCCGTGCCAGAAGTTCTTTGGGCGGCTGGCGGACCAGACCGGATCGTTCAACGAAGGCATCGCCCTCGCGGGACTCACGCCCTTGATCGGGTATGTGGCGCTGATGCTCCTGTGGCGCGAGCCGAAGCCGGTGGCGGCGGAAGCGTCCGTGAGCGGGGGATCAAGGTAAGAGCAGGATCAGGATTACGAGCAGGGGATGTGGGCCAGGCCCTCGTGCTCGTAATCCTGATCCTCATCCTGCTCCGGCTTTTGTGCTGGTGCCCTGCTTCCTCCCCGAAAGCATTGTGGGCTCAGCATGTCATACCAATTACGGGAATACACTGGTCGAATCCTTGCGGTGGGCGATTGAACGCGTTCTCCCTCACCCCGGCCCTCTCCCGCTGGGAGAGGGAGAATCCTCGGCCGCA
>CAZCBE010000152.1:0-15108 GCA_964496695.1 uncultured Klebsiella sp.
TGCCGGTGGACAGGTCCATGACGGTGTCCGCGCCCCACTTGGTGGCCCAGCGCATCTTCTCGACTTCTTCCTCGATGCTCGACGCGACGGCGCTGTTGCCGATGTTGGCGTTGATCTTTACGAGGAAGTTGCGCCCGATGATCATTGGCTCGGACTCAGGGTGATTGATGTTGTTCGGGATGATGGCGCGGCCGGCGGCGACTTCCTGGCGGACGAACTCGGGGGTGATTTCCTTGGGGATGCGCTGGGGAAATCTTCTGAACACACTCGGCGTGTATTCAGAAGGTTGAGAGTTGAGAGTTGAGAGTTGAGAGGAGCCGGCGTGCTGTTTGCCAAGGTCGTTGCGCTTGTTGTCGCGGTTGAAATCGCCAATCGCCAATTGGCAATCGGCGAGCTTCATGTTCTCGCGGATGGCGATGAACTCCATCTCGGGGGTGATGATGCCTTGCTTGGCATACCAGAGCTGGGTGACGGGGTGGCCGGCGCTCGCGCGGAGGGGCTTGCGGCGCTGGCCGAGCAGGCCGGGGAATTCCACGAGGCGGTTCTTCTCCGCCTTGCTGGCGAACTCGGCGTGCTTGCCGGAGAGGTAGCCGTTGTCCATCGGCTTCACCTCGCGGCCGTCGTAGTCGGAGACGTCGCCGCGGGCCTGGATCCAGCCGGCGCGGAGCGGGGGCAGGCCCTCGTCCGAGCTGCCGGTGAAGGCGGGGTCGCCCCAGGGGCCGGAGCAGTCATAGACGCGCACGGGGGCGTTGGCCGAGACCGCGCCGGTGTAGGACTTGGTGGGCGAGACCTCGATCTCGCGCATGGGCACGCGGACATCAGGGTGGATCGTGCCGGACACGAAGACCTTGGTGCTGGCGGGAAGCTGCTCGCTGCTGTGGGGCTCGAAGGAGGTTTTTGGGTCGGCGATCATAGGAGAGTGGTGAGTGCTTAGTAATTAGTTGTGTCGGCGCGTCGCTATGACTTGCTGCGGGTGGGGGAAAGGAGGCCGGACGGGCGCATCCCTTCGCCGGCATTACCCGGAGCAGGTTCTATGGGTCGGCGGCGCTCCCGCGTCGCCCTCTCAGCCTTTGCCGCACCTGCGGCCGGTTGGCTCCCCGATTCGTAGGCAGACTACGCCGGACGCGGGCGGGGTCAAGCGGGCGGTTGGAGGAGCGGGAGAAGGCGCATTCGGGCGCTGTCCCGGAGCGCGGGTCTGCGACCCGCAGCAGCCACCCTTGTTTGTGCCGTTGGGGTATGCGAGCGGGTTGGGCGGTCGGACGTTGCTGCGGGTCACAGACCCGCGCTCCGCAACGGATGGGCAAGCGGAGACGCTTGCGGCACGGCCGGCCGGAGGCCGGCGCTACGGGGCTGCGCTAAGGCATTTTGATCCGGCGCTCTTCGGCGCTGGAGCGATACATGGCGTCCATCAGCTCCAGCGTGGCAAGGACGGAGGCGGGGGTGTTGCGGCACTCCCGGCGCTCGCCGCGCGCAACGGCCAGCCAGTCGCGGATCAATTCGCAGCTGCGGTAGCCGCAGTAGCCGGGGGATTTGTCCGGGGGCAGGGAGAAGACTTCTTCCATCGCATGGAACTGCGGCTGGGGGCCGTGGATTTCCAGCACGCCGCTGGTGCCGGCGCGGTTCGGGTCCCAATGCACCCAGCGCTGGCTGCCGCGCAGGGACCACCGCCATTCGCCCGCCCAGCGCGGGAGCCAGTAGCCGCCGACAAAGGTCGCCAGCCCGCCGCCGGACAGGTCGAAGATGGCCGAACCGCCGTCCTCGACGCCCAGCGGCGTCTCGCCGAAGACACCGGTGCGCGCGGTCACGCCGGCCACGGACTGGCCGGTCACGTAGCCGAGCAGGTCGAGGTAGTGGCAGCCGAGCCAGTTGAAGAAGCCGCCGCCGCTCTGGTGCGGGTCGAAGAGAAAGTGCGACGGGCCGCGCCGGTTCGCGTCGCTGGTCACGCAGGTCATCTCCACGCTGATGAGCTTGCCGAAGCGGCCCTCGGCGATCATGGCCTTGAGCCGCTGCGAGCCTTCGTCGTAACGCCAGACGTAGCCGGTCTGGAAGGCGACGCCGGACTGGCAGACCTGCTCCAGCGCAGGCCGCGCGGCGGCGGCGTTCAATCCGCAGGGTTTCTCGGCGAGGACATGCTTCCCGGCGCGGGCGAGCTGCTCCAGCGCGGCGGGGGTGCGGTCGTTGGGGAGGCAGATGACCGCGCCGTCGAAGAGGTGTGCGCCCTGGGCGAGGAGTTCCGCGATCGTGTTGAAGCGCGGCACGGTGGCGAGACGCTCCTCGAGGCTGGCGAGGCCGCCGGAGAACTCCGGGACGAGTGCGGTGATGGCGATCTCGACCGGGAGGTGCAGCAGCGATTCGCGCCACGCCGCCCCGTGCGGATGGTCAACGCCGATGAACGCGACGCGGAAAGGCTGGCTCATGGGGCGAAGTTCAAAGTTCGGGGTGCAAAGTTCAAGGTTCAAAACGGGGCTGCCCCAAAGATTTGGGAAAGACAAAGAGATGCTTTGCCGCGAGAGGGCGCAGAGCGCGCAAAGAAGCCCGCTGGTGCCAGGATCGCCAGTGACGCCTATGGAGTGCGGTGACTGGTCACCGCTTTCCGCAGGCGACTCGTCGCCGTCGGCGAGCTGTGATGCACTTGCACCAGGCGGCCCGCGGCGCTCGCGCGAGCGCGAAAGCCGCACTGCATTCCACCCGCAACCCCTTCGACGGCGACAAGTCGCCTGCGGAAAGCGGCGAGAACTCGCCGCACTCCATGGCGGTGCGCCGGACGGTTTTGTGCGTCAGCAACGTGGCGTTGAAAATCCAGTCCCCTTCGCAGTGCTATCCCATCAATTCGTTGCGTCCTCAAAACTTCCGTTTACCACGGAGACGCGATGAACACAGAGAGGGGAAAACCAAGGAACTTCTCTGTGTTCATCGCGTCTCGGTGGTAAATCCGGTTTGCGGCCGCTCAGTGGAATGCGACCCCTGAAAACGAAGAGCCCTTCCGCATCGCACGGAAGGGCTGACTTCGGCCTGCGCCGGTTGATCAAATCGTGCTAGGCCTCAAATGATTTGCCGCAGCCACAGCTCTGTTTGGCGTTGGGATTGGAAATCTTGAACCCGCCCCCGGACAGCTCGTCCTTGAAGTCAATGACGCAGCCGTGGAGGACCTGGGCGCTGACGGAGTCCACGAGCACGCCGACGCCGTGAAATTCGTCGGCCACGTCGCCATCGCGCTGCTCGTCGAAGACCATGCCGTATTGCATGCCGGAGCAGCCACCCTTCTCGACATAGACGCGGAGCCTTTTCCCGGCGCTGTCCTTTTCGTTCGCGAGCATGGTCTTGACCTGCTCGGCGGCGCTGGGCGTGAGGCTGATGACGGTTTCAGTTGCGGTGGCGGTGCTCATCTGAGTTCTGCTCCGAACGTAGTGGCGGTGCGGGAGACTGTCAAACTTGGCGGTGAAGTTTTTGGGTGCGGATGGAGGGGGCCAAGCATGGCGTGGTGCGCCGTGGTCCGCCCAGATTTATCAGCCCGCTAAACACGCGAAAAGATCTGACGGAGGGGGGCGGGATTAAGATTAAGAGTAGGATTAGGAGTAGGAGCGGGGGGGCGGGGCAGGCGAGGACGCTTGCGGGCACGGCCGGCCGGAGGCCGGCGCTACTGAGCGCCCGCGTCCCGGGGGTTCAACTTCCGGCTCGCGGATGGGTGGGCGCGCGCTACGCTGCCGACGTGCGATTCCCTTGGGACATGCTGGGCGGACCTGCCGGGAACCATCAGGCAGGTCGCGTCTGGCTTCGGTGCGCCGCTGAACCGTGTGGACCTCCAACCGGCGCGCTGGCAGACGGCATGAACACGCCGGGTCGGAGACCGGCGCTCCGCCCGTGCTTCGCCAGCCTGGCCGGATGGTTGGTGCTCACTTGCTCCGTGCTGGCACAGACACTGCCGCCTGCATCACCCGTTGCCGTCACCGCCACGCACGATCCGGAGGACATTCCGTTCCGACGCGCGCCGATGGCGCAGTCGAGCCGCAGCATCGTGGTGCCGCTGGCGACGAACCTGCACCTTGCCTTCGATGCGCAACTGCTCCGCACGCACACGGTCTGGCGGGGCGAGTCGCTCAACCTCTTCGGGCCGCCCTACAACGGCACGTCCACGCGCTTCGTGTGCGACTACACGGGCGCGCGCCTGTGGGGCAATCTCGCGCGCAACCCGTGGACGTTCGATGCCATCGCGGCGGACGCCACCGGGCCGTTCACGCATTTCAAGGGCCACAGCACCGTCGGGGGTGCGACCGCATTCGTGTATGAGCTGTATCCGCCGGGGGACGCGCCGGTGGCGGTCATCGAATCGCCCCGGCTGGAGCGCATCGGCGGGCAGGACGTGATCATCCGACGGTTTGAAGTCGCCCCGCTCACCCGGCGCATCCGGCTCAACGCACACGACGAACCCGGCGACCCGGTGAACATCTTTGGCGTGGCCGGGGCGCAGGGCATCCGCACGCCGGCGGGCGTGCTGGTCGCGGTGCTGCGCGGCTCGCCGGGGGGCAACTTCATCCCGCTCGTCACCAGCACGCCGGTCACGGAAACCCTCGTCAGCGAGCGCGAGGGCAAAGGGCCGTGGTCCGCGCTGGTCACCAATCTTGTGGCCGGGCGCAAGGTCACGCTGCGCGTCACGGTGCCGCCAAGTGAGCAGCCGCAGGCCTTTGAAATTGCCTCCGCCGTGGTCGCGGACTTGAACGCCGCCAGCGCGCTCGCCAAGCAACTCGCCGGTCCGCTCGTGCCCCTGCCCACGCCGTCCAGCACGCGCCCGCCCCCGCCCGTCTTCCTCCCGGACCCGGCCTTCACGGACAAGCCGGCGGGCGATGACTTCTACACGGTCGAGCACTTCCCCGTGCCGAAGGAGATCAAGCTCACCGTCGCGGGCATGGACTTTCTGCCGGACGGCAACCTGGCCATCGCGACGTATCAGGGCGAGGTCTTCATCGTCGAGAGCGTGACGGGCGACGCGAAGGCGGCGAAGTGGCGGCGGTTCGCGCGCGGCCTGAACGAGCCGGGCGGCCTGCGCGTGGTGGACGGCCTCATCTACGTGATGCAGAAGTGCGAGCTGACGCGGCTGCGAGACGCGGACGGCGATGGCGTGGCGGATGTCTTCGAATGCGTGAGCGATGCGTGGGGCTACACGGGGAACTATCACTCGTTTGCCACCGGGCCGCTCGTGGACGAGAGCGGCATCCTCGGCGCGCTCATCACCGGGCACCGCCCGCTGCGCGAAGTCCCGGCCATGGGCTGGTGTCTGAAAATCTCGCCGCACCCGAAGAACACCGGGGCCGTGCCTTTCGCCGATCTGTGGCGGACTGATCCATACTGCTCCGGCCTGCGCGTGCCCAACGGCTTTGGCGAATATCGCGGCGACCTCTTCATGACGGACAACCAGGGCCACTGGATCGCGGCGAACAAGCTGAACCACCTGCAGCTCACGAATTTTTACGGCCACCCCAGCTCCTCGCCGTCACCGCCCGCGCACTTCGATGGCGACGCGAACTTCACCCCGCCGGCGGTGTGGTTTCCCTACGCGTGGGTGCGGTCGGCGAGCGGGATTGCGACGGTGGGTGACGTGCGCTTTGGACCGTTCAGCGGGCAGATGCTGGTCGGGGAATTTCAGAACGCGAGCGTCGTGCGCGTCGCGCTGGAGAAGGTCAACGGCCAGTGGCAGGGTGCGGTCTTTCCGTTCGTTAAGGGCTTTGCTTCCGGGGTGAACCGGCTGGCCTACGGGCCGGACAGCCGGCTCTACGTGGGCGGGCTGCGCTTCGGGCATTGGACAAGCATCGCGCCGCAGCCGCACTCGCTGGACCGCGTGACGTTTGCGAATCGCGTGCCGTTCGAGTTCAAGACCGTCGCCGCGCGCACGAACGGCTTTGAGTTCACCTTCACGCAGCCGGTGGATGCCAGGCTCGCGGCCGATGTCGAGAACTGGGACGCGACGCAATACACCTACGCCTACGACGGCAAGCACAACGCGCCGGAGAAGGACCGCGACGAGAAGCTCCCCGGCCCGCCTGTGCGGGTGACGAAGGCCGAGGTGGGAGCGGACAAGCTCACAGTGCGGCTGACGGTGGAGGGCTTGAAGCCGCGCCATGTGGTGATGCTGCGGGCGCTGGGGATGAAGAACGGGCGGGGGGAGGGGCTGAGGAATGACACGGTGCATTATACGTTGAATCAGGTGCCGAGGGAGTGACGATGAGCGACCCGCAAATACTGACGATTATTGCTATCGTCGCCTTTGGCCCGCTGGTCTTGGTTTCGATCCACTATTACAAACGACGCAACGCATCGAAAGTAGCGTTCGTGGGAGCATTCACTTGGGCTGTTCTCTATTTTATGATTGCTGCGCCGGGTGCAAAGTCTGGTCGCCCCGATGCACAGAAGAATACCTGTATCGCGAACATGAAGCAGATTGCCGAGGCCAAGCGAAGCTGGGCCACACAGACAAAACCAGAAACCTCCACCGCACCGCAGATTTCTGACCTCGCCGCCTATCTCAAGCAGGGGCTGCTGCCGGTTTGTCCCGGCGGTGGCACCTACACCCTCGGCGCGGTCAACGAGCCGCCCAGTTGCAGCCGCGCCGACAAAGGGCATTCACTCGACGCAGCACTGCCAAAGGCATCGCCATGAGCTACCACGTTGTAACGCGCTGGGGTGATTCAGAAGCGATGCCGGGGGAATCGAGGATGCGCGAAGTGTTGCGAGAGCTTGATGCTTCCGACCAGGAGCATGCAGGGCTGAAAGCCCGTCCGGTGACAGCCCGGGCTGGAGCCGAGGCCCGCGAGGCGGAGGCCCGGGTTCGCGGTCACTTTCGTCACCGCCCTGAAAGGGCGGGACGCGGCACAAGGTAGGAAAGAGTCCCGCCCTTTCAGGGCGGGCAGGCTTCTTTGGCCAGGCTACCCGGGGCTTCACCCCGGGCTGTCACCGGGCGGGCTTTCAGCCCTGATTGGCAGTCCACGCTGCCGCGCTCTCGTTCCCATCCGCGTTCCTCCACGGTTAACATTCCATGAGCATCTGAACCTCCCTCACCGAGGGGACGGTCCGCTCAACCCCTTTGGGATTGCGGGGCCGACGGCTGGTCTGTGCTTCCTCCGCTTTCCAGCGTTCGAAGCGTTCCCGAAAGGCATTCAGGCTTGGACGGGGACGTCGCGCGCTGGGCTGGCTAGGCGGGCGCGCCGATGAGGTTCTCCACTTCCCGCAGGAAGGTCGCGTCCTGGAAGCTCCCCTTGGTCAGGAACACGTCCACGCCGGCGCGCAGGCCGCGCTGGCGGTCTTCTTCGCGGTCCTTGTAGGTGATCATCACCACGGGCAGGGAGCGCAGCAGCACGTCGCCCTTGATCAGCCGGGTCAGCTCCGAGCCATCCATGCGCGGCATATCCATGTCGGTGATGACGAGGTCGAAGCTGCCGGCCCGCACGGCGTTCCAGCCGTCCATGCCGTCCACCGCCACCTCGACGACGTAACCGCGTTCGGCGAGGAGCTTGCGCTCCAGCTCGCGGACGGTGAGCGAGTCATCCACCACGAGCACGCGCTGCCGGCGGCGCGTCGGCCCGGCGGGAAGATCGTGGCGCACGCCGCCGGCGGCACCGGCGGACAGAATCCGCTCGGCGGACCGGAGCACGTCGTCCACATCGAGGATCAGCACCGGCGCCCCGTCCTCCATCAGCGCGCCGGCGGCGATGTCCTGCACCTTGCCCAGCTTGGCGTCCAGCGGCAGCACGACGAGTTCGCGCTCGCCCATGAAGCGGTCCACGAGCAGGCCGATGCTTTGTTCCCGCTCGCCGAGGAGGATGATGGGCAGGTCGCCGTTCAGCCCGCTCGGAGCGCCCCGGTCCAGGACCTGATGCGCCGTGATGAGCGGGAGGCGGTGGGTCTCGTGGGCGAGGAACTGGCGGCCTTCCTTGGTCTCGATCTCCTGGCGGGCGACCTTGAGCATCCGGCTCACGGCGGTCAGCGGGAGGGCATAGGGTTCGCCCGCGATGTCCACGAGCAGCGCGCGAATGATGGAAAGGGTCAGCGGCAGTTGAAGCTGGAAGCGCGTGCCCTCGCCGAGCGCCGTGGTCACACGCACGGAGCCGCGCACGCTCTTGACCATGTTCATCACGATGTCCAGGCCCACGCCGCGGCCGGACATTTCGGTGACGCTGTCCTTCGTGGAAAAGCCCGGCAGGAAGAGGAATTCGAGCAGTTCCTGCTCACTCAACTGGGCCGCGGTTTCGTGCGAGACCAGTCCCTTCCGCACGATGGATTCGCGCAGGCGGTGGCTGTCCACGCCGCGCCCGTCGTCGGCCACGGAGACGAGCAGCTTGCCGTTGCTGTGGCGGGCTTCGAGCGTGAGCTTGCCGGCGCGGTGCTTGCCCTTGCTCACGCGGTCATCGGGGAATTCGAGGCCGTGGTCGAGGGCGTTGCGGAGCATCTGGGTGATGAGCGGCTCCAGCTTCTCCAGGATGTCCCGGTCCACCTGGGTGTCTTCGCCGTGGACTTCGAGACTCGCCTCCTTGCCCAGGCGTTTGCAGAGGTCGCGCACCATGCGCGGGAAGCCCTGGATGCCATCGGCGAAGGGGCGCATCCGGCAGGCGAGGGCGGCGTCATACATGCGCCCGGAAAGCGTCGAGGACCGCCGGCCCAGGCTCTCCAACTCCACCAGCCGGTCACCGAGATACTGCCGCGAACCGGTGACACACACCTGCAGCACATGCAGCCGGTCGCGCAACTGGCCGGTGAGCACCTCGGTGGGCAGGGCTTCGCGGACGTTGTCGAAGGCGGCGCTCAGGTCGGTGAGCTGGCGCTTGAGGCGCAAGAGCGTTTCAGCGAAAGGTCGGAGGCGGTGCGCCTCCACCTGGGACTCGCCGGCGAGCGCGAGCAGGCGGTTCAGGCTGTCGGCGGTGATGCGCAGCGAGCGGTCCACGTCGTCCTTCGTCGGCGCAGCGCCGGGGGCGGGCGGCTCCTCCTCGGCGGCGGGGGCGGTGGGTTTGGTGGCGGTGGAACGGGCAGGCGGGGTGGTGCCGGCCTGGGCGAACTTCTCGGCCTGCGTGTGGACCTCCATCAGCGCGGCGACGTTGGCGAGGAAACCATCAATCTCCGGGGCCAGCTCGCCACTCCACTGGTCCATCTGCGCTTCCGGCGTGTTGGCGATGCGGTCGAGCAGGTCCATCCCGTCGAGCATCATGTCCACCAGCAGCGTGGTGAAGGCGGTCTGGCCGCGAAATTTGGGGGCAAGGTCCTCGCGGTCGAGCAGGCCGGCGACGGGCTTTTCCGCGAGCGGCACGGGGCTGTGCTGGACGGCGACGAAGGCGTCCTCCATCGCGTGCGCGACGCGGACGGCGGCATCCAGGCCGACGATGCGGGCCGCGCCCTTGAGCGAATGGGCGGCGCGCATGAGCGCCTCGAGCTGCGCCGGGGTGGCGCCTTTTTCCAAGCCCAGCAGGCCGCTGTTGAGGACGGCCTTCTGGCTCTCAGCCTCGGCCTTGAACAGGTCGAGCATCGAGAAACTGCTCAGGTCATCAGGGAGGGAACTCACGCGGGATGGTCCTCGAAAGGGTGGGCTGGCGCGACGTTGCAAACCGGGTTGAGAGTCCCGGCTTCAGCCAACGGAACGCAGCCTGGTTCCCGACGCTGCGCGCGCAGCGTCACGGATCGCCGTGCCGTGCGCCGCCTGAAGGCGGGACTCCAAACGAAGCGCTGGCGGGCGGCGGTCACGTTCATGCGAGGTTGCGGTTCAGGGCGGCGAAGAGTTTTTCCTCATCGAGGCAGCACACGCTGCGGCCCCGCCACTCGACGCGGTGGCGGCCCGCCGCGCCCATGACCTGATCGTCGGGCGCGGGGGCGGGCGGCCCGGCGGGGACCGCGAGGTGCTGGACGCCGCGCACCTCGGTGACGGGAAAGGCGTAGCGCTCGCCGCCGTGGCGCACCACCAGCAGGCGGGCGGCGGACTTGCCGGGCAGGGCGGAACCGCTGCCGACGCCTTTGTCTATGCCCAGCAGCCGGCCGACAGACACGCAGGCGAGCAGTTCGCCGCGCACGCTGACGACGCCCAGCAGCACGGCCTCGCGCCGGTGGGGCAGGGTGTGAATCGGGCGCGTTTCGCCGACCTCCTCCATCGCGCCGATGTTCAGCCCGAGCCATTCGTCGCCGATGCGGAAGACGAGGAACGGCACGCCGGCGGCGACGACGGCGGTCTTCTCGGCGATGTGCTCGGTCCACTCGTGGCGATAGCCGGCGGGCGGGCGGGAATCGAGCAGCCGCATCGCGGCGGCGGCGTAGGTCGGGCAGTTGCGGCAGTGCAGGTGGACCTTCAGCTCCACGCAGGAGCCGTTGCCCCAGACGCCGATGTGCTGCCAGCAATCCATCATCGGGCGCGGCGATTCCAAGGACACCGTTGGCGCGACGACTGGCTCCGTCGCCGGGGCGACGGTCGTCTCACTGCGGCGGCGGTTCTTGAAATCAGACAGCATGGAAAATGTCCAATGAGCAATGACCAAGTCCCAATGAAGGACCAATGGCCAATGACCCATGGGACGGCGACGCGCAGGGCAGCGTGCGGCTACCCTGCGAGCACGGGCCGTTGGGCATGGGGCATTGACTGGTCATTGCGTCATTGGGCATTCCCAGCCGGTTCTGGTTCGAGCGACTGGGTGAAATAGTAAACCGCCAGCAGGTCACGCAGCTCAGGCGTGAGCAGCTTGTCCAGTTGCAGCAGGCGGAGCCGCCCGCGCGGATCGGGCGCGACGAGCCCATCGCCGACGGAGGTGAACTCGCCGAGCTGCTTGGTCACCAGCTCGGTGGCATGCTCGGCGATCAGGCCGAGGGGCTTCGACGTGCCGGACTGCGGCTCATGCCGGACCAGGATGATGCGCGTGCTGAGGCGGTAATTGGACGGACGGCCGAGCGAGAGCTGGCAGAGGTCCAGCACCGGGACGGGCTCGCCGCGATACACGAACTCGCCGGCCGTGCCCACGGGCGCGCCGATGATCTTCTGCAGCTCCACCATGGCGAGCACCTCGATGACCCGTGCGGCCTCCAGCGCGTGGCGGTCAGCGCCGACTTGGAAGACGAGGAAGAGCATGGGTGGGAAAGTAATCAGTGATTAGTAGTTAGTCGGCGGCGTGCAGTGGCGTTCTCACTTATCACTTATCACTAATCACTTTCCTCACCGGCTACCCGGCAGTTTGAACCGGGCCACGCCCTCGCGCAGCGCGTAGGCCGTGCTCTTGAGCTGCTCGATGGCCTGGTTGGACTGGTCGAGTGACTGCGCGGTCTGCTGGACGGCCTTGGTGAGCTGGCTGAGGGAATCGCTGATCTGCTGGCCGCCGGTGGCCTGCGACTGCATGCCGGAGTTGACCAGCTCGAAGCGGGGGGCAAGAGCCTGCACCTGCTGGATGATCTGCGCGAGCTGCGCGCCGACGGCCTGGACTTCCTTCACGCCGTTGCGGACGTCCTCGGCGGTCTGCTTCATGCCCTGCGTGCCGGCGGAGACGGCGGCCTGCATCTCCTTGACCATCTGCTCGATGTCGTAGGTGGCGACGGCGGTCTGGTCGGCGAGGCGGCGGATCTCGGTGGCGACGACCGAGAAGCCGCGGCCATATTCGCCGGCTTTCTCGGCCTCGATGGCGGCGTTGAGGGAGAGCAGGTTGGTGCGGTCGGCGATCTTGGTGATCGCGGTGACGACCTGGTTGATGTTGGCGGCCTTCTCGTTGAGGACTTCGAGCTTGGTCTGGATGAGCGTAGCGGCCCCGGTAAGCTGGGTCATCGTGTCGCGCATGCGGGAGAGGCCCTCCTGGCCTTTGTTCGCGAGCGAGGCGGTGTCCTCGGCCACGGCGGTGGCGTCCTTCATCATGTTCACCAGTTCGAGGGAGGTCGCGGAAATCTCCTTCGCCGTCGCCCCGATCTCGGTGGCGGTCGTGGCGATTTCGTTCGCCGTGGCCTGCTGCTGCTTGCCGGTGACGGAGATCTGATTGACGGAGGTGTTGACCTGCAGGCCGGATTTTTGCACCTGGGAAACGATGTCCGTGAGGCTGCGCACCATGCGGTTGAGCGCCCGCAGGAGGCCGCCAATCTCGTCCGTGCGCTCGACGGCGGCGACATTGGCGGTCAGGTCGCCTTCGGCGATCTGATCGGCCACGTCCACCACGTCGTCCAAGGGCTTGGTGATGTCACGGATGATGAGGCCGGCGAAGATGGCGACGAGCGAATAGCCCACCGCCACCAGTCCGAGAATCTTGAGGACGTCCGCGTTGAACGTCTCCATGCGCGCCTTGAGCACGTCGCCGAGCGTGGCCGCCACCTTGTCTTCCAAATGAAGGAGTTCACGGGTCGCGCTGGTGAGCGTGGCGTGGAACTCCATGGCGTTGGTGGTGGCCTGGCGCCGGGCCAGCGTGCTGCTGATCAGCTTGGCCGCGTCCTCCGTGTTGCCCCGGGCCAGCCGGTTGGGCCCGCTCAGCTCGGATCTGAATTCGGGCCGCGCTTCCATCACCTGATCGACGGAGTGGAACAGCGCGCCTTCGCTGCTTTTGAGCGCGGACTCCACCTTCATCTGCAGCTCGGCCAGCAGCTTGAACTCGTCGTCCTGCTGCTTCAGGTCGGCGGCGGACATCAGGTTGGTGGCGGTTGCCCCGCGCGTGGCCAGCCCGATCCCGATCGCCCGGGCGTCGGCGAGCGCGCCGAGCAGCTCGGGGCCGCCATACTGAAGCGCGGTCATGAGGCGGTAGCGTTCACCCGCAGATTCCTCGCTCAATTTGGAGCGGTTCCCGACCGTTTCCAGCAACGTGCGGCCGGCGGTCACGAGGTGGGTGCGGTCCTGGAAGTGCTGGCTGGGACGGGCGCTCGACTGGGGCTTCAGGGCGGCGTCAATCTCCCCGGCCAGCTTGTTCCATTCGAGGGTCACGTCCACCCGGTCGGACAGATTCCGGATCACCGTCTCCGCCGCCTGGGCGGCCTGCCGGACGACCGGCTCCTGCTTCTTGAACAAGTCCTCGAAGGCGCGGTTTGTGTTCGCCACGCCGTGGCCGAGGTCGCGGTAAAGCTGGAGTTCCTGGATCAGCTTGAAGAGGCGCGCCTGGATTTCCACCGCGGCGATCTCCTCGCGGGCCTGCACCAGTTCGCGCGGGCGCTCGATGATGAAAAACTTGTAGAAGAACACGGTGCCGAACGGCATCGCGAACAGGACGCCGAGCAGGGTGAGCTTCTGCCAGAATTTGAATCGTTTCATGGCCGGGCGGAATCAGGTCTTGAGTTTGAAGCGGGCGGTCCGCTCCTGCATGCGGCGGGCGGCGGATTCGAAATCGTCCACGGCGACCCACGCCTGCTTTTGGGCGTCCGTCGAGGCCCGGGAGAAGTCACCGAAACGCGTGGCGGCCTCGGAAATCTGCCGGGCGCTGTCCGTTTGCGCGTGCATGGTGGTGTTGACGGACTCGATCTGGGGGGTGATGGCCTGCACGTGCTGGAGCACGCGGTCGAGCTGGGCGCTCACTTTCTGCACGTCGCCGACGCCGCGGCGGACCTCGTCGGCGAACTTGTCCATGCCCATGACGCCGGCGGTCACGGCGGTCTGCATTTCGCGGACCATCTGCTCGATGTCCTCGGCGGCCACGGCGGTCTGGTCGGCGAGGCGCTGAATCTCGGTGGCGACGACGGCGAAGCCCCGGCCGTATTCGCCGGCCTTCTCGGCCTCGATGGCGGCGTTGAGCGAGAGGAGGTTGGTCTGGTCGGCCACCTTGGCCATGGTGGTGATGACCTGGCTGATGTTGGCGGCCTTCTCGTTGAGGATGCCAAGCTTGGCGTTGATGCCGTCCGCGGCGTGGTGGATGCCCGCCATGGTCTGGCCCATGCGGGTGAGGCCGATGCGGCTGGAATCGGTGAGCATCGCGGTCTGGTCGGCGACGATGGAGACGGAGTGGACGGTGCGGGACAGCTCGGCGGTGGTGTTCAGCACGCGGCGGGCGGAGGCGCTGAGCCCGGTGGCCAGGGTCTCCATCTCGGTCATGCTCTTGCGGCCGGCGTTGAGCGCCGCGCCCAGGGTGGTGTTGACGGTGAGCACGTCTCCGCCGGACTGGCGGAGCTGGGCGGCGAGTTCCGCCATTTCTCCGCCCAGGCGGTTGAGGCTTTCGGCCAGCACGGTGCATTCGTTGCGCTCGGTCAGTTGGATGGGTTCGTCCAGCACGCCGCTCCGGAGGCGGTCCACGCCCTGCCAGAGGGCCTGGAGGGAATTCGCGAAGGCCACTTCAGTCCGCCGGGCGAGAAAATAGCCCGCAGCCACGAGGATGACAGTGGCGAGCGCGGCGTAGAAGAGGATGCGGTGCCACTCGAACTGCGCCCGGCCGATGCGTTCGGTGCGCCGGAGGAATTCGTCGAGCAACTGCTCCTGCTTGCGCCGGGCGGGCAGGTATTTCTCGGCGTAATCGCGCCGGGCCTGGGCGGGGTCGGTGAGGGCCATGACGAGCAGCTTGTCCTCGAGGACGTTCAGTTCGGTCGTGTCCTGGTCGTTGATGTCCTCCAGCGCGCGCAACATTTCCGGCTGGTTGCCCAGCAGGGCGCGCAGTTCGCGGATGGTGCGGATCAATTCCTCGTCTGCCTTGAGCTTCCGGCTCCGTTCGGCCTGGCTCTTGGGATCCAGCAGGGCGCCGAGCAGCGCCTCCCCCATCTGCAAGGTGACAAACCGCATGCGCTCGGCCGCCACCTCCGCCTGGCCGCGGAGGTGTTCCGCCGCGAACTGTCGCTCCACGGACCGCCAGCTCTGAAAGGCCACGAGCGCGCCGCCCAGGACTGCAATCAGACACACGGCGCCGAACCCGGTGCGGAGCCGCTGGATGAGCGTGATGGTCTTCATGCGGGACGAGCCCCTGCCAGCGTAGTTCACCGCACTTTGGAGACAAGCCCATTGTCGGCGGCGGGCCGCGCCAAGGTGGAAATGAGCTGGGGAGCGGTTTTCTCCGGTGCTTGGCATCTCCCTCGCAATGGTTCTGCCCGTGAACTGGGAGCAAATGAAGGAGCAGCAGCAGGATCAGGATTACAAGCAGGAAGACCCAGCCCCACCGGCTAGAGCACTTTCTGTTTAAGTTGTCGCATAGCCGGCATGGCGAAGAAAATTGG
>CAZCBE010000153.1:0-14820 GCA_964496695.1 uncultured Klebsiella sp.
ACAGGCTGGTAGCCTGTGCTACCCGGCGGCTGCGCCGCCGCTACTTCGGAGTTCGAGCTTAACCTCCCCAAGTCGTTCCAGAAGCCCCCTCGCTCTCATTCCCTCCGAAAAGCGATGCCAGTGAGCATGGCGTTCACCGATGAACGCGACATGGTCCTGAACCCAGCGGGCACGCCATGACGCAAAGGCCCAACACCACCCGCTCAGCGGCGGTCGTAAAGCATGCCGGGCACGCCGCCTTCCCAGCCCTTGGGAGAATTCCAGGGCCGGGTGGAATTGTTGTCCGGCTCGGTCGTGTTGCAGCCGGTGGCGAGCAGCACGAAACCAAGCGCCACGGCGGCGAACAGGCAGCGGCCAAGCTGGGAGAGTCGTGCGTTCATATTATTTCTGGGGAGGCAGGACGGTGGGGGACGGGGTCTTGACCACGTCGCCTTCGCGGATGTCGCTCTTCTTCAGGCCGGGCATGATGTTCGCGATGGCGTAGTCCGTTTCGACGCGGCCCACCTTCACGCGGGCGATCAGCTTGCCTTCCCGCTCGACGGTCAGCTCGCCGTTGCGCAGCAGCCCGTGGCTGGCACCGATGTCCAGGATGACGAAGTCCCACTTCGGGTCCACGGCGGAGACCTTGCCGGTGAGTTCGCGCGGCAGGGCGACCGCGCCCTTGGGGTTGAGGAAGGCGTTCAGTTCACCCGAGGTCTTGACGAGCTGGATATTCACCAACTGCTGCTCGCGCTTGAGCGTGTTCAGCTCGTTGGTCTTCTGAGGCAGTTCGGCGTTGATCCGCTTGATCACCGGCGGAGTCAGGCCCAGCTTTTCCAGATCAAAGTATTCGGCGCTGTTCTTTTTGACCGCATCGGTCTCCTGCTTGGCCTTCACCGTCTCGGCGTCGGCGGCCACTTTCGCGGCGGCGGCGGCTTCCGCCGCCTTCTTGGCGTCGTCCTCCGCCTTCTTGGAGGCGTCCAGGTCATTCTTCAGCGCATCGCGCTCCTGCTCGGCACCCTTGGCGCGGGTTTCCTGCTTGGTCCGCTCGGATTTCTCCTTGGTCAGATCTTCGGCGACCTTCTTTTCCTTGTCTTTCAACTCTTCCAGCTTGGGCTTGAGCTGCAACTCCGCGATGGCAATAACGCCAGCGCTGGTGAGGATGACCAGAAAAAGAATGAGCCGCAGGGCGATCATGAGTTTGGTTCGTTCGGTTAAATCGGCTAGAATAATTAACGGCGTCCCGGAGGGGTGTCAACGTCGGCCTTGGTCAGTAAAGCACCGTAAACCCACCGTCCGCCTCGGCCACCGCTGCCGCCAGACCCCACACCGGAATGCCGTCGCGCCGCTGCGGGGTGCCTGCGGGCTTCCCATCCTTGCCGAAGAGCTGCCAAGCCAGTGCGCCGCCGCGCTGCCAGGCGGTCCCTTCGGTCCAGACCAGCAGGGTCTCGCCCGCCGGGTTCACAGCCAGAACAGGGTGCTTGCCCTTGGCCATCATCGCCGGGCTGACGGGCGGCGAAGCTTTGACGGTGCTGGCGTCGAGCGCGGCGAACTGGACCGGCCCCGCCGTCTCCCACGCGCCGAACACCTTGCCCCCCACCGCGGTGAAGGCCTCGCTGCTCATCGGGCACTGGCCCACCCGCCACTGGTGGACATAGTCACCCTTGAAGCGCTCGCCACGGTCGCGGGAAACCAGCAGCATCATATGCCGGTCCAGCGCGGTCGAGGCGGTGCGGAAGAGGGCGAAAACATCGCCCCGCGCATCGGCGAAGGCCCGCATCCCGCAGCAGGCGCACGCACCGCTGGCCTCCGGGCTGACCTCACGCTCACGCTCGAAGGTCTTCCCTTCGTCCTTCGACCGCGCGAGGAACACGGCGCGGCCCGCCTCGCCGGCCTTGTTATCCGGTGGCGCGCCGTGCCAGAGGGCATAGACGTTGCCGTCCTGGTCGGCCGCCACCGTCCCGCCGCCATCCAGGTGCTGCGTGCCAAAAATCAGGTTGCGCTGCGGCTCGAAGGCCGTGCCGGTGTCGTTGAGCCGGGCGTAGAGGAGCGGGGCGCTTTGCGTCGCCGGCTTCGGCGCGGCCTGGCCGGAGCCGTTCCAGACCGCGTGCACACGACCGCCCTTGCCCAGCGCAAACTGCGCGCCGCGAATCGTGCCCACCGCCACCGCGCTGCCGGACTGGCTGTTCACGCGCAGCGGGGCGCTGAACTCGCTCTTCCCCGCTTCACGGCGCGAATAGAGAACGTCGCAGGCCTTCGGCTCACCCTTCAGATACACCAGATGCAGCACGCCCTTGGCGTCCATCACGGCCTGCGGCTGCAGGCCGCCCTCCGGCACGCGGACCAGGCGGACTTCCGCCGCACCCAACGACAGGCCGGCGGCCAGCAACGCGGCAAACAAGGCTTTCATGCGTTGCATTCAACCGCATTCCCCGGTCGCGCGCAAAACCAATCTTGTTGAACTCCCCGCGTCCTCTGCCAACACTGGCCGCCACATGCGGCATCTCGCCAACATCCTCCGTTTCGGTGCGCCCTATCTGCGGCGCTACTGGGGCCGGCTGGTGCTGGGGATTCTGCTGGGCGTGCTCTTTGGCCTGTCGAATGCCAGTTTCATTTGGGCCACCCGCACCCTTTTCGCCCGTCTGGCTCCGGCGGACCCCGGCACCTCGCTCACGCTCACCAACGCCGGACCGGCCGCGCCCGGCGGGAGTGCGGGCGGCTCCGCGACAAATTTGAGCTTCGCCCCCGGTGCCGGGACGCTGCCGGGCGGACCGGCGGTCCGCCTGGAACCCAAGCCTCCGGCCGCCGTGGGGGAGATCGCCTACGCCAAACGCCTGGCCAACGACGTGAACCAGCAGATCACCGCCTGGCTGGACCCATGGATGCCCCTGATGGGACGCGACTGGGACTGGCGGCAGTTGGTCGGCGGCTTCCTGTTCCTCCCGGCGCTGGTGGCGCTGCGCAGCTTCCTCGGCTACCTCAGCAGCTACTGCATGAACTGGGTGAGCGAACGCATCATGAACGACCTGCGCTACGACGTGCTCGCGCAGCTCTACCGCCTCTCCCTCGACTACTTCAACCGCTCGACCATGGGCGACCTGCTCACGCGCATCACGAACGACGCCAGCGCGCTCCACAAGAGCATGACCAATGGCCTCTCGGACATCGTGAAGGAGCCCTTCACCATCGTCGGAGTCATCGCCGGGCTATGCCTGGTCAATCCCAAACTCACGCTTCTCGCCGTGGTCTTCCTGCCCTTCTGCGTCATCCCCATCGTGGTGCTGGGCCGGAAGGTCCGCCGCGCGGTCAAGGCCAGCCTCAGCGCGAACATTTCCCAGTCCAGTCTGCTTTTGGAGGCGCTCAGCGGCATCCGCGTCATCAAGGCCTTCGGGCTGGAAGGCCGCTCGCTCGAACGCTTCCGCGAGTTCTCCCGGAGCATCATCCACCACGACATGAAGACTGTGCAGGCGCGGGAGCTGGTGAACCCGCTGGTCGAGACCATCTCGATGCTCGGTCTGGGCCTGCTCATCGTCTTCATCTTCGTCTCGCGCACCAGCGTGCCGGACCTCGCCGGCTTCCTCATGGGCGTGGTCCTGCTCTTCACGCCCTTCAAGAAGCTGGCCAACGTCCATGTGCTGTTCCAGCAGGCCAGCGTGGGTGTGGACCGCCTCACCCAGGTCATGCGCGAGCAGCCCAGCGTGAAGGAGCCCGCCCACCCCGAACCGCTCCCGGCCTTCGAACGCGAGATCCGCTTCGAGAACATCTCGTTTGCCTACGGAGAAAAGCCCGTTCTCCAAGACTTCACCCTCACCCTGCCGCGTGGTTACCGGCTTGGCATCGCCGGGGCCAGCGGCTCCGGCAAGAGCACGCTCGTCAACCTGATCTTCCGCTTCTACGACGTGACTACCGGCACCGTCCGTATTGACGGCCACGACCTGCGCGCCGTGGCCTCGCGCGATCTGCAGCAGCTCATGGCTCTGGTAAGCCAGGAAATCGTGATCTTCGACCTGACCGTGGCAGAGAACATCGCCTGCGGCAAAACGGGCGCGACCCGCGAGGAAATCGAGGCCGCCGCGCGGTCCGCCAACGCCCACGACTTCATCATGCGGCTGCCGCAAGGCTACGACACCCGGGTGGGTGAGCGTGGCGTAAACCTGTCCGGTGGCCAGCGTCAGCGCCTGGCCATCGCCCGCGCTTTCGTCCGCAACGCGCCCATCCTGCTGCTGGACGAGGCCACGGGCTCCTTGGATTCGGAGGCTGAGGCCGAGGTTCAGGCGGACATCGAGAAGCTGGAGCAGAACCGCACCGTGGTCTGCGTGGCCCACCGGCTCTCGACCCTCGTGAACATGGACCGCATCATCGTCCTGGCGGAAGGCCGCATCGTGGAGGAAGGCACCTTCGAGGAACTCCTCAAACGCGGCGGCGTCTTTGCCGGGATGGCGGCGAAACAGGGACTCCGGTGAACGCCTCCCGGCCACACGCGACCGGCTCACGCCTGCGGCGCGCGGCGTTCACGCCGCTTCAACGTGCGTGCCGCTGTGGTGAACTTCCGACTCTGGCCGTTCGGACGCTGAAGCGGCATGAGTGCCGCGCGCAGCGCAACGCCGGCCGGTCATGAGCTTCACCGGCTGGCAATACCCGCTCTTCCTCCTTGGCGTGGCGCTGCTCTACTGGCGGCTGCCCCTGCGCGGGCGGATGACGCTGCTGCTGGTTTCCAGCTATGTCTTCTACGGGGTGTGGGATGTGCGCTTCCTCGCGCTGCTGCTCGCCTCGACGTGCATTGATTACTACTGCGGGCGGGCCATCGTCGGGGAGCGATCACCGCTGAAGGAGGTGCTCACTGCGGCCCTTCTACCCCTGCTATGGCTGGGCGGATGCGCCGCGTTCACCGGCAAGTCCGGCTCGGTGCAGACCTGGATTCTCGGGGCCGCCGCCGTCTTCCCGCTGCTCTTCACCGCGCTTTACGAACTGCTCTGGCGCAAACCCGCGGCCGCGCAACGCCGCGCCTTCCTCCTGCTCAGCATCCTCACCAACCTCGCCGTCCTCGGCTTCTTCAAATACTTCAATTTCTTCGCCGACTCCCTGCTCGCGCTCGCCAGCCAGGTCGGCTTCTCCCCCGGCTGGACGCTGCCGACCATCATCCTGCCGGTGGCCATCTCGTTCTACACCTTCCAGTCCATCGCCTACTCGGTGGACATCTATCGCGGCAAGGCCCAGCCCGCGCGCGATCTCCTCACGTTCGCCGCCTATCTCTCGTTCTTCCCGCAGCTCGTCGCCGGCCCCATCGAGCGGCCCAACGATCTGCTGCCACAGTTCACCAAGGCCGCCGAGTTCAACTGGGAGCACATCCATCGCGGCCTGCGCCTGCTGCTCATCGGCGCGTTCAAGAAGATCTTCGTGGCCGACAACTGCGCGCTGCTGGCCAACCACGTCTTCAACGGCAAGGCCGAACTCAACGCCCCCTGGGCCATCCTCGGCGTGGTCGCGTTCGCCTTTCAAATCTACGGGGACTTCTCCGGCTACACCGATCTCGCGCGCGGCTCCGCGCGGCTGCTGGGCATCCATCTCAACTCGAACTTCCGCTTCCCCTACGCCGCGCGCGGACCGTCGGACTTCTGGACGCGCTGGCACATCACGCTCTCGGCGTGGTTCCGCGACTACGTTTACATCCCGCTCGGCGGCAACCGCAGCGGCACCGCCCGCACGCTGGGCAACCTCTGGATCACCATGCTCCTGGCCGGCCTGTGGCACGGGGCGAGCTGGATCTTCGTGCTGTGGGGCGCGTATCACGCCGCGCTGCTGACGCTCTACCGGCTCGTCCCGTGGCTGCGGAGATTGGAGGAGGAGACCTTGCCGCAAAAGCGTGGCGCAACGTCGTCAGCCAGCGCCCTTCCCCCTCACCCCAGCCCTCTCCCCAGAGGAGAGGGGGCTGCTTCGCCCGCCGCAGGCTCACTCGTGCGCGCCTCGTCCGCAGCCAGCGCGGACCGCGTCCCTCCCTCTCCTCGGGGAGAGGGCCGGGGTGAGGGGAAAGGGCGCGAGGGAGTGCCTGATGCGTTCGGCGAAACGGCAAGCTGCCGACACTGGCTCGCCATCGCGGTGATGTTTGGCTTCACGCTGGTGGGCTGGGCGGTCTTCCGCGCGCCGAACCTCGCCCAGCTTGGCAACTGGTTCGCCGCCTTCGGCCACTGGGCTCCGGTCGCCGATGCCTGGGCCAGGCCCGCGCTCTGGCTGGCGCTGCACGCCGTCCCGCTCCTGCTGCTCCAATGGGCCACCCGCCGTGCCCGCGATGAAGTCGAGCTGCCGGACTGGCCGTGGCCCGTGCGCGGGCTGGCCTTCCTCATGCTCTTCCTCGCCGTCGCCAGCTCGGCGGTGAGCGAGCAGGAGTTTATTTATTTTCAGTTCTGATGCGTGCTGCGAAAATACAGTGTGGGAGCTTCCGATGCCGTGAGGCGGGACCGGAGCGGCGTGGTGCGTGGTGCGTGGTGCGTGAGGGGCAGGCGCAAGTTCACGCACCACGCACCACGCGCCACGCCGCACGTTCCTCCGAACCGCCACTTGTTCCCGCCACCCACCGCCCTTGTCTGTGAAACCCGCCGTCACCAAATCCTTCCTGCTCCTCGTCGCGCTGCTGGTCGGCGCGGAGCTGGTGGTGCGCGTGTTCTTCGCCCGCAGCATGTCGGGCCGCTTTGACTACGGCTACCATCCGACCGCCGGCTTCGTGGAGCAGACGGACGGCACTGTGCGGCTGGAGCGGGCGGGCGGGCGGCGCTTCTTCCCCCAGAGCTTCAGTCGGGAGCGTCAGGGGGACACCTTCCGCATCTTTGTCATCGGCGACTCGGTGGCCCGGGGGGGCAGCGTGGCGGCTTCTTACGCCGGCCAGTTGGGCGAACTGCTGAACGCGCGCGGCATCAACACAGAGAGCTTCAATCTGTCCGTCCCCGGCTACGGCGCGCGCCGCAAGCAGCTCATCTTCGAGCAGGCCCTGAAGTATCAGCCCAGCCTCGTCATCCTCCACCTCAACGACTCGAACGAATACGAGGACGAGCGCGAGTGGCGGCGACGCGAGGAGTTCCGCGGCTGGCACCCGAAGAACTGGCTGATGAAGAGCCTGGTCATCCGCCGCCTCTACGAGATGAAGCAGGAGAAGGTCTATTGGGAGCTGCTCCCGACGAGCGTCCGCAACCAGCGCGCCGCCACGGATGCGGATGCGGAAATCCAGGCGACCCTGAACCCGGAAAAGTCCCGCCAGTGGAATGACCTCTTCCGCCGGGTCACGCGCGAAACGGTGGCCGCCGGCCGGGATCAAAAGGTCCGCGTGCTGGTCGTGGCGCAGGCCATCCTGAAAGACGGCAAGAATGGCAAGACGGCCGCCAAGATCCTGGATGACGATGGCCTGGAGGAGTTCGGAAGTGCGCTGCGCGAGGCCGGGGCGGCGCAGGTCTCGATGCGGACCGCCTTCACCGGCCACGCCAAGGAACCGTTGTTCAGCGACAGCGCGCACCTGAAGCCCGCCGGCCACAAGCTTCTGGCCGGGGCCATCGCCGAGCAGTTGGCCCGCGAAGGCTGGCTGCCGGTGGCGAAGCCGCGCTGAACCGCGCACGGAGTCCCGGCTTCAGCCGGTGGAACGCGGCGGCGATCCAGACGCTGCGCAGAATGCCCACCGGCGTTCGGGTGCCCCGCCGCCTAAAGGCGGGACTCCATGCCTGAACCAGCCTTGGTCGGGCGGTGTCTTCACCGCGCCGCCGGGTCTCGTGGCGTTCGGTTGCTCGGCGGCGGGCTGAGGACAGCCCGCCCTACCGCCGCAAGCCTTTCCCGGCGTAAGCCGGCTGGGAAGCCGGCGCTCCGCCAAGCGCCTACTTCGCGAAGGCCGCGCTGTTCTTGCGCCCGGCGCTCTCGATGAAGGCGAGCAGGTCGAGGATGTCTTCCTTGCTCAGCCCGTCGGCGAGCCCTTGCGGCATCGGCGAGAGCTTCGAGAAGCTGCGCCTGGCCACGTCACCTTTCTTCACGGTGATCTTGGTGTCCGGCTGGAGCTGGTTCGGGACGAGCACCAGCTTGTCGCCGGTCTCGTCCACGAGGCGGCCCGTGTGGTCATCACCGTTCTTGAGCACGAGGGTGGTGTTCTGGAACTGCTCGGAGACGACCTTGCTCGGGTCCAGGATGCTCTCCAGCACATCGCGCCGGCTGAAACGCGAGGTCACCGCCGTGAGGTCAGGGCCCACGCCGCCGCCTTCGTTGCCGAAGCGGTGGCACGCGAGACACTGCCCGTCCACGAACGCCTGCCGGCCCTTCTCGAAGTTACGGCCCTTGCCGACCTTGTCGAGATCCTGATCGAAGTCCGCCATCGTCCACGCCTTCACGAAGCTGCGCGTCTGGGGCTTCGGGAAATCACTGGCCAGCTTGCGACCCGCCGGCGCACCGGCGGCGATGCTCGCCAGCAGGGGACCGAACTCGCCTTTCTCGGCGTCCGTCAGGTTCAGCGTCGCCTCCTTCAGGAAGTTTTTGTAGAAGTTGTTGAAACTGGAGCCGTCACCGTAGGGCCGGCCGGCCTCCTGAAACCACTTCATCGTGTCGCCCTGGTGTGCATAGCCGGAACGGTCCTTGGTCCAATAGCTGAAATACTCGCGGCGCTGCTCCGGGGTCCAGTTCTTCGCCGTGCGCAGGTGGAAGAGATAATGGATCATGTCCTCCTGCGTGGTGGCAGCGGCCATGAGGGTGAGGGTCTTGTCCACCACGTTGGGCGCGCCCAGGGCGATGAGCACCTGGGAGATCTCGCGGTTCACGAACGTGCTCTTGTTCGGGTAGCTGGTGCTGAGCTTGTCACTGGCCAGCTTCACCACGTCGGCGGAGGGCAGGCCATTGCGGGCGATGCTCACCTGGATGACGCGCAGCTTGTCGAGCTGCTGGCGCTCCGGGAGCGTGGCCATCGGCCACTTGCCCAGCGCGCGGAGGCACTCGTCCTGGGCGGATTTGCCGCCGAGGCGGGCGAGTGCGAGCAGCGCGGTGAGGCCGCCATCCGCGGACTTTTCTTCCAATGCGCGGGCCTGCCAGGTCGTGACCGGCTGAGCTTCCAAGGCAATGCGTGCGGCGAAGCGGAGGGCGCGGTCCGGGCTGTTCAAGTGCGGCCAGATGAAGTCCAGCGCCTTCGGGTCGGCCTTGGTGTGATAGGCCTCCAGCTTGCGGCGCAGGGCGCGGGCCTCGGCCCCGTCCTTGTTCGCCTCCCACGCGGGCGCGGTGGATTCCTTGCCCGTGTAGGTGACGCGATAGAGGCCGGAGGCCGTGCCGCGTCCGCCGATGACGAAATACATCGCCCCGTCATCACCGATGACCAGGTCGGTCACGTTGAGCGGCGGCTTGGGCTCGCCGGGCTTCATCAGGCCGGCCGGCGCGACGAAGTTCTCCCACGTCGCCGTGTAGCTCGCGCCCTCGGGCTTCAGATGCACGGCGATGAGCCGGCCGTAGGTCCAGTCCATCACGTAGATGGCGCGCTGATACTTGGCCGGGAACTTTGCGCCCTTGCCGTTGCCCACGCCGGTGGGGCAGCCCACGCCGATGTCGGGCACCGCGCCGAGGCTGTCGGAATAATAGTCCGGCCACCGGCCCGTGCCGGAACGCCAGCCGTAGTCGCCGCCGCTCACGCAGTGGTTCACGCGCGTGGGCACATACCACGGCATGCCCCAGTCCCATTCCATGTCGGAATCATAGGTGAACAGCTCGCCGTCCACATTGAAGGCGAAGTCGTATTGGTTGCGGAAGCCGCCGCAGAAGAACTCGAACTTCGTGCCGTCCGGCTTGGCGCGCAGCACATAGCCGCCCGGGGCCAGGATGCCGGAAGCGTGGCCGTTGCCGTCCCACTGGCGCGGGAGGACATGGTCTTCGCCGTAGTTGCGATACTGGGGGTTGGGCTCCAGGTCGGCGGGCGGCTTGGTGTGGTTGCCGGCCATCACGTAGAGATTCCCATCCGGTCCCAGTTCCACTGCATGCGGGCCGTGCTCGCCGCCGCCGGGGAGCTTCTTCATCAGGTCGATCTTGCTCCAGGTGTCACTGCCGTCGTCCGTGATGCGGTAGAGGCCGGACTCGAACTTGGTGGAATACTTGTTCACGACGACCCAGAGGGCGCCGTTGGCGAAGACCATGCCCTGCGCGTCGTAGAGGGGCTTGGCGATCCAGTCGCGCTTGGCCACCTTGCCGTCCTTGTCCAGCGTCACGCGCAGCAGCCCGCCGTCGGGGTTCGCGGTGCGATACTGCGGGCTGATGATGAGACGGCCCTTGTTATCCTTGCAGACGTTGACCCAGGAGCCTTCCTCCGGTTCCCCGCTGTGGAGCAGTTCGACCTTGAAACCGGGCAGCGTGTAAAGCGATTCGGCGGCAGTGGCCACGCGCCTGGCACCGGCGGCGGCCTTGGGCGCGCCCTTTGCGCCGCCACCCCCGAGGATGTCACCCCACGGACCGGCCCCGAGCTTGGCGACAGAAACGGGCTTCTCCCAACCCTGCGGCTTGAAGTCGAGCGTCTGCCAGCCCACGACGTCCTCATTGTGCGCCAGCCAAGTCAGGTCGGTGACGAGGGAAGACTTCTTGCCGTCGGCGAAGGTGAGTTCCAGGCGTGCCACTACGCCAGCGACCCCGCCGTGGTTGATGCCGCGCAGGCCGAGAATGTTTTCGCCGACCTTCAGCTCGGCCGTCACGTCCACCGAGACGGGCTGCTCCCAGGAGACGATGGTGGCGACGGACTTGGCGTTGATGAACGCGGTGCCCTCGTTGTCCACGGTGGCGGCGAGCGTGGCCTTGACGGGCTTTTCGGCGAGGTTGAAGGGCTTGCGGAAAAAGCGGCGCTCATTGTTGCCGGGCGGCTTGCCGCCGTTGGAATGCCAGATCCACTCGGGGGTCTGGGCGGTGGCGGTGTGGACCGCCGACAGCACGGCAGCGAGAACGAACAGTCGCAAAGCTTTCATGGGTGTAAAAATGCCCTGAAACGACGGCCCGTTGGAAGGGAGAATTCAGAGGGTCGCTCCCGGATGAAGGGGAGCGGTCAAACTCCAGGCGTCAAAATCCAAATACCAAAGAAATTCCAAGCTCCAGGCAAGCGGCGGCGATCCAGGAACAACGAACTTCCGAGTCAGCGCGGAGGTGCCGGGCCAAGGCAATTGGAATTTGAGGTTTGGAACTGGTTTGGAATTTGGCGCTTGGGAGTTGGAGTTTCGTCCCCAACACCCGCCTGGAGCAGGCAATGGTGTCGTCGGGGAATGGGCTTGGCACTGCGGAAGGCGTTTGTTTCACTCTCGCACGCATGAAACGTCTCCTGGGTATTTCCTGGCTCGCGGCTCTGGTGTTCTGCCTCGGTCCGGCCCGCGCCGCCGAGCCGCAGGAGCGGTTCAGCCTCGAGACGCTCACCAAGGACGGCCGCCTGACCTACGGCCAGGGGGGCGTGGCCCAGGGCACCGGCGGGGTGATCGTGCGTTTCACCAGCAAGGACGGCAAGGAAGCCGAACTGACCGCCAATCGCGTGCAGCTCAACCAGTTGACCGGTGACGCGGCGGCGGAAGGCTCGGTTTACCTGCGCGGGGAAGGCCACCTCTGGCACGGCGAGAAGCTGGAATACAACTTCAAGACCAAGGTGCTGAAGGCCGCCGAGTTTCGCACCAGTTCGGGGCCGTTCTACGTCGGCGGTTTCTCCCTTGAAGCGAACCGGACGAACAACCACTACAGCGCCACGAACGCCTTCATCACCTCCGACGACCTGGCCGACCCCGGCTACCGCATCCGCTGCCGCAAGCTGACCATCATCCCGGGCCAGAGCTTCGAGGCGGAGGACGCGACGCTGCTCATCGGCAACGTGCCGGTGATGTATTGGCCGAAATACTCGCGCACCCTCGCAACGCACAGCGACTACTGGGTGGTGACGCCCGGCTACCGGAGCCTCTACGGCCCGTATGTGCTGGGCACCTACCATCATTCGTTCACCACGAACTTCAGCACGGACCTGCATCTGGACTACCGCCAGCTCCGGGGCGTGGGCGCGGGACCGGACTTCAACTACGACGCGGGCCGCTGGGGCCAGGGCGAGTTCAAATTCTACTACGCCCACGATGACCGGCCGGGCACCAACGTCTTCGGCGCTCCGCTCAACGATGACCGCCACCGCATCAGCTTCTCCCACCGCGTGGACATCCGCACCAACCTGACCCTCAAGGCCGTGGTGCGCGAGCAGGGCGACGCGTTCATCATCCGCGACTTCATGGAGCACGAATACCAGAAGAACACCCAGCCCAGCTCCTTCCTGGAGCTGAACCAGCTCTGGTCCAACTGGGGCCTCAACATCCTCGTCCAGCCCCGCATCAACGACTTCTTCGAGACGGTCGAGCGCCTCCCGGACGTGAAGCTCACCGGCCTCCGGCAGCAGATCGGCGTCACGCCGCTCTTCTACGAGAGCGACAGCACGATCGGCTACTACAAGCATGCGTTCGCCGACAATGTCCGGGCGGACTTCGCGGCCGGCCGGGCGGACACCTACCACCAGGTGCTGCTCCCGCTGAACTTCTTCGGCTGGCTGAACGTGACTCCGCGCGTGGGCGGCCGCCTGACGCACTACACCGAGACCGAGGGCTTCGGCGCCACCACGAGCGAGGCCAACCGCGGCGTGTTCAACACCGGCGTGGAAGTAACCTTCAAGCTGCACAGCACGATGCCGGACAAGGAGATTCCCTGGCTGCAGGCCAAGGGCATCCGCCACATCATCGAGCCCGGCGTCAACTACGCCTTCGTCCCCTCCCCCAACCACCTGCCGCCGACGCTCCCGCAGTTCGACAGCGAGCTGGCCAGCCTGCGCCTGCTGCCGATTGACTTCCCGGACTACAACGCGATTGACTCCGTGGACAGCCAGAACGTCTTCCGCCTGAGCCTGCGGAACAGCATCCAGACCAAGCGCAACAACCGCATTGACACCCTGCTGAACTGGGCGCTCTACACGGACTGGCGCGTCACGCCGCGCATCGGCCAGGGCACCTTTGCCGACGGCTTCTCCGACATTGATTTCAAGCCGCGCGACTGGCTCACGCTCACCTCGGAGACCCGCTACAACTTCGACAGCGGCCACTGGCGCGTGGCCGACCACCGGGCGACGATTTCCCCCGAGGACCACTGGAGCCTCGCCGTGGGCCATCGCTACATCCGCAACGATCCCACCTTCCTCGGCGCGCCCGGCAACAACCTGATCACCACCAGCTTCTACTACCGCATCAACGAGAACTACGCCCTGCGCACCCGGCACTTCTTCGAGGCGCGCGACGGGCGGATGGAGGAGCAATACTACTCGGTTTACCGTGACTTCCGGAGCTGGGTGGGCGCGCTCACCCTGCGCGTCCGCGACCTGCGGAATGGCTCGATGGACTACACCATCGGCGTGACCTTCAACCTGAAGGCCTTCCCCCGCTTCAAGCTCGGTCAGGACCGCGACAACCCGTCCCTGCTCCTCGGGGGCTAGGGCGGAACCTCGGCGGCGCGGTGAGGACACCGCGCCCTACCAGCACTGGTTCAGAGGCGACATAGCGGCTCCTGCTCGTAATCCTAATCCTGCTTCGGGAACCCGACCGGTTCACGGTTGCAGCCGCCGGTGCCGCTCCGCCTTCGGCAGCTTCATCAAAGCACCGGCCTCGCGATAGAACGCTTCCAGATCGCCGCCCTGCTCGCGCAGCAGGCGGTGGAAGGCCGGCACCAGCCGGTAGTAGGCATCCACATCGTTCAGGTGCGCGTTGTTGAGCGGACGGCGAAACCAGTTCGCGTAGTCCTTGCTCCCGCCCCAGGTGGTTTTCATCGTCTCGTAGTCGCGTTTGAGCTGGTCGAGGATCGCCTGCTTCTGTCCGCGCAACGCAGTGGCCTGCTCCGGGGTCAATGACTTTGCTCCCGACTCCGTGCCCGCTTCATGGAAGAGCGTCGCGAGCCGGTCATGCGCGCCGGTGACGAGCCGGGTGAAGTCCGCCTTGCGGCGCAGGGCGGCCTCGTAGTCCGCGACCGCCGCGGGGCCGCGCTTGGCCGCCAGCCAGCGCCGCGTCCCCTCTTCGCCCACCGTCTCGGCGAAGGCCTCGTTGAAATCCGTGTCGCCGCTCACAAAGAGGCGCTGATGCCCCAGCTCGTGGAAGAGCAGTTCGGCCAGGTCCGCCTCGGGCTGATGGACGAACGTGTTCAGCACCGGATCGCGGAACCAGCCGAGCGTCGAATAGGCCCGCACACCGCCCACATCCACGTCGAAGCCGTGCCGGGCCAGTTCAGCCGCCTGGCTGCGGGCCGATTGCTCCACGAAGTAGCCGCGATACGTGAGGCGACCGACCACGGGATACCACCAGTCCTTCGGCGTCATGGAGAACTCCGGCGTGGCCGTGACGTTCCAGACCACGTAGCTGCGGCCGAGGTCCGCATAGCGCAGGTAATGGCCGTTGACCGGGAGCTTGAGTTCCTGCTGGGCGAACTCGCGCATCGCGAGGATCAACTGAAGCCTGGCGCGGAGCGGTTCAGGGGTCTGTGGTCGCTGCAGCAGCTCCGGGATGGGCTGCTGCCGGTGGACGATCTGCAAGTGCCCGCGCACGGCCTGCCCGAAGTAGCCCGCCGTCTGGCAGCCGCTAAGCAGCGGGAGCGCGACGAGGAGCAGGCAGAATTGACTCACAGTTCGCATTGCGTCGGGGCAGGATGGGGGATTGGGGCGGAGGTGTGCAATTGGTTGGTTGAGTGAATGGCAAAGGAGTTGAAAAGATAAAGGGTTGAAGAGTTGAAGAGTTTAAGGGGTGCGAGCGCTCGTCCCCTTCAACCCTTCAACCCTTCAACCCTTCAACCCTTCAACCCTTCAACCCTTCA
>CAZCBE010000154.1:0-14808 GCA_964496695.1 uncultured Klebsiella sp.
CCGCTGCGGCCCGGAGTGCCGCGCTCCGGGGGCAGTGCGCGGATGCGCCCGGTCGGGCAGCGCGCCTGGCTTCAAATTTCAAACCCCAAATTCCAACGAAGCGCCAAGCTTCAAATCCCCAGCCCACAGGCCGCAGGTGCGCAGTGGCCCCGCGTGGAGACTGGAATTTGAGCCTTCGATATTCTGGCAAAGGCAAATTTGATCCGGTCCTGGACAAAATCGGAGAGGGGTGGCGCAGGGCGGGGCAGTCGGACCTGCTGACAAATCATCTGAGCCTGCCGCGAGCCGCGGTGGCGAGTCGTTGTGGCATGAAGACAAATTCGTTCAGTGCAGGCGTCGGCGTGGCGCTGATGGTGAGCTGTAGCCTCGCGGTGCCGGAAGCCGGCGCGGCGGAGGGCGGCTTGTTCCAGTGGCGGCCCTTTCTCGGGCCGTTTCATTCGGTGCTGCTGCACTTCCCCATCGGCTTCGTGACGATGGCCTTCTTGGTGGACCTCTATTACCTCTGGCGGCGGAAGGCCGAGGTGCAGCCGGTGATCACGCTGATGCTCGGCCTGAGCGTGCTCACGACGGTGCTGACCGTGGTGCTCGGGCTGCTGCGGGCGACGGGTGCCGAATACGACCCGCAGATGCTCGCCGCCCACAAGAATTCCGGCATCGCCGTGGGCGTGCTGACGGTGGTGACGCTCATCCTCCAGTGGCTGGGCTATCGCACGCTGAGCAGTGACGCGCCGAGGAAGCTGCTGCGCGGCAGTTACCGCGTGCTGCTGCTCGCGAACATCGTTCTGCTCGTCATCGCCGGGCACGAAGGCGGCAACCTGACGCACGGCTCGAACTATCTGACCAAGAACGCGCCGGAGTTCGTGAAGGCCTTGGTCGAGGAGGAGCCGGTTTCGCCCGTTGGGTCCGGTGCCAGCGTCGGGAACGCGCAGGAGAAGTTTTATGTGGAGAAGATCAAACCGCTTTTCGACACCAAGTGCCTGAGCTGCCACGGGCCGGAGAAACAGAAGGGCAAGTATCGCATGGACCAGCCGGCCATCGCGCTCAAGGGTGGCGACAGCGAGAAGCTGGCGGTGAAGCCTGGCGATCCCTTCGCCAGCAACCTGGTCCGCCTCATCCTCCTGCCGCCTTCGGACGACGACGTGATGCCGCCCACGGGCAAAGGTTCACTCACTCCTGACGAGGTCATGAATGTCATCCGGTGGATTCAGCAGGGCGCGCACATTCCTGGCCACGCGGCACCCGACGCCAGACCGGCCGCGGAAAAGCCGGTGGAGAAGTGACTTGCGGCTGCCGCGCTGGCTCTCGCATCCTCACGCGCGATGGCCGACCGCGCAGTTGCCACTTTGAACAGTCCCGACACGGTGTTGGAAACAACGCTGCGTCCGTCCGTGTTCGCGGACTTCACGGGCCAGGCGAAGGTGAAGGAGCGGCTGGAAATCTCCGTGCAGGCCGCCAAGCAGCGCGGCGAGGCGCTGGATCACATCCTCCTCAGCGGCCCGCCCGGCCTGGGCAAGACGACCATCGCGAACATCCTCGCGAAGGCGATGGGCGCGAACGTGAAGGCCACCAGCGGCCCGACCATCGAGAAGGCCGCCGATCTCGCGGGCCTGCTCACGAATCTCGAAGAGGGCGATGTCCTTTTCATTGACGAAATCCACCGGCTGCAAAAGACCATCGAGGAGTATCTCTACCCGGCGATGGAAGACTTCAAGCTGGACATCATCATTGACCAGGGGCCGAACGCGCGCAGCGTGCGGCTGAACCTCCCGCGCTTCACACTCATCGGCGCGACCACCCGCAGCGGCCTGCTCTCCGCGCCCTTGCTCACACGCTTCGGCATGCGCGAGCGGCTCGATTACTACGATGCCGCGCAGCTTCAGAAGATCATCCTCCGGGCCGCGCGCCTGCTGAACGTGGAGATGGAAGAGTCCGGCGCCATGGAGATCGCCCGGCGCAGCCGCGGCACCCCGCGCATCGCCGGGAATCTGCTGCGCCGCGTGCGTGACTACGCGCAGGTGCGCCACGACGGTCGCATCACCGAGCTGGTCGCGGACAAGGCGCTGGCGATGCTGGAGATTGACCAGAACGGCCTCGACGAGATGGACAAGCGCATCCTCGAAACGGTCATCGTGAAGTTCGGGGGCGGGCCGGTGGGCGTAAGCTCCCTCGCCGTGGCGGTAGGAGAGGAGCCGGACACCATCGAGGAAGTCTATGAGCCTTACCTGATCATGGAAGGCTACCTTCAGCGCACGCCGCAAGGCCGTGTGGCGACGGATCTGAGTTACAAGAAACTTGGCCTGAAGCCCATCAGTGGGCGGCAGGCGAGCCTGCTTTGAACCGATGCTCAAGCTGCCTTTCCCTTCCGTAACCGTCGAAGCCCGGCGCGAACTGCTGACCGCCGCCTTGGAATTCCGCTCGCTCAACCCGTGGATCACGATGGGCGACCAGGAGATGCTCGCGTGGGAGGACCCGGTCACGGGGCGGCTGCGCATGGGGGTGGTGCTCGGGATCGCCGGCACCATGTTCGGCCTGGCCGTGTATCGGGGTGAACTGGGCATCCGCTTTGTGCTCAAAACCGTGCTCCATGAGGATGACGGCCAGTTCGACACGCGGGAGGGAGCGGAAATGGACGCGGTGCGCGTGGAGTTCACGAAGAAAGGCGATCTGCAGCCTGAAGACCTCGCGCTGCTGAAGGCGGTGGGTTTCAAACCGGAGAAGGGCATCAGCCCGCCGTGGCCGTGCTTCCGCAGCTTCCTGCCCGGGCTGAGCGAGTGGCCGCTGGACCAGGCGGAAACGGAAATGATGACCGCCGATCTGAGGCGGATGGCGGGCTACACCCGCGTGCTGCAAGCGCAGCCGGAGCTGCTCGACGGACGGCCCGTGGACGAGTTTCCGTTCTGGCCGCGCAACAAGCCAGTGACCGAGCCGCTCACCGCCGCCGAACTGATCTGGCACCGCCTCTCGGTGCCGCCCCGCCCCGCCCCTTTGCCATTCATTGTGCCGGCCGAGGCGTTGGCGCGCTTGCGGGCCCTGCCGCAGCAGCGCGGCGCCGCCTGGGAAGTGGACGCGGCCTACATGCTGGACGCCATCGGGGAGGCACCGCGTCCCTACTACACCCGCATGGGACTGGCCGTGGATCGGAAATCAGGTTTCGTGTGCGGGATGCATCTCGGCAAGCGGGCCCAGTGCCTGGAACACACGGCGGCGGCGGCGATCCTGGAAGGGGTGCTCAAGGTTGGCTTCCGTCCCAAGGTGCTCCATCTGTTCGATGAGGCCATGCGCGATGTGATCCAGCCCGTCGCAGCGGAGCTGGGGATGAAGGTGACGGTCGGCGAACCGCTTTACGCATATGAAGAGGCGATGGGCAGCCTGATGCAGGCGATGGAGCGGGGCCGACGGTGACATGAGTGGCAGCGGAGCGGGCGTGGAGCGGCGCAGCTTGACACTGCCCCCGGAGGGCTGTGCTCCGGGCAAGCGCGGACGCCTGCGGCACGGCCGGCCGGAGGCCGGCGCTACGGAGCGCCCGCCGCTCACTTCACGAGAAATTCCGGCTGGTGCTTCGCGAGTTCGGTTTCCCACGCGGCGAGGCGCTGCTTCAAGTCGGCCATGATTTGCGGGTGGTCACGATAGACATCGCGGCGCTCGCCGAGGTCCGTCTGCAAGTTGAAGAGCAATTCCACGTTGCCATCCTGAAGGTATTTCCAGGTGCCGTGGCGCACGGCCTTCTGCTTGCGGCCGGTGCGGTCAATGCGCCAGTAGAAGGTGCGCTCCCGCTCCGGCTGCGCGCCCGTAAGCATGGGGAGCAGGTTGAGGCCGTCGAAGGCATGATCCGTGGCGGGCTTTGCCCCGGCGATGGCAGCGAAGGTCGCGCTCAGGTCCATGGTGATGCCGGCCTGGCTGGTGACTTTCCCCTTCGGTAATTTCGCCGGCCAGCGCATGACGCAGGGGACGCGGATACCGCCCTCCCAGAGCGTGCTCTTCTTGTGGGCGAGCGGGCCGTTGTCCGAGAGGCGCTCGCCGCCGTTGTCGCTGCTGAGGACGACGAGCGTGTTGTCGAGCAGGCCGTGCTTCTCCAGCTCGGCGAGCATCATGCCGACGCCCTCATCCACCTTCTCCAGCATCGCGGCGTAGTCCCGGCGGGTGCCGTCATACATGTTCCCTTTCGTCACGCTGGGCTGGGGCCGGTCTGGCGGCTGGAATGGGACATGCACCGCGAGGTGCGGCACGTAGAGGAAGAACGGCTCGCGCGCGTGGCGGCGGATGAAGTCGGTGGCGCGCTGATTGAGGAGGTCGGTAAAGTAGCCCTCGGCCTTCACCGGCTTCAGGCCGTCGCGCAGGGCGTAGGTGCCGTCGTAGTAGGCGTGGTGGTAGTAATCGCTGTGGCCGAGCAGCTCGCCGAAGTATTCGTCGAAGCCGTGCTTGGTGGGGTTGAACTCATCGCGGTAGCCGAGGTGCCACTTGCCGAACGCGCCGGTCGCATAGCCGGCGGCCTTGAGCAGCTTGGGCAGCGTCGGGACCGTGGTGGGCAGGCCGAGGGCGTGGATGTCCGGCTCCTTCACCCAGTCATTGCCCTGGCGACGGAACGAATCAGCGGAGAAGCCCAACGCCCACTCGAAGCCCACCCGCTGCTGCCAGCGGCCCGTGATGAAGCCGCAGCGTGTGGGCGTGCAGACCGGGGCGTTCGCGTAGAAGTCGGTGAACCGCACGCCCTCGCGCGCCAGCCGGTCAATGTGCGGCGTGCGGATGTCCTTCGCCCCGTAGCACCCGAGGTCCGCATAGCCCATGTCATCCACGAGGACGAAGATGATGTTGGGGCGGGTGGTCGGCGCAGCAGTGGCGAGGCAGCCGAACAGCAGGAGCACCACCGTGGCGGCGGCACAGACACAGCGGGACTTCATGCCCGCACCCTAATCGAGAACGAGCTGGCGGGGGAAGTCCGGGCAGAGCTTCGAGCCGGGGATTTGAATGGAGCGTGGCCCTCCGGGCCGCAGAGGCTGGAAGCAGGGAACGGCATGGGAATATCCGAGGCACGTTTAGCAAGGTTGCCGCCGCGGCCCGGCCGCGCTCCGGGTGAGCGTGCGCGCAAAGCGGTTGAGGACGCCCGCGCTCCGCGATGCACCGCTCCGCCGGCTACTCCACCACCGGGAGCTTCGCCGTCGCCTTGCCTTCGGTGATGGTGCCTTTCGTGTCGGACAGCACGTCCAACTCATGGATGGACCAGAAGTTCGCCGGTGATTTTCCGGTCTGGGTGATGCGGATGAACCTGGCCTTGTGGACCGCGAACTTGATTTCCGTGAGCGCGCTCTTGCCTTCGCCCGTTGCGACAGGCTTGCCCCAGAGCAGGCCGTCAGCGGACAGCTCGACCCGGTAGCCGCGCGGGTAGTCGTTGCCTGAGCCGGAGCTGTCGAGGCGCAAGCCGGTGATGGCGGCCTCGGTGGGCAGCTCGATTTGCAACCACATGCCGGGCTCCTGGAATTTTTTCGTGTCGTAGCGGGTGCTCGTGGTGCCGTCCACGGCGTTGGCAAGCGAGGCTGGGTTGTGGCTGGCGGTGAGCTTCCAATCCTTGCGGTTCATCAGCGGCGGATTCGGCAGTGCGGCGACGAGTTCCTCCACGGTCCAGGGCTGCGTGCGGACCTTTGAGGCGGTGCGGAGTTCGGCCACCTCCTTGGCGCTCACCATGCCAGCCTTGTTGCCAAAGCTGTTGCGCACGTAGCTCGCGACACTGGCGATCCACTCGTCGTTGTTGCTCTCCATCGGGACCATGAGCGCCTCGTAAGTCTTGCCGTTGATGGGGCCCGCGAGGCCCTTGAGCAGGATGTGGATGAGCGCCTCACGCTGGCCGGCGACCCGCGGCGAAGCGGCCAGTGACGGCGCGAGCGTGGTGCCGGGCTTGCCGCCTTCGACGGGCATGCCGCGACCGTCGAAGCCGTGGCAGGCGAAGCACAGCTCCTTGAAGATCGCCTCGCCCTTCGTCAGCAGATTCTTGTCCGCCCCGCTGAACTCCTTGCCCCACGAAGTCGGCGGCGCGAGCAGCATCGTGCCCAGTTCGCGGAACACCTTGGGCGCGTTCGTTGCGGCCACGGAGCTGATGAGCAGCGTGCGGCTGTTGGTGATCTTCAACGTGTTCGCGCTCAGCAACGCCTGCCAGGCGAGATCAGCGTCCTTGCCCTTGGCGAGCGCGGCGTAGTCCGTCTCGAAAGACTTGTCGCCGGCCTTGAGCAGCGTCTCGCTGGCGCGGAGCGCGGCGATGCGGACCTGTGGGTGCGCGTCCTGCAGCTTCTCGCGGGCCAGCGTGGCGTCCAGCACACCGAGGCCGTCGAGCGTCCAGATCGCGTGCATCCGGGCCAGCGGGTTCGCGTGCGAACGGGCCATGGATTGCAGCGCGGGCACGACAGTCTTGTCGTTGCGGAGGGTGAGCGTGCGTTGCGCGGTGTCGCGCCACCAGCCGTTCGGGTGCGCCAGGTGCGCGACGAGGTCGGCGGACTTCTCCGCGTCCATCTTCGGCTGCGGGCCGGGCGTGAAGCCGTCGTGGACGAGCCGCCAGATGCGGCCGCGACCGACGTTTTTGTCGAGGCCGTATTGCTGGATGACCTTGCGCAGGTAGCTGCCCTCACGTGTCCAGTTGCCCTCCTGGATGATGCCGCGATACATGTCCACGAGATACAGCGTGCCGTCGGGCGCGGTGTTCAGGTTCACGACGCGGAAGTTCGGGTCGGTGCTGCGGATGAACTCGCCCTTCACGGACTCGTAGGGATTGCTCAGGCGCGTGACGCCGTCTTTCACCTCGATCTTCGTGCGGCGGATCAGGCGGCCCACCGGCTCGGAGAAGAGCAGGTCGCCGCGAATGTCCGCTGGCAGCCGGTCGCCACGGAACACCTCGGCGCCGCAGGTGGCGGTGAAGTGGTTGAGCGTCCGCTCGACCGGGCGCGAGCGCGGTGGACCGCCCTGCACGTCGGGAATCGGCACGTCCGGCCAGACGATGGCGTAGTCGCCGACGAACTGGTCCTTCGTGTTCAGCGCGGCGTAGTAGATGTGCGTCTGGAAGTTGATGGGGCCGCGCTCACCGCCGGCGTTCACATACCAGGGCTTGCCCCAGTCATCCTGCGTGAGGCCCCACTGGCCGCCGTTGCCGGGCGTGGATTCCTTGAGCGGGGCTTTGTCGTAGCCCTGCCAGCGCAGGCGCCACGAGTTGTAGGTCATGTAGAGCCAGTTGTCCGTCGCCCAGATGAGGCCGGACTGCTGATGCTCCATGTTGCCGCCGCGCGGCCCGCCCGCATACCAGAGCTTCTTCTCGTCCGCCACGCCGTCGCCGTTCGTGTCGCGGTGGAGATAAATGTCCTGCGTGTCCGTCTCGTTGATGAGCAGTTCGCCGGGGCCGAGCGGAAGGATCATGCGCGGCAGCACGAGCTTGTCGGCGAAGACGGTGTGCTTGTCGAATTTGCCATCGCCCTTGCTGGACCAGTGGAGCGAGACGCGGCTCTGGTTGGTGATCTCGCCCGTGCCGTTGATGTCCTGCATGTAGGTGCGCATCTCGGCGACGAACATGCGCCCGTTGCCATCGAAGACCGCGACGACCGGTTCCTTGATGTGTGGCTCGGCGAGGACCAGCTCGAGCCGGTAGCCGGGCGGGAGCTGGAACTTCTTGAGCTGCTCTTCGGGCGAGAGCGCGGGCACATCGGGCTGTTTGGGGAAATCCTCGGGCTTGGTCTGCGCGAAGGCACAGAGAGTGCAGGCGAGGAGAAGGGCGGCTGGCTGACAGCGATTCATAATGCGGTTCTGGTTGACGAGATGAGCCGGAGGCTATTCGGGAAAGCGCCGCGGCCAAGGGTGCAAAGGATGGTCTGACGGGTGACAATGCTCAGTCCATTCGACGTTTGCCTGACGATCAGTTCTGAAGCTTGCGAAGGATGCTGCGGGCGAGAAACTCCTTGATTTCCCGATGTCGTGGCACGGGCTGGCAAACTTTGGTCACTGGGTTTTGATACCAGTCATGCTTGCCGCCGTGCCGGATGAACACGGCGCCTTGCTCTTCGATTTTACGGATCAGATCAAGCCGCTTCATGCCACGGCCAGTTCCGCCCGACGCCGCACCTGAGGAATCTTACCGCCCGCCACATCCTCATAAATGTCACGAAGATGGGCTTCCAGATCAGCGAGTGACTCGCCCTGGGTCACGTAATCGGGAAACTCCTCCAGATAGCCCAGCCACATTTCACCGTCCTGCCAGTAAACGTATCCGGTCTGCTTCATGGCGTTAGTTAAGCCGATAATGATGCGCTCGGCAACCGCGACGACCAGTCGTCAAAACTTCACCTGCCCCAGATACTTCAGCGTCTGTGGCACCTGTTCCACGACGGTCGGGGATTCGTCCTCGATGAAGTAGTATTTCACGCCGCTTTCCTGGGCGGCCTTGAGGATGGCGGGCCAGTTCATCTGGCCGGTGCCCAGCGGCACGTCGTTGGTCACGTCGGTCTTGCCGGAGAGGTCGCCGGTCTTCACGCCCTTCTTGAGGTCTTTGAGGTGCATCAGCTCCCAGCGGCCCGGATACTTCTTGAGCCATTGCACCGGGTCCTGCCCGGGGAAGACGACCCAGAGCACGTCCATCTGGAAGCTTACATGCTTTGGATTGGTCTCCTTCATCAGTAGGTCCATGAGCGTGCCGTCGCCGTGCTTGTGAAACTCGAAGCCGTGCGCGTGGTAGAAGACCTTGATGCCCAGCTTCGCGCCGAGTTCGCCGGCCTTGTTGAAGACGGCGATGGCGTCGCGCGCGGCGACCTCGCTGAACGGAGCCTTGTGCGTGATCCAGGCGCAGCCCGCGTATTGCAGGCCGATGGCCTGGGCCTCGGCGAGCACCTTCTCCGGCTCGGACTTCCAACGGTCGTAGGGGAAATGGCCGCTGATGGGCTTGAGTCCGTGCTCGGCGAGGAGCGCCTTGAACTTCTCCGGCGGCAGGTTGTAGGTGCCGGCGGTTTCGACGAGCGTCAGGCCGAAGTCCTTGGTCTGCGTGAGGGCCTTGGGCGGGTTTTGCGTGGCGATGCCGCGCAGGCTGTAGAGTTGGAGGCCGACGGGGCCTTTGAAGCTCGCGCCCGTGCCGGTGTCGGCAGCGGTGGCAGTGAGGCTGAGTAATGTGACGAGCGCGAGGGCACGGAAGACGTGTTGCATGGGCTTCATATAGCGGGCGGTGGGACGCAGGGGAAGCGCGTTTCAGCGAGGCGATCCTCTCTTATTGGAACCCAGCAGGCTGGAGCAGGATTAGGATCAGGATTATGAGCATGAGCAGCACGACCAGGTTGTCCTGCTCGTGATCTTGATCCTAATCCTGCCCCGCCCTCACACCCCCACCAGCGGCAGCGAGTTCGTCGCGGGCAGCACCATGTGCTCCGTGTCTTCCAGCGGCGGGACATCGAGGTCCGCGCGGCTCAGGATGCGCGTGTCATCATCTACCGGCGTCAGGAAATCCTGCATGAAGCGCCGCAGGCTCTCGGTGTTCGGGCCCACGCGGTTGATGAACAGGTAACGCTCCACGTCATCCATCATCGCCTCGGCGCTGGGATAGCGCTGCTCGGGATCGCGCTCCAGCGAGCGCTGCAAGATCTGGCACAGTTCCGGGTCAATCCGGCTGTCCAGCACCGCGAAGTCCGGCAACGGCGCGGTCGTGAGACGGCGGCGCGTGTCGTCGAGGTTTTCGCCCGCGAAGGGGTTGTGGTTGAGCAGCAGCGTCGCGAGAACCACCCCGGCGGTAAACACGTCGGAACGCAAGTCCAGCGCCTTGCCCGTGATCTGCTCCGGGCTCATGAAGTCCGGCCGGCCCACGATCACGTCAGGGCTGTCCTTGGGCAGGAACCCGCGCGCCCGGGCGATGCCGAAGTCGGTCAGCTTCACGTCGCCCTGGAAGCTCACCAAGATGTTGCGCAGGTGCGCGTCCCGATGCACCAAGCCCAGCGGTCGACCATCGTCGCCGGTCAAACCATGGGCATAGGCCAGCCCGCGCAGCACCCGGTGAACGATATAGACTGCAAAGTCGCGCGGCAGCCGGGCCCCTTGCGAGGCCAGCCGGGCCAGCAGTTCCTGGCAATTCATGCCATGCACCAGTTCCATCACGATGAAGATGTGGTTGGAGGTGCGGCCCAGGTTATAGACCTGTGCAATGTTCGGGTGGACGAGCCGGGCCACGAGCCGCGCCTCACCGATGAACGCCTTCACCACCTCGGCCTGCCCGGCCGTGGATGGCTCGATGAGCTTGAGCGCGACCTTCTTGGCGAAGCCATACGCGCCGATCTGCTCGGCCTCATACACCACGCCCATGCCGCCCTTGGCGATGAGCTTGCCCAAGCGAAAGCGCGCCGAGGCCTTCAGCTCCTCGCCGTCATCCACCAGACCGCGGATCAAATCTACAAAACTGGCCATGTCTTAAAAATATCTGGGCGTCAAAGGCTGCGGTGAACGGGGTTGGGTTCTTACCAGTCGCGTCCTTGACGCCACGACGGGAGGACTATGCACGACAGCGCCGCATTCCACAAGTCTGGCCCGGCAGATTTCGCGCAACCGTCACGCAACCGCCTTGAATCAAGCCGGTTGCGCTTCCAGCGTCGTCCCGCCCAGGGCGGCGGGCGTTTCGTGGAAGTGGCCGAAGTGCCGGAATTTGCTGTAGCGCTGGCGGAGCCGCTCGCTCGTGGAGAGCGCGTCCAAATGGGCCAGGTTCTTGAGCAGGTGCTTCTGGACGGTCGTGGCGGTCGTCGTGAGGTCGTTGTGCGCCCCGCCGAGCGGCTCGGGCACGATTTCGTCCACGAGGCCGAGTTCGAGCAGATCCTTTGCCGTGATGCGCAGCGCCTCGGCGGCCTTGGCGGCGGCGGCCCGGTCCTTCCAGAGGATCGCCGCACAGCCTTCCGGGCTGATGACCGAGTAGTAGGAATTTTCCAGGATCAGCACCCGGTCCGCCACGCCGATGCCCAGCGCGCCGCCGGACCCGCCTTCACCGATCACCACGGCGATGATCGGCACTTCGAGCAACGTCATCTCCCGCAGGTTCACCGCGATGGCCTCCGCGATGTGCCGCTCCTCCGCCCCGATGCCCGGATACGCGCCCGCCGTATCAATGAGCGTGATGATCGGCAGGCCGAACTTGTCCGCCATGCGCATGAGCCGGAGCGCTTTGCGATAGCCCTCGGGGTGGGCGGAACCGAAGTTGCGCAGGATGTTTTCCTTCGTGTCGCGGCCCTTCTGCGTGCCGATGACCATCACCGGCTGGCCCGCCAGCTTGGCAAAGCCGCCCACCATCGCCCGGTCATCCGAGAACAGCCGGTCCCCGTGCAGCTCCGCGAAATCCGTGAACACCGTGCGGATGTAGTCCAGCGTGTAGGGGCGTTTGGGGTGGCGGGCCAGCATGACCCGCTGCCACGGCGTGAGGTTCAGGTAAACCTGCCGCCGCGTCTCCTCCATCTTCCGCTCCATCAGGACGATCTCCTCGTCGAGATTGATGCCCATGGAGTGCTTCTCCGGGTGCTTCTTCAACTCGTCGAGCTTGCGCTGCAACTCGAAGATGGGCTTCTCGAACTCGAGCTGATGTTTCATGCGGGGCGGAGTTTAGGGAGCGGCCGGAACAGTGGCAACGCGAATTCCCGGGGCAAATTCCCGGCGGGCGCATCTTGACACTGCCCCCGAAACCGAGCCGGCGCGGACGCCGGCGACACGGCCCGCGGGACGCGGGCGCTACGTAGCGCCGGCCTCCGGCCGGCCGTGCCGCAAGCGTCCTCGCTTGTCCGGCGTGGCGAGGGCGGGGGCAGTGTCGAGATGCGCCCATTCCCGGCCGTCTCCTTCCACCGGGGACATCGGCGCCCCTTCGGTTCGTAAATCTGATCCACTCCTGGCCTTCCCTGAATAATTGGCGGAGTTCATGGCCAGTCGATGCAACCACCCAGTTGGGCGGATTAGCCGGTGCTCACACCCGGTTGTTGTCCAGCGATTGCGAGATCGCGCTGGGGCTGGCGCGAGGTCGGAGGAGATTGGCGATGATGGCGCCGGCGACCAGGAGAAGCACGACGGCGGCGGCGAGGTAGGCCCAGCCGCCGGTGCGGGTGGCGGGTGAGGTTACGGCGAGTTGGGCGTTGGACTTCGGCGCTGGCTGGGTGGCCGCGACGGACTTCGCTTCGTTGGTCGCGGCAGGCCTTTTGGCTTCCACCGGGTTTGGCTTCGGAATCGTCGTGGCCGTCGTGGTGATGGCCACGATGCCTTTGGGGGCAGGGGATGCCGCCGATGCGGTCGAATTGCTCGCGCGCGTTGGGTTGTTGGTCACAGCCGGGATGACTTTTGGCTCAGGCGCTTTGGGCGGCGGCTGCGGATTGGTGAGGACGGTGGGGACCGGCTTGGGGGCAGTCGCCACCACGGGCGCGGGATTCGTAGGCGGCTTTACGACCGGCGGATTGGTCGCGGCCACCACGGCTGTGTTCGTCGGCTTGGGCAGAACGGGCGGGGCGGGCTTGGGCTCGATGACGCGGGCTTCGAGCGGCTTGGCGGGCGGGGCGGAGGTGCCCGCTGGCGGGCGCAGCAACTCGACCTTGGCCAGCGCGTTCGAGGCTTCCGTCACGCTCTTGGGCTGGCGGAGGGCAGGGGGAATGATCGGCTGAATCACGGGCGGAATCGCCGGGAGCACGAGTTCTTCCTTCGGCTTGGTCACGACGACTGCGGGCGGCGCGGTGGGCGGCGGACTCGGCGGGATCACGGCGACGGTCGGTTTCGGTGGGGGTGCCGGCGGCTTGGTCGTTTCAACCACTGGCTTCGGCGGCGGAGCCTTCGCTTCCTGCTTCGGCGTGGGAGGGGGCAGGGGGACGGTGAGGTCCGGCTTCTTTGACTCAGGCGCCGGAGGTTTGGCGGTTGCGACGGCGGGGACCGGCTCCGGCGGTTTCGTGGCCACGGGCGGCAGGGTGACGGCGACCGTGTTGGTCACCTTCGGGGCCGGGGTGGGCACCGGCGGAGGCGGGACTGGTTTCGTCACCACCGGTTCCGGTGGCTTGCTGACGACTGCGTTGGTGGGCACGGCTGACGGCAAGGGCAGGGTGGCCACGGGCGGGGGCGTCACCACGATGGGTGTCGGTTTCGGCGCGGGTTCCGGCGGTTTCGGCACCGGCGTGAAGGTGACGACCGGCGGCGGGGGATTCGTCGGAGCGACCAGTTTGGGCGTGGTGACCACCACTGGTGCAGGCGGCGTGTTGGTGACCACGGGAATGGGTATCGGTGCCGGGGCCGGAGCCGTCGCCACCGTGAACGGCGGCGTGAGGACGACGGGCAGTGCCGGTTTCGCCGGGAACGGCAGCCCGATGTCCTCCAGCCCGCCGCGCACCGTCCAGTGCGTGAACTCGCCGCGCTCCGTCACGAACGAGGTGATGAAGGGCATCTTCGTGGACCGCATCTCACTGGCGCGCTTGCCGTAGGTGACATTGATCGCCCGGTCAAACGGCGTGCCCACCACCACGTCCGTGCCGTCGGAGATGAAGATGACCGTGAGGTTTGTGGCGATGGCCAGCGCCTGGCCCATCTCCGCAAAGACCGGGCGGAGGTTGGACTTGCCGCGAAACTTTTGCAGCGCGAGGAACTCATAGGCGCGGTTCGCCAGCGCGATGTTCAGCTCCGGCGTCCAGGCATTGAGCGGGAATTCGCGCGTCAGCACCGTGTCCGCATAGGTCCAGATGGTGAAGACATCGCCCTCCTGCATCCGTCCGCCCAGCCCGTTGGCGAGCAGCCGGTGCGTGGTGCGGTAGAGGCCGTCGGCATACCGCTGCATCACGGAGGAGGTGTCCACCACGAACAGGTAGCGGCAGTCCGGCGTGATGGGTGAAGGGCCGACCGGCGCGATGGGCACCAGCTTGACGACCGGCTTGGGCGGCGGGGTGGCGGCGGGGACGGCCAGCGCGAGGAGCGCGAGCAGGAGCAGTCCGCCAATTGTCTGGAGCCGGGCCATCAATGCGGTTGCTTGAACCGGACGCGTTCGCGCCGGTTGTGTTCCTTCAAGTCCAGGGTCAAATCCCGGTTGGCCTCGCCGATCATGCGCAGGAAGTTCTCGCAGCTTTGGGCCATCCCGCCAAAGGAATTCACCGTGTCCCGCTCGGCGAAATCATTCGTCACCACCAGCACCTCGCCGAGCTGGCTCAGTCGGTAGGCGGCGCGTTCGATCATGTCGTCCGCCGTCTGGCCCGCGCGGGAGTAAAGCACCTCGACCTCGCGCGTGGAATGCGTCTGCGGCGTGCCCTTGGGCGCGCCCGAGCCGTCGAAGAAGATCGTGACGGGCGTGCCCGTGGCATCGTGATACTGCGTGAGCTGCTGGATGAGCGCCTCGCGGGCGGCCGCCGAGTGCCGCGCGCGGCCCGGAGCCAGTTCCGGCCAGGCGTGCAGGAGGCTGAAGCCATCCACAAGAATGCGGAGCAGAGGCACGCCCACAAAGTAGCAGCGGACGGGGGGGCGGAAAGCCCAATTTCCACTGCCTGTCCGGCCGCAACTGATGCTGACCACAGAGACACGATGAACCCAGAGAGGACAGGGACGAGAGATCTCAGAAGGTTCCCGCAGATGGGAAAGCCAATCTGTGGTCGCCTTGAATCTGTGGGAATCATCCCAACTGTTGGTTTCGTTCCCCATCTTTGTCTTCCCCGAATCTTTGGGAGTCCTCTCTGTGTTCATCGTGTCTCTGCGGTCCCACTCGGCTTTCGGCTCTGGGTGAGCCGGGGCCATCACCGTCCAAGCGCGCTGCGGCTGGTCGAGTGATGACCGAATTATCCGCGACGAGTCCCCTCTCCCCCATCGGGGGAGAGGGTTAGG
>CAZCBE010000155.1:0-14706 GCA_964496695.1 uncultured Klebsiella sp.
GTCGTCGGCATTCCGAGCGGCTGGTAGCCGCTCGGCACAGGCTGGTAGCCTGTGCTACCCATCGAATTCGTGACCCACTACTTCGGAGTTCGGGTTGAATGTCGCGTAGCGACAATCCGACGGTAGCCGTGGGTTTCAACCAACGGACCGGACCAAGTGCGTCGCGTAGCGACGCAGGAAGGTGGCCAGGGTCAGGAGTCGGGAGTGCCGCTCAAGCGTCGCTACGCGACGCAGGCCTTCTTTCGCAGTGACCGTGGGTTGAAACCCACGGCTACCGTCGTGCCCTCGCTACGCGAGGAAAAAGCGACAAGCCATTGCAGCTAAAAAGAGGCAGCAGCACCATTCGTTTCAACGCAGAGACGCTGAGAGCGCGGAGGGACGCAGAGTGCATTCCCAAAGATTCAGGGAAGACAAAGATTGATAACTGTGGCCCGGCACGTCGCCTCTCCCCAAAAGCCAAAGCTGGTCAGAAAAGTGCCGGAGCCGGATCGGGAATTTTTCTGACCGCTATTCTTGTCTGAAATTTGTTGGACTGTGCGGCAGCGAGAGGCGCGTGGTCCGCGTATTCCGTGGTGCCAACTGCGGTCCCCCGGCGTCACTTCTCAATGACCCGGTAATACCGCCGGACGAGGTTCGTCACGGACGGATCGTCGAACTGGAGCATGCCGTTCACCACGGAGAAGCCGTTGGTCAGCTTCACCCAGACGGTGTTCACGCCCTGCAGCGTGGCGGCGGCCTGCACCTCGATCTTTGCCATGTCCACGGGGCCGGCCTGTTCGCCATTCTCATCCGTGAAGCGCAGGCGGAAGGGCGCGCCCGGGGTGAAGACCGGCGGCTCCACGCGCTGCGGCACGCGCACGCGGACCAGCGCGTTGCTGCTCGCGGCGCTGCCGGCGAGGTTGGTCACCACCGCCTGGTAGAGGCCGTTGCTCAGGCGCGTGACATTGGTCAGCGTGAGCGTGGTGTTGGTCTCGCCCACGAGGTCCACGCTGTTGAAGCGCCACTGGTAGAGCAGGGGAGGCGCGCCGCTGGCGGCCACGGAGAGCATGACCGGGATGATGTCCGCGGAGTTCGTCCGCAGGAGCGTCACGTTGGTCGGATGCGTGGTGATGGTGGGGGCGAAGAGCACCGTGAGCGTCACGGGCGCGCTGGTGACGGCCCCGGCCACGTTCGTGGCCACCACGACATAATCGCCGACCTGGCCCGCCTGCGCACCCAGCACGAGCAGGTTGGTGGTGATGACGCCGGAGTAGGTGGGCGAGCTGATCAGCCGCACGCCGTCCTTATACCAGGAATAGGCGGGCGCGGGCACGCCGCTGGCCGTGGCGGAGAAGTTCGTCGTCCCGCCCTGCAGCACGGCCACCGGCTGCGGCACGCTCAGAAAGACCGGCGGGGCGTGGACAGTGAGCGTGGCGGGCTGGCTGGTGGCCAGGCCGGCGGAGTTGAAGATCTGCACGAAGTAGGTGTCCGTGTCCGCCAGCGTGGCGTTGGTGATGGTGAGCGTGGGCGAGTCGTTGTTCGGGATGGCGTTGCCGCCGCGGACCCACTGGTAGTTGAACGGGGCCGTGCCGCTGGCCGCCACGCTGAAGGTGGCGTTCGAGCCCGCCCGCACTGTAATGCTTGCGGGGTGGTTCGTGATGACCGGCGGGAAGATCTGGATGACCGTGAGCACGGCGGGCGCGCTGGTCACCGAGCCGAAGGAATTGTTGAGGACCACGGTGTAGGTGCCGCTGGAGTTGGTGGTGGTGCCGTTGAGCGCGAGGAAGAAGAGGTTCTGGCCCGCGAGGTTCGTCCCGTTCTTGCGCCATTGATAGGCGAGCGGCTGCGCGCCCACCGCATCCACGGTGAGCAGCACCGCCGAGCCCTGGGGCACGGTCTGGCTCTGCGGCTGCGTGGTGATGAAGGGCACGCCGCTGGTGTCCACCGTGAGCGTGGCGTTGGAACTGGCGGTGATGCCGAGTGCGTCGCCCACGAGCACACTGTAAGTCCCGGCATTGGGAGGGATGACGGCAGGAATGGAAAAGGATGCATTTGTCGCGCCGGGGAGGTTCGTGCCGTTCATCTGCCACTGATACGCGAATGGCAGCGTGCCGGTGGCGCCGACGGTGAAGGTGACGCCCTGGCTGATGCCGATGGTTTGAGCAGTCGGCTGGGTCGTGATGACTGGGGGGATCGCAGCCAGCTTGAACAAGAAGGCGTCCTGGCCGCCGGCGCTGGTCAGGACGTTGGTGCCCGCCGTGACGGTATTGTTAAACGCGCCAGACACGAACACGGACCCGCTGCCATCCACGGCGATTCCACGGGCGTGATCAAAGCCGGTGCCGCCAAAACGGTGCGACCACAAAAACAAGCCGTTAGGCGCATACTTGGCGACGAACACGTCGTCCGAACCGGCGCTCGTGAGCGCGGTGCTGCCCAACTGTGCGGTGGTCTGGAAGGCTCCAGTCACAAACACGTTGCCCATCCGGTCCGTGGTAAGATCGGCACCGAGCGAATCTTCGGTGCCGGTGCCGCCGCCGGAGCGGATCCACAAGAGATTCCCCGCGCTGTCATACTTTGCAACAAACATGTCCGTGCCGCCCGCACTTGTCAGTGTCGTCTGGCCGAAGGTGGCGGTGCCGGTGAAGGTGCCGGTCATGATGACATTACCTTGGGGATCCACCGCGAGGTCCCGGCCCATTTCCTGGCCGGTTCCACCAGCGGTCCGCATCCAGATGAGGCTTCCCGCCGGACTGTATTTGGAGAGAAACAAATCCGAACTGCCCGTGGAGGGAATCGCCACGCCATTCGACAGGATCGAACCCGTAAAATAGCCGGACACATAAAGATTGCCGGCGGCGTCATTGGCCAGCCCTTGACCTTCGCCAAAGGCCGTGCTTCCGGCGGGGCGCGCCCACAACAAGTTGCCGCTAGGGTCATATTTGGCGATGAACCCGTCCTGGGTTCCGGCCAGAACCAGGGTCGTGGAACCAAAGGTCGCGTTCGCGAAGATCGTGCCGGTAATAACGGGATTGCCCGCCGGGTCAATGGTCAGCCCGTAGGCGTGCTCCAGGCCGGGTGCCGGGGCGCTGCTGGCACCGAACTGCCTGATCCAGAGCAGGGTGCCCGCCGGGTCAAACTTGGCGAGAATGCCCTCAAAGCCGCCGTTGTTTACCAGACCGAGCCCGCCTAGAATTCCTGTGGTGTCGTAGCGTCCGCTGACATAAAGGTTGCCCGCTGCGTCCTGCTGGAGTGCGAACGACGTTTCATCCCACATGCCGGTGATCTGGCTCACCCACTGCACCGCTCCCGTGGCGTTGTATTTGGCCAGATAGATGTCGGTGAAACTGCCGCTGCCATTCGTCAGGTTGGTCGCGCCGAAGCTGGCGATGCCGTTAAATTGTCCGGTCACGATCACGTCTCCGGAAGCGGTGACGATGACGCCTTTGCCAAAGTCGCCATTGCCTCCGGTGGCTGAACTGCCCGCCCGCACTGCCCATTCATAGTTCAGCGGATTCGTGCTCGGGATGACAGTCAACACCGCCGGGCTGCTGGTGGCGGTGCCATAGACATGGGTCACCAGCACGTCGTAGGTGCCGGCCGCGTTGGTGGTGGCATTGGGGATGGTGTAGGTGGCTCCGGTCGCCCCGGCGATGTTCGTGCCATTCAAGCGCCACTGGTAGGCCAGCGTGCCCGTGCCGGAGGCGCCGATGGTCAGCGTGACGTTCTGGCCCGCCAGGACGTTGCCGCCGATGGGTTGGAGGGTAATGCCAGGTTGAACCGTTCCCAGCTTGGCAACGAACCCGTCGTTGCCGCCAAAACTGGTCGCGGTGGTGCCCCGGAAATCAATCGTGCCGGCGAACGTTCCGCCGATGAGCGCCTGGCCGTCTGGTCCGACCGCGATGCCGAGCGCGCGTTCAGTGCCGGTGCTGCCCAGCGAAAACGCCCAGATTTGGTCGCCACTGGGACTGTATTTCACCACGACGGCGTCATCATTGCCCACGTTCGGCAGGGTGGTCGCACTGAAGGTGGCCGGCCCCACGAAACTGGTGACCAGATAGGCGTTGTCGTTCGCATCCACCTCAAGGTCTCCCGAGTTGAAATCGTCGCCAGTGCTGCCCCCCTGGCGCGCCCAAAGCGGCGTGCCGGCAGGGTCGAACTTGGCGATGAGAATATCCTCGGAACCGGCGCTTTGCAGCGTGTTGGTTCCCAGCGTCACATTGCCGCTGAAGTTCAGGGCGAGGACCAAATTGCCAGCCGCATCCCGCCGGAGGCTGCCAACCCGCCGGGTTCCCGGCAGGGCGAATTGACGCGCCCAACGCAGCGTGCCGCTGCTGTCGAAGGAAGCCAGGCAGAGGTCACGCGAGGCGAGGCCGGTGAAGTTGGTGCCGCCCAGGCTGAACGCAGTTTGGAACGTGATGGCCGTATAGACATTCCCAGCCTGATCCACGACGGCACCTTCCGCGTAATCGAAGCCTGGGCCTGCGCCCTGGCGGACCCATTGGAACACGCCGTTGGAGTCGTATTTGGCGAGGAAGTAGTCCCACGCCCCGGCGGAGACCAGCGTGTTGGTGCCAATGGTGAAGGTGGTCTGCAAATGCCCGGCCAAATAAACGTTGTTGTTCGCATCCACGGCCAGATTGTGCGGGGTGTCATCCTGGCTTCCACCGGCACCCCGAATCCAGACCAACTGGCCGTCCGAGGTGAATTTGGCAACGAACAAGTCATGCCCCCCGGCGTTGCCCATCGCGTTCGTTCCGAACACTGCGCCGGCTTCCATGATGCCGGCGACATAGACGTGGCCGTCCGCGCCGAGTTTAACCTCCTGGCCTGAGTCAAACAACGGGCCGCCGCCGCGCACGACCCAGATCAGGGCGCCGGACGGGGTGTATTTGGCGAGGAAGAAGTCTATGTCCCCGGCGCTGGTCAGGTTGGTCGGGCCGAAGCTGGCGGTGCCGAAGAAGCTGCCGGTCACATAGACATTGCCCGCCGGATCAGCCGCCATGTCATGGGCGAAATCGGTGTTGGCCCCGGCGGCGTTGGTGCTGCCGAAGGGCCGCATCCACGCAAACTCCGGCGGCGTGTCCAGCGGCGTGATGCGGACATTGCGGAACTGCACCGCTGAGCCGTTGTCCTGCAGCACCACGGGGCCGGGCGTGGGGCCTTCCGGAGCCCCCGCCCCGGTCTGGCTGAGGATCGCCACGTCATTCTGCACCGTCACGCCATTGAGCACCACGGTGACGCGGGCGTTGGCCACCTTGGTGTTCCGGTTCCACTGGGGCTGACGGAAGATGATGTCGTAGGTCTGCCACTGCCCGGCGGGCAGGGCGGCGTTGACGCTGGGCGGGGTCTGGCCCCAGATGGCACCCGCGTCATTCAAGCCCGGCACGGCGATGCCGAAGGAGTTGAAGATCTGGATCTCGTAGCGGTTCTGGAGGTAGATGCCGGCGTTGCCGTTGGCGGCATCGGTCGGACTGGGCGTGCGGAATTCCGCGTGCAGGATGAAGTCACCGAAGCTCTGGGTGGTTTGGATGCTGCCGGAGTTGGGCACGACTTGGATTGTGTTGGAGGAGGTAAGGGTCCACGGGACCGCGCCGCCGCCCACGCGGATGAAGTTGGCCACGTGATTGGTGACGCCAAAGAGGGTCCGTGCATCGCCCTGGCCCAGCACGGTGAGCACGGCGGGCATGCTGTTGGTGGCGACGTTGTCAAACTGCGTGATGCGCACGTCATAGGTGCCCTCATGGACGGAGTAGGCGGCCGGAATGCTGAGGGAGAAGTTGGTCTGGCCGGGCAGGTTGGTGCCGTTCAAGCGCCATTGATAGGCGAGCGGGCCGTAGCCTGCCACTGCGACGCCGAGGGACACCGGCGTGCTTTGATCCACCACGGTGAGCGCGGGCGGTTGCACCAGGATGGTGGGTGGGGGACGCACCTTGCCATAGCTGTCAGTGGTGAAGAGGGACTGCATCTCCGTCGGGGCCAGGCCGCGGCTGTAAACGGAGATTTCATCGAGCAGGCCCTCCCAAGGGGTTTGAGCGTTCGGATCAAGTCCGGGCGGTGCTGGTTCCCGGCCGATGGCGAGCAAGACGTCCGCGTTCGCGGTGTTTAGCACCGCTCCGCTGGCGGCCGCGGAGCCGACGGGAACGCCATTCACATAGGCGGTGACGGTGGCTCCGTTATAGGAAAAGGCGACGTGGGTCCAAGTGTTCAACGGCACGGGATTGCCAAACGCCTGGGCCAAGGTGCCGCCGGACAGCCGCAGGTCAAGGTGGATGCGGCCGTCATAGAGACTGAAACCAAAGCCATGTCCTTCCGTCTTCGAGATGATCTTTTTCCCCGTGCTCCCGTTGTTGCCATGGGCGGTGGGGAACACCCAGGCTTCAATCGTCAGGTTGGTGAAGGCGGCATTGAGCGCATTGGTGGAGATGACAATGGCATCATCCACGCCATCCAGCGAAAACGCGCCGCCCACCTTGCCGGCGGCGTTGGTTGCCCCACCGAAGAAAGATCCGTGGTTCGTCCACGCGTAGTCCACCGCGTTGCCATCCCCCGCCCACCAGCCGACGAGGCCCGCCGGGATCGGCAGCGGCCCGGCGCTGACGGGAATCTTGGCCAGATAGAGGTCGCTGCCGCCGGCGCCAGTGAGGTTGAGATTGTCAAAGGCCGGGTTGCTGAGCGTTGAGCCGGCCACAAAGGCATCGCCATTGGCGGCGACCGCCAGGTTGCCGCCGGTGTCGGTGCTCGCGCTGCCCGCCCGCTTGAGCCACAGGGGGTTGCCGGTCGCACCGGTCTTGAGCACAAACACATCGCGGGAGCCGACCGCACTGGTGACGAGGAGGCCGCCGTAGTTCAGCACGCCCGTGAACTCGCCATGCACATAGACGTTGCCCACGGCATCCACGCCCACGCCGCGCCCGCGGTCATCGCCGGGGGTGCCGATGTGCCAGATGCGGGTGATGGTTCCCGACGGGTCGAATTTCGCCACGAAGGCGTCCGCCCCGCCCAGACCGTTGAGATTCGTGCCCCCGAAGGTGGCGATGCCGTTGAACTCGCCCGTGACAAAGGCATTGCCGGCGCTGTCCACGGTGATCTCATTGCCCAGATCATCCCCGGGGCCGCCGGCCCGGCGGGCCCAGAGGACGCTGCCGCTCGGGTCGTATTTGGTGACGAAGACATCCTGCGCCCCGGCGCTGACGAGGGTGTTGGTGCCGAAGGTGTTCGTGCCGGAAAAAGTGCCGGTGATGAGCGCGTTGCCCGTGCCATCCACGGCCACGCGGCCGTTGAACTCATTCCCCGGGCCGCCGGCCTGCCGGGCCCAGAGCAGGGTGCCGTTCGCATCCAGCTTCAGCAGGGCCAGGTCGCTGGCCCCGGCGCTGGTGAAGACGTTCGTGCCGAAGCTGCCGGTGCCCGCGAAATCACCCACCACATAGAGGTTGCCCGCCAAGTCCGTGGCGACCCGGTGCGCGCCATCCGTGCCTGTGCCGCCATACCGGCGTGCCCATTGGAAGGTTCCCGCGCTGTTGTATTTGGCGACGAACCAGTCGCTGGACCCCGCGCTGGTGAAATTGGTGATGCCGAAACTGGTCGTTCCGAACTGCTCGCCGCTGACGAAGACATTGCCCGCGGAGTCCAGCGCCAGGCCGGTGGCCAGCGTGCTGGCCAGGGCGCCGCCAAAGGAGCGGGCCCAGATGCAGGTGCCGTTCGGCGCGAGCTTGGCGATGAAGGAATCGGGGAAGCCGGTGGCCGTGAGGTTGGTGCCGCCGATGGAGATCGTGCCGCTGAACTGGCCGGCGAGGTAGGCATTCCCGGCGGCGTCCACCCGCACCGCTTCGCTCACGTCATTGCCCGCGGCGCCGATGAGATGCACCCACTGGAAAGGCGGCGGCTGTGAGTTCGTCAACACGGTGAGCGTGGCAGGCAGGCTGGCCACCGAGCCGAAGCTGTTGCTCACCGCCACGAAGTAGTCGCCCGCCTGGCTGGTCAGGAGGTTGCCCAGCGCCAGCGTGGCATTGGTCGCGCCGGGGAGCGGGTTCGAGTTGAAGAACCACTGGTAAAGCAGGGGCATCGCGCCGGACGCAGACACCGTGAAATTGATGTTGTTGCTGACAAAGCCGGTCTGGCTCGTGGGCTGGATCACGATGGCCGGCGTGGTGCTGGTCGGGAAGTCCGGCTGGTTGTTCGTGATGATGTTCAGGATGGTGACAAACCCGGAGCCGCCATCAATCTGCAGCACGCGCCAATAGTCACCCACGCCCACCAGCGGCACGGTGATGGTCTGGAGCAGGCCGGCCGCGGAATAGACATCTACCTGGGCCCCCGACCCGGCGAGTGCCGGGGTCAGGGAAAATTTGTTGACGAAGAACTCGTAGGTGCCGGGGAACAGGTTGGTGATGGTGATCGTCTCCGGGCCGAAGCCGTCGGTGTCATCCACGTCAAGCTGGGCAAAGGGCGCGGCGATGAGGCTGCCGGTGTCGGCGTAGCTGATCTCGTGGTTGACGCCGCTGATCACCGGGGTGAGCAGGTAGGAGTCCAGATCGCGAGGCTGGGCGCCCCAGGTGAGGACGATGCGGAAGGTGTTAGCCCCGAGGATGACCGGAGACATCGCAAAGCTGAACGGGTTGCTGGGAGCGCTGGTGAGGGTCAGCGTGTTGGTGAGGCCGACGAAGCCCGAGTTGGTGGCGATGAGCTGCACCGTGCTGACCAGGATGTTGGTGAGGGTGTAGTTGCCGGAGGGGTCGCTCAGCACGGCGTTGGTGCCGATGCGGATGCTGACGCCGGGGAGGCCAGCGCCGGTGCTGGCGTTGCGGACCGTGCCGGTCACGCTGGTGAACACGGGCGGGGTGATTTTGCGGATGCGGTTGTTGTTCTGGTCGGACACGAACAGGTCACCGTTGGCGGCGATCGCAAGACTGACCGGATAATCGAGCTGCGCCGCAGTCGGCGCGCCCCCATCGCCTGAGAAGCCTGCCACCCCTGTGCCCGCGTAGGTGGTGATGATGCCATTCGTATCCACTCTTCTGATGCGGTTGTTATTGCTGTCGGCAATAAAAAATTCTCCGGTGGCGCCGAGTGCAATGCCGCGCGGGGCGCGCAATCGTGCAGCCGTGGCGAGGCCGCCATCGCCAGCAAATCCGCCCGCAGTTACGCTGCCGGCAACGGTCGAGATGTTCTGGCTGGCTGCGTCGATTCGGCGGATGCGAGAATTGTTGTAGTCGGCGAAGTAGAGATTGCCCTGCGCATCCAGCGCCATGCCGGTCGGGTTGTTCAAGTCGGCACTGGTTGCCGCCCCCCCATCACCACTGAAACCAGGCGTGCCGGTTCCCGCGTAGGTGGAAATGTCTCCTGTGGCCGCATCCACACGCCGGATGCGGTCGTTGTTCTGATCGGATATGAAAATGTTGCCGGCCGTGTCAACGACCACCTCATACGGTCCGGCCAGCATCGCGCTGGTGGCCGGACCCCCATCACCGCCGAAGCCACCCGTGCCATTGCCCGCCACCGTTGTGATGGTGCCACCCGAGTCAACCTTGCGAATGCGGTTGTTGGAGGTGTCCGCAATGAAAACATCGCCGGCAGGCGTCGCGAAAACGCCGGCTGGCTTGGTGAGGAGAGCGCTGGTCGCCGGTCCAGTGTCACCACTGAAGCCGTTGACGCCAGTGCCGGCGATGGTGGTGATGATGCCGGTGGCGGCAGCGATCCGACGAATGCGCGTGTTGTTGTAGTCGGCGATAAACAAGTTGCCTGCGGAATCAAGAAACACTTTGTAAGGCTGGTTCAACTGGGAACTGATCGCCGCGATGCCGTCCGCGTTGAAGCCAGCGGTGCCGGTGCCGGCGATGGTGGTGATGATTTGCGCGTGCGCCATCGGCGCGGCCAGCAGGAGGAGACAGCCCAGCCACAACCAGAGGGGACGGAAGGTTTTCATGTGCTTCGCAATGCTCAAAGGGAGCAGACACCACAGCCTGATGCCGGTGGCGGCTCCTCCGTGCTTGATTCGAGGGCATGGCAGCATATTTATGCCTAAGGGTCAAAGTGATTCCCGCACCGGTTATGGGGCTTGGGGGTGCGACCGTGCCGTGTGGCGGCAGGCCTCCGGCCTGCCGTAGAGGGCGGCGTCTCGCCGCCCGGAAGAAACGCCACGGTGAGGCAGTCGGGCTTGGAAGTTCAGAGCTAGCGATGGGTTCAGCGGCTTTTCTCCCGCCGGGCTGGAAGCCCCGGCTCTACGGCAGGCAGGATGCCTGCCGCTACGTGGGTCAGGCCCATCGTTGAACCGGTCTCCTGAGTTTGGCATGATCGCGCCGCCGTGCCCGCCCCCATTCCCAGCCGCCGCCTGCCTCCGCGCGATCCGGTCGGGGCCACGCGCACACTCTTCAAGCACGCGTTCGGCCACGCGCCGACGCACCTGGTGAAGGCTCCTGCGCGGCTTGAACTGCTCGGCAGCCATGCAGAATGGAACGAGGGCCTGGCGCTGACCGTCGCGATTGACCGTCACCTCTGCCTCGCCTGCGCGCCCCGGATGGACGGGCGCATTGAACTGGTGTCCTCCGCCTATCCGCAGCGCGAGGTGGGCTGGCTCAGTGACCTGGCTTTGAACCCGGATGCGCCGTGGACCGCGCTGGTCAAGGCGGTGCTCCAGCAGTTGCGCGAGCGCGGCGTGCACTTTGGCGGGTTCAACGCGGCGGTGCACAGCGAGATTTCACCGGGCGCGGGCTTTGGCAGTTCCGGTGCGCTGATGGCGGCGACGGCGCTCCTGGTGCGGCAATTGTATCCGCACAAGCTCACCGAAACGGGGGCGGTGATCCGTCGGCTGGGCCGGGAGAAAATGCCCGCGCCAACCAAATTGGAGCGGCTCCGCATGGCGCGCCTCTGCCGGACTGCCGGCCACGGGGTTGCCGGTGAAGTCGGCGGCGTGCTCGATGCCATGACCTCGCTGTGCGCGGAAGAGTTTCATGCCCTGCTGGTGGATGCGCAGCCGGGCACGGTGGAGGTGCTGCCGCTCATCGGTGAGATCGCGCTGGTGGTCTGCGACACGGGGCGGCTGAGTCCGGTGGTGGAAGCCCGCTCCGCCGCGCTGCGCTATCACTGTGCGGCGGCGGCGCGGGGGCTCGGGGTGAAGTCCTTGCGCGCCGTGGAGCCCGCCCAGCTCAAGGCCGCGCGTCATCAGCTTACCGCCCGCCAGCACGCCTGCGCGTATCATGTGGTGGGCGAGAATCAGCGGGTGGTTGCCGCTGAGCGGGCGCTGCGCAGTGAGGATTGGGAGCAGTTCGGCCAATACCTGTTCCAGAGCCATGACAGCGCGCGGGAGTTTTTCCAGAACAGCTCGCCGGATTTGGATTTGCTGGTGGAACTGGCGCGGGCACAGCCCTCCTGTCTCGGGGCCAGGCTGTCCGGGTTCGGCTTCGGCGGCTACACGGTGAACCTCGTGGCGTGGAGCGAGGCCGAAGATTTCATGGCCCGGGTGGCCGAAGGCTACGCTGCGGCGACCGGGCGGAAGCTCACCACGATGCGCTGCCGTGTCGTGGGTGGGGCGCAGGGCGTGTAGTGGGGCGCGGCATTCATGCCGCTTCAGCGTGCGAGGCTCGTTGGCGATAGGAAAGCGCTGCGTGTTCGGACGTTGAAGCGACGTGAACGTCGCGGTCCGTGTGCATTGTAGTCGCAACCTTTAGGTTGCGCGTCAGGACCACGGAAATGACGCGCAGGCTGAAGCCTGCGACTACGGGGCAGGGGAGCTGTTCGCGATGACGCTGAGGTCGCCGACCAGTTCGGCCAGCATCGGGGAGACATCATCGGCAGGGACGGGCAGATACTTGCCGGTGGCGGTGGCGTAGATCGTTCCCGCTGCATCGCGCAGTTCCGCCTTCGCCTCGAACAGTTTGTTCCGCCGGTTCGCCACCAGTTCGGCGACCACCAGCAATTCCTCGTCCGGCTTGGACGGCTGGAGGAAGCGCACGGTCATTTCCGCGCAGTAGGCAAAGCGCTGCGTGCGCACTGCCACGGCCCAGACCATGATCTCGTCGAGCACCGTCGCGAGGATGCCGCCGTGGGTGACGCTCTTGAAGCCGATGTGCTCGGCACGTGGCGTGAAGCGGGTGCGGACCTCGTCGCCGACGGATTCAAAACGCAGGTTCAGCCCGTGGGCGTTGGATTCGCCGCAGACGAAGCAGGAGCGGGTGTGCGGAAGCTGGCGCATGGCGGTAGCGTGGCTGCACGAGGCGCGGCTGGCAACCACAGCCCAGCGGGCGGGTGCGGCTTGACACTGCTCCGAGCGCGGCCCTCTGAGCCGCAGCGGCTGGCCGCAGGGAATGACTTGGGAAATTCCGGAGCACGCTCTGCAAGGTCGCCGCTGCGGCCCAGAGGGCTGCGCCCCGGGGAGGCAGTGCGCGGATGCGCACTGGGCGGCTTCATTTGCCCCGCTTCGGCGCCGCGAGCATCTCCGTCAGCACGCGGCCTTCGACGTTTTTCATTTGCAGGCCGAGCAGGTGGGCCATGGTCGGGGCCACGTCGAGATTGCGGATGTCTTTCACCACCACGCCGGGCTTGATGCCCGCGCCCCACGCGACGAACGAGGCGTGCATGAGCGGGTGCGCGGGGTCGTGGCCGTGCGCGCCCTTCGTGTTCTCGCTCTTGGGCGAGACGAGGAGTTCGCCGGCCACGGTGTCGGAGGTGGAGTAGCCTTCCTTGGGGTTGATGACGAGGTTGGGCATGTGCGGGTCCGCGTCCTGCGTGACGAGGCCGATCTTCGCGAAATCCTTTTCTTCGATGACGGACTCGACTCCCTCCAAGGTGCGGAGCTTGGCCGCGAGGGATTTGACCAGCTCCGCGCGGCGCGGCTGGTCGAGCACATAGACGAACTGCCCGAGCGCCCAGGCCTTGCGCTCGACGACCTTGGTGCCCTCGACCTTGATGAGGCCTTCCTGCTTGAGCAGCACGTTCGCCTGAATCTGCTGCTGGTAGGGCATGAAGCCGTGGTCGCTGGCGACGATGAAGGTGTGCTTGCCGGGGAAGGCGGCATTCGCAGCGTCGAGGACTTGTTTCACCATTTCATCCTCGAAGGCGACGGCGGCGTAGCTCTCCGGGCTGCGCGGGCCTTTCTGGTGGTTCGCGTGGTCCAGCTCGACGAGGTGCAGGAGCATGACGTTCGGGCGGTGCTTCGCGATGATGTGCGCGGTCATCTGCGCATACATGCGGTCGCGGGAGACGCCGCCGCCCGGGGACTTGCACCATTCCTCCTGCCGCTCGTAGGGAATCTTCGCCTCGCGAAACTCGGCGAGCAGCGAGGGCGTGCTGTGCGCGGTCCAGAGCGAGTTGCTGAAGCAGTCGGGCACGGTCCAGTCGAGCGTCTTAGCGCCGCGCGAGGCGGGCCAGATGATGGCGGCGGTCTTGAGGCCGGCGGCCTTCGTCACGTCATAAATGGTCGGGACCTTGACAATCTCCTCCTTGTTGAAGAGCGGGTCCGGGATGAGCGGCACGGAGGCGCCTTTCGCGCGGTCCCAGTAGGAATTGTTGAGCACGCCGTGCTTGCCGGGCGTGACGCCGGTGACGAGCGTGGTGTGATTGGGCCAGGTGACGGTGGGTGTTGAGGCGCGCATCCGCTCGGCGCGCGCGCCTCCGGCGGCGAGCTGGCGGATGGTGGGGAGGTCCGCCTTCGGGTCGTCGAAGAAGTAGGACGCCAGGCCGTCCACGCTGATGAGCACCACCATGTGGTCGCGCGCGGGCTGGGCTTGGGTGAGGAGTGGCGCGGCGAGGAGGACGGCCAGAGCAAGCTTTTGCAGGAATTTCATGAGCGGGGACTTGGACGCTGCGGATGGCGGAGGAATTTCAGGCGTTGCGCCCGCGACTGTGCCGGCGGCTTGCAGCCGCCGCGTTTGGTCTGCTTGCGCCCACAGGCGGCGACTGCAAGTCGCCGGCACGGGTTCAATGCAAGATGGGCAGGTCATGTGGCTGGCGGATCAGCTCCGCGTCGAGGTCGAGGAAGTAATCGAGGCGGCGCGTGGTCTCGGCGTCGTCAATCGCGCGGGCCATGAGGATGTAGGTGGCGTAGTGGTTGCCCTCGGACTCGACGAGGCTGGCATAGAAGGCGGCGAGCTCGGGATCGAGCGGCTGAAGTTCGCGGCCGAGGATCTGGAACTTCTCGCAGCTCCGGCCCTCGATGAGCGCGCAGCAGATGAGGTGGTCAATGACCTGCATTCTCATGCCCTTGCGCATCGCGTGCATGAGGCCGGAGATCCACGGGCTGGGATGCGGCTGGGCGAACGGGATGCCGCGGCGCTTGAGCAGCGCGAGCACGAGCTGGAAGTGCTGCAGTTCCTCGATGGCGATGGCGTTCAGGTCTTCGACGCGGCCGAAGAGGTCGCGGTAGCGCTCCAGCGTGATGGCGGTGGTGGCGGCCTTGCGCTCGAGGTGCGCGTGGTCCACCAGCACGGCGGGCAGGTTCGCCAGCGTGCGCGGCAGCCAGTCGTCAGGCACTTTGGCGCGGAGCATTTCCATGCGGGGATTGTTCAGGGCCGCGCGCGGCGGGGGCAACTCGGAAGTTCACAGGGGGCTGGCTACCATCTAATGTGAGGGAACGAAGACGATGAACCACTAACCTGCACTGACCGGCACTAATGAGAAGCGCGGGAACGATACCAAATCCCAATGCAAGTCGGTAGCTTGCCGCCGGAGGGGGGGGGGGGGCGCCGCCCCCCCCCCACCCCCCCACGCCAGCGCGGGCGGGGGGCGGGGGGG